>JBBISJ010000026.1:0-36549 GCA_037441345.1 Chloroflexota bacterium
ACTCAATTGGGGTGTCGTCGTCCGTCTTCGGGAAACTCACCGCGAACCCCAAGAACGGGCTACCCGCATTAGTTGGTTCGTCAAGTGTGTAGATCAGTAGCAGGCCTGAAGCAGGGTCGCGAGCACGCCGGATGAACGGGCCCCCCGGCCTTGTTGGCTCGGTTTGATACCGCGAACCTTCCCTGTGCTCGCGATAAAACTCAAGAGTTAGCCTGAGGGCTCTATCTTTCTGAGCCTCGGTTAAGTCCAAGCTCTCATCTTCAGGGTTTACGAGGACCCTGATGCGATACACATCCGCGGAGTCAGTCACATCCTTGGGATACTGCTCTCGATGGACTGGTCGTACATCCACTCCGCCCAAGGTCTGGGCTCGTGTGCCCGCCAGCGAGATTGCGGCAACCGTCCAATCGAGGAGGCCGCCTTTCTCCATCTGCGAAGATATGTACTTCGCGAGTAAATCGCCTCGGGCGCGTCGAGAAGATTCATGAACAACGACGGTGTTTAGCAGATCAGACACAGCAGATCCAGATACGTGATCCCACAGCCAATTTTGGCCGACCGAGTGCGGTGCGTTGTCAAGCCGAGAGAGGAAATGATCAACGGTCTCATAGTTACGACGGATGATGGCTGGGTCACGGCTGAACGAAATCGTTTCGCTCCTGTCTCCGGAGTACGACAGCTGCATTTTCGTGCCGTAACGGATCTTGTTTGCTGCGGTAACCACCAAACCCGCGGAGTGCGTTCGAACTCGCAGTCCAAACTGACGTGGGGTCATGCCCCGATCAGCCATGATTTCAAAGTCTTGCTTCAGCTCCTCGGTGGCCATGGTTATATGGGTGTAGAATTCCGCAAGCTCGTCTGTCGTGTACAGGCGGCAAAGATCGGCGTAGCCCGGCCGATAGCCGAACCATCGACCCATCTGCAGAAGCGTGTCGTACATGCGAGAGGTGCGAAGGTAATAACTGATGCTCAGGCCTTCAAGTGTCAGGCCACGCGACAGTTTGTCGCCGCCTATCGCTATCACGCTCAAACCGTCTGGGTGGTCCCAGTAATCGAGCACATCCCTAGCCGATCCATTTATGGTCTTTACTTGGATCTTTTGAGAAGCGGTGGTTAGGTGCTGCCGAACCTCATCCCAGCCTAGCGGTCCGCACCCGACTGACAACTCTTCGTCTAGGACCTGAGTCGCCGCGGACGTAACTTCGAAGTCCCGAACCCACAAATCCTTCAACTCGTCCAAAATAGGCATGGGATAGTCCCCATCACCGTATCGAATACGGTTCTGGAGATCCGACAGTTCCTCTGCCACGAACTCGGCCACTTGTGCTTGAACGTCGACGTACCGGGTAACGTGAACAAGCATAGAGTTGTGCTCTTTAGATTGACCACGGGCTTCGCGCGCCGCGCAGGCCAGAACGAAGGCACGCAAGGCCTGACGAAGACTCGCGGGGAGATCAGGGATTACCCAGTCCTTACGATGTCCGTTGGGAATAAAGTCGCTATTGTCGTCAATTTTTCGAACCAATGGCAAGGGTTCAACTGGTTCGATATTGGCGGCTTGGTCCTCGCGTAGTCCAAATACTCTCGTCGGCCCAACGTGATTTGAGGGCACCGGTAGATTGATGAGGAAATCTCGGGGAAACAGGTCTTCACCAAACTGGTCAGAGTCCTGATCCGGCAAGATAAAGATGTTCGCGAATGGAGTTGCAGTATACCCGACATACGCTTTCGAATCGAAGGTGTTGAGCAGCTCCCTGATTCTTCGATTAATTACTGTTGGGTCTTCGTCTTCAACACGCCTCACATTGATCGAAGCGTAGTCGGCTTCATCGTCTATTAGCAGTAACGGAGTGTTGGGGATTGGCTGATCAGGCCCTACGGGACTTAGGGACCGTGCCCAGCGGATGAGGTTCCTGAGTACACCGCCGTTCTTCTTGACTACCATGATGACGGGATCGCCCCCGAGTCGCACATTGAATTGATTCGCGATTTGTAGGCGGAAATCGCCATGTTCCTCGGCATTTGTCGATGGAATCGGACGTAGTCCCTGCTCTCCAACAAGTGTGCCGACCCCGACGGGGCGGTTGTTCACATCAAGCGCCAAGTTCAGTCGCGTGTCCCAGCCGATGAATCCTTCGTCGATGCGCAATTGAGTTTGGGCACGAAGGCTATTTGTTGTGCCCGTGAGGACCACAATGAATTTGTAGCCGGCGTCGGCTGCCTTACAGATCAGCCAGATGTAGTTCGAGGTCTTGCCCGATTGGACTTGCCCGACGACCATGCCGCGCCTGTCCCAAGGTCCAGGTCGCCGCGGGTCTTCCAGGAACCCGAGTACTTGGTCGGTCAATTCATTATTTCGTAGTAGTGTACGAGTGGCCCATCCACGGGATTCTCTGAGATACCGCTCGTACCTTCTGGAAAAAGACCAATTGATTTCGGCCCGTCGCTCAGCGAGCCAGGGAACGTGACTGCCAGCTGGGTCCGTTAGGGTCGCAGCGAAGCCGACAAGTGTATTGAGGTTGCTCTCAAGGTCCCGGATGAGGAGTTCGACGTCGATGCTTGCTCCACCGCCTTGATCTCTGATGGCTTTAACGGCGTTTTCGACGGCAGGTCTGATCCGTGCTTCGTCAAGAGGATCGCCTAGATTGAGCAGATTTAGAGCAATGGCGCGAGCTGTCTGATAGTCGCTCATGATGCTCCATTCTGTTTCAATTCGAGGAGGGCTTGGTCGACCAGCTCGAAACGGTCTCCAAAACCTTCCGTTGCCTTGAGTCGGTCGAGCGCATCTTGGTGGGTCAATCCAGAGCTGCGGTAGGCTCGATACAGCAACTGGATCAACTCGACTATTTCTCGCGATGCTGCGGATTCGAATGGCTGACTCTGGTTCTCGTCGCCTTCCGCGGCATCGATCCAAATTTGTTGGATCGGGATGTACTCTTCGACCAGTCGCAGCAGCCGACTGATCGAAGGGCCATCATTAGCCTTGTTACGAAGGGTCTCACGTACTACCGGGTGCTCTCGGTTCACGACGTACGATACCCTCTTGTTCTTGATCTTGCGGTTCCAAACGAAGACAGGGCCGCTGAGATTCGTACGGGAGATGGTCTTGCCTCGATGACGATACACAGTCACAGCGCGCTCGCGTGTCACCCGTGCTATTCTCTTCAGCTCGTCGCGCAACGCTAGAGGCGGGCGAGCCTTCGACTTCCTGACATCGATATCCCATTCATGGTCGAGCGAATTAGGAAGGTCGATGAGAATGCGGGCTAGTTTGTAGTGTTCTTCCTTGCGATATCCCAAGCCCAACCAATCGCCGGGTAAGAGGAGTCTGCGATTGCGGTAGACGTAGAATCCTTGTTGGGCGTTCCAACCTGCGGGCCCTCCGGCGGCAGCGTGCTCGTCAGGTGTCTTGAACCGCGAATGGTGTGGGAGCACGTACGGCTCCACCTTGATGGAGGAGCCAGCGGGCCCGAGGCGTTCTTTTGGTAACTGCTGTGTTGCAGCATTTTGAGTCAAGAACGGATCCCAAGGATCAATTCGCTGCTCGTTGATCCAGAACGCTACAGCTCGCGATCCCGTCATGAATCGGTGAAACACCATTGCCACGTGCTGTTCCACGATTCTCACAGCGTCAAGAAAATGCCTACGTGACCGGGCGTCTGTCGCCTTTGCCGAGCCAACCAATCGGTCAAGCCTCTCCCAGATAACGAGAGTTCCATGACGTACTTCATCCAAGTGCGTGAGCAGTCCCAGACCACGCTCGGTGGCGCTCCTCAACAGTCGCCAGTCCTTGCTTTCCGCGAGGTAATCGAGGTCCCACCGGCGAACGGCGGTGGCACTGTCACGTGTGGTCTTGCTTGCCACGGTAACGGACCGCGCTTGGGAGATCGATGCGGTCTTCATTCCCAAGCCATACCGTCCTAGATCCGCTGGAGCGCGCTCCTCCAGCGGGCTGGTGGAACCCATTCTCATTGCTTCCACGAGCCTAGACTCGGACATCCCCCGACCGTCGTCCTCGATAGAAACCCATGAATCGGAACCTGCCCAATGGAAGTTAAGCCGTACGTTTCTTGCATCTGCGGTGATGCTATTGTCGATCAGGTCGGCAATAGCATCGGGCAGAGAGTAGCCCGTGGCGCGCAGGGACTCCATCAGGGCGTCTGCCCTCGGACTAACTATGTCGAACGTGTCGACGACGGTCTTACTTCGGCCGGGCACTGGCCCTTCCTCCTTCAGCGATGATCTTGAGCGCTACCCCAGTCGTCGACACGAGTGTGGGGATGGCTCGAATGTCAGCCCCGGGGTTGAGGAAGATTATAAGTCAGGGAGGTGCTCTAAACTCGCGCCTGGACAGATCAGGGGTTGGTTGGAGGTGTTCTCTCGATACTTGGGCCTCATTATCTAATTCGTAGGCGAGCGAAAGCTGGTTTGAAAGCCCCTGCCCGCCTGATACCGGATACGGACTGACCGTCATTCCGGTTGGCCATACTGGACCTCTCGGCGCAAGTCTGCCCGCCCTATTCCGGCGCACGACCAATACCCGCTAGAGCCACCTGCGAGCCCACTTGGAAGATTGTGTAGCCCGATCAGTTTATTGAGTGTCACGTTGTTTCTTCGCTCTTGCTTCCACTTGTTCGCGCAGGAGCAGGTACCGCACATTGGCAAAGCGTCCGCAAGAGGGACATCGGCGCAGATCACCATCTGACTGCAGCGTCACGTTACAAGTCCCACACTGCCAGATACGCGCTATCTCTTCGTTCGTCAGGGTGGACTCAGTCCGTTCCTTATTCATCATCTGATTAGCTTCCGGTTGAACCCGTCTGGTGAGCGATCAGCTCGTCTAATTCATCTTCAGCGCAAAGATCCTCTGTCCCGATCAACGCTGGGTCCCCAGTGCCTTCGAGGTAGCGAACCAGAATCCATTTGCCATCCTGTGTTTCGTTCAGTATTTCAGCGATCGAGCCGTCGATCGTGCGAATCTTATCGCCGGGCTTGAGGTCGTATATGTCCAAGATATCCTCCTCTAGGATTATCGCAGGCCTGACAAATCATGTCCTGGCAGAAGTGGCATGCTGCGCAACTAGATTTACGAATAAGGCACCTCTGTTTCTGAGAATTCGTCCCTCCCTCGCCATCTGCTTAACTATGCTGAGTGCCTCGAAAATCCTGTGAGGCTCCACCCGCTGGGCGACTCGCCTGTAGTAACCGAGGCTATGCCGGTCGCCCAAGACTTCAAGCATTTGCTGGGCGAAGTACTCCCGTTTCGCCGCCGGGATTGACGCTAAGCCAACCGCTCGTCCCTCTTTCCAATGAGCTTGCTCGTCGTTAACGAGGTTTTGTCTTTCTTCTTCTCCTTCTTCTTCTTTGTAAGGGCGGACATTCTTGTCCGGGGTGGGTAGGACAATTTTGTCCTCCCCTACGTCGAGCCTCCGAAGATATCTCTGCGTCTCCTCCTCCGATGGGTCCTCGATTACGAGGAGGTTCGGCTGACCAGGTCTCTCCTCGCGGGTGACAAGGCCGACTCCTTCAAGCTCTGCCAGGTGTCGGCGAACGCTGCGCCGGTCCAGACCCCTATTAAGCCTCCGAAAACGAGGTGGTCTATTTAGTTGCCTAAGAGGCCGAAATCGTATCTGGAGCGGGAGACGGGGCTCGAACCCGCGACCCTCTGCTTGGGAAGCAGATGCTCTACCACTGAGCTACTCCCGCTCGCACGGCGATTATACGACACCCGCGCGGGCCGGAACCTCGCCCCAGGTGCAGGCCGTACATTATGCTGAGACCCTATGAGATACCTTCTACTGTCAACTATTGCGCTCGGAGTGCTGCTGGCGGCGTGTGGCGGTGGTGATGGCAACGCCGACGCGCTGCTCGAAGAACTGGGCGACGTCTGTGCCCAGGGCGACAACGTGGACGATTCCCTCGTCCGGGTTGATAGTCCGGATCCGGGTGCTGAGATCAGCAGCCCGATCACCGTGAGCGGCGAGGTCGACGCCTTCCAGCAGCAGTTCTGGATCAGCGTCGTCAAGCCGGACGGCGAGCACGTCATCGACTACCCGGCGCGCTCCCGCGACCTGGAGGAGGGGAAGCTATCCCCCTTCGAGTTCAGCGTTCCGTTCAGCACGGGCGAGACCACCCCGGCCTGCCTCTGGGTGTACCGCCGCAACCTCGAGGACCCGGACGATGCCGTGCGGGTTCCGATCAAGCTCCTGTCGACCGAGACCACGACGGCCGCGGGCGAATGATCCGCGCCGACGGGCGCCGGCCCCACGAGATCAGACCGGTCACCATCACGCCGGGTTACCTGCCCCACGCCGAAGGT
This sequence comes from Chloroflexota bacterium, assembly GCA_037441345.1. Classification (GTDB taxonomy): domain Bacteria; phylum Chloroflexota; class Dehalococcoidia; order SM23-28-2; family RBG-16-64-32; genus DATKKM01. The sequence continues at coordinate 6,320 of JBBISJ010000026.1, forward strand.
TCGGCGCTCATCACCATGGGCGGCACGTCCGTCCTCTGCGCTGTTACGGTCGAGGACCGGGTCCCGCGGTTCGCCCTCGGTAGCGGCGGCGGCTGGGTGACCGCGGAGTACGGGATGCTGCCGCGCTCCACGCTGACCCGCACCTCGCGCGAGCGCAGCGCCAGCTCCGGCCGCACGGCCGAGATCCAGCGCCTCATTGGCCGCTCGCTGCGGTCGATCACGCGGCTGGACCTGCTGGGAGAGCGCACGTTCACGGTAGACTGCGACGTGATCCTCGCCGACGGGGGCACCCGCACCGCCTCGATTACAGGCGCCTACGTGGCACTGGTGCAGGCGATGCAGGGGCTGGTGGAGAAACAGGCGTACAACGCCCTGCCCGTCCGCTGCGCCGTGGCGGCCGTCAGCGCCGGTGTGATCGACGGGACGCCGGTGCTCGACCTGCCGTACGAGGAGGACTTCCGCGCCGCCGTGGACTTCAACGTCGTCGCCACCGAGGAGGGCGAACTGGTGGAAGTGCAGGGCACCGGGGAAAGTCATCCGTTCACCCGCGAGCAGATGGATGAGCTGATTGTCCTCTGCGAGCAGGGGTGCCGGGAGCTGTTCGCAGCGCAGCGCGAGGCGCTGAAGGGTATCGGGATAACGCCGCCGGAACCGGCCACAGCCACCTGAACGCGTCTCGATTGTGACGTTTGCCTGCCCGCGTTAGACCATCCGGCAGGCGTCAACGCAGCCAGCGGCTGCTAACGTCTGATGCGCGATGATCACCCGCAGCGAGGTCGAGCGGCTCGCGGGGCTGCGCAGCGAAAGCGGCATTGTCAGCACATACATCAACGTTGATCCACGCTTGGGCTACGAGCGGAGCCAGGCGGCGAAGAAGTTCAAGGGGGCATACAGGCGGGCGTTGCGCTCGGCAGACGCGTCACAGCGCGCCATCCTCGAGCGAGAGCACGACCGCATCGCCGCCTTCCTCGATGGCCGTCGGCAGACCGGCCGCGGACTGGCGATATTCTCGTCAACGCCGGACGGCATCTGGCAGGTTCACCCACTCTCTGTGGCAGTCCCCAGCCTCGTATCGGCGGGACACGCCCCCGAAACCCGCTTCCTGGCGCGGGCGCTTGACGAGTACCCGCGCCTCGCCGTGGTGATGCTGGACGGTGGCGATGCGCGCATCTACCTGGCGGAGCAGCGCCAGGACACGGTGGAAAGTCACGTAGAGTCCGAACTTCCCAACCGCCACGCCCAGGGCGGCTGGGCCCAGGCGCGTTACCAGCGTCACGTCGACTTCCACCACTCGATGCACCTCCGCGAGGTCGCCGCGAGGCTCCGCGACGCCTTCTACAAGGATGGGTTCACGCGGCTGGTTGTCGTCGGCGTGGATGATGCGACGAGTGTATTCGCGGGCCTCCTTACGGAGGCGGTCCGGAGCCGCCTGACTGCCAGGTTGCACGCGGACTTCAAGCAAGAGAACGACGTCGCAATCCTCGCCCGCGCCGGCGAAGCCGCCGAGGCGGACGAGCGAATCCAGGAAGTCGCGCTGGTGGAGCAGGTCCTCGGGGAGGCGGGCAACGGGGGCAAAGGCGTGCTTGGGACGGCGGACACTGTCCGCTCGCTTGTCGAGGGCAGGGTGGACACCCTGCTGCTGGTGGAAGGGCTAAACGTCAGGGGCTCCGCCTGCCGGGACTGCGATTACTTCGCCGCCGGGGAGTTCGAGCAGTGTCCCGTGTGCGCAGCGCGCGCCGTTGACCGCGTGGCGGATGTCGCGGAGTTGTCCGTTGACCGGGCGCTGGAGACGGGTGCCGCCGTCAACTTCGTGTACGGGGAAGGCGCGGACCTGCTCCGGGCGAACGGCGGGATCGGCGCAATCCTGCGGTACGCCTGACCCGCCTAAGCGTATTCACCCAGGAACATGCCGCCAATGATGTGGACATGCGCGTGCGGCTGGCTCTGCATCGCGTCGTGGCCGAAGTTGGAGAGCAGCCGGAACCCGCCTGGACAGTGCTCCTGCCCCATTCTGACGGCGATCTCCCCCACGCGGCCCAGGTCCCGCCACATCTCGGCCTGGTCCATGTGCCGCTTTGGCACCGCGAGCAGCATCACCGGTACCCAGCGCAGACGGTTGCGGAAGACCATGACCTCCTCGTCGTCGTACAGGACCTCGGCGGGCTCGCGGCCGGCGACGATCTCGCAGAATACACAATAGTGCTGCACCAACCCAACAATACCGAGCGCCGTGGCGAGGAGCCAGCAGCCAGAAACTCACAGCTGGCTACTGGCTCCTGGCTCCTGGCTCCTGCTATGCTCAACTCAATGGCAGACGTCCACCCCCTGCGAGCGATCCGGTACAACCCGGCGCTCGACCTCTCTCTCGCCGTCTGCCCCCCCTTCGACACCATCTCCCCGGAAGAGCAGGACCGCCTGTACGCGCGCTCGCCTTACAACGCCGTGCGAGTCGAGCTCGCGAAGGCGGACGGCGGCACGCGCTACGAGAACGCGGCCCGAACGCTGGGGCACTGGCTCGATGACGGTACGCTCCTCCGCGACGAGTCACCTGCGTACTACCTCTACCGCCAGACGTTCAACCAGGGTGGCACCGACCACACTCGCACAATCCTCTTCGCGCGGCTGCGCGTCGTGCCGTGGTCGGACGGCGTTGTACTTCCGCACGAGCAGACGTTCGGCGCGCCCAAAGAGGACCGCATCCAGAACATGCGCGCGACGAAGGTCAACGCCAGCCCGGTCTTCCTGCTCTACCGCGACCGTACCGGGGGGATCGGTGCGATCACCGCCCGGTACGGCGGACGCTCCATCGAATTCCGCACGGAGGACGGCCAGCGCCACGCGGTGACCCGTATCGACGACGCCGAGGCCGTCACCGCCCTGCAGCGCGCCTTCGAGGCCGAGACGCTGTACATCGCGGACGGCCACCACCGCTACGAGACCGCTCTCGTCTACCGCGACGAAGTGAAGGCGCAGTCGGCGCCGTGGTCGGGCGAGGAACCCGCTAACTTCGCGCTCGTCGCGCTCGTCGCCGCGGACGACCCGGGCCTCCTGGTCCTCCCCATCCACCGGATGACCGGCGCCGGTGGCGACTGGGACGAAGTGCGGCCGCGGCTGGAGTCCATGTTCAGCATCGATCGGGTGAGCGGGGACCTCATGCCAGCCGTGGCGGCACAAGCCGGCCGGAGCGTCTTTGGCCTGGTTGCGGGGGAGTCCGGCGACAACCTGCTGCTGACCGTGAAGAACCAGGCTACCGTGGATGCAGTCATGCCTCGCGACCGCAGCGCGGCGTGGAAAGCGCTGGACTACTCGATCGCGAACCACGCGATCATGCAGGCCTGCCTGGGGCTGACCACCGACCAGATGAAGGACTACGAGACGGTGCAGTTCACGGAAGATGCGTCAGAGGCCGAAGCGGCCGTGCGCGGCGGAAAATCGCGGTACGCAGTGATCATGAACCCGATATCCGCCCGAAAGGTGCTGGACCTGGCGGACGCCGGCGAACGGATGCCACAGAAGTCGACTTTCTTCTACCCCAAGGTGCCCACGGGGATCGTCTTCAACCCCGTGGAGTAGGGAAGGCGCCTCCTGCGGCTAACCTTCGGCGATCAGGCGGCGGGCCAGGCGCACGCCGACGATGCCAGGGACCTCCCGCACTTTCGCGATCTGATCCTCGGTAAGGGCATCGTCCAGGGCGAGCACCATGAGGGCGGTGCCGCTCTTCTCGTGGCGGCCGACATTCATGAAGCTGATGTTGACGCCCCACTCGCCCATCAAGGTGCCGACGGCGCCGATGATGCCGGGCCGGTCGCGGTTCTCGACGAGCAGCAGGTAACCCTCGCTGGGCGGTATGTCGACCCAGTAACCGTCGATTGAGACGATGTGGGGCCCGTCGTGAGCGATGGTGCCGGAGATAGCCGTCTCGCCTTCCTTGCTCTTGATGCGCGCGGTGATCAGGTTGGCGTAGATCTCGTGTTCCGGGCTCTGCACCTGTCGCAGCTGCATGCCTCGGCGTTCGGCGATGATGTCGACGTTGACGACGTTGACGTGCTCCTCGCTGATCGGCGTGAGCAGCCCGCTGATCAGCGCGGCTTTCAGGGGCGTGAGGTCGTGCTGGGTGATCTCGCCGGCGTAGTCGATCTCGACAACGTCCATCTGCCCGGTGTGGAGTTGAACCGCCAAGGCGCCAATTTTCTGCGCGACCGGCACGTACGGGGCAAGAGCGGCGTAGGTCTCGGGATCGATCAGCGGGGCGTTCACCGCCCAGCGCGCCGGCTCGCCGTTGAGCACGGCGACGATCTGGTGCGCGACATCGACGGCGACGCGCTCCTGCGCCTCCGCCGTAGAAGCGCCGAGGTGCGGAGTCACGACGACGCCGGGCAGGCCGAAGAGCGGGTGCTCCGTTATCGGCTCCGTCTCGAAGACATCGATCGCCGCGCCGGCTATCCGGCCCTCCGTGATCGCCTCGACGAGCGCCTCCTCGTCCACGATGCCGCCGCGGGCGGTGTTGATGATCCGCGCCGCCGGCTTCATCTTCGCGATCTCTTCCGCCCCGATCAGCTTCTTCGTGCCCTCGGTCAGCGTCGTGTGGACGCTGATGAAGTCGGACTCGGCGAGGATCTGGTCCATGCTGGCGAGGTCAACACCGAGCATCCGCGCCCGCTCTTCCGGAACAAAGGGGTCGTAGGCGAGGACGCGCATCTCGAGGCCACGGGCGCGGCGGGCGACTTCCGAGCCTACCTGGCCGAGGCCGATGATGCCGAGGGTCTTGTCGCGCACCTCCATGCCAACGAACTTGCTCCGCTCCCACTTTCCCGACTTCAGCGACGCGGCAGCCGCAGGGATATTGCGCGACATCGAGAGCATGAGCGCGATGGCGTGCTCGGCCGCCGACGTTGTGTTGCCGGTCGGCGCGTTGACGACGACGACGCCCTTCTCCGTGGCGGCGTTCACGTCGATGTTGTCGACGCCGACCCCGGCCCGCCCAACCACCTGCAGGTGTGATGCGGCGTCGAGGATCTCCCGCGTGACCTTCGTCTCACTGCGGACGACGAGGGCGTCGTACCCGTTGACGGTCTTCGCGAGTTCCTCCTTCGCGAGGCCGGTCTTTATGTCGACCTGGGCGCCCGCGCGCCGCAGGATCTCGACGCCGTCTTCGGCGATGGGGTCGCAAACGAGTATCTTCATCGTGGTCTCCAGGGGGATCTTGGCTGTCGGAATGCCGGTGACGTCGTGGATCTGCTGCCCGAGCCGCTGCGTCAGGCGAGCGCGGCCGTTCAGGACCTCGGAAAGGTGGCGGTTGGTGACGCCCAGACGATCGGCGAGGTCCTTGAACTTCCAGCCGCGGCGGACGACCTCCGCCTTCAGCTCGTTGAGGGCTTCGTGTTCCTGAATGGTAGGCACGCGATCACGATAACGCGGCCCGGTGTACGAGTCAAGATTATCTGTATTAGTTCAGGGTCTCAGCGACGCGTCAGCTCTCGTCGTCCGAGAACCCGCCATTTGCGGCAGAATTCGGCGATCGCCTCGTCGCGAACCTCGATATCGCCGTTGATTCGCATATCCCTATGCTACAGCCTGCGTCCTGCCCAGCGGCTAGAGTACGTCCTTCGTGCTCGGCACCGTGTCCGCCGCGCGCGGGTCGATGGCCACCGCCGTCCGCAGCCCGCGAGCAAGGCCTTTGAAGGCGGCCTCGGCGATGTGGTGGTCGTTGTCCCCGGCAAGGAGGCGGATATGCAGGTTGAGGCGTCCTTCCTGCGCGAACGCTTCCAGTGCGTGCGCTATGTCCTCCGACGGAAGCTGGCCGATCATGTCGCGGCCGAACTGAAGGTCAACTGACGCGTGCGGGCGCCCGCCCAGGTCGACCGCGACCATCGCCAGCGCCTCGTCCATCGGCACGGTCGCGTCCCCGAAGCGGGTGATTCCGCGTCGCTCATCCAGCGCCTGGTTCAGCGCCTGGCCCAGCACCAGGCCCACGTCCTCCACAAGGTGGTGCGGGTCGCGGTCGATGTCGCCCGTTGCCTTCACTGTGAGGTCGAAGAGAGCGTGGCGGGCGAGCGACTCCAGCAGGTGATCGAACATGCCGATGCCGGTGGAGACGTCGTACTGCCCCGTCCCGTCAATGGTCAACGACAGCTCAATATCCGTTTCGCGGGTCTTCCGGGTAACCTTTGCCTTGCGCTTAGCGGCCAATCTTCGCTCCCACCTCTTTCAACGCATCCAGCACCCGGTCGGTGTCCTTCGGGAGGCCGATGCTGATGCGGACGCAGTTGCGTAGGCCGGGCGAGTCGAAGTAGCGGATGAGGATGCCTCGCTCCCGGAGGCTGTCGCGGACCTCCTTCGCGGGAATGCCTCGCACCTCGCAGAGGATGAAGTTGGCGGTGGACGGGAACGGCCTCAGGAACGGCAGCTCCCGCAGTAGACCGAGCATCCGCTCGCGCTCCTGGACGATCAGGCGGACGCGCTCCATCAAGAGGTCCCTGTCCTCCAGCGATGCGAGGATGGCCTGCTCCGACGAGACGCTCTGGTTGTACGGGATCTTGATGTTCCAGGCGACCTCCACAAGAGCGGGCGGGATCACAGCGTACCCGGCGCGCAGACCGGCAAGCCCGGCCCACTTGCTGAACGTGCGGACCACGATCAGGTTCTCCCTGTCGCCGGCCAGGTCAACCGAAGTTTCGCCGGCGAACTCGGCGTAGGCCTCGTCAATGACAATGACGGCCGGGCAGTCCAGCAACCGCAGCAGTTGTTCGCGTGGCAGGATGTTCCCGGTCGGATTATTGGGCGATGCGAGGTAGAGGAGTTTCGCGCCGTCCGTCAGCACCCTCTCCAGCGTGGCCATGTCGAGCGTGAAGTCCTCGTTCCGCGGGACTTCCACCAGGCGCGCGTTGTAGACGTTTGCCAGGAAGTCGTACATCCCGAACGACGGCGGGCAGTTCACCACCGTGTCGCCCGGCGAGACGAACAGCCGCGCCGCAAGGTCCAGCATGTCGTCCGAACCGCTGCCGAGGATGACCTGCTCCGGTTTCGCGCCCACGTAGGCGCCGATCGCCGCGCGCATCTCGCGTTGCAGCGGATCCGGATAGATGTGGAACTGGTCGTAGCGGGCCAGCCGTTCGGCCACCTTCGGCGAGGCGCCATACGGGTTTTCGTTGCCATCCAGCTTCGAGATCTCCTCCGGCCGCAGGCCGAGGCGGCGGGCGACAACTTCGATCGGCTCCACCGGCGCGTAGCCCGGGATGTCCCGAAGGTGCGGCCTGATCAGGTCGCGGATGTCGATCTCTTCTCTCGTTCCGTCCTTCATCCCTCGTCCTTCAACCTCGCCTCAATCGCCCGTGCGTGGCCGGACAGGCCCTCGGCATCGCCGATCTCCACGCCGGCCGGGCCGACGGCGTCCAGCGTCTGCCGGTCCAACCGCACCAGGCTCGTTGTTTTCAGAAAGTCGTGCACGCCCAGCGCGGAGGAGAACCGCGCGCTGCCGCCGGTCGGCATGACGTGGCTCGGCCCCGCGGTGTAATCGCCAACGGACTCCACAGAATATTGACCCGCGAACACGCATCCAGCGTTACGTATCCGGTCCAGCCAGCGCTCGGCGGCCCGTACGTGAAGGCACAGGTGCTCGGCGGCGAACTCGTTCGCCAGCGCGATTGCCTCCTCGATTGAATCAACCACGACAGCGCCGCCGCGGGCATCGAGAGCCGCCTGCGCGGACTCGGCGCGCGGAATCGCCCGGATCTCGCGCTCAACGATGTCCCCGACGGCTTCGGCCAGTGGCGGCGAATCCGTGATGAGCAACGCCGTGGCGAGCTCGTCGTGCTCGGCACCGGCGACCATGTCCGCGGCGACCAGGCGCGCCTCCGCCTCACCGTCAGCTACGACCAGGGTCTCCGAGGGACCGAAGATACCGTCGATGCCGACATCTCCGAAAAGGCGCTTTTTCGCCAGCGTCACGAAGATATTTCCGGGACCGCAGATCTTGTCGACCTTCGGAACGCTCTCCGTCCCGTAGGCGAGAGCGGCGATCCCCTGCACGCCGCCGGCCCGGAAGACGCGATCAACGCCGGCGATGTCCGCGGCAACCAGCTTAAGGGGTGCGACGGACCCATCGGGCGCGGCGGGGGTAACAACCACCAGTTCCGCGACGCCGGCGACGCGCGCGGGCACCGCCGTCATCAGGAGCGTGGACGGGTAGATGACCTTGTTTCCGGGAACATAGAGGCCGACGCGGTGGATGGGACGCACAAGCTGTCCCAGGCCGTCCTGTTCGAATGAGCGGGCGGCATGCTTCAGCTGCACGCGGTGGAATTCCGCTATGCGTTCGGCGGCCAGCTTCAGCGCCTCAACCAGCCGCCCCTCCACTCGAGCGTATGCGGCGTCAATCTCAGCGCCGCTCACCTCGAGCGCCCCGGCCGGTTCAACGCCGTCTATTTCGCGGTTGTACCGGTGAACGGCTTCGTCGCCGGACGCGTGCACGTCACGCAGGATGCGGTCGACGACAGACGCCGCGTCCAGCTCAGCGCCGAAGACGCGGCGGATCGTCTCGCGGACTGCGGGGGGGAGATCAGGGTCCTGGATCACCGCGCGTTGCAGCAGCGATTCCCGCGCCGCGGCAGCGCCGCGCACTATTCGCACAGCAGGTATTCCTTGACCACGCGCACGGACTCATCAACGGAACCCCTCAGCACCTCGTCGATGTGCTCTCGGCTCAGGTAGCGAAGTGTCTCCTCCACCAGGTCCGGCAACGAGCGGGCCAGTTCCTCGTACTCCCCTTCGTCAACCGAGACTTTCCCGGTGCTCTCCAGGTGCCGCCGCGCCCGTGCGCGGAAACGCTCCCAGTCCGGCTGTTGGGCGACGAACTCGCTGATAATCCGGTGCCACTCCTTCAGCGTCGCCGTGTCGATGAAGTCGATACTTATGTCGAGATCGCAGCAGGCAACGGCTTCCAGCACGTGCGCCATCAGCTCCGAATCGAGGCGGGTCTCCGCGTCCATCGAGAATTGCAGCGCGCGGTCCATGATATTCGCCCGCAGCGACCCGCCCATGGGCGAACGCTCGCCGAAGTACGGCCGGTAGAGCGCCGCGATCCAGATCTCGTCCACCACGAGGTGGCTCAGGTAGCCGGCGATGAACGACCGCGTCTTCTCTTCCAGGGCCTCCGAGTCGGCAAGCGCCGGGTTACTGGCGAAGAAGGACTCGACGCTCCGCTGTTCATCGAAACGGTGGATATCGAAAAAGTGCGTGCGCTCGCGTTCCCAGCGTGTCAGGACCCGGATGTCCGGCGCCGTTGAGCCGAAGTAGAGGTTGCCGCGCTGGCTATCGAGGGTCCCAGAGCGCAGGCGGTCGGCAGTGTCCTTGGCGATGCGCGTGTGTATGGCAAGGGGTGGCATAATGTGCAGCCTTCTAAACCGATTCTATCAGACGGAGGCTGCTTCACCGGCCGTTGCAAGACGTTCCAGCACATGCCGGTAGACCTCGCCCCGCCGGCCCTCGTGCGCGGCGTCGCGCCGCCCGATGACGCACGTTGTGGAGCGGTAGAGCGTATCAATGATCTTGAGGTTGTTCTCCGCGATCGTCTTGCCGGTCTCGGTCCCCTCGATCAGGATGTCAGCGTCTTCCGGGACGAAACCCTCAGACGCGCCGGCGATGGGCACGATCTTGTACCGCGCAAAGTGACGGCTGCGGGCGTAGTGGTCCGCCGTAGCCGGGAACTCCGCGGCCACGGTCAGCACGTCTTTGCCCTGCGACCGCCAGTGGCTGACGGCCTGGTCAAGATTGTCAGCCGGCAGGTCGCCGTCCACGACCGCGGACAGGTTGTACTGCGCTCGCTGGAGATCGACGAGTTCGACGGCAGGGCTGGACGGGAACGCGTACAGGTGCTCATTCAACAGGTCGCGACCCGTGATCGCGAGGTCGAACTCGCCGAGGGCGACAAGCTGGGGCATGTCCTGGGGCCGGATCACCTTCACCTCCAGGCCTTCGATCCCGGACGCCGGACGGCGCACGCTCTCCTTTTCATCGTATCCATCAAATCGCAGGCCCGCGGCTGCCAGCGCCTCGAACACGTGGCGTTGCTGGTGCCCGTCGGGCACCGCCATGCGGATGCTGGCCCGCGGTTCGCGGGCGCCGTCCGTCGGCGCTGATGGGACGGGCGGCGGCATACGAAGCGCGGGAACCGAGCCCGGTTCGCCGGCGGCGACCAACGGCCCGATGATGGCGGCGAGGTTCGCCGTAGCCAGCGAGCGGGAGTTGGCGAACAACCAGGCCGAGTCGTCCAGCAGGACATGGAGCAACGAAAGGCCAGATCCCGTGAATTCGTTTTCGGACTTGCCTGCGACGATGACGATATCAGCGTCCTCGGGCGGGTAGGCCTCCGCGGCGCCCCAGACTGCCTGGATGCGGTAGCGTCGCAGGCGGACCGCCCGGGCAAAGGCGTCTGCGACGTTGGGAAGGTCGCTCGCCAGTCGCACCAGCAACAGCCGGCCGACGTCTTCCAGGGACCGGCAGGCTTCGGCCGCCGCGGCTGCGTAAATGCGGCGGGCGCCGATGCCCAGGCTGGTTAGCGGGACCACCGGTTGCTGAGGAAACCGCACCTGCATCTCCAGAAGCCATGAGAGGCTGGCGATGCCCAGGTCATAATTGCCCAGCGCAACCTGCACCGGGATGTCGCGCTCACGGAAGACGCGAACGCGAACTTCTTCCCGCGCCGGCATCGGCAGGCGGCGCAACTGCCGGGATCCTTCGCCGTATCCCTCGACGTAGAGCCCGCAGGAAGAGAGGAGTTCGCCAACGGGCGCGCGGAGGTCGCCCGTGGGGAGCGCGAGCTTGACCACTGTCAGCTTCCGGACACCGCCGCCACGACCTGCGCGATATCGCTGAATTCGCGCGGTGCTGAGCCGTTCGCCGTGAACGTGAAGCCGGCACCCGTCACCCTGACATCCCGACGGCCAGCCGGTCCGCCGGTCACCACCAGTACGGCCGCGTCGTGTTCGCGCAGGGCCTTCGCCAGGGCAAACGCCCTGCCGAGCGCATCCTTGTTCTCGCATCGAATCGTTACCGGCAATTCGCCATCGCGCTTCATGTCCAGGCGCTGTGACAGCGGCTCAACTTCCAGCGCGAATCCGGAAGCCGGCACATCGCGCCCACCGACAAGCCCGGCAAGCGAGTCATAGCGTCCTCCGCCGCCCAGCCGCGCAGTGCCGGCGGTGAAACTGAACACGGGTCCGGTGTAATACTCGAAGCTGCGGACGCCAAGCGGTGCGATCTTGTGCGAAAGACCCATGCCATTGATGGTCGCCGAAACTGCCTCCAGTTCAAACAAGGCATCTCCAATCGCCTTCGCTCCGGGAAGGACCGCCCGAAGGTTGCCGATATAGTCCTGGCCACTGCCTTCCGTGGAGAGCAAGGCTCCCAGTTGGGCGCCTCCCGGCAGCTTCGCGCCCGCCTCATCCAGCGCCGCGACGTCGCCCTCCAGAAGCCGGTCGTAGACCGAAATCTGCTCTGCCTGACCGAGACCGGCAGCACCCAGGAGCCCGCGGACGATCCCGGGGTGCGACAGTTCCAGCTCCGCCGTCACACCCAGCCTGTCCAGCACTTCCTTCGCCACGGTGATCAGCTCGATATCCCCCGCCGGGAATGAGTCGCCCAGCAGCTCGACGCCGCACTGCCAGTCCTCCCGCGAGCGGTCAGTCGGCTCGAAGCGGAAGACGTTCTGGACGTAGAAGAGCTTCGCGCCTTCCGCGCCCGCCATCTCCTCCGCAAACAGCCGTGCGGCAGGGATCGTCGAGTCCGGGCGCAGCACAACCCGCTCACCGCTCCACCCATCCCAGTCCAGGAACGAGTAGACCCGGTCCAGCATCTGCGGCGATAGCGTGCCCGCAGCCGTGAACAGGTACAGGTGCTCGATCGCCGGGGTCCGCACCTCGTGGTAGCCCCAGCCGAGGCACACGTCCCGAAAGGCCTGTTCAATTCTCCGGAAGCGCTCCATCTCGTCCGGCAGCATGTCCCGCATGCCCCGCGAGCGCATGGTCTCGACCATTCTCATCTCCCTCCTGCGGCGGGCCAGGAGCGCCGGAGATGGCGCGGGCGCCCGAACGCAGGGAATACAGCGATTCTAGCACCGGCCCGGTACTGGCACCATGCGGCGTTATAATCGGTAGTGGGCAAGGGATAAGAGATGACCAACGCTCGCATCCAGCGAAACGCCAGGAGAGCGAGGCTGGCCCTCGCCTTGCTGACCCTGTTTTCCCCTCTCCTTTCCATCGCCTGTTCCCGCGGCCCCGACACGGAACCGGGCGCCGTCCACGTCCTCACCACCGCCGGTGATGTGAACCCGGTGATGGAGCGCTACATCGACCGGGGCATCGACGCCGCAGAGAACGAAGATGCCGGGGCTGTCGTGATCCGGCTGGACACACCCGGCGGCCTCATCAGCTCCATGGACGAGATCATCCAGCGCATCCTGTCCTCCAGGGTCCCGGTCGTGGTCTACCTCTGGCCCTCAGGCGGCGAGGCAGCCTCCGCCGGCACCTACATCACCTACGCCTCGCACGTCGCCGCGATGGCGCCGGGCACCGTGATCGGCGCCGCAACGCCGATCTCCGGTTCCGGAGACAACCTGGACAGCGACCTGCGACGCAAGCTCATCGAGAACTCCGTCTCAAAGATCCGCGGCCTCGCTGAACTCCGCGGCCGCAACGCCGACTGGGCGGAGGACGCGGTGCGCAAGGGGGCTTCGGCCACCACCACCGAAGCGACGGAAACGGGCGTCGTCGAGTACCAGGCGAACGACATCGATGACCTGCTGCGCCAGATCGACGGGCGGGGCGTAACGCTGCAGAACGGCAAGTCCCTGGTCCTGAACACTGCGGACGCCGAGGTGGCGTACAACGACCAGAACTTCATCGAGGACTTCCTCAACATCATCGCCGACCCCAACATCGCGTTCCTCCTGCTGTCGCTGGGCTCCCTCGCGCTGTTCATCGAGATCATCCACCCCGGCGCCATCTTCCCCGGCGTCTTCGGAGTGATCGCGTTGATCCTGGCGTTCTTCGCACTGAGCGTGCTGCCGTTCAACTGGGCCGGCGTCGCCCTGATCATCGTCGCTTTCGTCCTCTTCGGGTTGGAGCTGTTCGTCACCAGCGGCGGCGTCCTCGGCATCGGCGGCGCGATCGCGCTCGTCCTCGGCGGCTTTCTCCTCACGCAGAACAACCCGCCGGGGTTCCAGGTCTCGCCGTGGCTCATCTGGGGGCTCGCCGCGTTCCTGGGCGCGCTGGTGCTCTTCGTCTTCGTCAATATCGTCCGCATCCGCCACATGCCGGCGAAGGTTGGCGTCGAGACCGTCGTCCGCCGGGAGGGAATCGCGCGGTCGGCACTCGACCCGGGCGGCATCGTGTTCATAGACGGCGAGTACTGGACAGCGGAGGCAGAGGGCGGGAACATTAGCGCGGGCGAACGAGTGGTGGTCACCGAGATCAACGGCCTCAGATTGAAAGTGCGGCGGGAACGCATGGAAGGAGAAGGATCATGACTCGTCAAGACCTGGGCTCCGGCCCGGATATGGAGCGGATCCCGGGGCCAAACTGGCTCGCCCGCATCCTTACGGCCTTCGGCTACCTGCTGGCCGTGCCCCTATTCCCCTTCGCGATCCGCATCGTGCAGGAGTACGAGCGTGGCGTCATCTTCCGCCTCGGCCGGCTGGTGGGCGCGCGTGGCCCCGGCCTCTTCTTCATCCTGCCGTTCGTGGAGCGGATGGTGAAAGTGGACCTGCGAGTGGTGACGATGGACGTACCGCGGCAGGACGTCATCACCCGCGACAACGTCACGGTGAAGGTGGACGCCGTCGTCTATTTCCGCGTCATGGACCCGGAGATGGCGGTCGTCAAAGTGGCGGACTACATCCGCGCAACCTCACTCGTCTCACAGACCACGCTGCGGAGCGTCCTGGGCCAGTCCGATCTCGACGAACTCCTCAGCAAGCGCGACGAACTGAACCAGCGCCTCCAGGTGATCATCGACGACGCCACCGAGCCCTGGGGTGTCAAGGTTACGATCGTCGAGGTGCGCGACGTCGGCCTGCCGACGGAGATGTTCCGCGCCATGGCCCGCCAGGCGGAAGCCGAGCGCGAGCGGCGCGCCAAGGTGATTCACGCTGAAGGCGAGTACGAGGCGTCGAAGCGGCTCGCCGAAGCCGGGCAGGTGATGGCGGACCAGCCAGCCACTCTGCAGCTGCGGTACCTTCAGACGCTCACCGAGATATCGTCGGAGCGGAACAGCACCGTGATCTTCCCCATCCCGATCGACCTCATCAACATGTTCATGTCCGGGGTCCCGAAGGTCGCCAACGGCGGACCGCCGGGGAGGCGCGAAATCCCGCCGGGCGAATAGCGCCGGGGGGTTAGCCGGCGCGCAGGGAGACCTCGCCCGCCTCGAGCACAAGCACGCGGCCGTCAATGAGACGGAGCAAGAGGTTGCCGCGGTCGTCGACGTCCTCCGCGACGCCTTCGTAGGTTTCGTCGCGAAACCGTACGGTGACTTCGCGTCCCAGCGTGTCCAGGCGCGCCTTCCATCGGCCATGTACATCGGCGCCGAACGCCGAGCGGTCGTACAGTTCCTCCATCTCGTTCAACAGCGAGGCCAGCAGTTCCTCCCTGGGGACGGGTGCGCCTGTCTGCTGGACCAGGCTCGTCGCAAGGCCGGCGATCTCGGGATCGTCGATCCGGTAGTTGACGTTGATGCCGATACCCACCAGCGCATAACGAACGTCGTCGCCCGTCATCTCGCTCTCGATGAGCACTCCCGCGAGCTTCTTCCCCCCGGCGATGACATCGTTGGGCCACTTGATCGAGGTCTGCACATCGGCAACGGACTCGACCGCGCGGCACACTGCCAGGGGCGCGACCATGCTGAGGGCGCGGAGCCGCGCGACGTCCGGCCTGAGGACCACGGTGACGTAGATGTTGAGGCCCGCCGGGGACACCCAGCGGCGCCCGAACCGGCCACGGCCCGCTGTCTGCTCCTCCGCGACGACGATCGTGCCCGCCACCGCGCCGCCCTCGGCTTCGGTGCGCGCGATATCCTGGGTCGACTGCGTCGAAGTCAGGTAGATGACACGTCGTCCGAGGTGGTCGGTACGCAGGTGCTGGTGCACCGCGGAGAAGTCCAGCCACATGATGCGTCAAGCATAGTGCCGGAAAAGATCAGGGGGCCAGCCTCGCGGCTGGCCCCCTTTATGGCACGTAAACCTACGCGCCTACACCAACACCTCTCTGAGGTGGCAGTGTGAACGGACAGGCCTACGGCCATAAGTACTGTGGTCCATTCACATCACCTCCTTTCCTGCCTCGCATAGTAACAGATAAGTCCACCTCTTCAAGCCCTGCAAGACGGAAAGTTTGCCGCAGTCATCACCTTCCGCCCGCGTAGCCCAGTTCCTTCAGCACCTTCCGTGCCTCCTCGCGGTCGTCGCACGGATACGCCTCGGCGCCGAGGTGCACCTCCCGTTCATGGCCCTTTCCCGCCAGCAGCACCGCGTCACTGTCGACCGCCATCCCCAGCGCCTGCGAAATCGCCTGCCGGCGGTCCGGCACGACGCTGAAGTCGTGCCCCTCGCGCTTGCCCGTGTCTCGCAATGCCCCGGCGATATCGCGCAGGATTGCGTCCCTGTCCTCGGAATACGGGTTGTCGTCGGCAACGATCGTGTAGTCCGCAAGGTCCGCCGCCGCGCGCGCCATCCCGGCGCGCCGGTCCTTGTCGCGCTCGCCGATGCAGCCGAAGACGGCGATGACGCGGCCGCGGGCGCGTTCCTTGAGGAGGCGCAACACGCGCCGGAGCGACTCCGGCGCGTGCGCGAAGTCCACCACCACCGTGAACGGCTGGCCCGCGTCGACAAGCTCCATCCGCCCCGGCGCACCTGCCCACGAGGCGATCGCCGGTACGATCGCTTCCAGCGGCAGGCCGCCGGCCAGCCCCGCTGCCGTCGCCGCGAGGGCGTTCTGCACCATGAAGCGGCCGGGGCGGGGCACGTACGCGGAAACGGTGGCACGCGGGGTCGTCATCTGAAAGCGAACGCCCCAGCCCTCGTCGGAAAGATCGCTCGCCGAAACGGAAGCCGGATCGTCGATGCCGTACGTCAGCTTCCGGGCCCGCGACCGGGATGCGAACGCTGCCGAGGCGGGATCGTCCGCGTTGAGGACGGCGGTCTTCTCGACACCCTTGTCAGCGGCGCTATCCAGCATCTCAAACAGCCGGCCCTTGGCAGCGACGTATTCCTCGGCGGTCCCGTGAAAATCCAGGTGGTCCAGCCCGACCGTCGTCATCAGCGCGATGTCGTATTCGCACTGGTCCACGCGGTGCAGTGCCAGGCCGTGCGACGTCGCCTCCAGCACGGCCCACTCGCAGCCCGCGTCTGCCATCTCCGCCAGCATCGCCTGCACCTGGGTCGACTCCGGGGTCGTGAAGCGCCCCGTGTCGGGCAGGAGCGATCCGCCGATCCGGCACTCCGCTGTGCTGATCAGGCCCGCCTTGTGGCCGGCCGCGTTGAGGACGTGGGCCAGGAGGTGGCAGAGGCTGGTCTTGCCGTCCGTGCCGGTCACGCCAATGACGCGCAGCCGGCGGGCGGGATGCTGGTGGAACGCCGCCGCCAGCGCCGCGAGTCCGGAGCGGGTGTCGGGCAGGACGAGGATGTCAGCGCCGCCGGTGTCGAGAACAGCCCGCCACATCGACTCCCGGTCCGCCTGCACCGCCACCGCGGGCGCGCCGTTCTCCAGTGCGCGGCCGAGGTAGGAGTGGCCGTCAACGGTCAGGCCGGGGACGGCCACGAAGAGAGCGCCGGGCGTAACGGCGCGGGAGTCGTACTCCACGGAGGAGACCTCGATCTCCCCATCGCCGATCAGGCGGCCGCCAGTTTCTTGCGCCAGTTCCTTGAGTCGCATCTGTCTGACAAGAATAAACGGCCCGGACCCCTGGCGCGTCACGCCGGGGCTAGACCGTCATCATGTTCCGGCGGGCCTGTAGGCCGAGTTCTGTATCCGCCGAGGCGGACGGTGACCATCAATCTAGGCCTCCCGTTGCCGAGAGGCTCAAGCAGCCAACCCGAGGTTTTGGGCCGGGCGCCCTTGGCAACCTCCTATTTGGCCTTGCTCCGCGCGGGGTTTAGCCGGCCTGCGAGTCGCCCCGCAGCCGGTGGGCTCTTACCCCACCATTTCACCCTTGCCCTTACGGGCGGTATGTTTCTGTGCCACTTTCCGTCGGGTTACCCCGCCTGGGCGTTACCCAGCGCGCTGCCCGTGAGGAGCTCGGACCTTCCTCCCCGACGAGTCGGGGCGGTCACCCGGCCTGCTGGAACAACTCGATTGTAGCATCCAGGCCGCTCACCTACCCGCCGTCGCCCCGGTCGAGCGCCAGGTTGGCGAGCTCGTCCGCCCGCTTGTTCTGCTCCCGGCGCACGTGCTCCATCGTGAAGGTGTTGAACTGGCGGCGCAGCTCCAGGATGCGGTTAAAGAAGGGCTGGAGCCGCGGGTTGCGCACCTTGTAGCGGAACTGAAGCTGCCGGATCACGAGCTGCGAGTCCATCCGCAGCTCCACGTCGCCGCCTCCCAGGCCGAGCGCAGCTTCCAGCCCAGCGATCGCCGCCTGGTACTCCGCCTCGTTGTTGGTGGCCCGCCCCAGGCGTCGCGAGACAGTGTGCGCCTCCCGCCCGTTCTCGTCGTAGACGACAGCGCCGATCGATGCGGGGCCCGGGTTGCCCCGGGAGGCGCCATCGGCATAGACAGTCCAGCGGGCCGTCAACGCTAAGCCCGTGGCACCAGGTCTATGTCTTCGTCGGTCACAACGATGCGGGCCAGGCCCTCGCGCAGCATCTCCTGCCTGTCCTCGAAGGAGAGCACCTCCCACTGCTTGCCGAGCCGGGTTAGTATACCCATCACATGTTTGCGGCGCCGTTCCTCGCTGGCGCGGGCCCGGGCCTGTCGCGATGTCTCGGCCAGCTTCTCCTCCAGGGCGATCTGCTGCGAAGCGACGGCGATCGCCGACGCCTGCAGCTTCTCGCGGTCGATCGAGCCGCCGGCAGCCGAGTCCAGGAACTGCTCCAGCCGCTTGTCCAGCCGGCGCACCTTATCCCTGATCCGGGTAATCACCGCATCCTGCTCTTCCGGCGTGCCGGCGCCGTTAGCGCGCAGCGAGCCCGAGATGTTCATGAGCTTCTCGTGAATCCGGTTCTCGAGGTCTTCCGCTCTCCGCGTGTGGTAATCGCACAGGCTGCGGTTCGTCCTCGACTCGCACTGGTAGTAGCGGTACTGGGCGGAGCGGAGGCTGCCATCTCCTCGCTGCCATCGCTGCCTGCGGGTGACGCCGATCATCTTGTTCTCGCAGTACCCGCAGAAAGCGAGGCCAGAGAGCAGGAACGGCGACACCTGGCGGTCGGCGCTGGATGGCCTCCGCGCGTCCAGCTTCTCCTGGACTCTCTGGAAGTCGTCTTGCGAGATGAGCGGCGCGTGGCTTGCGGGCACGCGCACACCGAAGCGCGAGTAGGTCCCGACGTACGCCCGGTTCCGGAGGATGTCGCGCACCGTCACCATGCTCCACAGCCCTCCCCGTCGCGTCCGCAGGTCCTCCTCGTTCAGGCGGCGGGCGATCCGCCGGATCCCCAGCCCATCCTTGAGGTACAGCCTGAAGATGTAGCGGACGACCGAGCCTTCCTCCGCGACGATGACGAGGCGGCGCCTCGGTCCGACACGGTAGCCATAAGGCGGCCGCCCCAGCGCCTCGCCCTTGACAGCCTTGCGCCGCATTGCTGCCTTGACCCGGTCGCCAACCGTCCCTTCGGCCCTTACTTTGCTCCACGTCGCCAGCAGCTCAGCCGAAAGGTCACACTCGTTCTCCATGCCGAGGACCGGCACCGAGAGACTGGCGAGCTGGAAGTACCGGCGCATCGATTCCACCGGTCCCTCTCCCATGGCGAGCAGGTTGGGCACGACGACAAGGAGAAAGCCGCGCCCCTCTTGCTGCCGGATGAAATCGACGAGTTGGCGGAAACCGGTGCGCTCGGACCCGCTCTTCACGTCGAGAAACGTCGCCGCGGCTTCGTACCCGTTCCGGGCGCAAAACTCCAGGAAGGACTCACTCTGGTCCGCCAGGTTGAGCTCCGGGGTCTCCCTGAAGTAGCCAATCGCCCGCATCACGACACCAGCAGGATCCGCTCACAACTGACGCACTGGATCAGGCCGCCGCCGGAGCGGAGGCGCTGCATGACGGACATCGGCAGGCTGATGCGGCAGCCCTGGCACATTCCCCGCTCGACGCGCGCCACAGCCACGCCGCCGCGCCGGGAGCGCACGAGGTCGTACAGCTGCAGTATGTTGCGCTCAACGCGGCGGGACTGCGACTCGCGCTGTCCGCGCAGCGTTTCGACCCGCGGCTCAAGTTGCGCCCTTTCCGCCAGCAGCTCGTTGCAGGAGCGCTTCCAGTCTGCCTCCAGGGACTCCACCGCCGCCCGGGCGTCCGCCTCCTCCGCCTCCGCTGCTTCGACCTGTTCCAGCAGCGCCAGGAGATCATCATCGCGCTTCTTCAGGAGCGCCTTTAGCGACTTGAGGTCCGCGTCGAGGTCCTGCAGCTCCTTTGGGTTCTTGACGGCGCCGCCGTACAGCTTCCTCTCGACCTCGGCCGCGTGGTCGCGCACCTCGTCATCGGCAAGCTCCAGGTCCTTCTGCTGGGCCTTCAGGCCACGGACTGCCCCTGTACGTTCTTCCAGGGCTTCGCGCGCCTGGGCAAGCTCCTCCGGCTCCGCCAGCGACTCCTCGATTTCACCGAGCCTCGCGAGGGCTTTGTCCAGTTCCAGATCTGTTTCCTGGAGGGCAATAAGGTCAGCTATGGCAGCCATTGAAAATGAGGCGCCGCGCATGCCGGGCCCGGGGCGGGATGGACAGCGTTGCGTCGCGGATTATAGACTTAGGTTGGTCGCATTGCAAGCGATTTTTGCCCGCTAAGATAACCTTTCCGGCGAGCCCGCCTCCCCTCTCCTAACATGCTTCAGCTGAACGTCCTGCGCGAACTCCGGCGGCCCATCGGCTCGACCAGCGAATACGAAATCGACGAAGCATCGCTGCTGGTCGACGGCCACCGGATAGACGGCATCAAGGGCGCCGTCCACCTTCTCAGGACGGACCGCGGACTGATCGCCAGCGTTAGGGCCACGGGCGGGATAGACGCCCCCTGCGCACGCTGCCTCGCCGATGCTCACGCGGAGTTCGCCATCGAGTTCCAGGAGGAATACGTGCCCGTCATCGACGCCGACACCGGGTCGCCGGTGAGACTCGCGGGGGACGAAGAAGAGACGTTCCGGATCGATAAGCGGTTCGACCTGGATTTGCGGGAGGCGCTGCGCCAGTATATCCTCATTTCAGAGCCTCCTAACCCCCTCTGCCGCGAGGACTGCGCGGGGCTCTGTCCCGGATGCGGAGCCGACCTTAACGCAGGCCCGCACCAGTGCGCAGAAGCTGCCGACGACCGGTGGAGCGCACTCGCGGGACTGAAGAACGAACTCCAGGAAGGGAACTGACAGATGCCTCCTCTGCCCAAGAAGAAGACCTCCGTTTCGCGGAAAAAGCGCCGCCGGGCACACATCTCCGCCACCCTGCCTGCGCTCGTCCTCTGCCCGCAGTGCAGCAGCCCGCGGCCCATGCACCGCGCCTGCCCCACCTGCGGCACCTATCGCGGCCGCGACGTGCTCGCGGTTGGCCGCGTGCACCGCGAACGCCGCGAACAAGCGCCGTAGGACCGTCACGGGCGTGCTATACTGCGGCTGGTCATGAGACGAGGACTCCTCATCGCGCTGCCGCCGCTGAGCCTGCTCCTGGCGGGCGCCGCGGCGCTGACCTATTTCATCTGGTGGGACGCCACTCACTGCACGTTCTGCCGGACACGGCTTGACGAGTTTGGGCGCTGCCCAAACCCGGACTGCCACCTGGGCCGCCTTACCCGGGAGCAAGCAGCGGTAACGCCATAGCCCCTGCATGAGTTCGGCCCCGTTCCCCGCACGGCAGATCTCGGAAGCACTCCTCGCACTGCCGCAGGACACCCGGCTCGCCATCGTCTTCCCCGGACAGGGGAGCCAGAAGGTGGGCATGGGCAAGCAGCTCCGTTACTCAAATCCCTCGGCAGCCGGCGTGTACGAGTTCGCGGACGTTGCCCTCGGCGTACCGCTGTCGGACCTGTGTTTCAGCGGCCCGGAAGACACCCTGACCCACACCGCTAACGCGCAGCCGGCGATCCTCACGACCTCGCTGGCGATCCTGGCCGCGGCAATAGTGACGGGCAACCTTACCAGTAGCCCTGCGTATGTTGCCGGCCACAGCCTGGGTCAGTACACCGCGCTCGTCGCCGCCGGGTCGATCGCGCCGGACGAGGCACTCCGGCTCGTCTCTCAGCGCGGCCGCCTCATGGCGGAAGCGGGCGCCGTTCGGCGCGGCACGCTTGCCGCGATCGTCGGCATGGATGCCGAGACCGTGGAGGATATTTGTCGCCAATCGGGCGCCGAAGTGGCAAACTACAACGCTCCCGGGCAGACCGTCATTGGCGGCGAACCCGGAACGGTCGAGCGCGCGTGCCTGCTGGCAAAGGAGCGCGGCGGGCGCGGCATTCCGGTCAACGTCTCGGGTGCATTCCACACGTCCCTCATGTCCTCCGCCGCCGAAGAGTTCGGGCCAAAGATCGAGGGGGCGCACATCAGTGACCCCGCCATCGCGGTCGTTGGGAACGTATCGGCGCACCCGCTCCTCACGGCCGAGGACGTCCGGGCCGACCTGATGTGCCAGGTGGTGTCGCCGGTGCGCTGGTACCAGTCCATGAACATGCTGGAAGATGCAGGGGTGACGAAAGTGATCGAGATCGGCCCCGGCCGCATCCTGACGGCCCAGCTCAAGCGCAGCAACCCCGGCCTCGAAGTCGTATCCCTTGACGAAGATGCCGTCCTGAAGGCGGAAACCGGTGTTTGACCTTTCGGGAAAGGTGGCGCTCGTCACGGGCGGCTCCCGTGGCATCGGGGCTTCCATCTCCCGCCAGCTGGCCGGACAGGGCGCGGCGGTTGCGATCAACTTCCTCCAGAGCGCTCCCCAGGCGGAACAGCTCCGTGACGAGATCATCGCCGGGGGTGGCAAAGCGATCGCAGTCCAGGGCGATGTCCGCCTTCCGGAAGATACGGAACGGATCGTGCAGCAGACGATCGACGGCCTGGGGCGGCTCGACATCCTCGTGAACAACGCGGGCTATAACCGCGACACGCTGATCCTGCGCATGTCCGTCGAGGACTGGGACGAGGTGATGGACCTCAACCTCCGCGCCGTCTTTCTCTGCACGAAGGCGGCCCTGCGGCCGATGATGAAGCAGCGCTGGGGCAGGATCATCAACATCGGCAGCGTTTCGGGCCTGGCCGGCAACGCGGGCCAGGCCAACTACGCGGCCGCCAAGTCGGGCCTCATCGGCTTCACACGCGCCGTGGCCCGCGAGATGGGCTCCCGGAACATCACCTCCAACCTGGTAGCGCCCGGCCTGATCATCACTGAGCTCACAAAGGACATCCGCCAGGAGATCGTCGACGGCATCAAGCAGCGCCTCCTCGTCAACCGCATGGGCAAACCCGAAGACGTCTCTGCAATGGTCGTCTACCTGGCGTCCGAGGAGTCGGGCTACGTAACGGGACAGGTCTTCAGCGTAGACGGCGGCCTGGGGTTGTAGCCGTGCCGGGGAAGCGGCATAAGGGCAGGATCATCGCCCTGCAGGCGCTCTTCGAGGCCGATTCCGTCGGCCACCCTCCCCAGGCGACGGCCGACCACCTGGCGGAGACCCTGGCCGCCTCCGCGGAGATAAAGCGCTTCGCTTCCGAACTCATCAAGGGCGTCGCCGACAACCGCGATCAGATAGACGACGTCATCCACCGCACCGCGCCTGCCTTTCCGCTGGACCAGATCTCCGGCATAGACCGTAATATCCTGCGCCTTGCGATATACGAAATCCTGCTCGATAATAGGGTGCCGATGCGCGCCGCCATCAATGAAGCTATTGAACTGGCCAAAGAGTACGGCGGTGAGAACTCCCCGAAATTCATCAACGGTGTGCTGGGGTCCGTAAGTGCCCTTGCGGCCCGCTAATCCAAGGAGGTAACCCACAAGTGCCAGCCGTTTTCGAACGAGTACGCAAGATCATCGCCGAACAGCTCGGCGTCGAAGAGAGCGAGATCGAACCGCAGACTTCCTTCGTGGAGGACCTCAACGCCGACTCCCTGGACCTCGTCGAACTGATCATGTCGCTGGAGGAAGAGTTCAGCAAAGAGGGCAAGGCGATCGAGATCTCCGATGAAGACGCCGAGAAGATCGTCACCGTCCAGGACGCCGTGAACTTCATCCAGGAGCAGGGCGGCATCTCCGACGACTAGGCACTGAAGCTCAGCCAGACCAGCAGCCCCCGGTCACCCGGCCGGGGGTTTTTCGTACCTTATAATGGCTCTGCATCATGAGCTTCTTCGGAGTTGGGCCGCTTGAACTAACGCTTGTGGCGATCATCGCCGTGATCGTCCTCGGCCCGGAGCGCTTTCCGGCTGCCGCGGCCCAGGTTGCCCGTGCGATCAAGTTCCTGCGCGGTTACGCCAACAGCGCTACATCCGACCTCCGCCAGGAGTTCCAGGAGCTGACGCGGGAATACGAGAGCCTGCGTGGCGAACTGGCGGAAATCCGTGGGTCGGTGGCGAGGGACACCGTCAAGCTGGCGGACGAAATCACCCGCGCCGCTGCTGAGGCGAAGGCGAAGACCAAAGCGCCAGACGTCGCGGCGCTGCTAGATCCCTCGAAGCCCATCATCGAGCCCGCCGGCGAACTGCCGCCCGACCGCGCCGCCGGGGACGGCGCGGCACCGGCGTAACGCGGCACGGACGTGGCCACCACCACGGCACCGGGCGCAACCGGGCAGTCGCCGGAGTCAGAGCCGGAGAGCGGCGAGAAGTACCTGACGCTCCTGGATCACCTGCGGGAGCTTCGCTACCGGGTGATGATGTCCGCGATCGGCGTGGTCATCGGCCTGGCGGTCTCAGCGGTCTTCGCCGACGACCTGATCAAGTTCCTCATCAACCCGGCCGAGGACCGGCGGCCGGACTTCCACCTCCAGTTCATCGAGCCGTTCGAGAACTTCGTAACCTATTTCCGCGTGTCCTTGCTGGGCGGCCTGGTGCTCGGCATGCCGGTGATTCTCTATCACGCACTCCGCTTCGTCGGGCCCGGGCTTCGCGCCAGCGAACGGCGGTGGCTCTACGGCACTGTCGTCGGCGCCACCGGCCTCTTCCTGTGTGGCGTGGCCTTCGCCTACTACGTGGCCCTGCCCCCGGCGCTCGACTTCCTGCTGAACTTCAACGACGATATCGCGCAACCCAACATCCGGGTAGGAAGCTACATCGATTTCGTGACGCGGCTTCTGTTCTGGACCGGGGTCTCCTTCGAGACGCCGCTCGTAGTCATGTACCTGGCGCGCTTCGGCATCGTGCGGGCCGGTCAGCTCCTCGCCTGGTGGCGGTTTGCCATCGTCGCCGCGTTCGTCGTCGCCGCCATCGTCACGCCGACGATCGACCCGGTGACCCAGTCCTTCGTGGCGGGGCCGATCATCGTGCTCTACTTCCTGGGGATCGGCCTGGCGGTTCTGGTGCAGCCCAGGCGTAGATAACCTGCCATTCGCGTTGACCCCCTGAAAAGCCCCGCGCTATCATCGACGCCAGTGAATGACCTGGAGGCCGTATACAGCACTGTAACCTCTTGCCGGGGGTGCGGCCTCGCTGAGACCCGTACGCACGCCGTGCCCGGCGAAGGAGATCCTCGCGCCGAGGTCATGTTCATCGGTGAGGGTCCGGGGTTTCACGAGGATCAGCAGGCGCGACCGTTCGTCGGCCAGGCCGGCAAGTTCCTCGAAGAGATGCTGGCCTCGATCGGCCTGAGCCGCCCCGACGTTTACATCACCAACGTCGTCAAGTGCCGGCCCCCCGGCAACCGCGACCCGCTGCCGGGTGAAGTCGAAGCCTGCCGTCCATACCTCCTCCGCCAGATCGAATTGATCGATCCCCTGCTCATCGTCACGCTGGGGCGGTTCTCCCTGGCGTGGTTCTTCCCGCGCGACTCGATCGGCAAGGTCCACGGATCGCTGCGGCGCCTCGGCAACCGTTGCTTCTTCCACCTCTATCACCCGGCCGCCGCGCTGCACGCTGGCAACCTCCGCGAGACAATCGAGGACGACTTCTCAAAGATCCCCGGCGCACTGGAGAAGGCCCGTGCACTGGCCACGGACAACGCCGGTGCCGCGCCCGTGGGCAGCGCCGCTCAGTCACCCTCCGAACAGATGAAGCTCTTCTAACGATGCCGGATACCCTGCGCGCCATACCACTGGGAGGCCTCGGCGAGATCGGCAAGAACTGCATGGTCCTCGAAACGGCCGACGACATGGTCCTGATCGACGCCGGACTCATGTTCCCGGACGAGGAGATGCTGGGCGTGGACCTCATCATCCCGGACGTGACGTACGTGCAGGAACGCATCAGAAAGCTCCGGGGCATCCTCATCACCCACGGCCACGAGGATCACGTCGGCGCGCTGCCATACCTCCTGCCGAAGCTCCGCCTGCCCAACGGCAAGATGCCAACCGTATTCTGCACACGCCTCACCCGCGGCCTCATCGCTGTCAAGCTCGATGAACACAAGCTCCTGGCCAAGACGGACCTGCACGTAGTTACCGAGGGCGAGAAGGTCAAGCTGGGCAAGCTCACGGCCGAGTGGGTCCACGTCACCCACAGCATCCCGGACTCAACGGCCATCGCCGTTCAAACCCCCCAGGGGACCGTGCTCCACACCGGCGACTTCAAGTTCGACCACACGCCGGTCATGGGCGACCCACCGGACTTGATGCGGATCGCCGAACTCGGGCGCGACGGGATACTTCTCCTCTTCTCCGACTCCACCTACGCGGACACGACCGGGTACACGCCCTCGGAGATCGCAGTTGGCGAGGCGCTGGACCGAATCATGGCGACCGCCGAAGGGCGCGTAATCGTGGCAACGTTCGCCTCGCTGATCGCGCGCGTCCAGCAGATCGTCGACGCAGCGGAACGTAACGGCCGCAGGGTGTTCGTGACCGGCCGCAGCATGATGAACAACATCCGGATGGCGATGGAACAGGGCTACCTGGCGGCGCCGCCGGACATCCTCGCGCCGCTTGACCGGATGAAGAAGCTGCGGCCGCACGAGATCACCGTCATCACGACGGGCGCCCAGGGCGAACCCAGTTCGGCGCTCGTGCGCATGGCCAACCGCGACCACCGGCAGGTGGACATCCAGCAAGGCGACACAGTCGTCTTCTCCTCGTCCGCGATACCCGGCAACGAACTGCTCATCAACCGCACGATCGACAACCTGTACCGGCTGGGCGCCAACGTCCTCTTCAGCCGCATCGCCAACGTCCACGTTCGCGGTCACGCCGCGCAGGAGGAATTGAAGCTGATGCTGGGCCTGGCGCGGCCAAAGTACTTCGTCCCGGTCCACGGCGAGTACCGCCACCTCGTCATGCACTCGCAGATCGCCCGTGACATGGGCGTCGCGCCGGAGAACGTCTTCACGATGGAGGACGGCGACATCCTCGAAATCAACCGCAGGGGTGCGCGCGTCACCGGTCGCACACCCGCCGACTACGTGTACGTCGATGGCCTCGCGGTGGGTGTCGACCAGGTGGTCCTCCGCGACCGCAAGCACCTGGCGGGAGACGGCGTGCTCGTGGCCATCGTCGCAATTGACCGGCACACCGGTAAACCAATTGGCCGCCCTGACGTTATATCAAGAGGATTTCCCGAAACGGAACTGACGGACGGACTTATGGAAAGGGCGCGAGACGTCATAGAGGACTCGTTGCAGGGGGCAGAGCATGTTGCCGACCGCGCTGACTTCAGTCAGCGTGTCCACAACGCCCTCCAGCGCTTCGTCTACGACGAGACGCGCCGCCGCCCCATGATCCTGCCCGTCGCCCTCGAGGTCTAACCCTATGACGCTCAAGACGCGGCCAAAGCCGAGCCGCCGGGCCGGCGGTTACAGGTCACCCTCTGTACGCCGGCGCTCACCATCGCGACGCAGCAGCAGCGCTGGCACGCCGATCCATTCGATCGCGGACTGGATTCAGCAGCCGGTCGTCGTCTGGCCGGTAGCCGGCGCCGCCGTGGGTTTGGTACTGGCCGTCGTCTTCATCGACACGCTCATCAACGGTGCAGAGGCCGTGCTCGCAACGCTGGGCATAGGCGTCATCCTGATCGGCGCCGTCGTTGCCTGGGACGCCCGGCTGGCCATGACCAGGCCGCAGCTCACAACGGACTTCGCCCGCTCCCTTCTCGGCTGGCACCTCCTTTCTGCCTTCTTCTTCGGCACCCTGGCGCTCTTCCGGCCTGACTGGTCAATCGGCGACGTCGCCTTCTCGGACGTAACCCTGGGCGGCGCTGCCGGTCACGTTCTCACCGGCAGCGTTCCCGGCGTTCTCGCGTGGCTCACCGCGGGCACGGCAGGTTTCTCGCTGGTCTGGCCGGTCCAGGCGCGCCACATCGGCGAAGCACTCCTTGAACTCGCCAGGTGGATCGTCTCGCTGGAAATACCGCAGCGGCTGGGCCGTGCCATCGCCTCCTTCGTGGCCGTCCTCATGCCCTCCCCCGAGGACCATGAAGAAGACCTGCCCCTCCTCGACCGGCCCTATGTGCCGCAGCTCGACGAGGAATGGCAGGAAAGCGCTCCCGTCGAGGAGGAGGAAGAGGACGAGTCGGACATCGCAGACGAGGCGGTTCCGGAAATGCTGGTCACCGCCGCGGCGTCCGACGAAGCGGACGCCGTCCAGAGGCCGCTGCCGATGGGCCGCCCCGCCGGACGGGGCTGGGAGCTACCGCCCCTCAGCGGACTTGCCGAGGCGGCCGATATCGAGATCCGGCCGGTGGATAACGAGCTTCGCGCCCAGCTTATCGTCGATACGCTCTCCTCTTTCGGCGTCGACGCGCGGGTCGTCTCCGTCAACCAGGGTCCGACCGTTACGCAGTTCGGCGTGGAACCGGGGTGGGAGGTGAAGACCCGCACGACCGCCGTCAAGGACGAACGCGGCCACCAGATCTTCGACAGGGACGGCCGGCCGGTCACCCGCAACGAGGTCGTCTCGAAGACGCGCGTGCGGGTTAACCGCATCACAGCACTCGCGAACGACCTGGCGCTGGCCCTTGCCGCCCCGACGATCCGTATCGAGGCGCCTGTGCCGGGCAAGCCGATCGTCGGCATCGAGGTGCCGAACTCCACCACCTCGTTGGTGGCCCTGCGCAGCGTCATCGAGAGCACGGCCTTCCAGAAAATGAACCAGAAGTCGAAGCTCGCCCTGGCCCTGGGCAAGGGCGTATCGGGCGAGTCCGTCGCGGCGGATCTGGGAAAGATGCCGCACCTCCTGATCGCCGGCGCCACCGGCAGCGGCAAGTCCGTCTGCATCAACTCCATCATCGCCTCCTTCCTCCTCCACAACACGCCGGAGGATCTGCGCCTCGTGCTAATCGACCCGAAGCGCGTCGAGCTCACCACCTACAACCGCGCGCCGCACCTCGCCTTCTCCCGGGTCATCGTCGACATGGAGGAAGTCGTCGGCACGCTTCAGGCCGTCATCCACGAGATGGACTCCCGCTACCGCCGCTTCGCCGAGATCGGCTGCCGCAACATCGAGGCCTACAATAAGAGCCCGCACGCGGCCCACAAGATGCCCTACTGGGTGATCATCATCGACGAACTCGCCGACCTGATGATGGCGGCCCCGTACGAGGTCGAGCGCCAGATCTGCCGCCTCGCCCAGCTCGCCCGAGCCACCGGCATCCACCTCATCGTCGCCACCCAGCGACCCTCCGTGGACGTCATCACCGGCCTGATCAAGGCCAACTTCCCCACCCGTATCGCCTTCGCCGTCTCCTCGCAGGTGGACTCGCGCACCATCATCGACGGCGTCGGCGCCGAAAAGCTCCTCGGCCGAGGCGACATGCTCTTCATGGCCACCGACGCGGCCAAGCCCAGGCGCATCCAGGGCTCCTACGTCAGCGACGAGGAGATCGAGCGGATCGTCGACTGGTGGGCCAATGACCGCTTCCGCCACCTCGCGCCGGACAAGCTCGACCACCTCCTCGAAGAGGCCTCCGAGCAGCAGGCTGCCGCCGAGAAGCCTGCGGAAGAAGATCCGCTATACGAGGCCGCCCGCGAGCTCGCCACCGAGCACTCCCGCGTCTCCACCTCGCTGCTCCAGCGCCGGCTCCACATCGGGTATCCGCGCGCCGCCCGCCTCATCGACATGCTGGAGGAGGAGGGCGTCGTCGGCCCCGCCGAGTCCGGCCAGTCCCGCCAGGTCCTCGCCGCCGGCTCGGACGACGGCTTCGCCGACGAGCCCTTCGACTTCGAAGACGCTGACCGCTTCGAATAACCCCTCCCACCCGCTCATCCTGAGGAGCCCGCGGGGCGTCGCGAAGATCGCGTTGCCCACCGCTCCGGCCGTCATTCCCGCGCACGCCGGAATCCATAACGCACGCCCGCAGCCCGCCTCAACGGGTTCGCCGATTCGCTCAATCGCGGTGCGTACGCGCCTGCCGTAGAGACGTTCCAACGAAACGTCTCTACTCTTCACAATTCCTATCCTCCCTCGCTCTGGCATCGAACTTTCCAATAACGCCGCCCTCCTGTCTTGACAACATTGAGGCCGGTGCTAATGTGATAGGTGAAGTCTGAAGGACTGGAGGTAAGAGGTAGATGACGCGTATTCACTCCCTCAACAGGCAGCTTCAGGTGGATTTTGACAGGTCCTCTGTAACCTGAACCGGGTCGGCAATCAGAGCAGAGGAAACCGAACCCGCTGAGCGGCTTACGACAAGCGGGCCAAAGAGCCCCGGCACTTAATACGCCACCGATAATGCCGAAAGCGGGCTAAACAGAAAACAAAACCCCTCGGGATAACAACCGGGGGGTTCTTGTTATCCCGGGCCCTGACGAGGCACCAGCACCCCGCCGAGCAGTGCGATCCTCGCCCCGGTGGTGGATTCCGGCTTTCGCCGGAATGACGACGGCGTTGGCGTCACCGGATGGATGGGCGAAGCCGGAGGGTGCGTAATGGATTCCCGCGTCCGCGGGAATGACGGTTGAGGGCCGCACTCACCACTCACCATCCCCGTATCCCCG
>JBBISJ010000026.1:36649-39821 GCA_037441345.1 Chloroflexota bacterium
ACCTACCTCCGCCGCGGCCGCGCTCTCCGCACGGGCGACCGCGGCCGGTCGCCGTACTCGCCCTGGGGCTCCCGATAGGTGCCGCGCCGCATCGCGTCGATCACCGCCAGCCCTTCCTCGTCGCCGACCAGCTCCTGGCGCAGCTCCACCACGCGGTCCCGCAGGAGCGCCGCCTTCTCGAATTCGAGGTTCTTCGCGGCGGCCTTCATCTGCTTCTCCAGGTCCTTGATCAGCCGCGCGATCTCGTCCTTCGGGATGTCGCCTGTGCGGTACTCCGGCTTTTCCTCAGCCACCATCCGCACGCGTTCCGTTATGTCGCGTACTGCCTTCCGGATCCCCTCCGGCTCTATCCCGTGCTCCCGGTTGTACTCTTCCTGGATGCCGCGTCGACGCTCCGTCTCCGCGATCGCCCGGCGCATCGAGTCCGTCATCACGTCGGCGTACATGATCACCTGGCCGTTCACGTTGCGCGCCGCCCGGCCCATCGTCTGGATCAGCGACCACTCGGAGCGCAGGTAACCTTCCTTGTCCGCGTCGAGGATCACCACCAGGCTCACCTCCGGCAGGTCCAGCCCCTCACGCAGCAGGTTGATGCCGACGATCACGTCGTAGACGCCCAGCCGCAGGTCCCGCAGGATCTCCACCCGTTCGAACGTCTGGATCTCGCTGTGCAGGTAGTGCGTCTTCACGCCCATCTCCACCAGGTAATCCGCCAGGTCCTCCGCCATCTTCTTGGTCAGCGTTGTCACCAGCACGCGTTCGCCCCGCTCGGCCCGGACGCGGATCTCGTGCAGCAGGTCGTCCACCTGCCCCTTCGTCGGGCGCACCTCGACGGCCGGGTCCACGAGTCCCGTCGGCCGGATGATCTGCTCCACGGTCTGCTCGCTCATCTCCTGCTCCCACGGCCCGGGCGTGGCGGAGACGTAGACGACCTGGTTGATGTGCGAGAGGAACTCCTGGAAGTTGAGCGGCCGGTTGTCCAGCGCCGAGGGCAGCCGGAACCCGAAGTCCACCAGCGTGGTCTTCCGCCGGATGTCGCCGTGGAACATCGCCCGCACCTGGGGGATCGTCTGGTGCGACTCGTCGATGATCATCAGGAAGTCGTCCGGGAAGTAGTCCAGCAGTGTCCACGGGGTGCTGCCCTCCGCGCGGCGGGCCAGGTGGCGCGAATAGTTCTCGATGCCGGAGCAGTACCCCTGCTCGCGCAGGCACTCGATGTCGTAGCGCGTGCGCTCCACCAGCCGCTGCGCCTCCAGCAGCTTGCCGCGCTCGAGCAGCCGCTGGTGGCACTCCTCCAGCTCGGCCTGGATGTCCTCGATCGCGGCCTCCATCTTGTCCTGCGACGTGACAAAGTGCTTCGCCGGGTAGATGTCGACCTCCCGCATCTCGCTCAACACCTCGCCGGTCAGCGGGTCGAGTTGCAGGATGCGCTCCACCTCGTCGCCGAAGAAGTCGATCCGCACCGCCAGCTCCTCGTACGCCGGCATGATCGTCAGGCTGTCGCCGCGCACCCGGAAGCGGCCGCGCACCAGGTTCTGGTCGTTGCGCTCGTACTGCATGTCCACGAGCCTGCGCAGCGCCCGCGAGCGGTTCGCCGTCTCGCCCACCCGGAACTTGAGGACGAACTGGTAGTACTCGGACGGCTCGCCCAGGCCGTAGATGCAGGACACGGAGGCGACGATCACGACGTCGCGCCGCTCGAACAGCGACCGCGTGGCGGCGTGGCGGAGCTTGTCGATCTCCTCGTTGATGTCCGCGTCCTTGGCGATGTAGGTGTCCGTGCGCGGGATGTAGGCCTCGGGCTGGTAGTAGTCGTAGTAGGAGACGAAGTACTCCACGCCGTTCTCCGGGAAGAAGTCGCGGAACTCGGAGTAGAGCTGGGCGGCCAGCGTCTTGTTGGGGGAGATGACGAGCGTGGGCCGCTGGTAACGGGCGATGACGTTGGCCATCGTGAACGTCTTGCCGGAGCCGGTGACGCCGAGCAGCGTCTGGTGCTTGTAGCCCTTGCGCAGTCCGTCCTCGATCGCCGCCACCGCCTGGGGCTGGTCACCGGTCATGCCGAAGTCGGCGGCGATGCTGAAGGGCCTGTCGAGGGGGGTGATGGTCATGGGGTGATTGTAGCAAGGCGGGGCGAGACAGCGAGCCAGGAGCCAGCAGCCGGGGTGGTCCTTCAAGGCGCCGTTCACCTCACCATTCGGCACTCACCACTCACCACTCACCGCCTGCGCTTGACCGCTGCTGCTCGGATTACAAGAATGGGCAGCGGAGCGAGATGGTATGACGCACGGGGAAACCGCGGGATACGACGAGCAGACGGACCGCGAGCTGGCGATCGGGGCGGCCAACGCCGACAGGCACGCCTTCGCGGCGCTGTTCGACCGCTACTTCGACGAACTGTACGACTCCGCCGCCCGCACGGTGCTGAACGCGGAGGAAGCAGCGGCCGCAGTCGAAGAGGCCTTCTCGAACGCGATCGACGAGCTGGACGCCGGCCGCATCCCGGAGGACCCCCGAGCCTGGCTGTTCGCGCTGACCCGCGAGGCCGCGACGACGGAGGAGAGGCTGAGCGCCGGCGCCGGCACCGTCGGGTCCCTGGCGGAGGCTCCCCAGACCAGCACCGACGCCGCGGACCAGGAGTTTCGCGAGCTGGTCTGGTCATCGGCGGGCGAGCTGAGCGCCCGCGAGTACTCGCTGCTGGACATGCACGTGCGGCACGGCCTCTCGGCGCGCGAGATCGCGGCGAGCATCGGCGTCAAGGAAGACCGCGCGGTGAAGATGCTCAACGAGATCACGTCCTTCATCAACGAGACCGTCGGCTCAGTGCACCTGATACGCCGCGGCCGGGAAGGCTGCCCGCACCTCGACCATCACCTGTCGCAGATGGCCAGCAGCGACGACAGCTCGCAGGAGGTGCGCCGAGGGGTGCAGGACCATCTCAAGGCCTGTACGACCTGCCGGACCGCACTCGCCGCCTTCCCGGCGCCGATGAAGGTGCTGGCAGCGCTGGCGCCTGTCGCGCCGCACGAGGGCGCGAAAGAGCTGGCCTGGGGCAACCTGGAGCGGACGATGGTCCCGCCCGAAGAGACGCCCGAGGCCGCGGCAGTCGCGCCGCAGCCCGGCGTCGCCGCCGAGCCGCCGGCGCCGCGTCCGGCGATGCCGCCGCGGCCACCGC
>JBBISJ010000027.1:0-38023 GCA_037441345.1 Chloroflexota bacterium
GCCAGAACCGGCGGGATCCAATTTATGAGTGGACCAGTGAATGGGGGCAGGTCACCGCCATCTCAGATACGATGTCGCCGTCTAAGGCGGGATTCTGCCGATCCTGCATGGGGTTCAGGAGGTCGCCGGTTCAAATCCGGCCGCCCCGACCATCTGCTGGCTAGCAAGAGCTGGCAAGCACGAGTCGCCTGCTCCTTCAGCGGAACGGCAGAGACATCGGTTGATCGGGCGACTCCAGGTGGCAGGCCGAGCAGGTCCCCGCGCCTGTGCAATCCTGCCTATTCGTGCACCCGCGCACAGTCTCCGTCCGGTCACTTCCACGGAGTCCGTTCGGCCCCTTTTCCGTCGAGACAACCGGACCAGCAGGCACTACGGCATCGCCGAGCAGAACATCATCGCCCGGCGAGCAGGTGGGTTCCTCCCGGGTCGTGAGGTCGCGCTACACCTTGCCCGCCAGCGATCCCAGTAGCGCCCACGAGCGTTCGAGTGATGCCGCCTTGTCCTCTCCCACCGGGTAGAGCCAGGCCACCACGTCCGTGGCGCCGGCGTCGCTGAATTCGCGCAACTGCCGCTCCACGGAGGTCTCGCCGCCGACAATGGCTATCTCGGCCGGCTTCGTGACGCCCTCGCGCTCCAGCACACGCTGATAGTTCGGCAACCGTCCATATACCTCGAAGGTAGTCGCCGCCTGCTCTCGCGCTGCCGCAACGTCGTCCGTCACCGCCACGGCCGTCAGAGCCATAACCCGCGGCGGCGTCCGCCCCGCCGCTTCGGCCGCCTTGGTGATCTGCGGCACGTAGTGAGTTTCGATCGTCTTCGGTCCTGCCCAGGCCAGGATCGTACCGTCCGCCGCCT
Organism: Chloroflexota bacterium; assembly: GCA_037441345.1. GTDB lineage: Bacteria > Chloroflexota > Dehalococcoidia > SM23-28-2 > RBG-16-64-32 > DATKKM01. The sequence continues at coordinate 856 of JBBISJ010000027.1, forward strand.
CCCCGGCCAGCCGCAGCATCATCGGCGCCAGCCCGGATATCAGCACGGAGCACGGCTTCGCGTCAGGGATCTGTAGCGCTGCGGCCACCCGGAACTTCTCGCCCGCGTGCAGCACGCGCCCCTCCTTGAGCAGCGGGACCAGGACCGACAGATACTCCCGCACGTGCGCTGCCGCCTGGTCATAAGGGAGACCCAGGAGATCCTGCACGACTACCTTGTGCGAGGGCCCCACCCCGAGCGTGAACCGGCCCTGGGCCGCAGCCTGCGCCGTTATCGCCTGGATCGCCATGTGGAACGGGTGCCGCGAGTGTGTCTGGGCGACAGCGGTACCAATCTCGATACGTTCCGTCTCGCGACCGGCCAGCGCCGCCAGGGTCAGCGCGTCGTGACCGAATATCTGCCCGTACCAGACGCTGTCCAGGCCCCGCCGTTCGGCCTCCACGGCCACCTGGACCTGCTCCTCGAATGATGGTCCGGCGGAAAACGAATGAATCCCGATGCGCATGCGGATCTCCCTACTCGAATACCTTCTCGCCTTCAACCTCGGCGTCCGGCGCGTCGGCCTCGACGTCACGCGCCGGCGACGTCATGCCGAGCTCCTCGTAGTACTCGTGCTGGATCAACAGGTTCATGATTTCGTTTGTGCCCGTCCAGATCATCGAAAGGCGGGCGTCGCGTAGCAGCCGCTCGATCGGGTAGACGTTCGTATACCCGATCCCGCCCATGATCTGCATGGCGTGATTGATGATCTGCCACGTCGAGTCGGTCGCGAACTTCTTCGCCTCCGACACCAGCCGCCGCACGCGGCCCGGCTCGTCGCCGCCGTCGACGGCCCGCGCCGCTGATTCGACAAGGGAACGCGCAGCATCGAGGAGCGTGATGCTGTCCGCGACCTTGAAGCTTACTCCCTCAAACGAGCGAATCTTCTTCCCGAAGGCCTTGCGCTGGTTGCTGTAGCGCGCGGCGATCTCCAGGGCTGCGCGGGCAGAGCCCAGAGCGCCCGCTGCGCTCGTCATCCGTTCCGGGATCATCATCTGGTTGAACACCAGCGATCCCTGGTGCTCTCCGCCGATCACGTTTTCGGCCGGCACCCGCACGTCCCGGAAATAGACCCTGCCCGTGCCACCGCCGCGCATCCCCATGAGCCCGTACACATGCTGCACCTCCACCTCCGGGCAACGCTCCACGATGAACGCACTCAACGACTCGTGCGGCGCCGCGTCCTCGCGGGTCCGCGCGTACACCAGGAAGTAGTCCGCGCCCTCGGCGCCCACGATGAACCGCTTCTTCCCGTTCAAGATCCAGTCGCCGCCGTCCCGCCTCGCCACGGTTGTCGCACCAAAGAAGTCCGAGCCGCCGCGCGGTTCAGTCAGCGCCTCCGCCACGGTCAGTTTCCCTTCGATCGCCGGTCGCAGCCACCGCTCCTTCTGCTCCGCAGTGCCGAACACCTGCAGCGCCTCGCCGACGATGCTGACCAGGCTGTAGAGGCAGGGCAGGCTGGTGCTCAGCACCCCAATCTCTTCCAGGGCCACTATCTCATCCGCCCAGCCGAGCCCCCGGCCCCCGTACGCCGGATCGAAGCGCAGCCCCAGCAGCCCGCGCCTTCCGGCCCCCTCGACGAACTCCCGCGGGTACTGCACCTTGCCGGCATCCATGTCCAGCAACAGCTGCCTGGGTACGCCGTCCCGCACGAACGCCCGCACTTCGTCTCGCAGGCCCTTGCGTGTGTCCGTCAGGAGAGCTTCAAGCATGACTCAATCCTCCAATCGGAGTTATTGGCGGCCGAGCGTCAACTCGCGCGCCAACCGGCCGTCAATGCACAACCAACCACGCCCGGCCGGAAAATTCAATCAGGCAATCGGAGCAATTGCCGTGAGAAGCCGCCCGTTGCCCGCTACTTGTCAGCGTGGCACATCCGGCAGACGCCGCGGTCGTCGAGCCCCAGCAGCAAGCATCGCGCGTCGCCGTCGGGAGATTTCGAGCCGTCAGGCCATGGCACCGAGCCGGAATAGGTGCCCCTGGTGGCGGAGGTGCCGTGCGAGACGTGGCAGGTCTGGCAGCGGGGGTTCATGATGATGCCCGGGTCAATGTTGTATGAGTTTGGTGGTGAAATCTGATCACCGATGAAATGGCGCCGCAGGCCGTTTCGGTCTGACGACCAACCCTGGACCGTGTGCCGGTACGAGAAGATCGGGGCGCCCTTGCACCATCCACACCGCTGCGGCCCGATCGGCGAGTCAATGTGTTGGGCGATACATCGCGCCGAGCAGTTGAGACGCTGTCGAAGGCACAGCGCCAGTATCAGTATGAGCGCGGTAGCCCCAGGACGTGCTCCCCAATGTAGTTCAGGATCATCTCCCGCGACACGGGCACCGTCCGCAGCATCCTCACGAACGGCCACACGGTGATCAGGTCCACGTCGTTGCTGAACCCGCTGCCGCCGTGCACCTCGATCGCCAGGTCGCAGGCCGCGGTAGCGGCGTCCGCCGCCGCCAGCTTGGCCATGTTAGCGTAGGCCGCCGCGCTCTTCTTGTCGCCGCTGTCAACCAGCCCGGCTGCGTGGTGGGTCATCACCGCCGCAAGTTCAAGGTGCGCCTTCGCCTCCGCCAGCGGATGCGCCAGCCCCTGGTGCGAGCCGATCGGCCGGTCAAAGACCACCCGCTCGCGGGCGTAGGCGACCGCCTTCTCCAACGCAAACCGGCCCAATCCTACGGCCACGGCCGCCGCGCTGATGCGCTCCGGGTTGAGCGCATCGAACAGGTACCTGCTGCCTTTGCCTTCCTCACCCACCAGGTCCCCGCGGGGTATGCGGACATCGTCGAAGTAGACGGCGAATTGCGTCTCCGGGTGCAGCACGCCCATGTCCAGCGGCTGAAGCGTGATCCCCGCGGCGCGCCGGTCCACCACGAACAGCGACAACCCTTCCCGCTTGTCCGGCGCCTCGTCGAAGGGCGTAGTTCGCGCGACCACCAGCAGGTAGTCGGACGCGTCGACACCAGTGATGAACATCTTCTGGCCGTTCAGCACGTATTCGTCACCGTCCAGCCGTGCGCTTGTTGATGTCCGGAACGTGTTCGATCCCGCCGTCGGTTCGGTCAGCGCAAAGCAGAAACGCGTCTCACCCCGCGCCAGCGGCGGGAGGTAGCGCTCCTTCATTTCGGCGTTGCCGTACCTGGCGATCAGTTCCGCGTCCATCACGTTGCCCACTACCAGCATCAGCAGCGGAATGCCCTGGTGCGCCATCTCTTCCTGCAACACCGCCATCTCCCGCAGACCGAGGCCGCCCCCGCCATACTCCTCCGGGATCATCATCCCCAGGAACCCGCCCTCGCCCAGCTCCCGCCACAACTCCTCCGTAAACTGACCCGCCCGCGCTTTGGCCAACCAGTATTCGCGGTCGTACTTCTTCGCCACCTGCTGAACGAAGTCGCGGATCATCTTCTCCTGGGCGTTCTGGTCAGTCACAGCCGTTCTCCTTGATCAAAATCCAATCGAGATGCGGCCTATTGTATGCACTACCGCCTCTCGTCGCTGAAGTGCCGTCCGTCCCGTGATTGCCAGCGTGCGAACGGGCTGCCTAAAATACCGTTCGCTGATTGGCGCGCCCGCCCCATCCGCCCGGTCAGCATGAGGCCAATCAGCAAGTGGAAACCTGGCGCACACGCATAGACACCAGATCCGACGCCTTCAAAGCCAATCGCGAGGCGATGCTGGCGCTCCTGGCCGAGATAGACGTACAGCTCGAGCTCGCCCGGGCCGGCGGCGGCGAACGCAGCATCGCTCGCCTCCGCCAGCGCGGCAAGCTCATGGTCCGTGAGCGCATCGAACTGCTTCTCGACCCGGATTCGCCGTTTCTCGAGCTGAGCCCGCTCGGCGGCTACTACACCGACTACGCCGTCGGCGGCGGCCTCGTGACCGGCATCGGCGTCGTCTCCGGCGTGGAATGCGTCCTCGCCGCCAACGACCCCACCGTCCTGGGCGGAGCAATCAACGCCATCTCCATGAAGAAGACCGACCGCGCACTGGAGATTTCGCGGATCAACCGCATACCCTACGTCCAGTTCGTGGAATCAGCGGGCGCGGACCTCCGCCGCAGCGGCGATGATTCGGTCGAGGCGGAGATGCGCCGTACACTTGGCCATTTTGCGGAGAGCGGGCGGTTCTTCCACGACATCACCGCGCTGTCTGCGGCGCGCATCCCAACGATGTCGATCGTCTTCGGCAGTTCCACCGCCGGGGGCGCCTATCAGCCGGGAATGTCCGACTACAACATCTTCATCAAGGAGCGCTCGAAGGTCTTCCTTGGCGGCCCGCCGCTGGTCATGATGGCGACCGGCGAACAGTCGAACGACGAGGAACTCGGCGGCGCTGAAATGCACGCCACGATGTCGGGCCTCGCCGACTACCTGGCGGAAGACGAGCTCGACGCCATCCGTATCGCCCGCAACGTCATCGGCCATTACAACTGGCGGAAACTCGGTCCCGGCCCTTCGCTGCCGCCGGACGAGCCCATCTACGATCCCGAAGAGCTCCTCGGCATCCTCCCCCCGGACCTGCGCACGCCCGTCGACATCCGCGAGGTCATCGCGAGAGTCGTGGACGGTTCGCGGTTCGAGGAGTTTAAGCCCCTCTACGGCCGCACGCTCGTCACCGGCTGGGCCTCTGTCCACGGCTACCCGGTGGGGGTCATCGGCAACAACGGCGTGCTGTTCTCCGAGGAGTCGGAAAAGGCCACGCAGTTCATCCAGCTCTGCAACCAGGTGGACGTGCCGATCATCTTCCTGCAGAACATCACCGGCTACATGGTGGGCAAGGTCTACGAGCAGGGGGGCATCGTCAAGCACGGCTCCAAGATGATCAACGCCGTCTCCAACTCCACCGTCCCGCACATCACGGTCATCATCGGCGCCAGCTACGGCGCAGGAAACTACGGCATGAGCGGCAAAGCCTACGACACCCGCTTCACCTTTACGTGGCCCACTGCCAAGATCGCCGTGATGGGCCCGAAGCAGCTTGCCGGTGTCATGTCCATTGTGCGCAAGGCCTCCGCCCTCGCAACCGGCCGCCACTTCGATGCAGACGAGGACGCTCGCCTCACCGCCGCCGTCGAAGACCGCTCCGAGAAGGAGTCGCTGGCTCTCTACGCCACCGGTCGCGTCGCCGACGACGGGATCATCGACCCGCGCGACACGCGCACGGTCCTCGGCATCACCCTCTCGGCCTGTCACAACAACGAAGTCAAGGGCGCCGCCGGCTACGGCGTATTCCGGATGTGAGCCTGTGCCACGGATCACCAAGCTCCTGATCGCCAACCGCGGCGAAATCGCCCGCCGGATCGCTCGCACAGCTCGAGAAATGGGCATCGCCACGGTCGGGGTCTATGCCGATCCTGACGCCGGCGCGCTGTTCACCCGCGAGGTGGATCAGGCAGTCGCGCTGACCGGCACAAGCAGCGCAGAAACCTATCTCCACATTCCGAAGCTCCTGGAAGCCGCCCGCCGCACCGGCGCGGGCGCTATCCACCCCGGCTACGGCTTCCTCGCCGAAAGCGCAGAATTCGCCCGGGACGTCGTCGCCGCCGGCTTCACCTGGGTTGGCCCTCGTCCAGAAGCGATCGCTTCGATGGGCGATAAACTGGCCGCCAAGCGCCTTGTGGAAAAGGCGGGCGTGCCAACGTTGCCTGGTCTCGAGGTCACGGCGGAGATGACCGAAGGGATACTTCAGCAGGCGCGAGAGATCGGCTACCCGCTGCTCGTCAAGGCCGCCGGTGGCGGGGGCGGCAAGGGGATGCGGATCGTCACCTCTGAGCCGGACCTCGCCGACGCCGTGGCAGCCGCAAAACGCGAAGCGGCCGCCGCCTTCGGCAACGATACCGTCTTCGTGGAGCGCTACATCGAGGCGTCGCGCCACATCGAGGTCCAGGTGTTCGGCGACAGGCACGGCAACGCCGTCCATTGCTTCGAGCGCGAGTGCTCCATCCAGAGACGCCACCAGAAGATCATCGAAGAGGCGCCTTCGCCCGCCGTTGACGATGCGTCACGCGCGAAGCTCGGTGAAGCCGCGGTGGCAGCGGCTCGCGCGATCGGGTACGACAACGCGGGTACTGTGGAGTTCCTGGTTGACGAGCAGTCGCGATTCTACTTCATGGAGATGAACACCCGCCTTCAGGTCGAGCACCCGGTAACCGAGGAGATCACCGGGCTTGACCTCGTGCGTGAGCAGATCCGCGTGGCAGAAGGCGAACCCCTGTCCATCCGGCAGGAGGACGTGGCAATCAACGGACATGCCATCGAGGCCCGCGTCTACGCAGAAGACCCCGCGAACGACTTCCTCCCGGTCGCCGGGCGGCTGCTGGCGTGGGAGCCCGATCCGGCGCTTCCGGCGCGGTTCGAGTCGGGCGTTGAGTCCGGCGCCCTCGTTTCGCCGCACTTCGACCCGATGCTGGCCAAAGTCATCGTCCGCGCCCCAACAAGAATGGAAGCGGCGATGAGGCTGGCGAACGTTCTCGAACGGCTGCGTGTGCACGGCATCACGACCAACCGGGACTTCCTCGTGAATGTCCTTCGCCACGAAGCATTCCTCGCGGGCGACACAACAACTCACTTCATCGAGAAGCACGAACCCCCCCGGCAACGGACGGTGTCCGCCGACGAAATAGCAGAGGCCGCGCTCGCAGTCGCCCTGACCACTCAACAGGTTAACCGCGCCGCCGCCCGCGTCCTCCAAACGATCCCGTCCGGGTGGCGGAATAACCCCTCGGCGCTGCAGGAGATGAAGCTTGCGCGAGGCGAAAGCACCCTTGTCGCTCGGTACATTCGCAATCGAGATGGCAGCTTCAACTACGCGGTCGGCGAGAAGAGCGGAGTGGTCCAGATCAACGGCTTCGCCAATGGCGCCCTGGATCTCGCGATCGACGGTGTTCAGCGCCGGTTCGCTCTGACGAGCCATGGACTTCAGCACTGGGTGCAATCTACGTCCGGCGAGGTCACCTTCACCGAGATCCCTCGCTTCCCGGAGCCGGAGCAGCAAGCGATCTCCGGCGGCTACACCGCGCCTATGCCCGGCCGCATCGTCGCGGTAAACGTTGAGCAAGGGCAGCAGGTCACTGCCGGTGAGACGCTCATCATCCTCGAAGCCATGAAGATGGAACACCGCATCACCTGCTCGGACGACGGCACAGTCGGCGAGGTTCGCGTCTCCACGGGCCAGCAGGTTGAGGCCGGCGACGTCCTTCTTATAGTCGAATCTACAGGAGGCGGCCCATGAGCACGAAGCTGGACGAGATCATCAACGACCTGCGGGCCGAGCAAGCTGACCTGGAGAAGGTCCTGCTGGTCATCCCTGAAGCCGACTGGGACAAGCCCAGCCACTCGCCCGGCTGGTCGGCGCGGGACCACGTCTCTCACCTCGCTCATTTCGATGAGTCCGCCACACGCGCAATCAGCGATGAGGAAGCCTTCAGGGCCGAGGTACAGGAGGTAATGACGACAGGAGTGGCGTTCGAGGAGCGGTACCTCGCACGCGGCCGGGGGATGACGCCGGCCGGTGTGCTCGAATGGTGGCGTTCGGCAAGCTCCAACTTGATAACTGCCGCGCGCACGCTCGAGCCGCACGTCCGCGTGCCCTGGTATGGCCCCGCCATGAGCCCGGCATCGTTTGTCACCGCCCGTCTCATGGAAACCTGGTCTCACGGCCTCGATGTTACCGACGCCGTGGGGATCCGCCGCCCCGACACCGACCGGCTCCGGCACATCGCCCACCTTGGAGTCCGAACCCGCGCGTACAGCTACACCATTCACGGCAAAGAGCAGCCGCCAACTCCTGTCCGTGTCGAACTGACGTCGCCATCAGGCGATAGGTGGGTGCTCGGAGATGTGGACGCGGAAGACTATGTTCGCGGCACGGCCACCGATTTCTGCCGCGTCGTCACCCAGCGTCGCCACCTGTCCGACACGCACCTGGTGGTCCACGGGCCGGCGGCGGAGGAGTGGATGGGAATAGCCCAGGCGTTCGCCGGACCGCCCGGCGGGGGCCGGCGTCCGGGCGAGTTCGCCGCGGAGGCCCCGGCATGAGCGAAGACGAACTCGTCCACCTGTCCACGTCCGGCGGAATCGCCACCATCACGCTTGACTCACCATCGAACCGTAACGCCCTGTCCAGCAAGCTCGTGGCGCAGTTGAACCTGCACCTCTCGGCAGCCATCGCCGACACCGCGACGCGCATTATCGTTTTGACCGGCGCCGGGCCTGCCTTCTGCTCGGGCGCCGATCTCAAGGAGCGCGCCCCCGCTTCCACGCCCGGACAGACTGGTGGCCCGGGCGGCCTGGTCGAGATCCTCAAGAAGATCCTCGACTCGCCGAAGCCGGTGATCGCCCGCGTCAACGGCCCCGCACGCGCAGGCGGAATCGGTCTAATCGCCGCCTGCGACATAGCCGTCGCCGTGGAAGACGCGACGTTCGCTTTTAGCGAGGTGCGGATCGGTGTCATCCCCGCGATGATTTCGGTGGTCTGCATCCCGAAGATTGGCGCCGCGAAGAGCATGGAACTGTTCCTCACCGGCGATATGTTCACCGCGCCAGATGCGGTCCAGTTCGGCCTGCTTAACGCGGCCGTGCCTGCTGACGAACTCGATTCAGCGGTCGGACGCTATGCGGCGAGCATCCTCAGAGGCGCGCCCGCCGCTCTCGCCGGCGCCAAGCGCCTCGTGCGCGAAGTGCCCGTGATGGACACCAACGCCGCCTTCGATTGGACTGCCGCCCGGTCCGCCGAGTTCTTCACCTCCGAAGAAGCGCGGGAGGGCATGGCAGCGTTCGCCCAGAAGCGTCCGCCCCGGTGGGCCGAGAACACCTGATGGCCGGTCCGAAGCCGGCCCTCCGCATCGCCAACTGCTCCGGCTTCTACGGCGACCGGCTCTCGGCCGCCCGTGAAATGGTCGAGGGCGGGCCAATTGACTTCCTCACCGGCGATTACCTTGCTGAACTGACCCTCCTCATCCTCTGGCGCATGAAGCAGAAAGACGCGTCCGGCGGCTATGCCCGGACATTCCTCGAGCAGATGGAGCAGGTACTCGGCACGTGCCTCGACCGCGGCATCAAGGTCGTGACCAACGCCGGCGGACTCAACCCGGCTGGCCTGGCCGCGAAGATGCGCGAACTGGCGGACCGCCTCGGCCTGCAGGCGAACATCGCCCACATCGAGGGCGACGACATCCTCGCCAAGCTGCCGCAGCTCCAGGCCCGCGGCGAGAGGCTCGCGCACCTCGATACCGGCGCGGCACTGGCTGACTCCGGCATCCAGCCGATCGCCGCGAACGCCTACCTCGGCGCCTGGGGAATCGTGGAGGCGCTGAACACCGGCGCCGATGTCGTCGTATGCCCCCGCGTCACCGACGCCTCTCTCGTCGTTGGGCCATCCGCGTGGCACTTCGGTTGGCAGCGAGGCGACTACGACCGGCTGGCGTCCGCTGTCGTTGCGGGACACATCCTCGAATGCGGCGCGCAGGCCACCGGCGGCAACTACTCGTTCTTCCAGGAGGTGCCGGGGCTTCAGCATCCCGGATTCCCAATCGCCGAAATGCAAGCCGACGGGTCCTTCACCGTCACCAAGCACGAGAACACCGGCGGCCTCGTATCCGTCGGGACTGTAACCGCGCAGCTCCTCTACGAGATCGGCAGCTCGCGCTACCTCAACCCTGACGTCGTGGCCCGCTTCGACACTATCCACCTGGAACAGGAAGCCCCGGACCGCGTCCTGGTCACCGGCATCAAAGGCGAGCCACCGCCCGACACCACCAAGGTCTGCATCAACTACCTCGGCGGCTTCCGCAACAGCGTGGCTTTTGTCTTGACGGGCCTGGACATCGAAGAAAAGGCGAAGCTGGCGGAGGAAACCCTCCTGTCAGAACTCGGCGGCAGGGACCAGTTCGACGACGTGACCGTTCAACTCACCCGCTCCGACAAACCGGATCCCGCCACGAACGAGGAAGCGTCCGCCATCCTCCGGATCACAGTCAAGGCAAAAGACCCGGCAAAGGTCGGCCGTCCCTTCACCGCGAAGATGGTGGAAATGGCCCTCGCCAGCTATCCCGGCTTCCACACCGCCTCTGGCCTATCGTCGGAATCCGCCTATGGCGTCTACTGGCCCGCCCTCGTGCCCCTGGACGCGATCGAAGAGGTGGTCATCGCCCACGACGGCCGGCGCATCCCGGTCACCCACGAAGCCCCGCCAGCCCCGCCTGTCGAGGGCAATCCTCCGTCGCGGGCCGCCATCCCCGGGGGCCCCACAAGGCGCCTCCCCCTCGGTACCATCTTCGGGGCGCGCTCGGGAGATAAGGGCGGGAACGCGAACGTCGGCATCTGGGGCAGGACCGACGACGCATACGCCTGGCTGGCCGACTACCTGACCGAGGAGCGTTTCAAAGAACTGGTCTCCGAAGCCCGCGTTCTCCCCGTGGAACGACACGAACTGCCGAACCTGCGCGCTCTGAACTTCGTGATCGTTGGTCTCCTCGGCGAGGGCGTCTCCTCGTCTACCCGGCCCGACCCGCAGGCCAAGAGCTTCGGCGAGTACGTCCGCGCGAAGCTAGTTGACCTGCCCGAGGCGCTGCTCATCGACGGGCCGGGACGCTGATCAGCCTGCGGCGACCACGCACAATCTCGCTGGAACCACCTCGAACGACGCCGGCGTTGTGCCAACGACATCTCCATCAACCTCCACCGGTTGAGGGGTGGCCGAATCGAAGCTCGCACCGGTGGCCTGCCGGTACTCCACCTGCCGCATCTCGACGAATCTTCCGTTGCGCAGTTTCGGCAGCCCCGCTAACCGGACCAGGGGTCCAGCGTGTTCCAGGACCACCACGTCCAGCAGGGCATCATCAACCGCAGCGCGGGGTGCAGAGAGTATCCCGCCCCCCGTGTATCGGCCGTTGGAGATCCACGCGTTGCTCAGCGTCACGGTCCGCGCTACCTGGCCGTTCGTTGTCACGGAAACCGGTGCCGGATGGTGCCGGAACATGGTGGTCAAAGTCGCCCACATGAACGCAGCCGGGCCCGGCAACCAGCGCGAAGGCTGGTTCACCGCATCAGACACCATCGCCCCCAGCCCTACCTCCGCGGCGTTGACGAACCAGCGCGACCTGGCAGCCCCGGAGGAGTCCGTGAACGTGGCTCGGCCCACGTCAATTCGGCGCCTGTGACCGGTAGCCAGGACCGCGGCCGCTCGCTCCCACTTATGCGGGATGCGGAGCGTGCGTACCAGGTCACTCCCGGTACCACGCGGCAATATACCCAGCGCCGCCTCGGTCCCCGAATCCAGTACCCCGTTCGCCACCTCGTTGATCGTGCCGTCGCCACCAACAGCTACCACGGTCTCGTAGTCCTTCGCGGCTCCGAGTGCCAGGTCAGTCGCCTGCCCGGCCCGGTCCGTGATTGCCACGTCAAACGGCGGCAGAATCCCCCGGAGCACAGCCTCCAGCTTCCGCCAGTTCCGGCCGGTCGCCCCCTTTGCGGACCGAGGATTGACGACTAAGAACAGCGGATTGGTCACTGTCCCGGCGCGACACTCCCGGCAACCGGCCGACGGAATGACAGCATGTCCTGCCCCTCGGCAACGCATGCGTCGACCTCAGCCTTCTTCCTGGCCGCGTCCCACCCCAGCACACCACCCATTACTTCCGCAACCGTACTTGCCACCTCGCGATGAGCACCGGTGCCGAAGATCATCAGATCGCTCCTCCGTCGCATGAAGTCCTCAAGCGTAACGGCCATCTCCGCCGCCGCGGCGTACGCCGCTTCCTCGCCGATCACCCGCGTGCCGTCCCCCAACGGCATCAGCAGCTTCTCATCGCTGTGTGAACGCGTCAGCACCGCCCGGTACCTTGTTCCATATGTGTCAACAAGATGGCGGGCAGTATCCTCTGCCAGGCCCCACCCCGACCTCATGTCGAGTACGGCCTGGCGCCGGAACCCCTCGAACCCTGCCGTCGCGCCGGGCAGCCGGACGCGATGAGTGCGGCACTTGCCCGGCCGGACGCTCAGGCGGCCGAGCTCCTTCTCCGCTACCCGGTTCACTACTGCCTCGGCCATCGACCTTCCGGTCGTCAATTTGCCTCCGCAGACCGTGTACACGCCGGCCGGTCCCTCCAGTATCTCGAAATCGCGCGACACGTCGGAGGGCGCGGGTGACCCCTCCTCCGCAACCAGCGGCCGCACGCCCGCCCACGTCGCGGTCACGTCCGCCTCCGTCAGGTCTGCGTCGAAACTGGCATTCGCGGCAGCGAGCACGCCGGCCACATCTTCAGCGGTAGCCACGGCGCCGGCTGGATCACCCGTCCAATCCGTATCTGTAGTCCCGATGTACGTGTGCTCATCAACAGGTACGGCGAAGTACGGCCGCCCCTCCCAGAAGAACGCCACGACCGACTTCGTCCGCAGCCGCCCCCGCGGGACGACAATGTGGATACCCTTCGTTGGCCGGAGGACGGGAGTATCCCCGTTCAGGGCTCGCAACTCGTCCGTCCACGGACCGGCCGCGACGACGACAACCATCGCCCGGACAGCGAACAACCCACCAGTTATGGAGTCCTTGCAGTTCACCCCCGCCAGGCGTCCCGCAGACGTCTCCCATGAAACCGCCTCCACGTAGTTCGCCGCAGCAGCACCGTGTTCCACCGCCCCCAGAAGCACCGCCAACGTTAACCGAGCATCCCTCGTTACCGCATCGAAGTAACGGAACCCGCCGCGCAGACCCTCACGCCGTAGCGCCGGCTCCTCGCGACTGATCTGCGCCGTGGGCACGCCCCGGTGCCAGCCGATCCGCCTCGATCCGGCCAGCAGGTCATAGCCTGTCAGCCCGAGCCGCAACAGCAGCGGGCCAACGTGATCGCCTTCATACGCAGGGATCAGGAACGGGATCGGGCGCACAATGTGCGGCGCAAGCTGCAGCAGCAAGCCGCGCTCACGCAGGCTCTCGCGTACCAGGCTAATGTGGCGGTCACGGAGGTACCGCAGACCGCCATGAACCAGACGCGACGACCTGCTGCTCGTCCCCGACGCGAAATCGCGTCTTTCTACCAGTCCGACCTTGAGTCCGCGCAGCGCCGCGTCCCGGGCGATCCAGGCTCCGGTTATGCCGCCTCCAATGACAAGGATGTCGAACGTATCACTTCGCAGGCGTCTCACCATCTCGTTGCGGTCGGGTGCCCGTGTGTAGGAGGCGTTCACAGCGCTCACTCGCCGTCTCCATTGTTCGGGCCCGGGATTAGTTTTCCGGGATTCAGCACTCCCCCTGGGTCCAGCGTCAGCTTCAGCCGCCGCAGCCACGCGCTGCCCTCATCGCCCAGGTATCCGCGCATCCACGCCCGGTGCTCGGAGCCGATCCCGTGGTGATGGCTCAGCGCGCCGCCGGCGCGGACGATGGCATCTGTCGCAGCCGCCTTTACGCGCTCCCACTGCTCGATCTCGCCGCCCCGCTCCTGAGGTGCCAGGAACGTATAGTAGATCGAGCCACCGTCGCTGTACGAATGCGACAGGTGGGCCATGACGACCGATCGCTCTCCGAGGGCCGCCCGGAGAGCTTCGCGCACGGCAGCGTGCAGCGACATGTAACGGTCCCATGTCGTCGCCGTCTCCAGCGTGTCGATCATGATCCCGCGGTCCAGCAACAGGTCTCGCAGGTACGGAGCTTCGAACCGGCCCCGCCTCCAGGCTCTTCCAGCCCCGGCGCCCAGCGAAGCGGCGCCCTGCCGACTCAGTATCCTCTTCGCGACCGACCGCTCGTGCTTCACGGATGCTTCGTCACCCTCGAAGCCGAGTATCATGACCGATCCAGCCTCCAGGGCCAGCCCCCTTCGCCCCAGGTACCACCTGCCCGCCCGCTCGATCAGCGCCGCGGCGCCGGTGGGGTTGGCGCGCATCGCCAGCGTAGACGTAGTTTCAGCAGTATCCGAAAGCCGCAGGACCGCCGGGCAAATCTCGCCCTGCATCATCTCACGCGCCGCCTCCACTCCGGCCTCGAATGAAGGGAAGAGGTAACCGCGGTAGTCCGATACCGTCGGCCTGCGGGAAAGGCGAAGAGTTGCCCGCGTAATCACCCCCAGCGTTCCCTCAGAGCCGGTAACCATCTGGACAAGATCCGGGCCTGCCGCGGCGGCAGGCACATCCGGCGTGGTGAGAACGCCGTCGGGATGCGCCAGCCTCAACGATTGGACGCGCTCCTCGATCGGGCCGTAGCGGGTCGAGTTCTGTCCTGCGGACCGCGTCGCGATCCAGCCGCCGACAGTTGAGTGACGGAAGGACTGCGGGAAGTGGCCGAGCGTGAAGCCGGCAGACCGGACCTGCCGCTCCAGGTCGGGTCCGAACATCCCGGCTTCGACAGTGGCGGTGGCTGCCTCGTGGTTGACGGCGAGCAAACGGCCGAGGGATTCCATGTCCAGCGTGATGCTCGGCATCGCACCATCAGGCTCCACCCCGCCAACGACGGACGTGCCACCGCCGAACGGGATCAGCGCCCAGCCCCGCTCGGCCGCCAGCCGCATCACGCGCAGCAGGCCCTCCTCCGTCGCCGGCCGGACAACCGCGTCGGTTGGGACAGGTACTTCACCGCCCCGGATCCGGATCAGGTCCTTATAACCCTTGCCGAGGCTGAAATATGCCCTGTCCGGATTGGCGGAGAATAGCCCTCCGTCCCCGACCGTCTTGCCAAGGATGCCAAGGTCATCCGGGGAAAGCTTCGATGGAGCGACCGCGATATCGTCGAGAGAGTGGATGCGAGGCGTCGCCTCCGTGGGGCCGAGGCCCTCACGCACGAACGCCCAGAATCGCTCCGGATCGGGCAGGTGATAGATATGCCCTTCGCATCCCCAACCCCACCATTTGGAGCGGCGCCCGGATCGCACTTGCATCAGCGCCCAGATTAGGCCATCCACGCCGCAGGCGCGACAGGCTCAGTGTGGCGAAAGCTCCGCTTCCGTTTCCTCAAGGTCCGCGGGGCCCCTGGCCTCCTGCGCGATGAAGGGCACCAGGATGCGCCGGTCGCTTCCAGGATCTTCGCGGTACTCGGCGGCGACGCCGAATACATCTTTCACCAGCTCCGGCGTCAATACCGCCTGGGTCGAACCGTGCGCCGCGATGTGACCATCTTTCACGACGATCACTTCCTGGCAGTACTGCGCGGTCAGCGTCAGGTCGTGCATCGACATCAATACGGTCACCCCGTGCTCCGTGAGTTTCGACAGCAACACCAGCAACTCCAGCTGGTGCGAGATGTCCAGGAACGCCGTCGGTTCGTCCAGCAGAAGCACATCGGGGCGCTGAGCCAGCGCCACCGCCGTCCAGGCCCGCCGCAACTCACCGTGCGAAAGGCTCCGCAGTGGCCGCTGCAGCAACTCCGCCAGCCGCATCACCTCCACGGCCCACCCAACCGAGCGTTTGTCTTCTTCCGGATCGCCGCCGAGGAACGACTGGTGCGGGAATCGCCCGCGCTGCACCAGTTCCAGCACTGACAGGTCCAGGAGCCCGTCGACATTGTGTCCGACAAACGCAAGCTTGCGCGCCACCTGTTTGCCCGGCAACCGGTGCAACACCTGCCCATCCAGCAGCACCACGCCGTGCTCCGGCTTCAGCGCCCGGCTCAACACGCGCAGCAACGTCGACTTGCCCGCGCCGTTTGGCCCAATCAGCCCGGTCACAGAGCGCTCCGCGATCACCAGCTCGCGCGCCTCAACCGCGAATTTGCCCCCGTATCCCACCTTCAATTCGCGCGCTTCGAGCTTCACGTCTTAGACCTTATCAGGTACATCAAGAACGGCGCGCCGACTGCCGCTGTGATTACCCCCAACGGAATCTCCACCGGCGCCTCCAGCGTCCTTGCCAGAGTGTCCGAGTACAGCACCAGCGAAGCGCCCAGAATGGCCGATAGTGGTATCAGCTTCCGGTGGTCATCGCCCGTCACTGCCCGCGCCACGTGCGGCGTCACAAGGCCCACGAACGCCACAAGCCCTGCCACACTAACCGCTGCACCCGCCAGTAGCGCAGCCACCCCGATCACCGCCAGTCGCGACCGCTCCAGCGCCAGACCCAGGGACTGCGCCGCGTCATCGCCGAGGCTCAGGATGTTCATCCGGCCCGACATGAGGAGCGCCCCGGCGAGCCCGATACCAGCGTACGGCGCCATAACCTCCAGATCATTCCAGCCACGGCCAAACAGTCCGCCGGCCAGCCACGACAACGCCGCCTGCGTGCGCAAAGTCGACGTCACAAGCACCATCGTTGTTCCAGCGGTGAGGAACGACGCAACTGCCACCCCGGCCAGCGCCAGCCTCAACGGCGAGACCCCACCGCGCCAGGACATCCCGTAGACCATAGCGGCACCCGCCACCGCACCGCCGAACGCGATCGGCGCGACGAGGTGCTGCGGCAGGTCCGGCCACACCCGAAGCGAGAACGCCGCGGCCAATCCCCCGCCCGCCGTCAGACCCAGGATGTGCGGGTCCGCCAGCGGATTGCGGGTCACGCCCTGCAGGAGCGCGCCCGACGCCGCCAGGCAGGCGCCGACGAGCAGCGCAATCAGCACCCGTGGCAACCGCAGGTCCCAGACAATCGTGTGTGCCGCGCCGGCGTCCCTGGTGAACAGGCCATCGATGACCTCCCGGAACGACAGGCTTACTGCACCCAGTGACAGCCCAACGACCACGCCAACAACGAGCAGGAGCAGGGGCGCCGTCCATCCGAGCACCGCCCCTGCTCCCGAAAATGTCCTGACCCGGTGCACCTCCGCACCGCGGGCCTCAGACACGCCTACTGCCCATAGACCTCCGGGTAATAAAGACCGGCCAGCTCCGTCAGCCCATCGGCCGCGCGCGGTCCCGGCGCCTGCAGGTAGAGCTCGGCGCTGATCTCGTGGACCCGGCCGTTCTTCACCGCCGGCACCGTCGCCCACGCCGGGTCGGCGCTCAGGGCATCCGTGATCGTCTGGCCGCCCGGAGGACCTGCCGATATCGCCAGGATCACGTCGGGCGCATCGGCAACGATTGACTCAAGTCCCAGTTTCGTGTAGCCGGGGAATTGCCCCACGTCCGGCGCACCCGCCGCCAGGTTGGTGACGCCGAGTATCTCGCTGAGAGCGCCCACGTAGGATTCCGGCTTGGCGGAGTAGAAGTCGTCCGGCGTACCGTTGAGGATCAGCACCTTCGGTCCGGTATCAGGCAACTGCGCCTCAATCTCACTCCTCACCCTTTCCAGCTCACCGGCTGCCGCCTCTGCCGCCGCCTGTTTGTCCAGCGCCTGCCCCACCAGGTCCAGGCCTGTGGCGACATCTTCCCACGTGCCCACGCCCACGTACAGCACAGGAATCCCCAGCGCCCCCAGGTCACCCGCGAGCTGCGGCTGCAGCATCGCGTCCGCAATGATCAAGTCAGGGTTCTTGGACGCCACCAGTTCCAGGTTCGGCTGATAAGACGGCCCGATATCCTCGGCGGTAAGCGCCTCTTCCGGGTACGCGACTGACTTGGAGCGCGTGACGCTCGTGGCACCCACGGCATATACGAACTCCACGGTCGTCGGGCTCAACGCCGCAACCGTCGCAGGAGCCGCTTCGATTGTCACCTGGCGTCCCAGCATGTCCGTCAGCGTTACCGGGTATTCGGTCGACGCCGAGGGCGCCTTGCTTGGCGCCGCAGTTGGCGTCGCGGTCACCCCGCCGCCTTCGTCATCGTCGTCGTCGCCGCCGCATGCTCCCAGCAGAAGAGCGCCGGCCAGAAACACGACAATCGAGACCGCGAAGAATCTGTGCAATTTCATAACCACCTCCATTGTATTCGCCCAGATATGAAAATGTCTCGGCTGAAATTCTCACGGTTTGTGATCTAATGCGCAAGCCGTCCGGAGTCCCTTGTTGGCAGGTCGAGTGGCCCTGTACAGGACCACCTCGGTTCATCGAAGTCCCGGTCGGGTCATCCGCTCTGAGCGCCAGGGGCCCCCGTGACCCCGTCATCGCCTACTGCCCGCCCGGCGCCTCCACCAGCTTCCGCGGCTCACCGACCACGATCGTCATCACCGCGCCGGACAGCGACTCGTCGCGTACCAGCTCCAGAACGCCGTCCGCCACGTCCTCCGGCTTCAACATCGGCATCCGGTCCAACGCCGCTTCCCAGCGGGTCCGGTCTTCCTCGGACATATCGGCCAGACGGCTCCGCGGCAGCTGCGTGTCCACGAAGCTCGGGCAGACGCAGTTCACCCGGATGTTCTCTTCCTGCTTCATCGGCCCAAGGCTTCGGGTTAAACCGACTACCGCGTGCTTCGTCGCCGCGTAGACCGGCTC
Source organism: Chloroflexota bacterium (assembly GCA_037441345.1). Classification (GTDB taxonomy): domain Bacteria; phylum Chloroflexota; class Dehalococcoidia; order SM23-28-2; family RBG-16-64-32; genus DATKKM01. The sequence continues at coordinate 19,171 of JBBISJ010000027.1, forward strand.
CGTCCGGAACGGCACGAGCCCCGATAGCGACGCCGAGTTCACGATCACGCCACCGCCTGCGCGACGCAGTGCCGGCACCGCCGCCTGGATCACCGCGATCACTGCCCACAGATTGATCACCAGGGTCCGCTCCCATTTCGTGCGCGGCACATCCGGGAACGAAGGCCAGCCGCTGTTCACGCCCGCGTTGTTATGCACGATTTGCAGCGCGCCAAACTTCTCCTCCGCGAACGCCACCATGCCCCTGATCTCGTCCCACGATGTCACGTCGGTGCGAACGAACGCCCCTCGGCCGCCTTCGCGCTCGATCAACCGCACCGTCTCCCCGCCCGCCTCCTCGCTGATGTCCGCTACCACCACCGCCGCACCCGCGCCGGCCAGTGACAGCGCCGTAGCCCGGCCGATCCCGGACCCGCCGCCGGTAACCAGCGCTACCTTGCCTTGCAGGTCGCTCACTTCGCCCCCGCCCGCGCCGCCGACCACAACGCCAGCCCAGGCGGGTTCGTGTTCTCCACCGGGTCAACCGCCGCGTGAACAACCGCCGGTCCCCCGCTCGCAACCGCCGCCTCAATCGCGGGGCCAAGCTCCTCCGCCGTCTCGGCGTACCACCCCCTGCAACCCATCGCTTCGGCCACCTTGTCGAAGCGGACAGGCGAGTGGTCGCAGCCGAACCACGGCGCCTCGCGGCCCCACACGCGGTTCTGCGCACTCTTCTCCATCCCCCAGGCGCCGTCCACCGCCACGATACATACGATCGGCAGCTCGTAGCGCGCCGCCGTCTCCAGCTCCTGCATGTTGAACCGGAAGGCGCTGTCACCGCTCACCAGGAACACCGGTCGCTCCGGTGCCGCGATCTTCGCACCAACCGCGAAGGGCAGGCCCGTCCCGAGATGCCCTGCATTGGATGTCCAAAGCACCGACCGCTGCGCCCGCGCCGCCAGATGGTGCGCTGCCCAGACGCAGGTGTTCCCGCCGTCCAGCGCGATCACGGCGTCGTCCGTCTTGATCCTGTTCAACACGGTGAAGATCTGACCCGGCACCATCGGCCGCCGCGTCTCATCAGCGACGCGCCCATCGATGTCTTCCCGCCATTTCGCATCCACCTGCCGCGCCACCGCGAGCTGCGGGTGAATCTCTCGCTTCGGCGTGAGTTCCTTCACGGCGGTCAGAAGCTGCTTCATCACCGCCTTCGCGTCGCCCACCAGGCCGATCGCCGCCGGGCGGTTAAGTCCGATGTTCGCCGGGTCCGCATCTACCTGGATCACCTTCTGGCGCAAGGCGTCGCCCCACACCGGCGGCCGGCCCCAGAAATCGAGTTCCCCAAAACGCGTCCCGACCGCCAGGACAACATCGGCCGTGTTCTTGAGAACCGCCGACGCCGTCGAGACCGGTTGCGCCGTCTGCGGGTGCCCGTCCGGCACGATACCGCGTGACCCGGCACCGGTCGTTGCCGGGCAGCCGAGGTACTCTACAAGCGCCAGCACTTCCGGCCCTGCGCCCGCCCGGTGTGCGCCACCGCCGCAGTGCACAAGCGGCATCTGCGCGTCCACCAGCATTTGCGCGGCCCGGCGCACCTGTGTCTCGTCCGCCTGCGTGTCCTCCGAAGGGTTCCAGGTGGATTCCCAGATCCTCGCCTCGGCTTCGTCGCCCCGCTGCATCAAGAGGTCCTCCGGGAACTCGATATGCACCGGCCCGGGCCGCCCCGTCATCGCCACCTTGAACGCCTGCCGCACCATGTCCGGGATCCGCTTCCACTGCTGCGCCCGCGCATTCCACTTCACCGCCGGCCGGAAGTACGCGATCTGGTCCAGCACCTGCATGCCGCCCATGTGCGGATAAGCGATATCCGAGCGCCTCGTCGTCGTAATCGCGACCACCGGACTGCCTTCGTCCTGTGCGCACAACACTCCCGAGATAAGGTTCGCCGCGCCCGGCCCCGCGCACGCCATGACCACCGCCGGCCGGCCCGTCACGCGCGTCATCGCATCCGCGGCATGGGCGCCCGCCGACTCGTGCCCGGGCACCAGCAGTTGCATCCCCAGCTCCGGCCCCAACCGCTCCAGCGCCTCCAGAAAGATCATGTACGTCCCATCCGGTATCGCCCAGACGTGCTTCACGCCCTCCGCATGCAGGCTCCGCAGCAGCAGTTCCCCGCCCGTAATCTCACCCATGTCAGATCTCCTTCATTCCGTATTCAAGCAAGCACCGCGCATCATACAGTCCGCGCTATTCCCGGCGAAAGGCAGCTCCACCCGACACCACGGCCCGTCATCCCGGCGAAAGCCGGAATCCATTGCGGAGCGCCGACCAACCTGACAGCTCCTCGCCACTCACTACTCACCACTCACCACTCACTACTCGCCACTCACCACTCACCACTCACCCTGTGTCATAATCCCCTGACGTGCACCAGTTCTCCTTCGATTTCAACGACCCATTCTTCGACCTCCACGGCTGGCGGCTCGGCCTCCAGGTCGTCACCTTCGAGAACACATACGGCCTGGACCCCGCCCGAACCACCATCGCCGGTGACCGCATCGAAGCCGCCGGCCTGACCTCCGCCGGCGGACGCAACCTCGAACCCGGCAGCGCCTGGATCGAGGCGCGTCCCACACCTGACGGCATCGAGGTCACCGCCGGGGCGAACCACGCCCTGAAGATCCGCTGTCTGAAGCTGCTCGTCGATGGCCTGCCCGCCGGCGAGATCACCGGACGGCGCTGGGAGCCGGCACGCCCTGTCCCGCCCAACGGCATCGTGTACCGCTATCCGGCCGACCCTTTCACCGCCCTGGCAATGCACACACCGCTGGTCTTCCTTACGGACCCGCGCGGCGGCCACATCTACTTCCGCTCCCTCGATGACCGCGTTCGCGCCAGGCGCTTCACATTCCAGCCTCGCGGCGACGCCCTTTCTGTCGAACTGATCCACGAGGAGAGCGCTCACCTCATGACCACGGCCACCGAAACGCCGCGCTGGCGCATCGGCCGCTGCGCCGACCCCAATGCCGTCGTCGAGGACCACCTGTCGCACCAGGAACGCGCCTTCGGCCTCCAGCCCTGGGAGACGCGCCCGGATGTCCCCGACTGGGCACGCGAGATCTCCCTCGTGGCATCCATCCACGGCATGCACTGGACCGGCTACACCTTCAACACCTACGCGGACGTACTCGGCGCGCTCGAATGGATCTGCGAGCGCATCGACGGCCGTCGCGTCCTCGCCTTCCTCCCCGGCTGGGAGGGGCGCTACTACTGGCAGTACGGCGACTACCGTCCCGATCCGGCCCTGGGTGGCCCGGATGGCTTCCGCCGCCTGGCCGAGGGCGCGCGGTCGCTCGGGGTCACCCTCATGCCGATGTTCGGCGCCAGCTGCGCCAACACCAACCTCCCCGGCTTCGAGGAGTGGGGCGCGCCCTCCATCCTCCGCTCCGCCTCCGGCATGGAGTTCCAGGGCAACCGCCCGGACTGGGACACCTCCCGCGCCCACGATCCCGGCTGGCAGGCCTGGCTGAACCCCGGCGCGCCCGCCTGGCGCGAACGTCTCCTCTCCCAGGCCGCCGGCCTCCTCCAGGCATACGGCCTGCGCGCCGCCTTCTTCGACACCCACCACATCTGGGACAACGACCCGCACTACCCCCTGTACGACGGCCTCGCTGCCCTCCGCAACGGCCTGCGTGAACGTGTCCCGGACCTGCTCATGGCCGGCGAAGGCTGGTACGACGGTCTCGGGGCGATCACCCCGGTGTCACAGGTCGGCGCGCCCTCGCAGTGGGAACACGCTTTTTCCCGCTACTGCCGCACATTCGCCCACCTCATGTGGGGCGACCCATCCCGCGGCAGTAGCGGCGTCCACGAAGCCGGCCACACCGGTTCCGGCCTCGTCCCGGACGCCCGGCACTGGTGGCCCACCGTCACCATCGTCGACGGCACCATTAAGAACGCGCCGGAAAAGGTGGAGCAGATCATCGACCAGGCACACCGCTACGCGAAGACTTACCTGTAGCCGACAACCCTCAACCCTTCACCACCCACCACTCACCACTCACCACTCACTATTCACTATTCACCCGCCACCGCCTATCATTGGCGATTGCCAGCCATGACAGCCCCACGCGGCCTCCTCACCCTCGAAGACCTGCGCGCAAAGGTCGAATCCGGAGATATCGATACCGTAGTCGCCGCCTTCACCGACCACTACGGCCGCCTCCACGGCAAGCGTTTCGACGCCGGGTTCTTCCTGGACGAAATCGCCACGCACGGCACCCACGCCTGCGACTACCTCCTCACCGTAGATATAGAGATGAACCCCGTCCCCGGCTACAGGTACGCGAGCTGGGAGCAGGGCTACGGCGACTTCCACCAGGTGCCCGACCTCGGTACCCTCCGCACCGCCGCCTGGCTGGAGCGCACCGCCGTCGTCCTCAGCGACATCCGCGACCCGAAGACACATGAACTCACGCCCGTCGCCCCGCGCTCCATCCTCCACCGCCAGGTCGAGGCGGCCAACGAACTCGGCTTCACCGCAATCGCCGCCTCCGAGCTCGAGTACTACATCTTCGAGGACTCATACCGCGACGCCGCCGAGCTTCGGTATGCGGACCTCACCCCAGCCGGCTGGTACATCGAGGACTACCACCTCCTCCAGGGCACCCGCGAGGAGCGCTACAACGGCCCCGTCCGCCGCGCCCTCTCTGCCTCCGGCATCCCCGTCGAGAACTCCAAGGGCGAATGGGGCCGCGGCCAGCACGAGATGAACATCCGCTACTCCGACGTCCTCGCCATGGCCGACCGCCACTCCATCATGAAGCTGGCGATGAAGGAGATCGCCGAGAGCCTCGGCCTCAGCGTCACCTTCATGGCCAAGCCCCACGCCGACGAGGCCGGCTCCAGCTGCCACATCCACCTCAGCCTCTGGCGCGGCGACGACAACGCCTTCGCATCCCCACCCGGTAGCGGAGGGCTTCAGCCGTCCACGGCCAGTGAGTCCGACAAAGGATCGGACACTTTCCGCTGGTTCCTCGGCGGCTGGATGGCCCGCCTCCCCGAGCTGATGCCCTTCTTCGCGCCCACCGTCAACTCCTACAAGCGCTACCAGGCCGGCTCCTGGGCGCCCGTCGGCATCGCCTGGAGCTACGACAACCGCACCGCCGGCTTCCGCGTCGTCGGCAGCGGCCCGTCGCTCCGCATCGAGTGCCGCGTCCCCGGCGCCGACGTCAACCCCTATCTCGCCTACGCCGCCGCCCTCGCCGCCGGCCTCGACGGCATCCGCAACAAGACCGAGCCGCCAGACGCCTTCGCCGGCGACGTCTACCAGGCCGCCGGCCTCCCGCGCGTCCCCCACACCCTGCGCGAGGCCCAGCGCCTCTTCGCCGCCAGCGAGTTCGCCCGCGAAGCCTTCGGCGCCGATGTCCACGCCCACTACACCCACTTCTACGACCAGGAAGCCACCGCCTACGACAACGCCGTCACCGACTGGGAGCGCTGGCGCTATTTCGAGAGGATCTAATGGCCAGCGCTGACATCTCAGAGAATCTGAGGTACCTGATGGATCATTCGGAAGATGAATCAGGAGGTGCTTAAGTGACAGGATTCGCAATTGCTATTTGGTTAATCTGCGGACTTTTGGCCGCAATCGTGGCGTCTAGCAAGGGCCACGGCGTCGGCGCGTGGTTCCTGGTTGGGTTCCTGTTCGGACCCCTCGGATTGCTCGCGGCCGTGGGGATGGGAAGTAAGAATACTGCGGCTGCCGCACAAGACTCGAGCAATGCTGTCTCAGTTGCAGCGGCGCAGGCGCAAACTGAACACGAACATTCGTGGGTGGCAGTTCCTCGGATCGACGATGAAGACCCGCGCGTTATAACTCGCTGCGAGCAGTGCGGATTCATCAAGAGTACGCATCAGCATTCATGGGGTCCCGCGCTGCTTAGCAGAAAGTACCGTGATCGTCTCTACCAGGACTGTAGTTCGTGCGACGCAGCACGATACTTGGACGACGCTCCCCCATCCTGCATCGACAGCAGCGATCATCAGTGGTCGACCAATCGAGTCGATAGCCCGCTTCTTGAAAAGAATTTCACACTTACGCTTTGCCGATCGTGCGGAATAATCTCAGAGGGTCCTCACCAGCACCGTTGGAGCGACCCCCTGCCAAGTCAAAAGTTCGAGGGACGCCATTACCAGGAGTGCGTCGACTGCAAGGTCGCTCGCTACATAGATTGACGAACGGGGGGTAACACGAGTGCATCGCCTAGAAAGTAAAACCGCCCTCATCACCGGCGCTGGCGCCGGCATCGGCCGCGAGTCCGCCCTCCTCTTCGCCTCGGAAGGCGCTAATGTCGTGGCCGTCGACGTCAACGAGGCCGCCGCGCAGGACACTGTCCGCGACATCGAGGCCGTGGGCGGCCGCGCCATCGCCGTCCGCGCCGACGTCGTCAAGGCGGACGACTGCCGGGCCATGGTCGAGGCCGCCGAGAAGACCTACGGCAGGCTCGACATCCTCTTCAACAACGCGGGCATCATGCACTCCGACGACGACAACGCCGTGACAACCGCCGAGGACGTCTGGGACCTGACGATGAACATCAACGCCAAGGGCGTCTTCCTCGGCTGCAAGTACGGCATCCCCGCCCTCCAGCGAGCCGGCGGCGGCTCGATCATCAACACCGCCTCCATCGTCGCCATCATGGGCTCCGCCACGCCCCAGCTCGCCTACACCGCCTCCAAGGGCGCAGTCCTCGCGCTCACCAAGGAGCTGGCCATCGTCCACGCCCGCGAAAACATCCGCATCAACGCCCTCTGCCCTGGCCCCCTCCGCACCGAACTCCTGATGAAGTTCCTCGACACCGACGCCAAGAAGCAGCGCCGCCTCGTCCACATCCCCATGGGCCGCTTCGGCGAAGCCGCCGAGATCGCGAAAGCCGCCCTCTTCCTCGCCAGCGACGAGTCCTCCTACGTCAACGGCGCCACCTTCGTGGTAGACGGCGGCATCACCGTGGCGTACGTCACGCCGGAGTAAGCAGCCCCCGGCCGCTTTCAGGCAAAATCAGTATACTCGGGTACGCAATGTCGCTAGCCGAATCCAGCACCACCCACACCTCCTACATCGACGGCGCCGCCGTCCCGCCCGGCGGACGCCCCGAAACCATCGTCCGCGACCCCGCCACCAACGCTGAGATCGCCCGCATCGCCCAGTCGACGCCGGAGGACGTGGACCGCGCCGTCACCGTCGCGCACCAGCGCTTCCGGGACGGCGACTGGCGCAAGGCCAGCGTCCGCGAACGCCGCGACGTGCTCCGCCGCATCGCCGATCTCGTCCGCCGCGACCACGAGCGTCTCTCGCGACTCGAATCGCAGAACGCCGGCAAGCCGGTCGCCGCTGCCCGCGGCGAAGTCGGCGCCGTCGCGAGCGCCTTCGACTACTACGCCGGCGCCGTCGACAAGTTCCACGGGCAAACGATCCCCGGCAACGCGAAAGGCACGCTGCTGACCTTCCGCGAGCCGCTCGGCGTCTGCGCCGCCATCACCCCCTGGAACTTCCCGATGCCGATCCTCGCCTGGAAGGCCGCGCCCGCACTCGCCATGGGCAACTCCGTCGTCGTGAAGCCCGCCGAGGTCACGCCCCTCACCGCGCTCGCCCTCGCCGAACTGGCCGTCGAGGCCGGCCTCCCGCCGGGCGTCCTCAACGTCGTCCCCGGCAAGGGTTCCGTCGCGGGCGAGGCGCTCATCGCCCACCCGCTCGTCCGCAAGATCTCGTTCACCGGCTCCACGGAGATCGGCGCGCACGTCATGCAGACCGCCGCTCACGGCATCAAGCGCGTCTCCCTCGAGCTCGGCGGCAAGTCCGCCTCCATCGTCTTTGCCGACGCGCGCCTCGATACCTGCGTCGAGTCCTCGATCTTCGCCGTCTACGACAACGCCGGCCAGGACTGCTGCTCCCGCTCCCGCATCCTCGTCGAGCGCCCTATCTTCTCCGATTTCGTCGGCCGCTTCGCCGCCCGCGCACAGTCCCTGCGCATTGGCGACACCGCCGACGAGGCGACCGAGATGGGCCCGCTGATCACGCCGCAGCACCGCGAGAAGGTCGAGGGTGACATCGCTGCCGCCGATGGAGAGGGCGCGAGGCGCATCTGCGGCGGCGAGCGTCTCGACGGGCCCGGCAACTTCCTGACCGCCGCCGTCTACGTCGACGTGAAACCGGCGATGCGCCTCTTCCAGGACGAGGTCTTCGGCCCGGTCGTCGCCATCGTCCCGTTCGAGGACGAGGACGAGGCCGTCCGCCTCGCCAACGACACGATCTACGGCCTCTCCGGCAGCATCTGGACCCGGGACATCGGCCGCGCCCTCCGTGTCGCCCGCGGCGTCGAGACCGGCATGCTCTCCATCAACTCCTCGTCCTCCGTCCACATCGAGGGCCCATTCGGCGGCGTCAAGCAGTCAGGCCTCGGTCGCGAGCAGGGTATGGCCGCCCTGGAGCACTACTCGGAATACAAATCCATTTTCATCGTGGACGACTGAACGTCGTTGCACGCCTGGCACCTCAGTGCCCGGTACCGCGCCCAATCCTCCCGAATCCAATCTGTGCCCATCGGTGTCATCTGTGGATATACACTCTTCACTCTTCACTCTTCACTCTTCACACCTGCTACAATCCGTCGCGTCGCCCCGGCACGGGGCCCGCACGAAAGGAACACTATGCAAGACCTCTTCTCCGTCAAGGGCAAAGTCGCCGTTGTCACAGGCGGCGGACAAGGTATCGGCCTCATGATCAGCCAGGGACTGGTCGAGGCGGGCGCGAAAACCTACATCTCTTCGCGCAAGCTCAACGTCATCGAGTCCGTCGCCGCCGAACTCTCGAAGTCCGGCGAGTGCATCCCCATCCAGGCCGACCTCAGCACCGAGGACGGCTGCAAGCACCTCGCCGCCGAGATCTCGCAGCGTGAGGACCGGCTGCACATCCTTGTCAACAACGCCGGCAACAACTGGGGCGCGCCCTTTGAGACGTTCCCCGACGAAGCCTTCGACCGCTGCTTCTCCCTCAACGTGAAGGGCGTCTTCCACACCACGCGCCAGCTACTCCCGCTCCTCGAGAAGGCCGCTTCCGCGGACGACCCTGCCCGCATCATCAACATCGGCTCGATAGACGGCATCCGCGCGCCGTTCCTCGACACCTACGCCTACTCCGCCACCAAGGCCGCCGTCCTGCACATGACCCGCGTCCTCTCCCGCAAGTTCGCCTCGAAGAACATCACCGTGAACGCCATCGCTCCCGGCCCCTTCGAGAGCAAGATGATGCACGAGACCCTCGAACGGTTCGGCGACGCCATTCGCAGTTCCATCCCACTGGGCCGTATCGGCCAGCCGGAGGACATGGCGGGGACCACCATCTTCCTGGCATCTCGCGCGGGCTCGTACCTGACGGGCGCTGTCATCCCGGTGGACGGTGGCGCCACCACGGACCACGCCTAGCTGGTCGAACCTACTTCACCAGCACGACCACGACTGGAGAGTTAGGACTGGGGTCGCCGACGACATCCGGCGGTTTGAGGCTCTTGACGAAGATCCCCAGGATGTCGTCCTGCCCCGTCGGGTGCTCACACCGGTTCAAGAACGAATCGAAGTTGGTCAGGTCTTGTTCGATCTGGGCCTTCATGGCCGCCGACGTACTGTCCCTGAAACACCCGATCACGTAGAACGCCGCAAACCCGGTGATCGTCGCCGTCTGCGAGCCCTGATCGAGCTGGTCGATCAATACCAGGTCAATCGCCCGCGGCACGTACGTGTGCACGTGCCCCTCGGGGTCGGGAGCAACACCATCCACACCTGACGTAATCGAGCAGTCGTTCACCGAGAACACATCGTCCGCCGAAGGTACGACCGGCCCGGACCCGCCGCCCGTGATGCTGAACACTTCGTCAAAGTCGTCCCAGCCTGTGTGACCGGTGGCGAAGAGTTCGTCGCATTTCCCTTCCTCCGCCAGTCGGTCTTCCAGCCCCTGTAGGAGCCCGTTAATGGTCCCGCTGCCCGTGTTCACCTCTTGCCCGATCTGGCAGTTGGCTCCGGCGCCATAGTGGAAGTCGTGTCGCAGGGTGTTGCTGCTCGTCTGGTCGCACTGCGTGTTGCCGAGCGTCAGCTGACCCCGTTGCCCGCTGACGCCGCCCTGGCCGCTGGTCTTCAGGATGCAGACGGACCCGTAGATCGGCCGCGTCTGCGTCGGGTTCGCCGGGTTGGGTTCCAGACAACCGGACAACGGGCAGCCATCGTTGACTTCGCCGTCGCCGTCGTCGTCCAGGTCGTTGTCACACTGTGCGTCCGACTCCGCCGGGCCGATCGCGGGTGCGAAGTTCGTCTGCACGCCGAACGGGCTGAGCGAGTTGGCGGCAAGCAACGAGCCAACGCACGCGCGGGCCACCGCCCCGACATCCGCATCCAGCAGACCAAAGAGTGAGGTGAACAGCGCCGCTCCCGGTCGCCTGATCTTCGCCTCGACCCACGGCATATTGTCGGTCCCATCCTCGCGGCAGTTGGACGAACCGACGTTGATGCAACTGTTCCCGGATGAGCAGACCGTCGTAGGTCCGGAGTCAATGGCTAGCGGATCCACCGCATTGGCGATGGCGAATTGCGTGGCGATGTCGAATGCCGATGCCTGGTCCGCCGCGGTCACGCCGCTCACCAGCTCCTGCGCTCCCGCGAGCGCACTGAAGTCCGCGGCACTTTGCGCACCGCGCCGTTCGCTCATCCACAGGCCCAGGTCCACGACGATCGCACCCACCACGAACACCACCGTCATCGCGAGGATCATCAGGACCAGTACCTGCCCCGTCTCTCGCCGTCTGTTCGACATGTCGGAGGTCTCCCTCCCATCCGCATGTGCAGGGGCAGACTACTTTACCATAAATTCACGGGGTCAACCACTCGCAGTCGCAGCGGAAGCGCGGCATCAACCCCGCGTCGCGAACGGGCTGAAATAGTCTCGCGGCACCGCGATCGGCATGCGCTTCGCCGGCACCTGCGGGGCCTTCACAATCTTCCGCGCTTTCGGGGGCCGGTAACTCGTCGTCCTTCGGCGCGGCTTCGGTGACGATTGGGGCGTCACGGCTCCTCCTCGCAATCCGCCGTCTGCGCCAGGACGGCGCGGCGGCACGGCGGATTGCACCCTCAATCTACGCCTTTCGCGCGGATTTTCAACCCCGGGGGAATACCGATTTCCCGGTACGCGCCCCTGGTGCTGAGGTTCCGGGGGGGGGGATGCCCGGCCCCGGTTGCCGCCACTCGCCGCGATTTGTGCGCCACGCCACACTTGCGTACATTGCGCCCATGGAAGACATCCTCGTCGGAAATGCGCCGTGCTCCTGGGGAGTAATGGGCGGCTATGACCCGGCGAACTTCCCACCGTACGAGCGGGTGCTCGTAGAACTCGCAGCGACCGGCTACGTCGGCACTGAACTGGGCGAGTGGGGGTTCCTGCCAACCGACCCTGCCGGGCTCCAGAGCGCCCTGACCTCACATGGACTCCAGATGATCGGTGCACTGGTACCGATAACACTGGCGGACCCCCGGGCACATGGGGAGGGACGCACACGTGCCCTCCGAACTGCCAGGCTCCTGGCGGCGTGTGAAAGCCGAGGACCCGAGCGGCCTTACCTCGTACTGGCGGACGCGAACGGCGCAAATCCGGCGCGTACGAAGAACGCCGGCCGCATCAAGTCGGAGCACGGCCTATCGCCCGACGCGTGGGAGACGTTTGCTCGCGGCGTGACGGAGATTGCAAAGGCGGTGGCGGACGAAACCGGGCTGCGCACCGTCTTCCACCACCATTGCGCGGGATTCATTGAAACAGCCGAGGAGACCGAGCGGTTGCTGGAGATGACACCGCCCGACCTGGTTGGGCTCTGCTTCGATACCGGTCATTGGGCCTACGCGGGCGGCGATCCACTCCAGGCCTTGCGACGATACCGCGAGCGGATCTGGCACGTCCACTTCAAGGACTGCCATGCCGATGTCGCCTCCGCGGCCAGGGAGAACGAATGGGATTACTTCGCGGCGCTGGAGAACCGGATCTACTATGGGCTTGGCACCGGCGATGTTGACTTTCCGGCGTTAGTGGCCGAGCTGCGGCGGAGCGAATACAGCGGCTGGATAGTCGTCGAAGACGAGCTTCCGCCCGGCATGGGCAATCCTCGCGCCAGCGCGCAGCGAGATCGCCGGTACCTGCGGAGCCTTGGCTTGTGAGCGAGGTAAGGATCGGCCTGATTGGTGCGGGCATGATGGGCATGGTGCACGCGGAGAACATCGCCAGGCGCGTTCCGGGCGCCCGGTTGGCGGCCGTCGCGGATACCATGCCCGGCCGCGCCGAGGAATGCGCGGGGCTACTGGGGGTCGAACGGGCATACACCGACGCTGCTGCAATGCTGGATGACGGCGGGCTCGATGCCGTGGTCGTCTCGACGCCCGGACACACTCATGCAGCAGTTATCGAGGCGGCCGCCGAGCGCGGACTGCACATCCTCACCGAAAAGCCGCTCGAACGGACGCTCGAACGGGCCGACGCGGCGCTCGCCGCCGTCGCACGGACGGGCGTCAAGCTGATGGTCGCATTCAACCGCCGTTTCGATCCCGGGATAAGTTCGGCATACAACAAGGTGCGGTCCGGGGACATCGGCACGCTCGTGACGATTCACATCGTGGAGCTCGATCCGGCCCGCGATTCGGGTGTGCGGCCGCCGGGCGACATCTTCCTCGACACGGCGATCCACGGCCTCGATACAGCCCGATGGCTCGCCGGCGCGGAAGCAGTAGAGGTCAGTGCGGCGGGAGGTTGCATCGGTGAGCTTGACGACCCCGACTACGCCGTGACGACGGTCCGTTTCGGGAACGGCGTCGTAGCCACCGTCAACAACAACCGCGTCTCGGGGCATGGGTACGATCAGCGGCTGGAGGTGTGCGGCACTCGCGCGTTGGCTTCGGCGGGGCCAGCAGCGCCACCGGCGGCTGTCCCTGGCGAGCCGGTGTTCGTTCCGCGGTGGGGCGCTGCTTACGTGGCGGAGCTACGCACATTCGTAGAATGCGTGCATGGTGACACACCGGTGCCCGTCGATGGGAACGACGGACGCACCGCGCTTGTTTTGGCGTTGGCGGCGCACCGGTCGTATCTGGAACAACGTCCCGTCCAGCCCACCGAGATTGTCGCCTGAGTCCCCACCGGCGCTGGCCGGTGGAGCCACGCTAACAGGCAACCTCAACTGGTGAGCGCGACGGCTCCGAGAGAAACGTGGCAAGATGACCGCGTGACCGGCTCTTCATCGCCGCCCAGCGGCAGCCCTCGCGGCAACGGACAGCAACGCTCCGAGCGCTCTTACCTGGCCCGCCGGGTTTCGTTGCCCATCCAGGTGTTCATCAGCACAGAGGTCATTAGCGGCGCCATCCTTCTACTGGCCGCAGCTATCGCCGTCGCATGGGCGAATTCACCCTGGGACCGGTCTTACTTCGACCTCATCCACCAGACCTTCGAGCTGCGCGTGTTCGGCGTATTCCACATCGAAGAAGACCTGCAGCGCTGGGTCAACGACGGCCTCATGACCCTCTTCTTCTTCGTCGTCGGCCTGGAGATCAAGCGAGAGCTCTTTCGGGGCGAACTCCGTGGCGTCGACAGAGCGGCACTCCCAAGTCTGGCGGCCGCGGGCGGCATGCTCGCCCCGGCTGTCGTCTACACCGCGTTCAACGCCGGGGGCGCCGGCGAGGCTGGTTGGGGCATCCCCATGGCCACCGACATCGCCTTCGCTCTCGGCATTCTCGCCATCCTCGGCCGTCGGATCCCGTCCCAGCTTCGCGTCTTCCTCCTCGCCCTTGCCATCGTTGACGACATCGGGGCGATTCTCGTCATCGCCATCTTCTACACAGATAGGATCGCCCTCGACTCGCTCGCGCTGGCGGGAATCCTGCTCGCGGTCATCTACACAATGAACCGGCTCGGCGTCCAGGACACGCTCGCCTACCTCCTGGTGGGCGTCTGCGTCTGGGCTGCCGTCTTCGCGTCGGGGGTGCACGCCACCATCGCCGGCGTCGCACTCGGCCTGATGACCCCCGTGAATCCCTACTACGGCAGAGGGCGCTTCCTCCCTGCTCTGACCGACCTCGCCAGCCGTTTCCGCCGCGCGAGCGCCCGCGGCGACGTCGAATCAGCCGAGCAGCTTCTGGGTCAGATGGAAGACGTGGTTGAGGGCACGGAAGCGCCCGTAGACCGGCTGGAGCGCCTGCTGCATCCCGTCACGAGCTTCGTCGTCGTTCCGCTGTTCGCCCTGGCGAACGCCGGCGTTCCGCTAAGCAATGGCGTGCTCTCCGACTCCCTCAGCAGCTCACTTACCCTCGGCATCTTCATCGGCCTGCTCATCGGCAAACCAGTGGGCATTCTTACCGCCAGCTGGCTCGCCGTCCGGACGGGCATCGCGCGGCTTCCCGACGGGGTTACGTGGCCCCAGATGATGGGCATCGGCTTGCTGGGCGGCGTCGGATTCACTGTTGCCCTGCTCATCAACGAACTGGCGTTCGCTTCCGCCCCGCTCACCGACCAGGGGCGCGTCGGCATACTCGCCGCATCCGTCGTTGCCGGCGTCGCCGGTCTCGCTGTACTGTTTGCCGCCGGCCGCCAGGCGAACGGGGCGGTACAATCTGCTCGGGAATGATCCCGGGACTCGCCACCCTCGCACAGCTCGCACTCGCCGCAGCGGGCAGCGTTATTGCGCTGCACGGACTTCGCCGGGAATGGGACGGGGTCACGCGGCCCATCCGCGATCCGGCGAAGGTGCTCACGTTCTTACAGGGGTTCCGCACGTCGGTCATCGGCCTCGCCTTCGTTGGCATCGGCGCGGCCTGGATGTTCGATCAGCTCTGGCTCCTCGTTCTCTCCCTCGTCATCGGTGGGGAGGAGACTCTCGAGTCAAGCGTCCACATCTTCACCGTCACGCGGGGCGCTGACGTGCGCCTCGGCTCAACGTACCGCTCTACTGGTAGATAATCACGTCAGGCCGCAGCCGCGCCACCTCTTCCTCGGTCATCAGCGGGTGGTCCTGCTTGTAGAAGAGCTTCATCCCGGAATACGGCCCCGGTTGCGCGTACCTGATGTACTGTGCCTTCTTCGACGCCGGCTCGCCGAATCCGTCCATCACCACCACTGTCCGCACCCTGGCGTACACCGCGATCTCCCACGGCCGCTCGATCATGTTCTCCTGGAACTGGTGCACGACGAGCACCTTGTCGGGGAGGCCGTTCTCCTCAACGATCGCTTCGAGCAGCTCCTGCACACCGTTGATCTCCTCCGCCGTATAGCTTCCGATCGCCTGCCCGGGCACCTCGCCGGGCGCCATCCTGAACTCCGGGTCCAGCGCCAGTTCCACGTGCGGCTCCGCCAGCAACGGCGCAATCCGCTCGACCTCTGCGGCCACGTCCGCGTGCCCAACCTGCAGGTCCAGGAAGATCAACAGCCCGTTGTCGCACGCCAGGTCAACCCACTCGCCCAGCGTCTCGAGGTCCGTCTGCAAACGGTACAGTCCGTCGCTCCCCGGGTCCGGCTGCGCTGTCGTTGACACCAGATGCAACCCCATCTGCACTCCGCGAAAGCCGTTCGCCCCATCGATCCTCTCCGCCTGCTCCTTGAGCCGCTGGATCAACTGCTCGGGAGGTAGCTCGCCAAGGATACCCAGGTGCTCCGTGTACGGGTTCCCGTAGAACGTTACGATCTGGTTGGCAGAGAGGAAATCCCTGTCCACCGGCAGGGCGCACCTGCCGCCGCCGGTGTCCCCGCCTCCGTCGCCACCGGGTTCACCCGGCTTCACGTTCACATCCACGGCGCCCGCAACATCGCCATCCACGACCGGACCATCGCCGCTACCACTCAGCGGAAATCCGAAGAGCAGGAAGAGAAGAAGCAGTCCACCGGCCAGCAGGCTCCCTTCGGCCGCGAGAAGTTGGGTTCGCGTCATCAGCCTCGCGAATTATCGCCGCCCCGGTTATCCACACGCAACCGAACTTGCCCAGCGCTCTTTGGTTCGGTCACACTTACCGAACACGGAGCGAAGAGGAGTCACTCATGGATATCCACAGGAAAGTTGCGATCGTTACCGGCGGCGGGTCCGGGATAGGAAGGGCCACGTCGGTCGCCCTGGCCGCGGCAGGGGCCTCGGTTGTCATCGCCGACATGAACGAGAGCGGCGGCGCCGGCACCGTCCGCATGGTCGAATCCGCCGGCGGCAAGGCGGCGTTCGTCCCCACCGACGTGCGCAAGCGCTCCGACCTCGACAACATGGTCGCATTTGCCGAGACAACATACGGCGGCCTCGACATCCTCTACAACAACGCCGGCGTCGGCACCCCGCAGCCGCGCTTTCCGGACGCGCGCGAGGACGACTGGCAACGCACGCTCTTGATCGACCTCTGGGCCGTCATCGCGGGGACGCAGGCCGCTGTCCCGGCGCTCAAGCGTCGCGGAGGCGGCGCCATCATCAACACCGCGTCCATCGCTGGCCTCATCGCCTACGTCCCCGACCCCATCTACGCCGCCGCCAAGCACGGCGTGGTCGGCTTCACCCGCTCCCTTGCCTACCTTTTGCCGGAGGCGAACATCCGCGTCAACTGCATCTGCCCCGGTGTTGTGAACACACCGATGGTTACAGCGGTTTCGGAAGGCATGACCCAGGAGCAGGTCGCCATGCGCGACGCCTTCCTCAAGGCAATGCCCCTAATCGAGCCCGAGACCATCGCCGAAGCCGTCCTCCAGCTAATCACCGATGACTCATTGAATTCCGTCGCGATGGCCGTCACCTACGGCCGGCCGCCCCGCCTCGTCGACCAACCCTTCCACTTTCGCTCGGATCCTGCCCAGCAGCGCTCGACGTAGCTGCAATCCCTCAGGTCTGCACGGCCGGCAAACATTACCGCTTCGGGGGCAAGCTCCCGGCGTAAGCCAGCCCCCGGCCGACCCACTCCCGCAACCCATCGTCAGCCGCGATCCCGTCGCGCCCCACCATCACCATTCCCTTCATCGGCCGCCCTGTGAAGTCCATCAGCCGGGCGTGTGGCCGCGCCAGCGCATCCTCGTAGGCGTCCGGCCCTACGCGCACCATCAACTCGTCCCCCACGATCCCGCACGCCATGTTGCCGCCGGCCATGAACGCAATCCCGCCGAACATCTTCTTCTCCGTCACGTCCGGCCGTCCGCCGATCACTTCACGGATGCGGATTGCAAGCCGCTCGTCGTACGCCATCCCCTACGCCTTTCCCTCGGCCTCGGCCTCCATCTTCGCCAACCTCGTGTAGTAGTCCGGAAACTCCTTCAGATGCGCCAGAGCGATCTTCCCCGTCACGATCGGGTCGCTGCCCGTCACATTGGTCTGTGGGTCGACCACGCCGTGCTCCAGTTCGACATCCAGGCCCATCCGGTACTGCTCGACGTCGAATGGCGCCGAACTCCAGTCGATGCCAATCGTCTCTCCGATCTTCTTCGCCTCTTCGGCGCTGAACGTCTTCTTCGGCATGTGACGCCTCCTTCAGCCCAAGACTAGCGGGCCCCCGCTGTTAACGTCAGTGCCGCACGGCACAATCGCTGGCTCTGAACCTACCCCCGCAACGTCGCGATCGCGCTCCTGTCCGCGATCTCCAACCCCCGTCTCCCCAGGACCTCCGCCTGATGCCCGATGATCTCGAACCCGGCGCCCACCGTTCCTCCCGCCAGGAATCGCTTGTACATGTTCTCCAGGATTACACCCAGTTTGAAGTGCGCCAGGACAGTGTAGAAGTCCAGCCCCTCCAGGCTCACTCCGCTCTGGGTCTCGTACCGTTTCGCCGCCTCCTCCCACGTCGGAAAGCCCGGCAGCGACATGACCGAGGCGCTCCCCACCGCCACCTGGGCGCTGGTTGGCCCGCCCCAGTACATCTGCAACAGGCCCATATCCGCCAGCGAGTCCCCCAGCGTGCACATCTCCCAGTCCAGCACCGCGATGATGTGCCCTTCGTCGTTCAGGATCGCGTTGTCCAGCCGGTAGTCGCCGTGAACAATCCCCGCCTTTCGCTCCGGCGGAATAGATGCCTTCAGCCGCCGGGCCAGTTCGTCCAGTTCCGGCGTTTCCCGGTAGCGGATCTGCTCCAGTTGGTCGCCGAACCGCCGCACCTGCCGCTCCAGGTACCCCTGAGGCTTCCCGAAATCACCAAGTCCAATCGCCTCCGGGTCATACGAGTGCAGCCGCACCAGCACGTCCACCAGCTCCTCGCCGATCCGCTTCCGGTCTGCCTCGTTGAACCGCCTTGCCACCTCCGCTGAGTCCACGGCGATGAACCCTTCCACGAACTCCATGATGTAGAACTGCGCCCCGATCACCGATTCGTCGGTGCATAGCGCATACGCCCTCGGCGCCGGGAACCCTATCGGCTGCAACGCCGAAATGATCCGAAACTCCCGCCCCATGTCGTGCGCCGTCGCCTGCACGTGGGATAGCGGCGGCCGCCGCAGCACCCACGCCCTGCCGTCCTCGGCCTCGACCCGGTACGTGATGTTCGACCGCCCGTGCCCCACCACCTTCGCCGTAAGCGACTTAACCGGCTCAACATGCTCGCTGAACCACGGCACCAGCGTTTCGTAGGTGATCCCGGGGGGCGCTTCAACAGTCGTCATCGATCCTGATCCTTGCTAGCACTCGCCGTGCATTCTATCGCACCGCAACACAATCCTACGCCGGGCATCGCGGCTATTCCCCTTTCCCTTGCTCAACTGTCCCATTGTTCCATTGCCACTCACGTTGACCCATCACTACCCCCCTGCCTATCATGGGCACGCTTTGAATCTGGCTATACTTCCTGATTCCGCTTG
>JBBISJ010000028.1:0-9557 GCA_037441345.1 Chloroflexota bacterium
GGCAGCACCGCAGACTGCCGCAACGTTGCCGAGGACTACGACGGGTTCCATGACGATGACGGCTGCCCGGAACCGGACAACGACTACGACACGTTCCCGGACGGTACCGACGACTGCCCGGCGACAGACGCCAACGTCGGCGCGGATGGGATCGCGGACACAGGTGACGAGCCGACGTTCTACCTGACGCCCTACCAGGCGCGGGAGGACTTCGACGGCGTGATCGACACGGACGGCTGCCACGACAGCCCGAACGACGACTACGACGGCGACGGCCTCGGCGACGAGACGGAGGTGTTCACGCTGGGTACGGACCCGGTGGACCCGGACACGGACGCGGACACGGTGATCGACGGGGCCGACAACTGCCCGAGCTGGCCGAACACGCCCCAGAACCTGCCGCCGTGGACGGTGCCGGCCGGCGACGCCGACTGCGACGGCTTCAACCTGGCGCGGGAGCAGTTCGTCGGCACGGACCCGGCGAAGCACTGCAACCTGACGGCGACGACGAACGACGAGGCGGACTACTGGCCGAGCGACTTCAACGACAGCCGCACGACGAACCTTTCCGACGTGGTCTTAATGGGCCCTTCGTACAACAAGTCGCTGGGCAACCCGGCCTACAACCCGCGGTTCGACCTGAACGCCTCCAACAGCGTGAACCTGAGCGATGTGGTGCTGCTGGGGCCGTTCTACAACAAGAGCTGCGCGTAGGTGCGAGGGAAGCGATAGAACAAAGGAACAAGTGAAACATGAGCGCGCAGGCACTAAAGCTGGCACTGATGACCTTGATCAGCGCATTTGTCGTGCTGCCGGCGCCCGGGTCCGCCGCAACGGCCGGTGAGATCCAGGGCGTTCTAGACGAGACTTCTGGCGACGTGCTCCCTGGCGATAGCGACGGCGACGGGGTGCTGGACGACGACGACAACTGCCCGGACTGGTCCAACTTCGCCCAGGGCCTACCTGAATGGCAACTTGCGGGCAACGACTTTGACTGCGACGGCTTCAACGCGGACCTGGAGACACACGTAGGCACGGACCCTGCGGCCCACTGTCCGGCGACAACAACGGCCAACGACGAGCCGACCGATGCCTGGCCTACGGACTTCAACGACTCGAAGACTACGAACCTGTCGGACGTGATCCTGATGGGGCCTTCGTACAACAAATCAGAGGGACAGGGCGGCTACAATCAGCGCCTTGACCTGAACGAGTCAAACAGCGTCAACCTGTCTGACGTTATCCTCATGGGGACGTTCTATAACAAGAACTGCCTGGAGCCGCCACCCTCGAGCGAGGCGCTGATCGCGCAGGCGCTCGCGAACGGCGAGATCACCTACGAGGACTCACTACGGTACCGGGCCTACGCGCTTTTCCAGACTCCGGACCTGCCGGCCGGGTTCCAGAGCCCGATCATCGCCCACCACGAGGCGACGGACCTGTTCGCGGAGGTGCTCGAGAACGAGGCTACCCTCAGCCCGGAAGTGCTGACGGACCTGGAGCCGTTCATGGCTCGCCCGGCAGATCCAATAAGCATCTTTAACAACCCGCCCGCCGTGGCCCGGACGGTTTCCTCCGCCGCGGCGGAGCCGTGGGTGAACCTTGCAGCGGCCGGAGGCAAGGTTCGCGTCTGGGCCTCCGAGTCAAACGCGTGGATGCTGCCGACCCGCATGGACAAGGTCAACGAGGTGTGGCCGAAGCTACAGGCAATCTTCCCATTCGACAATCCGGATACGCCCGGAGATCCGGCCATTAACCCCGACAGCGCGATCGACATATATTTCGTCGAGGTCGGCGACGTTGACCCCCGCTGGGCGGGTTGCGGCAGCCCCACATGCCCGTTTAACCACGGTGGTGGCGGCTACGCCAACTACGTGGCCCCTTATACCGCGCCGAACAAGCACGCTAGCGCTGTCATGATTGACATTACTATTGGCGGGACCCTGCTGACCTCCGATATCGCCCATGAGCTGGCGCATGTTGGACAGCACAGCTACGACTACACGGAACCCTTCTGGCTTAAGGACTCGACGGCTCAATGGGCCGCCGAACGCGTCCTGATGGAACTCGGTCTCGCCACAGCACCGGAACTGGAGAGGCTTCTCAAGGGGTTCTTCAACACACTTGACCGCCGTCTTACCAGAGATCCGCGGGATGAGCAGGACCACCGGTATGCCTCCTGGCTCTTCTTCTTCCATGCCTCCATGGCCCAGGGCGACGGGATAGTCAAGAGCATCTGGCAGCAGGCGGCTGCACCTGGCAAGCAGAACGAAGATGCAGTTGACCTGGCGTATCCCTTCGTCGACAACTTCGACGACTTCGCCACACACAACTGGAATCAGACGCCGGTTGAACTGGTATTTCCCCTGTACAAGGGCCCGAAGCCGGCCAGCCCGCTGTTCCAGCCCGGCCTGAAACCTAACCTCACGAGAACGAGGAACCTCACGACGACATCGGACGACATAATCACCAACCTGATGACACGCTTGTCGGCGCGTTACTACAAGTTCACATTCGCGAACAACGTGCGCAAAGTGACGTTCGAAAACTACATCGTCCCCGAACCTGACGCCCATATTTGGGCGATCCCCAAGATCGCCGGGCAGTGGAAGGCGCCCGAGGACTGGTCGCGTGACCAGAAGAAACGCTTCTGCCGCGACTACCCCGGCGAGGACTTGCAGGAAGTGATCATCATCGTGAGCAACAGCCACAAGACCGTCAGCCTGGCGGCTGGAGACAAGCTGAAGACCCATGCGGATACCGAGAGCTGCAAGGGGTTCATCGGCACGGCGACCGGGACTTATCACCACAGCTGCGTGGAGTGGGAGTGCTACACGCAGGACTGGACGGTCACGGCCAACATCCTCTGGGAGGAGGACGAAGACTACTTCTTCGGCTGTGGCTGCCGGCCGTTCTTCGCGACGGGTGAGATCGAATGGTCCTGGAGCTTCAGCTATCCCGATCCCTATTGCTACGACTCAGCGTCCGGCACCTTGCAGGCCGGTGAGGGCCTTACCGGCCCGGAAGAGCAGATGCTTATCCTCTGGGAAGACGCGGCCGACATGACCCAGTGGTTCTATTCGGCTTCCGGCGGGATTGAGGTTTCCTGGTACGACGATTGCGAAAACGGTACCGGCAGCGCCATCACACCGTTCATCGCAATCCCGGTTCCGGACGTCGTCCCGGTCACCCCGACACTGCCGCCGACGGCGCCGCCGCCGCCGAGGATAGCCCGTACTTCTGTTCCCGTACCGGTTCCTCCGGAACAGGACGGGTCGGTACTGACGACAACCACGACCATCTGCCAGCAAACCGAGTTCTCGTTCCCGCGCGATGCGAACGCGTTTTCAGGCAGTTGCGTGGACGAGTTCAACGAACCCTGGAGTACGGTCTCTTACCAGTGGAGCTTCACGCGCATCGGCGGGGTCCCATAGTCCATCCGATGGACCCCTCCGATGTTCGGGGGGTGAGCGGCCCTCGGCGCGCTTGACAACTTACCTGCGCGAGCATGTGCGTAGGGCCTACCGGCGGTCGCCCGGCAGACACTCTCGGTATCCCCTGGGTTGGAATCGTGAGCGTTGCGATTGCCCTGGCAGTCGCGGGCGGGTTGTTGCTCCGCGCACCACGGCGCGTTCGGTCTACGAAATAACCCCACATTCCGTACCGACAGGAGGGCGGCCATTTGGCCGCCCTCCTGTTACGCGTTAGGCGCCGTTCAGACGGCAGCGGCCAGGTCGATCTGCTGGCTGCGCACCGCGGCCATGATCCGCTCGCCGGTGGCGTCATCGGGATCACAGAGGGGGAGGCGGAAGCCGCCCACGGCGAAGCCGAGCCGGCGCATGGCATACTTCAGCGGCACAGGGTTGGGGCCGAGCGTCATCAGGTCGGACATGAGCGGGAGGAGCCGGCGGTGGATCGCCGCCGCCGTGCGGGCATCGCCGTCGAGCTGGGCCTCGATCATCCGGCGCATCTGGGCTCCGACCAGGTGGGACACGACGCAGATGACTCCGTAGCCGCCGAGGGCGAGGATCGGCAGGGTCATCCCGTCATCGCCGCTCCAGACCCGGTACGAGGGCGGCGCGTTCTCGATGATCCGCGCGATCTGGCCGAGGTCGCCCGACGCCTCTTTGACACCGGCGATGTTCGGCACCTCGGCGAGCCGGAGTTGCGTCTCGGCCGTCAGGTTCACGGCGGTACGGCCGGGGATGTTGTAGACGATGCAGGGCACCGAGACGGCGTCTGCAATAGCGGCGAAGTGGCGGAAGAGGCCCTCCTGCGGAGGCTTGCTGTAGTACGGCGTCGTGAGCAGGACTCCGTCCGCGCCTTCGCGCTCCGCGGCGCGCGACAGATCGACGCTTTCAGCCGTGTTGTAGGTGCCTGTGCCGGCGATGACGGCGCCGCGGCTGCCCACGGCCGACTTGACCTCGGCAAAAAGGCGCAGCTTCTCGTCATGCGTGAGAGTGGGCGCCTCGCCGGTGGTGCCGGCGACAACGACGCCTTCGCTGCCGGAGTCGAGGAGGGCCAGCGCCAGGCGCTTCGCCTGCTCGTAGTCCACCTTCCCTTCGGCGTCGAAGGGAGTGACCATCGCGGTGAGCAAGCGGCCGATTTCCATCTGACTCCTCCGTGGGTGTGTTGGGGCGTAGCGCATTCTACCACAGGGTATGCCTAAAATGGCCGCGTGGCGCAATCCGACGCCCTCGATCAGCCCGATACACCCGCCGCTGGAGTCAGCCAGCCGGTAAAGCTGCTGGCGCTGGTCTCGTTCCTGACGGACATATCGAGCGAGATGATCTACCCGCTCATCCCGCTCTTCCTCACGTCCGCGCTCGGCGCCCCGGCGGCGGCCGTCGGGCTGATCGAGGGCGTCGCGGAGAGCACGGCCTCGCTGACGAAGACGGTGTCAGGGTGGCTGTCCGACCGCCTGCACATGCGGAAGCCGCTGGTCGTACTCGGGTACGCCCTGTCGGCGCTGGGGAAGCCCCTGCTCGCGGCATCGTACGTCTGGCCGGCGGCGCTCGGCGCGCGTTTCGTGGACCGGCTCGGGAAGGGCATCCGGACGGCGCCCCGTGACGCGCTGATCGGCGACGTGACGGCGGAGGAGTCGCGCGGGCTGGCGTTCGCGTTCCACCGGGCAGCGGATACCCTCGGCGCGGTCGGCGGCCCGGCGATCGGCCTGGGGCTGTTCGTCCTGCTGGACCACAGCTACCGTGGCGTATTCTTGCTGGCGTTCATTCCCGCCGCCGCCGGCGTGCTTGTCCTGGGCCGCCTGCGGGAACACCCGCCGCGCCGCAAGGCGGACGGTCAGCCGCCGGTGCCGCTCGCTGCGCTGGGTGGCCGCTTCTACCTGTTCCTCGGCGTCAGCCTGTTGTTCGCCTTCGGCAACTCCAGCGATGTTTTCCTGATCCTCCGCGCGTCAAACCTGGGACTGTCGGATGCGGCGGTGGTGGGCGCGTACATCGCGTTCAACGCGGTCTACGCGCTGGCGGCGATACCTGCGGGGGTCGTCTCGGACAGGCTCGGACGGCGCAACGTGATCGCGGTGGGGTTCCTCGTGTTCGCGGCCGTGTACTTCGGCTTCGGCATCGCGGGGGATGCGGCCGCCGTGTGGCCGCTGTTCGTCGCTTACGGCGCGTACATGGCGCTGACCGAGGCCGTGGGGAAGGCGTTCGTCGTCGACTTCGCCCCGGCAGCCGCCAGGGCGACGGCGCTGGGACTGTACACGGGCGCGGTTGGGGCGATGGTGCTGGTGTCAAGCGTCACAGCGGGCGTGCTGTGGGACCAGATCGGCCCGTCCGCGCCGTTCGTGCTGGGCGGCACCACAGGCGTGGCGTCGTTCGTGCTCCTGGTCGCTTTCCTGCCGCACGGAGCGCCCGGCAACACGTCTGTGCGACCATAGAACGACGATGCTCGACCGCATTCGGCGCGCCTTCAAGCGCCGGCCCGAAGCGTTCCCGGTTCTGCCGCACATCACGCTGCGCCCCATCGGCTACGTCCGCAATCGCGTCAAGAAGCAGATGGTGGACGGGTGGATAGACGTTGAGTCGCGCATCATTGTCCGGCCTGAGTATGTGCCGATGCTGCTGGGGCTGGACGGCTACTCGCACATCCTGGTCGTGTTCTGGCCGCACCTCGTACCGGACGAGGTACGCGGCTCGAAGCCCCAACTGCACCCGCGCGACGACCCGAGGTATCCGCTCATGGGCGTTCTCGCGACGCGCAGCCAGGTCCGCCCGAACCCGGTGCTCGTGACGACGGTGTCGCTGGCCGGCTTGAAGGGCAACGTCCTGAAAGTGAAGGGCCTGGACGCGATCGACGGCACACCCGTCCTGGACATCAAGCCGTACCTGCCTTTCCACGATGCCGTGCTGGATGCCACGGTGCCGGACTGGGTGGCGGAAGCGCAGGCGTGGCGCAAGACGTAGGGGCGCAGCGCGCTCCGCCAATTCCGACGGTGTTCAACCGACTCCTGGCTGCGTACGGGCCACAGGGCTGGTGGCCCGGCAGCCACGACCCGTTCGAAGTCATCGCCGGTGCGATCCTCACCCAGCAGACAGCCTGGGCAAACGTCGAACGCGCGCTGGCGAACCTGCGCGGCGCAGGTGCGCTGTCACCCGATGGGATCCGGCGGCTGACCGAGGGCGAATTGGCGGTGCTGGTCCGGCCGAGCGGCTTCTACCGCTCAAAGGCGCGAAAGCTGAAAGCGTTTGTTGGTCTCCTGGGCGGGCGTTTCGGCGGCAACCTGGCCGCGATGCTGGCGACGCCGGGAGACAAACTGCGGCCGTTGCTGCTCGCCACTCACGGAATCGGGCCGGAGACGGCGGACTCGATCCTGCTCTACGCGGCGGGGCAGCCGCACTTCGTCGTGGACGCCTACGCCAGACGGATATTCCGGCGCCTGGGGACAGGTCCGGCGCACGACACCTACGACGCTTGGCAGCAGTGGTTCGAGGCATCCTTGCCGCGAGACGCAGCTCTGTTCAACGAGTACCACGCGTTGATCGTGGCACACGGGAAGCGGGCGTGCCGGGCGACGCCGCGGTGCGGGGGTTGTGCGCTCCTGGATGCGTGCGAGACGGGCAGGGCGGTGTCAGGGCTGGGGCCCTGACCCACGGTTTAGATTGCTGGGGCCCTGACCCACGGCTATTCACCCATCAGGTAAGCCGCGACCAGTGTGAAATGCATGGCGCTGCCCGCGATCACCAGCAGGTGAAATACTTCGTGATAGCCAAAGACGCGCGGGAAGGGGTTGGGCCGCTTCAGGGCGTAGATCACGCCGCCAAGCGTGTAGAGGATGCCGCCGCCCGCAAGCAGGATTAGGGGAACAGCCGCGAACCAGTCGGCGAGTTCGCTGGCGGCGACAAGCGCCACCCAGCCGGTGCCGACGTAGAGGCCGACGCCGAGCCAGCGGGGCGCGTTCGGCCACGCTACCTTGAGGACGATGCCGGCGCCGGCGATTGACCAGACCACGGCGAGGATGCTGATCCCCCAGGCAGTGCTCGCGGCGATGAGACAGAACGGCGTGTAAGTTCCGGCGATCAGCACGAAGATCATCGAGTGATCGAGTCGCTTCATCACACCGCGCATGCGCCTCCCCCAGGTGATGACGTGGTACGTGGCGCTCGTGGTGTAGAGCGCGATCAGACTCGCCGCGAAGATCGCGCCGCCGACGTAGGCCTCGGCGGAGTCCGCGAGGAGCACCAGGAGGACCAGCCCGGCGATCGCCAGCGCGGCGGCGACCAGGTGGAGCCAGCCACGCAGCAGCGGCCGACGCTCCGGACTGCCGGTGGTTGTGGGGGATGAATGATCCAGCGCTAGAGCCTCCTGTGCTCCCCTAATGTAACGCGGGACGGTGCCGGGGGCGATACGTCGCGACCACGTCACATAGGCGGGCGGTGAACGTTGAGTGAAAGGCCGCCCGGGCGTGAAACGGGCGTCGGCACGTGTGCGTCTTTACGATTGGTCCCAAACCCTCCCTTTTGGGCTCGTCACAGGAAGGCGTCCGGCAACGTTTTCCTGTGATGCTCTTGAGAACGAACCGCCCGGAGCTTCGTGCTCCGGGCGGTCGTCATTCCGGGCGGTTGGCTGCTATGGACAGGCGACGGGGCCGACGGTGTTGATACCGCTGCCTCCGTTCATGGAGTCGATGCCGCCGCCGCCGTCCATGACGTCGTTGCCCAGCCCGCCGATGATGCTGTCGTTGCCCAGTCCGCCGTTCAGCAAGTTGTTGCCGTTGCCGCCGTCAACGATGTCGTTGCCGACGTTGCCGCAGACCAGGTCGTCGCCGTCGCCGCCGCGGAGGTTGTCGTTGCCATAGCCGCCGCTGATGGTGTCGTTGCCCGTCCCGCCGTCCACCAGGTCGGCGTCCTCGCCGCCGTTCAGGATGTCGGCGCCGTCCTGGCCGAAGATCTGGTCGACGCCGTTGTCGCCGTTGATCCGGTCGTTGCCGAGGCCGCCGTAGATCGTATCGTTGCCATCGCCGCCGCAGACGACGTCGTTGCCGGAAGAACTGACGATGATGTCGTCGCCGCCGCGGGCGAGGATGACGTCATCCCCGGTGGTGCCGCCGATCGTGTCGTTGTACAGCGTGCCGATGATCGTCGGCGTCAGGCCCATGCACTTCGGCTTCGAGGAAACGAGGAGCGGGTTCGAACCGTAGTAGGTCTCTTCCGCGTCCAGGTAGCCGTCGTTATCGTCGTCAGTGTCGGCGCAGTCGGCGCGGCCATCGCCGTCGGTGTTCGGGAAGCCCTCGTCCTGCCAGCCGTCGAGGTCGTTGTCCCGCCCGTCGCAGACTTCCGGCTTGGAGTCGTAGTCGGAGGGGTTGGACCCGGCCGCAAGCTCCACGGTATCCGGGAAGAAGTCGTTATCGTCGTCCGTGTCGGTGGCGTCGGGTGTGCCGTCGTTGTCGTCGTCCGGGTCACAGACATCGCCCATGCTGTCGTTGTCGTTGTTCAACTGGTTGGGGTTGGGGACGAAATCGCAGTTGTCCGGTCCGTCGGCGACGCCGTCGTTGTCGTCGTCACTGTCACAGGCGTCGCCCGCGCCGTCCGCGTCGTTGTCCTCCTGGCCGGGATTCGCGTTGAAGTCGCAGTTGTCCGGGCCGTCCAGGACGCCGTCGTTGTCGTCGTCCGGGTCAACACAGTTGGGGACGTTGTCCGAGTCGTTGTCGGGGGACTTACTGCTGCTGCTCATCGGGTTCGAGCCGCAGGCCGTCTCGTCCGCGTCCGACTGGCCGTCGTTGTCGTCATCAGGGTCGACGCAGTCGGGCGCGTTGTCCGAGTCGTTGTCCGGCGACATGCTTCCGGCGTTCAGCGGGTCCGAGCCGCAGGCCGTCTCGTCCGCGTCTGCCTGGCCGTCGCCATCGTCGTCGGTGTCGGCGTTATTGCCCGTGCCGTCGCCGTCAGTGTCGAGCCACTCCGCCGGGTTGAGCGGGAAGGCGTCTGAGCCGTCCGGGACGCCGTCGTTGTCATCGTCCGGGTCGACACAGTCCGGGACGCTGTCGCCATCGTTGTCCGGCGACATGCTTCCGGCGTTCAGCGGGTCCGAGCCGCAGGCCGTCT
>JBBISJ010000028.1:9657-9737 GCA_037441345.1 Chloroflexota bacterium
CGTCCGCGTCTGCCTGGCCGTCGTTATCGTCGTCGGCGTCGACGCAGTCCGCCGTGCCGTCGCCGTCGGTGTCGGGGAAG
>JBBISJ010000028.1:9837-22082 GCA_037441345.1 Chloroflexota bacterium
GGCGTTGAGGGGGTCGGAGCCGGCGGCGGCTTCAGCGGCGTCGGAGAAGCCGTCGTTATCGTCGTCGGTGTCGACGCAGTCCGCCGTGCCGTCGCCGTCGGTGTCGGGGAAGCCCTCGTCGGTGAGGCCGTCGAGGTCGTTGTCGGCGCCGTCGCAGATTTCGGGAGTGGAGGCCGGGTTGAGGGGGTCGGAGCCGGCGGCGGCTTCAGCGGCGTCGGAGAAGCCGTCGCCATCGTCGTCGGTGTCGCAGGCATCGCCGAGCGCGTCACCGTCGGTGTCGGTTTGGGTCGGATTGGCCACGGCCGGGCAGTTGTCGGTCGCATCAGGGACGCCGTCTGCATCGGCGTCGGGAGCGCCCGTGACAAGCACGTTGTCGGCGCGGGCCTGGTCCTGGTCCTCTGTCGTGGAGCCGACGAACCTCACGTCGATGCTCGTGTTGTTCGCCGATGCCGGCAGGGTGACATCGACCGAGTTGGTGCCGGGGCTCGTAGTGCTGTTGTTTGAAAGGTCGTGCGTGTTAAGCGTCAGCCACGTGCCGGATGCCGAAGTCTTCCACTGGACGATCAGGTCTCCGTCGTCGGAGCTGTCGTTGTCGGTCTCCTGGCCCCAGGTGTAGAGCAGGTGGATCCCGGCGCGGCCGGCGGTGGAGATGGTCTTTGCGATGGACTGACCGCTGCGGAGGCGCGCGTACCCATCGCCGCTCGTGCTCCGGAGCGCGGCGTCGTTACCGCTGCCGTCGCTATCAGTGGTCCAGTTGGCGTTCACGCCCCCGGAGTCGAGGTCGTCATCGTCCGTGGAGTTTGCCCAGAACGTGTCTGCGAAGAGGATGCTCCCCTCGTTGACGACGACCGCGCCCGGCATGGTGTAGTTCGTGAACTGGCCGGCGGTCGTGCTGCAGCCGTTGGTCTCGTGGATCCCGATGTACACGTTGTAGATGCCCTGCGTCGCCGGCGCGGTCATCGTTACCGTCTCGGAGTAGCTGCCGTTGTTGTTCGTGTGGTCGGGAGTGTTGACGCACGTGAAGGAGCCGGAGGTCGTAGCGATGCGCCAACTGGTGGACTCCCAGTCGTCGTTTGCCGTGAGGGTCCCGTTAACCACTGTGGTGATCGATGCACCGGGCGATACAACGACACCGGCTGATGAGCCGCCGAGGATGACGGAAGTGATGTTGCGCGCGTCAGTGAACGTGGTTGTGGCGAGCACGGCATCGCCCGCGCCAAGGACGTCGAGGGTGTACGTGCCGAGGATGCCGTCCAGGTGGTAGTCGAAGACGAAAGTCCCATCGGGGGCCGTGGTCACGAGGTCGTATGCTGCAGGCCAGGGATCAAACGAACCGTCACCCGTGACGACGGAGCCGTCCGGCCGGGTGACGCGGACTGTGACCTCGCAGCCGGCATTGAAGCCGGAGGCGGAGGCGTGGACGATCTCCTCCGGCGAGTAATCCGCCTTGTCCGTGACCACCGACTCCAAACCGGTGGCCGTGCACGATGGCGCAGCGAGCGCGCCCTGAGTGCCGCTGAATAGCCCGATGGAGAGTGCGAAGACCGCGAAAAGCGCGGCCGCTGCGAATGCTTTTCTCACGATAACCCCCTGGTATCTGGCCAGCCCGTTCCCGGCGCGGAGGAACGGTCGGAAGCTGTTTTGGCGTCTGGAAACTTAGTCCCGGCCCATAACACCCGTCAAGTAAAGGTGCGGTTAAGGGTTATCAGAAAAGCGCAAGAAATGAGTTAGAGCGTATCTGAGGACAGCTCCAGAGTGCGGCCTACATCAGCGCCAGCGGCAGCTTCTTCGCCCCTCGAATGATGAAAGTGCCGCCCCACTCCGGCTCACCGGCGAGGCGGAGGTTGGGGAAGCGCCGCACGAGCGTCCCGATGGTGATCTGGGCCTCGGCGCGGGCCAGCGGGGAGCCGAGGCAGAAGTGGATGCCGTCGCCGAAGGCCAGGTGGTCCGTAGGGTTGCGGGCCAGGTCGAGCTCGTTGGCGGTGGCGCCCCACTTGGCCGGGTCGCGGTTCGCCGCGCCGAGGAGGACGAAGGCCGTGTCGCCCTCCTTCATCTCCTGGCCGGCCACGACCATGTCCTCCTTGAGGACGCGGCCCGTGGCCTGCACAGGCCCGGCGAAGCGCAGAAGTTCCTCGACGGCGGACTTGATGAGCGATGGGTCGTCCAGCAGCAGCTTCAACTGCTCGGGGTGCGTCAGCAGGGCGTTCATGCTGTTGCCGATCAGGTTGGTGGTCGTTTCGTTGCCGGCGATCAGGAGGAGGATGGCGGTCGAGAAGATCTCGTCCTCGCTCAGCACCTGGCCGGACTCCTCCGCTTCGATCAGACCGCTGATCAGGTCGTCCCGCGGATGTTCGCGCCGGTCCTTGATAATCGGCATCAGGTAGTTCGCGAGAGACTCAATCGCGGCGCGGGCGCGCTCGAAGACGTGCGGCGGCGTGAACGGCCCGCCGAGCGTGGCCACGACTTCGTCTGACCAGCGCTTGAAATCGGCGCGGTCTTCCGCGGGCACGCCGAGCAGCTCCGCGATGACGATGACCGGTAGCGGATAGGCGACGTCGTGGACGAGGTCCAGCTCCCCCTTCTTCTCGGCCTCGTCCAGCAGGAAATCGACGATCTCCTGGATGCGCGGGCGCAGGTCCTCCACGGCGCGCGGCGTGAACGCCTTGCTGACGAGGCGGCGCAGCCGCGTGTGCTGCGGCGGATCGGAGCTCAGCATCGTCTGGGCGCGGCTGAACGGGCCGAACTTCTCCTGTTGCTCGGCCGCCATCCGGGCGAAGCGGTTGCGGGCGCGCTGGCGATCGGCGGACATCTGCGGGTGGGTGAGGACGAAGTCGACGTCCTCGTACCGTGCAAGGACCCAGACCTCCATCATGGCGTTCCAGGAGACAGGGTTATGCTCCAGCAGCGCGCGGTACATCGGGTAGGGGTCGGCGAGGAAATTGGGCGTGAGGGGATTGAATTCCGCAGTTACCATCTATGGGCTCCCTTTCGTTGAAGGTGAGTATAGCGCAGGGCTTACGAAAAGCTCGGCCTCTTCCTCGACAACCCGGCACACCCGTCGCTGCGCGTGAAGCCGGTGAAGGGCACCCGCGGCATCTGGGAAATGAGTATCCCGATGAACTATCGCCTCACGTTCGAGATGGACGACGAAACGGTCCTGCCGCGGCGCATCGGCACGCACGGCATCCTGCGGCGGCCCTGAACCCACCCCCATTGCCACCCGGCTGCCGCCTCCGTACGCTGGCGCCATGGACTTCGCGATCATCGGCGTGCCCCGGAGCGGCAAGTCGACCCTGTTCCAGGCGCTGACCGCCGGGCACGGGAGCGCAACCCGCCACCCGACACAGGAGCACCTGGGAACTGTGAAGGTCCCGGACGAACGTTTGGAGCGGCTCGGCAAGCTGGTGAGTGCGAAGAAGATCACGCCGCTCGAAATCCGGCTCCACGATCTGCCGGCGATCTTTCACAAGGGCGCAGGGCCCTCCGGGACGGCCTCCGAGACGCTGGCGAAGGCGGATGCTCTCCTTCACGTCGTGCGGGACTTTGACCGGCCCGACGCACCCCATCCGGAGGGCAGCGTCGACCCGGCGCGGGACATCACCGCGATGGACTCCGAGCTGATCTTTTCCGACCTCGGCATAGTCGAGCGGCGGCTGGACAAGCTGGACATCACCGTGCGGTCCGCCCGGCCCGGGGAGCGTGAGGCCGGGGAGCGTGAGAAGGCGCTGCTGCTGCGCGTGAAGACGGCCCTGGAAGCCGAGACACCGCTGCGCAACACCACCACGGACCCTGACGACCTGAAGGCGCTGGCCAACTTCGGCCTGCTCTCACTGAAGCCGATGCTTCTCGTGCTCAACATCGGCGAAGATCGAGTCGCGCAGCAACCCGAAATCGCCGCGGAGTACCAGGCCCGCTACGGCGCTGCACGGACGCGCGCGACTGCCGTGTGCGCAAAGCTGGAGGCTGAGCTGGCGGAACTGCCGCCGGACGAGGCGGCGGAGTTCCGGGGCGAGATGGGCGCGCCGGTCGGCGGCACGGACGCGGTGCTGGGCGCGGCGCGCGAGCTGCTGGGGCTCGTGACGTTCTTCACGGCAGGGGAGAAGGACACCCACGCCTGGACGGTACCCGAAGGGGCCACGGCATTGCAGGCCGCCGGGCGGATCCACTCGGACATCGAGCGCGGATTCATCCGGGCCGAGGTGATTGCCTGGGACAAGCTGCTGGAGTTCGGTTCGCACGCCGAGGCGCGCAAGCACGGGCAGCTGCGGCAGGAGGGCAAGACGTACGTCGTCCAGGAAGGCGACGTGATCAACGTGCTGTTCAACGTCTGATGGCATCAATCGCCTCCCGGATCCTGGCCGAAGTGATGCGCGCTGCGGAAGGTGGCCCACCCATCTTCGTGGCTACTGTAGTCTCTGCGGGCGAAGCCGCCGCCGCCTCCCTCGGCGCGAAGATGCTTGTCCGCAGGGACGGCGCGACAATCGGATCGCTCGGCGACCCGGTGCTCGATGCGGCGATCGTCCGCGACGCGGACGCGATCTTCAGGCGCCACGGCGTGCGCACCGTGCACCTTTCGTTGGCGGGCGAATCGATCTCGCGCCAGGAGGCCGCGGAACAGCCTGCATACGCGGTGATGGTGGAGGTGTACGAGCGGCCTGTGCGGCTGCTCATCGCCGGGGGCGGGCACATCGGCCATGCGCTCTGCCGCCTCGGCTCCATGTGCGGTTTCCGGGTCACCGTGGTGGACGACCGCCCCGAGTACGCGAACGCGGACCGATTCCCGGACGCGGACCAGGTGCTGCGGGGCCGGTTCGACGAGGTGCTGGCCTCCTACCCCATCGACGACGCGACTTACGCCGTCTGCGTGACGCGAGGCCACCGGCACGACGAGATCAGCCTGCGGAGCATCGTGGGCCGTGGCGCGGCCTACGTGGGAATGATCGGCTCGAAGCGCCGTGTGAAGGCAGTGCTCCAGCACCTGGTCGACGACGGCGCAGACCCCGAGGCTGTGGCGGTCGTGCATACGCCCATCGGCCTCGACATCGGCGCCGAGACCCCCGAGGAGATCGCCGTGGCGATCATGGCGGAGATCATCATGGTGCGGCGCGGCGGCTCCGGTGGTCCAATGACGCACTGACAGGCGGTCCGGTTGCATGCCGCCGGACAAAACGATTTGATAGCAGCATGACGGTGCTGATGGTGGCGGCAGGCGGCGCAATCGGGGCGGTCGCCCGCTATCTGCTCGCCGTGCGGTTGTACAGCCAGCTGGGAGTGGGCTTCCCGTGGGGGACGCTGGGGGTCAACGTGCTGGGTTGCGGTCTGCTCGGTATCGTGCTGGGCCTGGTGGAGGAGCGTGGGGCGTTCACCCCTGAGACCCGCTCGTTCCTGACGGTGGGCGTGCTGGGCGGCTTCACAACCTTCTCCACGTTCACATACGAGAGCTGGCAATATCTCCGGGAGGGAGACCCCGTCCGCAGCGCGATCTACGTCGGGCTCAGCCTGGTCGTTGGCATCGCGGCGTTCACCCTGGGCCACGGCGCGGTCGTGGTGATGGAGAGGTAAGAGATGGAACCTGGAACGGAAGCGGTCCTTCTGCGGATCTTCCTGGGAGAGAGCGACCACTGGCAGGGCAAGCTCTTGCACCTCGCGTTAATAGAAGCGGCACGCAAACAGGGGTTGGCTGGCGCGACCGTGTTGCGCGGGATCGAGGGGTATGGTGCGAACAGCGTGATCCACACCTCGCGACTACTGGAGTTCTCCTCTGACCTGCCGATCGTAGTGGAGATCGTTGACGTCGAAGAGAAGGTCAACGCCTTTCTGCCCACGGTCCAGGAGATGGTGCGGGAGGGGATGGCCACGATCGAGCGTGTACGCGTCCTCTTCTACCGGCACAGGAGCAAGGGCTGACGGCTCCCGCGTAAGCGGCCCCGCTGTTAACCGGCCTCGATATTGCGGCGTTCTATCGGGCAAATAGAACGCTTTCGAGGAGGCTGACATGAGCCAGATGGAACTTTCCTCCGAAGGGCTCGGGCTGACGTCCGAAGACCTCGGCATGAAGACGCTCCGGGGGGCACTGGCCGAACTGATCGCTGTGCTGCTGTTCGTCTTTGTGGGCGCAGGGTCGGTTGTCGTGACCATCAACGTGCTGGGGAACGAGCTAAACGCGGCGTCCCTCACAGCCATCGCCCTGGCGCACGGCCTGGCGATCGCCACTCTGGTAGCCGCGACGGCCGGGATCAGCGGCGGGCACGTCAACCCGGCGGTCACGTTTTCGATGGTGATCACCGGCCGTATGAAGGTCGGCCCGGGGCTGGTATACGTGGCTGCGCAGGTCGTGGGTGCCGTGCTCGGAGCGCTGCTGCTGATCTCCGTGTTCGACGACGCCGTCGAGGGCAGTCTGGGTGCGCACGGCATCAACGACGCGGCCCTCTCCGGAACATATTCCGCCGTGATCGTCGAAGCGGTCCTCACCTTCGTGCTCGTCTTCACGGTGTTCGCTACCGCCGTCGACAAGCGGGGCCTGGGGAACGTTGCTCCGCTGGCCATCGGGCTGGCAATCTTGATCGACCATCTCGTGGGCGTGCCGCTCACGGGCGCCTCGATGAACCCGGCGCGGTCATTCGGGCCCGCGCTCGTGGCGGGCGAGTGGGACGACCACTGGGTGTACTGGCTGGGACCCCTGCTCGGCGGCGGCCTGGCGGGCCTCGTCTACGTATACGCGTTCCTCGACCGCCCAGACGAGGAATAACAGGGTCTCGAACCTGCCGTGAGCGGGTAACAACCCCTCACAAGCGGCGTCTCCCTCTATAGGCCGCACATCTGCGGCCGTTTGGGGGATATGCTGTCTCGCGATAACCAACAAAAGGCCGCGGTCGACACGGCCCGGACACCCGGCGAAATACTCGCAGACGTCCTCGCGCTGAGGCGTGCCGTCTACATCGGCGTCTACGCCGCCATCAACCTGGCGCTGCTACCGTACCTGCTGATCGGCCTCACCTGGGCCCAGATCGGCGTTATCACCGCCGTCAACTGGACGATTGCCGGCCTCGGGATTCACCGCTCATTCTCGCGGATCATCCGCCAGCGGAAGCGGTCATCGTATCCCGCCGTGGCAATGCTGAGGGTGGCGGATGCCGCCACGGTGAGCGACGCCGCGGCCGCCGCGCTGGAGATCATCGAGCAGTTGCTCTGTCCGCAGGCGGCGTTCGTGACCCTGCTTTCGCCCGGCGGCCGGCATGCGGTCATGGCGGTGAAGGGGGTAACGCCTGACGCTGCCGCCGACCGGCTGGACCTGCACAGGCGGGTTCTCGATACGGCGCTGAGCGTCCGCTATCCCATGGAAGTCCCCTCCAGGGTTGGCGACATCCACGTGATGCTGGTACCCATCGTCGCTTTCAAAAGGGCCATCGGAGTGATCTACCTCGCAGGGGAGCGGGGCAGCGACCTGGGAGACCGGACGCTCCTCTCCGAAGTCGGGTCGGCGATCGGAATGTCGCTGGAGAACCTGCGGCAGAAGGAACTGTTGCTCCAGAAGGAATCGCGCCTCCGGAACGTGATCACGGGCGCGCCGATCGTGCTGTTCTCGATCGACACCCGCGGTGTCTGCAACTTCATGGAGGGTAAGGGGCTTGATGGTTTTGGCATCAGCCCCGATCTCGTCATCGGGCGGGAAGCCGAGGATGTGTTCAGGGCGTATCCGCAGGTGCTGCAGAGCCTGCGCCGGGCGTTCGCCGGGGAGCACGTTACCGGCACCGTGGCCATGACCGTGCGAGAGGTGCGGAGTGTCTTCGAGTACCGCTTGCTGCCCGAGCTGGACGAGAAGGGCCGAGCGACCGGCGTTATCGGTGTCGCGCACGACATCACCGAACGGCGCCGGGCAGAGGAGGCGCTCCTCGAGAGCCAGCGCGCCCTGGAGACGCTCGTCAGTAACCTGCCCGGGTTCGCGTACCGGTGCCACAACGACCGCGACTGGATGATGGAGTACATCAGCGCCGGCGTTGAAGAGATCACCGGCTATTCCCCTGCCGAGTTCACCAGCGGCGCTCGGGGGTTCAACGACGTTATCCACTACGACGACAGGGAGCGTGTATGGGAGGCGGTGCAGAGCGCGGTCGAGCAACAGGAGAACTACCGGCTGGAGTACCGGGTCGTCGCGCGGGACGGGACGGAGAAGTGGGTCTGGGAACAGGGCCAGGCGATCCTGGATGACGCCGGCGACGTGGTGGCGCTGGAAGGATTCATCAGCGAGATCACCGAGCGGAAGCGCGCGGAGCAGTCGCTTGCGGAAAGCGAGGAGCGCTTCCGCGACCTCTTCGACAACGCCCGGGACGGGATCTTCACCTTCGATTTCAACGGCGCCCTGGTGGCGGCCAACCAGCGGTTTGTGGAACTGAGCGGGTATACGCGGGACGAGGTCTTCGCGGCGGGCGCGGCGCAGTTGATCCCGCCGGAGGAACACGCGGCTGCGGCCCATGGCGTCTCCCGTGTCTATCGGGGTGAGGCCGGGTCGTTCGAGGTCAACATCCGCTGCAAGGACGGTTCGCTGCGCCCGGTGGACGTGGCGGCGCGCGTTGTCACGGACAAGTCGGGGGCGCCGGTCCTGATCCAGGGCATCGCCAGGGATATCACCGAACGCAAGCAGGCGGAAGAAACGATCCGGCGCCTTGCGTACCACGACGCGCTCACGGGCCTGCCAAACCGCGCGCTGATGGAGGACCGGCTGGGAGTTGCGCTCGCCCAGGCCCGCCGCGAAGGCAAGGCGCTGGCGCTGATGTTCCTGGATCTCGACCGGTTCAAGGTCGTCAACGACACCCTTGGGCACAGCGCGGGCGACCGGCTGCTGGAAGCCGTGGCGGCGGACCTCTGCACGATCGTGCGGGATGGCGACACCATAGCGCGGATCGGCGGCGACGAGTTCACCGTGATCCTGCCGGCCGTGGACGGACTGGAGGATGCCACAGAGGTCGCCGACCGCATACTGGAATGCCTGCGGCGCGCCAGGATGATCGACGGGCAAGAGTTCCGGACGACCGCCAGCATCGGCCTGACCATGTATCCCGACGACGGAGGTGACGCCGCGACGCTCCTGCGCAATGCCGACACGGCGATGTACCGCGCCAAGGACAAGGGTCGCGACAACTTCCAGCTCTACACGAGCTCGATGAACGAGTGGGTGCTGGAACGCCTCTCCTTCGAGAACGACCTGCGCCACGCGCTGGAGCGAGAACAACTACGGGTGTTCTACCAGCCGATCCTGGATGCGGACACCGGCACCCTGACGGGCGCGGAAGCTCTCCTGCGGTGGCGCCACCCGGTCAGGGGCATGGTCCCGCCGGACAGCTTCATCCCGTTCGCGGAGGAATCCGGGTTAATCGTGGAGATCGGGCTCTGGGTGTTGCGCGAGGCCTGCGAGCAGACCCGCCGGTGGCGCCAATCCGGCCGCCACCTGCTCCGGGTTGCGGTGAACCTCTCGGCGCGGCAGCTTCAGCAGGAAGACCTGGTTGAGCGCGTCACCGAGATCATCGCTGAAACCGGCGTGAGCCCGCGCCAGGTGCAACTGGAGATCACGGAAGGGGCCGTGCTCCGGGACGAGGACCGGATTATCGTGACCCTCCATGCCCTGCGCGATATGGGCATCGAGATCGCCCTGGACGACTTCGGGACTGGTTACTCATCGCTGACATACCTCAAGCGCTTCCCGATTAACGCCGTGAAGGTCGATCGCTCCTTCGTCCGCGACCTGGAGAGGGACCCAAGCGACGCAGCGATCGTCTCCACCGTGGTCGCCATGGCGGAGAACCTGCGCCTGAAGGTGATAGCGGAAGGAGTGGAATCCGAGGGACAACTGAACTTCCTGCGCGAGCGGGGCTGCGACGAGTTCCAGGGCTACCTGGTCTCGCCGGCGGTGCCACCGGAGGAGTTCGAGCCGTTCTTCAACGGTGGTCCCCCGGCCCTGCGGGCCACGGTGCCGCGTCATCTCCGCGCTACCTGATACCTTCACCCGTCCGCGAGACCGGTGACGGACTACCGTCCTCTTTAGCGCTTCCAAAAGGGTTACGAAACCGCCCGGTTCCACGCGTATCCGCAGCGCTCACCTGCCGTTCCTGCTTATAGGTGAGATAGATGAGACGGGTCTTCCTTTTGCCGGGCCTGGGTGTCGCCGCTATCGTCGCTGTTAGCTTGAGCTTCGCTGTCGCCGGCGGACAGACCCCGACTCCAACCGAGACGCCTTCCCCCTCTCCATCCGCTGCCCCATCGCCCTCGCCCACCGCGAGTCCGGAACCAACGCCTTCCCCCTCCCCTTCGCCCGCGCCGGCTGTGACACCGGCGCCCATCCCGTGGAACCCGCCGCCCGGTTACACCGGGACGTTGCGGCCGGGGATGTGGGTGCAGGTCACGGGCACGGACTCCTGCCTGAACGCGCGGATCACTCCCGGGCTGACCTTCGATTATGGAGAGGGCCCGCAGCCGGTCGCCGTGCAGAACTGTCTGCCGGACGGTTTCATCGGGCGGCTGGCCGCACAGGGCTGGGATGTCTCCACGTCACCGCCTGTACAGGCGGATGGACACTGGTGGTGGCAGGTGCTGGGCCAGGGCTGGATGGCCGAGGACTGGCTGGCCTTCTACCACGAGGACGCCGTGCCCTTCCCGCCGCGCCCAGAACTCGCGGGCGCAGGCCTGATCGCGTTCGTAAGGCAGGACGGAGTCTGGATCGCCAACGCGGACGGCACCGGCGCGCGGAGGCTGGTGGAGACTGACCTCAACACCGAGTACGTGGCGACGGTGCGCTGGTCGCCGGACGGATCTTCGCTGGCCTATAGCCGCACCCGCTGGGACAAGCCGCCGGGCGAGCAGACGCTGACCAGGATCATCACCCCCGACGGCGCAGTCATCGCCGAGTACCCGGGCATCGCCGAACCGGGGTGGTCGCCGGACGGCGCATACCTCTCCGGGTTGCGAGTCGAGCAACTCGGCGGCCTCGGCGGGTACACAGCCCGCCCCGTGATCATCGAGCTTGCGTCGGGCGCCGAGACGGCTGTCGCTCCCACCGCTTTCAACCTCAGCGGCCCCGTCTGGTCACCCGATAGCGCGTCCGTGGCGCTCGTCTGCCAGTCGTACTCCTACCAGGAGCAGCTCCCGGACCTCACGGTCCGCGACGTTTCAGTGGACTGCGAGGGCGACGGCCTGCGCATCGTCCCCGTCGCCGGCGGCCCGGCGCGGATCGTGCTGGCGTTCGATTCGTCGTCCAGCGCCACCTATTCGAACCCGTCCTGGTCGCCGGACGGGCGCACGATCGCCATGTACACGTCCGGCATCGGCGCCCCCTGCCGCGGCTACGCGCTGGTGGATGTCGCTTCGGGCGTCATCTCCACGTGCCTCCCCCTGCCCGCCGACGGCTACTCCGGCTTCATCTGCGGCGGCTCCGCGGAGAGCGGCGCCTCGGACTGGAGCCCGGACGGCCGCTCCCTCGCCTACCACTGGCAGGCGCAGACGAACGAGACCGGCGTCGCCGTCGTCAACGTCGCCACCGGCGAGCGACGCATGGTGCCGATCGCCGGCGCGGCCAGCCTCGCCTTCGCGCCGGACGGCCAGCACCTCGTGTTCGGCGCAGCCGGTTACATCTGGGTCGCGGATATCGACGGCGGCGGCCTGACCCTGCTCGGCGAAGGCAACCTCCCCGCCTGGCAGCCGTAGTTCCACTTTACTCTTTACTCTTTACTCTTTACTCTTCACTCTTTACCATTCGCTGCGATGGACGAAGTCTTCCGCGAACTCCAGGCGTCTCTCGCGAACGGTCAACGCGTCGTCATGGCCACCGTGGCGGACACCCGCGGCTCGACGCCCCGCCGGTCCGGCGCGCGCATGCTTGTGCGCGCGGACGGCACCTTCTGCGGCACCATCGGCGGCGGCTGCGGCGAGTCCGAAGTCCTGCAGGAAGCCCTGGAAACGCACACCGACGGCCGCCCCCGCCTCGTCCGAGTCGACCTCACGAACCCGATCGACGGCGACGACAAGATCTGCGGCGGCGTCATGGACGTCTTCGTCGAGCGCATCGAGCCCTGAAGCCGCCTCGCACCTAGCACCTGGGGCGCGAAAATCGGTCGAACGGGTACCGGCGGACGGCGGCCCCCCGGCCCCGCCAGATCCTGGGCAGGCCAGGATGACGAAGTGGGGGCGGGTGTCGGTCCCTGGCTGCTGGCTTCTGGCTGCTGGCTCCTGGCTCCTGGCTCCTGGCTGCTCGGTAT
>JBBISJ010000028.1:22107-28308 GCA_037441345.1 Chloroflexota bacterium
GGTCCCTGGCTGCTGGCTCCTGGCTGCTGGCTCCTGGCTCCTGGCTCCTGGCTCCTGGCTGCTCGGTCTGGGTTCTAGGTTCTCGCCGCCAAGCGGCGTATTATTTTCACCATTCACTACTCACCACTCACCATTCACCTGGAGCCCATCACATGACCACCACCGAACGCCGCGCCGTT
This sequence comes from Chloroflexota bacterium, assembly GCA_037441345.1. Lineage (GTDB taxonomy): Bacteria > Chloroflexota > Dehalococcoidia > SM23-28-2 > RBG-16-64-32 > DATKKM01. The sequence goes on from JBBISJ010000028.1 coordinate 22,287, forward strand.
AGCCCTGAGCGCCTGGCAGGCCAGGGACTCGATCCGAACCAGGAAGAGTCCGGGAACCGCGCCATCGTCGCCCTCCTCACCGACGACGCCAACGGCGAGACCGACTGGGTCGCCACCTACCGCTACACGACCGATTCCGACGGCGCGCACGCCGAGGGCGCGTACGAGGTGTGGTCGCTGCGCGGGATGGTGCGCTTTCGCCGGTTCATCGCGGAGGACGGGCGCTTCGGTTACGAGGTGATCGAGCAGGCCGGCGAGAACCCGGTCGCCAACCAGGACCCGACGGCGGTTGCGACGATCGCCGAGGAGCTCGAGGCGGCGGCGGCATCCGGAATGGCGACGAACGACCCGAACCGCGCCTACATGGACCCGCACACGCTGAGCTACCCGCTGATCTACGAGAAGGTGGCGCAGCTCTTCGACAGCCCGAACGCGCCCGACCTGGTGATCAACCCGAAGACGTGGCAGTACGGTCGCCAGCCCGGACAGCACGGCGCGGCGGACGTCGTCCAGGCCCGCGCCCCCCTCGTCTTCAGCGGCCCCGGCATCAAGGGGAAGGGTGTCACGGATGCGCTCTGCGCGCAGGTGGACGTCGCGCCGACGCTGGCGAAGGTACTCGGCTTGCCGCTCATCGACGGCAAGGACTCCACCGGCCGCACGTCCACCGAGCGCGGCGCTGAGCCGGACGTGTACCTGAAGCGCCAGGACGGGAAGCCGATCGACGAGATCGTCGACCCCGACAACCCGCCCGAGCGCGTCTACCTCTTCCTGCTGGATGGCCTGAGCAACACCGAGCTGAAGGAGCGGCTGGAGAAGGACCGGGAGTCGATCCCGAACCTGAGCCGGATCATCGAGAACGGCCTGATCTTCCGCTACGGCACCATCGTCAACTTCCCGAGCATCACCTGGCCCAGCCACAACGCCCTCGGCACCGGCGCCTGGTGCGGCCACCACGACATCGTCAACCCGACGTACTACCTGCGCGAGACGCGGCAGGTGGTGACACCGCAGGGCAGCATCTGGGAAACCGGCAAGTACTTGAATGAGGATGTCGAGACGCTGTACGAGGCGCTGCACCGCGTTCACGGCGAATGGGACCCGCACACGAAGACCGGTGTGATGACGGCCTCCATCAACGAGCCATGCATGCGCGGCGCCGCCCACTCCACGCTCGAGCGCCGCATGCGCGTGGATATCGAGAGGGTGAACGATCTGACGAAGGCCAACCGCGCCGATACAAACCCCCGCTGGCAGGCGGACGGACAGGAGAGCGTCCGCCGCTACTCTTACACGGACATCCAGGGGACAGCCCAGGCGATCGCGCTGTTCTCGGAGGAGGATCAGCCCCCGCCCGTGTTCACCTACCACGAGTTCTCGCTCACCGACGCGGTGGGCCACGACTACGGACCGCATCACCCGGCGATAACCGACGCTCTGGTGGAGACGGACAAGCGAATCGGCAAGATCCTGGACGTGTTGCGGGCCCGCGGGCTCTACGACTCCACCCTCTTCGTGATCACGACCGACCACGGCATGGCGCCGATCGACGGCGAGAAGGCAGCGGACCAGGCGCTCGCTGTCCGGGAAGCGGGCGTAAAGTCCGTGCTGACGGCGCCGCTGGTCTACCTGATCGACATGGACGTGGCGCTGGAGCCGGCGCCGGACGGCCGCACGGTGAACGTCACCGTCCTGGCGAACGACGCCGACCAGGACGGCGAGAAGCCGCCGGTGAGCGGTGCGCGCGTCGAAGTCATCACGCACCACGGCCAGACGGTGGCAGAGGGTGTGACTGACGCCTTCGGCGTATGCGGGCTGCCGCTCCCCGCCGGGGAGCAGCCGGAGCACATGGTCGTGCGCATCGAGCACCAGGACTACAACCGGCGCCACCTGCGGCTGGACGGCTCGAACGTCGTGGAGGACATCCGGCAGCGGCTTTACGGCTGACCGCCGGCGGTGGCTCTTTCGGCAGGTTGGAAACCTGCCCCTCGTCCTGACCGCTTGCTGGGGTCTGTCACCTGTCCGCCGCAAGAGGATGACAGGCCCTACGGGTCGTAGACTGGGACTGTGAAGGACATCCTGCTCGCTGCGCTGTTGATGATCGCGCTGGCGCTCCTGGTGCTGCTGCTGGCGGCCGCGTTCTTCGCGTGGCAGGTCCGGCGCTCCGACGAGCGGCGCTTCGCGAAGCGGATCGGGGTGCTGCCCATCAAGCGCAAGGCCGCGCTGGGCCGCGACATCATCCGCGACCCGCGCATCCCCGCCTGGTCGCGGTTGCTGGCCGGGGCGCTGCTCGTCTACCTCGCCTCGCCGCTTGATCTTATCCCGGACTTCATCCCCGTCCTCGGGGTGCTGGATGACCTGCTCGTCGTGCTCGTGGCGGCCGCCATCCTCATCCGCTCGATCCCGGACTCGGTTCTGGAGGAGCACCTGCTCCGGTACGAGGCCGACGTGCCGGCCCCGCCTCAGCCGTCGCTAAAGGGCGCACCGCGCTAGCGTCCAGACATTCGCTCGCGTACCATCGCCGCATGACCCATCCATTCACCATCCGCCGCGCCACTCTTGACGACGTCGAGACCCTCGTGGACCTGCGGCACGCCATGCAGGTCGAGATGCACGAGGGCGATCATGGCGTGACGCCCGATGACATCGTCGACAACATGCGCGACTACTTCACGAAGCAGCTCACCGGCTTCCACTTCGCAGCGTTCCTGGCGGAGGCCGACGGCAAGGCGATCGGGACGGGCGGCGTCGTCGTCTTCGACGTGCCGCCGTCGCCGTCCAACCCCGGCGGCGCCGAGGGGTACGTCATGAACATGTACACCGTACCCGAATGGCGCGGCCGCGGAGTCGCCCACGCCATCGTGGACGTCGTCGTCCGCCATGCCTACGGCGAAGGCGCGCGCCGGATGTGGCTGCGGACCAGCGACGAGGGCGAGAGCGTTTACGAGCGCTTCGGCTTCCGCAAACGCGACCACTACATGCAGATGTACCTGCACGATTACCAGCCATGAGCAAGCTGGAGATCATCCGCGATCTCTACGGCTACAACGAGTGGGCCAACGGGCAGCTGCTGGAGGCGGCGGCCGGCCTTTCTGACGAAGAACTGGGCGCGGCCGAGACGGCCAGCTGGGGGAAGCTGATCACAGACCTCGGGCACATCGCCGGAGCGCAGGTCGTGTGGCTGCACCGGTGGCGAGAGGGGCGCAACCCGGTGCCGGTCGTGGGCGTCCAGGACCTTCACACGATGGCTGAAGTGCGTGGCCTATTCGATCGTTCCCACACGGACCTGCGGCAATACCTGGGATCCCTGACCGACCGGCAGCTCGAGAACTCGCTGCGCTACAAGGACAGCAGGGGGAACGTGGCCGAGTCGACCCTGTGGCAGTTGATGGTCCACGTCGTCAACCACGGTACCTATCACAGGGGCGAGGCCGCCGGGGTGCTCAGCGCGCTGGGCCGTTCGCCGGGCGACCTCGATTTCCGGCTGTGGAGCCTGTTGCAGCACTGAAAGTTCGATGCCTGAGCGCGGTTCACCAGGCCACTCCGTCTTCTTCTAACCGCGCTATCTCCTCGGCGCTCAACCCGAGCCCGGACAGCGCACGGAACGTGTCCTCTGCGTAGCCCGGCGCGTCGTCAGCGTGCGAGGGGACGCCTTCCATGTTGAACGGCGGGCGGACAAAAGTCATGCCGGACGGGGTACGCGTGAGGACGTTCTCCGACAGGACCTTCGGGTCGCGGATCAGTTCCTCGATTCGGCGCACCGGCGCGCAGGGAAGGCCGGACGTGCTGATGCGTTCCAGCCAGTACTCCAGCGGCCGGGATGCCATCTCAGCGGCGATGACCTCGATCAGTTCCCGTGAGTGCTCGATGCGGCCGCGGTTGCGGTGAAACCGGGGGTCGTTCTTCAGTTCCGGATGCGCAATCAGGTCGCAGAAGGCGAACCAGTCTTCTTGCGTCATCGCCGTCATTCCCAGCGCCAGCCACTCGCCGTCCGCGCACTTGTACAGGTTGAGGAACGGGTTGGCAGCGTTGGCAGGGTCGAAGGGCCGCAGGGACTCGCCCGTGTTCGCCAGCGCACCGACATGCAACTGCTGGAGCCACAGCATCCCCTGGAGCAATGAAGTGCTGACCGCCTCGCCCCTGCCCGTGCGCTCTCGGCGCAGCAGGGCGGCAACGATTGCGAACGCGAGGCTGGTGCCCGAAATGAGGTCGGCGATGGCGCCGGGCGGGTATTGAGGGCTCCCGTCGCTGGAGACGGTGTACATGAAGCCGGAGTACGCCGTCCCGGTCGTGTCCTGGGCCGGGACGTCGGCCAGATCGCCCTGCGCGCCCAGTCCGCCGCCTGCCGCGTACACGAGGCGTGGATTCAGGCCGGTCAGCGTGTCCGCGTCAGCTGAGAACTGGCGGAGCCGTCCGGGCAACAGGTTGGTGACGAACACGTCAGCCTCGCGGACCAGCGCGTGCAGCAGCCGCTGACCTTCGGGGTGGTGAAGGTCCAGCGCAACGCTGCGCTTGTTGCGATTGACAAGCTCGAACAGGAGGGAGGTGTCACGGGCCGTGCGCATCGAGGCGCCGAAGAGGGTTTGCAGGCCGCGGGCGAAGTCGCCCTGGCCGGGCTTCTCGATCTTGATCACGTCCGCGCCGAGGTCAGCGAGGAGCTGGCCGGCGAGCGGGCCCTGCACCCAGATCGTGAGGTCGATGACCTTGATGCCGGCGAGGGGTGGAGCAGGCGGATCGGTCATGGGTTGGATGATAGCAGCGCGATGTAAGATAGGCCGCACAACCGTGGAGGTGCGTGGACCATGAGCAAACCAGTCGTCGCGATCACCGGCGCCAGCCGTGGCATCGGCAGGCAGCTCGCGATCGACTTTGCGGGCGCGGGATATAACGTGGCCTGCCTGGCTCGTTCGGCGAAGGGCGCGGAAGCGAAGTTGCCCGGCACGATTGACGAGACCGCGGCCGCTATAGAGGCGGCGGGCGGACGAGCGCTGGCGTTGCCCCTTGACGTGCGTTCCGAAGACGCTGTGATCGACGCAGCGGACCGCGTTTACGGCGAGTTCGGCCGCTGCGACGTGCTGATCAACAACGCCGCCGTTGCGCCGCCGGGAAACTCGCTGGAGATGAGCGGCAAGACGTGGCGGCTGGGCGTGGACGTGAACCTGAACGGCCCGTTCTACATGATCCGCCACTTCGGCCCGCGTATGCTCGAAGCCGGTTCCGGCCGCGTGATCAACATCTCGTCCGCCGTTTCCGTGACTCCAGAGTACGGGCGGATCAACTACATGGTGACGAAGCGGGGACTCGAGGCTATGACCGAAGGTTTCGCCTGCGAACTGCGCGGGCGCATCGCGGTCAACTGCATCCGGCTGGAGCTGGCGGTGTGGAGCGAAGGGTTCGCCTCGACGCTGGGCGCGACGGACCGGGCGGGCTTCGAGCATCCCGTGGTGATGTCGGACGCCTGCCTCTGGCTGGCTGGCCAGCCGCTTGATCTTTCGGGCCGCATCCTTACAATTGGGCAGATGCGAGAGATGGGCGTGGTGCGAGGGCCGACACCGGCCTGAGTTCCAGCCACCAGTGACCTGGAGGGAGGTCCATGGTGACTACCGCGACGTTCGACCAGAAGAAGGCCGATGCGTTCTTCGGCAAGCTGCTTGATATAGTGTCCGGAGGTTCGCTGTCACTAATGACAAGCGTGGGGCACCGTACCGGACTGTTCGACACGATGGCCCAGTTGCCGCCATCCACCAGCGAGGAGATCGCGAAGGCGGCCGGTCTCAACGAGCGCTATGTGCGTGAGTGGCTGGGCGGCATGGCGACCGGCGGGATCGTGGAGTATGACGCCGCATCGTCGTCCTACCGCTTGCCGGCCGAGCACGCCGCGTTCACGACCAGCGCCGCCGGCCCCGACAACTTCGCGTTCGTCATGCAGTACATCGCGCTCCTCGGGAACGTCGAGGACGGGATCGTCGAATGCTTCCGGAACGGCGGCGGCGTGCCCTACAGCGGGTTCCCAAAGTTCCAGGCG
>JBBISJ010000028.1:28408-37276 GCA_037441345.1 Chloroflexota bacterium
CATGGTCAACGTTCCACTGCATGACCGTGTCGCTGGCGCTCGGCGGCGAAGGGCTCGGGACCTGCTGGGGCGAGGAACTCGCGAAGGAACTGCTGGCGGAGGCCGGGTTCACCTCGGTGGAAGCGCAGCGTGTGGAAGGCGACCCGATCAACATCTACTACATCTGCCGGAAGTAGTGGCCGATAGGCTAACGCAGGGGCGGGTTTGGAACCCCGCCCCTACCGGCGTGGCTCCCAGGAGAAGAACTTCAGGGCGAACAGCAGCGCGCCAAATCCCCAGGCGGCGACCACGATGAGATGGTCCCACTCGAAGCCGCTGCCCGTCGTGTAAGGGTTGAACGCTGTCTGGAGCGCCTCGGCGAACGGCTTGACGGGGAACAGGTCACCGACGAAGTCCAGCCACTCCGGCGGGTCGGACAGCGGGATAAACACGTCCGAAATGAAGAGCAGCGGCAGGATCGTGCCGTTCGTGATGGAGGGTGCGGCATCGGCGTTGGGGATGAGCACGGTGATCGCGAGCCCCAGGGCGCAGAACGACGCGCCGCCGACCAGCACTGTGACCAGGAAGGCGGCCAGCGTATCGCCGGGGACGTCGACGTCGTAGAGGACGGCGCCGGCCACCACGACGATCAACACCAGCAGCGCCGCGATGAGCATCGCGTGCACGATCCGGCCGAAGAGATACGCCCACGGCGGCAGCGGTGTGCCGCGCACACGTTTGAGCACGCCCAGGTCGCGGTTGATCGTCACCATCATGCCGATGTTCGTATAACAGGCGCTGATCATGGACAGCGCAGCGATGCCGGGCACGTAGAAGACGCTGATGTCGGCGCGGCCGCCGGGGATATCGATCTGGTCGTTCCCGAAGATCGCGTTGAACAGCACCAGGAACATCAGCGGCAGGATCACCGTGAAGAACGCCGCCGCCGGGTTGCGCCAGAAGGCGCGGTTCTCGTACTGGACCTGCCGCAGCGCCTGGAGGAGCGTCCTCATTCCTCGTCCCCCGTCCCATGGCCCGCGCTGACGCGCAGGTAGACGTCCTCCAGCGACACACGGGCAACGCTCAGGTCATCCAGGTCCACGCCCGCGCCGACCGCCCACGTGGTGAGGTCGTGCAGCAGCCGCGTCGGATCCGCCGTGGTAATGACCACCCGGTCGCCGTCCAACTCGGCAGCGGCCGCGAGCCCGCCCGGCAGGGCGGCCGACGGCTTCCGGAACGAAACGAGGGTGTCCTGTTCACGGGCTCGCAGCTCGTCCGGCGTGCCCTCTGCGACGATCCGGCCGTGGGAGATGATTGCGACGCGGTCCGCCAGCGCCTGGGCCTCGTCCATGTAGTGCGTCGTGAGGATAACCGTCTTCCCCAGCGAGCGGAGGCCGCGGATCATCTCCCAGGCGGCGCGCCGGGCGGAAGGATCGAAGCCGGTCGTTGGCTCGTCGAGGAACAGCAGTTCGGGGTCGCCGGCGAGGCCGATCGCGACGTCGAGGCGGCGCTGCTGGCCGCCAGAGAGGCGCCGCACCAGCTTGTGCCGGTCCTCGGCAAGCCCCACCAGCTCCAGCACTTCGTCGAGCGGCCGCGGGTCAGGGTAGTAGCCGCGGAACATGTCCACGGCCTCCTCGACGCGGAGGTACTGGGAGACGCTGGTGCTCTGGAGGACGATGCCGATGCGCTCCTTGAGGGCGCGCGCGCTCTGCTCCGGGTCGAAGCCGAGGACGGAGACCTCGCCGGAGTCGCGGTGGCGGTGCCCTTCCAGTATCTCGAGCGTGGTCGTCTTGCCGGCGCCGTTAGGGCCGATCAGGGCGTAGACTTCGCCGCGGTCGATGTCGAGGTCTATCCCGTCCACGGCCTGGATGTCGCCGTAGGCCTTGAACAGGCTGCGTACCTCAACGGCCAGTTCGGTGGTCATTGGGTTGAGGGTACAGGGAGGGAGTGCCCAGTGGCGAGCAGGCAGGTGTGAGGTGCCAGGTGCGAGGTGTCAGGTGCCGAGCGCTGAGATCGAACCCACGTACCTGCAGACCTTCAGGTCTGCCAGCCCGAAATTTCCCCACTTTCCACTCTCTACTCCCGCACCCGCCGCAGCAGGTTCGCCGTCTCGATCGCCGTCTCCATCGCGTTGCCGCCGGAGTCGCTGTGGCTGCCGCCGGCGCGGGCCAGTGCCTGCTCGTCCGTGTCGCAGGTGAGCACGCCGAAGATGCAGGGAACGCCCGTGTCGAGGCCGGCGCGCTGGATACCGGTCGCCGCGCCGCCGGCGACGTGGACGTAGTGGTCCGTGTCGTGGCGGATGACCGCCCCCAGGCAGACGACGGCATCGTAGCGGCCGCTGCTCGCGAGTGTCTGTGCGACGAGGGGCAACTCGAATGCGCCCGGTACCCAGTAGACGTCGTGCGTCGCGACCTTATGACGTTCAGCCGCCGCGGCGGCGCCGTCCAGCAGCCGGCCGGTGATGTGTTCGTTGAACCGCGCGACGACTGTGGCGATGCGGAGGCCGGAGCCGTCGAGGTCGCGCTCGGGAGGTGTGGCAGGCATCGGGGTGAGGGTAGCACAACTGCACCTCGTCATTCCCGCGCAGACGGGAGCCATGGGGGCCGTGGGGCATGCCGCCCCTGTCACCCTGAGGAAACGAAGGGTCTGGTTGAGGGTGGGGCTGCTGACGTAGGGACGGCCCGCCGGGTCGTCTCTATGTCAGTTTCCGGAATCCCCCTTCCGGCCAAAACACGCGAAAATGCGAAACGAACTTCGCGCGGCCACCGCAGGGATTCCCCCACAGGCGCGAATGACCGTAGGGGCGCATCACCTGTCCGCCGCAGGAGGATGACGCGCCCCTACAACGTATGCGGGCGCGGGGATACACTGGGGCGTGAAATGGCCCCGAAGATCGACCTGTACGACACGACCCTCCGCGACGGCACGCAGATGGAGGGGATCAGCCTGTCCGTCGAGGACAAGCTGAAGATCGCGCGGAAGCTGGACGAGCTGGGGCTGCAGTACATCGAGGGCGGGTACCCGGGGTCGAACCCGAAGGACGTCGAGTTCTTCGCCCGCGCCCGCGACCTGAAGCTGCGCAACGCCACGATCGCGGCGTTCGGCTCGACGCGACGGGCAGGCTCAGAGGCGGAGAACGACCCGAACCTGCGCGCGCTGGTGGAGGCGGGGACGCCCGTCGTGACGATCGTCGGCAAGGGGAGCGACCGGCAGGTGACAGAGATCCTGGAGACGACGCTCGAAGAGAACCTGGCGATGCTCGCGGACTCAATCCGCTTCCTGAAGAGCAAGGGGCTCACAGTGTTCTTCGACGCCGAGCACTTCTTCGATGGCTTCACCTCGAACCCGCAGTACTCCCTCCAGTGCCTGAAGACGGCGGCCAACGCCGGCGTGGACTGCGTGGTGCTCTGCGACACGAACGGCGGCACCGTGACCTCGAAGTTCGCGGAGATCACCCGCGCGGCTGTTAGCGAGGTCTCGTGCCCGGTCGGCGTGCATGCCCATAACGCGGCGGACACGGCGGTGGCGAACAGCATCGCGGGCATCGAGGCGGGGGCGACGCACGTGCAGGGCGCGGCGAACGGCTACGGCGACATGACGGGTAACGCGAACATGTTCAGCATCATCGCCAACCTCAAGATCAAGATGGGCATCGACTGCGTGACCGACGAGCAGCTTGAGCGGCTGGCGGAGGTCTCGCACTACGTGAGCGAGATCGCGAACATCCCGCCGAACGCGCGGCAGCCGTACGTGGGATCGGCGGCGTTCACGCACAAGGCGGGGCTGCACGTGGCGGCGGTGGCGAAGCAGGGCTGGTCGTACCAGCACATCGACCCGGCACTGGTCGGGAACGACACGCACATCATCGTCTCCGAGCTGGCGGGACGGCACAGCATCACGGCGAAGCTGGCGGAGCAGGGGGTCCACCTCGACCTGACGCAGGAGGAGGTGAAGGCGCTGCTCGACCGGATCAAGCTGATGGAGGCCAAGGGTTTCGCCTACGAGGGCGCGGAGGCGTCGTTTGCGCTGCTTGTGCGAAGGAGCCGGCCCGGCTACAAGGCGCCGTTCGAGCTCGTCGACTTCATGGTGGTGGAGCGACGAGATCACACGCCCGGCGAGGAGAGCCGGCACATGGTGTCGGAAGCGATGGTCAAGGTGCGCGTTGGCGAGGAGACGTTCATCACGGCGGACGAAGGCAACGGTCCCGTGAACGCGCTGGACGGAGCGGTGCGCAAGGCCCTGGTCCAGTTCTACAAGGACATCCGCACGATGCACCTGGTGGACTACAAGGTGCGCATCATCGACTCAGAGGCCGGCACCGGAGCCAAGGTGCGAGTGCTGATCGAGAGCCAGGACGGCGAAGAGACGTGGACGACGGTTGGCTCGTCGACGGACATCATCGAGGCGTCGTGGCTGGCGCTGGCGGACAGCCTGGAGTACTGGCTGCTGAAGCACCACCCGCGAAGTGGTGAGTAGTGAGTGGCGAGTGGTGGCGGCGCCGGCTAGCGGAGGGTCTTTAGCCCCCCACAGCCACGACAAATGGAGGGCTGAAGCCTTCCGCTACGGTCTACGGTGAGGAGGAACAGGTGTGTACCGGGGCCCCAAATGCCCCGGCATGAGTTGGCGGACCGCCCCACTGACAATCCCGGTGATCAGGCGTAGACTTGGGGGCCGGTGAAAGGGGAATCGCCATGACCGCAACCGCCCGCGCTGACTACGAAGAGAAATCGTTCTGGCTCGCAACCGCCGGGCCGTACACGGAAGATGCGCCGCTGACCACCGACATCCAGCCCGACGTGGCCGTGGTGGGCGGCGGGTTCTGCGGGCTTTCCAGCGCCTACTATCTGAAGCGGGCGAACCCGTCGCTGGACGTGGCGCTGCTCGAAGACAAGGTGATCGGCTACGGCGCCAGCGGCCGGAACGCCGGCTTCGCGATGACGCTGATGGGGCTGACGCTGGAGATGACGGCGCTGCGTTTCGGCAAGACGAAGGCGCGCCAGGCGTACGACTTCGGCCACCGGGCGGTAGACCACGTCGGCCAGCTCGTCGACGCGCACGGGATCGACTGTGACTACGAGAAGCCGGGTCTGTTGACGGTGGCAACCAATAAGGCGCAGGCGAAGCGTCTCCAGCACGAGATCCACCTGGCCGAGGAGCTGGGCATCGATGCGTTCTCCTGGATTGACGGCGGGGAGATGCGCTCGAAGGTGGACTCCCCCACGTACATCGGCGCGAGGTGGGAGGAGCAGTGCGCGCTGATCAACCCGGCGAAGCTGGCGCGCGGGATGAAGCGGGTGGCGATGGAGGCGGGCGTGAAGGTGTACGAGCGGAGCCCTGTCGCCGGCATCCGGCCGGGCAAGACGCGGGTGCGGCTGACCACGCCGCAGGGCTCCGTGAAGGCCGCGAAAGTGGTGATGGCGACCAACGCCTTCTCCGCCGCGGTCCCGCAGCTAAGCGGCAAGCAACTGCCGGTGTTCACGTACATCGTGCTGACGGAGCCGCTGGACGAGAAGCAACTGGGCGCGATCGGCTGGACGGGGCGCCAGGGGATCGAGGACGCGCGCAACCTGATCCACTACTACCGCCTGACCGCGGACAACCGGCTGCTGTTCGGCGGATCAGACGCGATGTACTACTACGGCAACAAACTGGACCGCGACAAGAACGACAAGGTCTTCCGGAAGCTGCGGGCGGACATGGTGCGCACGTTCCCGGGCCTGAAAGATGCGCGCATCGAGTACAAGTGGGGCGGGCCGGTCTCCGTGCCGCTCGACTTCTTCCCATCGATCGGCTACCTGGGCGGCGACAACCGCATCGTGTTCTCGCTGGGCTGCGTTGGGCACGGCGTGGCGCTGATGAACTTCGCCGGGCAGATCGTGCGCGACCTGGTGCTGGAAGACGAGACGGAACTGACCGACCTGTTCTTCGTGAACCGGCGGATGATCCCGCTGCCGCCGGAGCCACTGCGATTCGCGGTGGGAGAGGCGATGCGGGGCGCCTTCAAGGGCCTCGATGCCTGGGAGTCGCGCGGAGTGAACTGAGGCGGAAACCCGCGGGCGAGGGCTGCGTTCTAACCTCTGGCAGATGGAGGACGCATGAACTGGCTGGATATCGTTGTCGTCATCATAATCGGCGCGTTCACCCTCGCGGCGTATTCGTCGGGGCTCATCCGCGAGGTCATAACGCTCCTCGCCACGATCGTCGGCATCGTTGTCGCCAGCCTCTTCTACGAGCGACTTGCGGTGGACGTCCTGGCGTTCGAGAAGAACGAGGAAGCGGCGGAGGCGATCGCGTTCCTCGTGCTGTTCGGGGCCGTGTATCTGCTGGGCCAGATCGGGGCGCACGTCCTGAAGACGGGAGCGGCGCTGTTGATGGTGGGGCCGCTGGACCACGTAGGGGGCGCGGTCTTCGGGTTCCTGAAAGGCATCGTCGTGGTGCAGGTGGTCCTCGTCATCCTCGCGGCCTACCCGAGCCTGGGCCTCGACGAGGCGGTTGACGGCTCGGAGATCGGGCGGCTGTTCGTGGACGACGCCTCCTTCCTGCTGCCGGTCCTGCCGAACGACATCGAACACCGGGTCGACGACTTCCTCGTCCCGCCTGAGGCCGCACCATAACGCGCCCGTTCACCGGCGTTTGCCGGGGTTCGAACGTGTCTGCTAGGATGAGTCTGGTGGTGATGCTAATTGGGGCCACGTTTACCGGTACTCGTACTGAACCAGAATTACGAGCCTCTCAACGTGTGCAACGCACGGCGCGCCATCGTGCTCCTTGACCGCGGCAAAGCGGAGATCATCGAGAACGGCCGCGGCTACATTCACACACCCACCACCCGGTACGAGCTGCCCTCCGTCATCCGCCTGATCTACCTGATCCGGCGCCCGCGCCCGCAGGGCCGGCTGACCCGCCGCGACATCTTCCTGCGCGACAACTATACCTGCCAGTACTGTCACACCCAGACGAAGGACCTGACACTGGACCACGTGATGCCGCGCCACCGCGGCGGCGCACACTCCTGGGTGAACGTCGTGGCGGCGTGCAAGGGATGCAACCACCGCAAGGCCGGCCGCACTCCGGAAGAGGCGCACATGTACCTGAAGCGGCAGCCCTACATGCCGACCTACAGCTACTTCCGCAGCTTCTACCACTACCTGGAGAGCAACCAGGGCTGGCGCAAGTTCATCCCGGCCACGGAAGCCGAAGCTATCGGCTTCTAGCTCCGAGGCCGTGGGGCGTGGACTGCGAAAAGCGCGCAAGATGACGTAGGCGGCGCTCGGGGTTTCGGTCCAGGGGATTCAACACTGACCCTCTACCGTGACCTTGACCCTTCACCCGTGACACTTCGCCCTGCTATCGTCGGAAGCGCTATGGCGAGACGATCGGCGAAGTGGGAGGCGCTCCGGGGCGTGCAGGCGGTGGCGTTCGACGGGTACGGGACGCTGTTTAATTTCACCGAGCCGGACTTCATCGCGACGATGGCCGAGATCTGCGCGCAGCAAGGGCTGGAGGCGGACGCGGCGGACCTCTGGCGGCGCTTCCTGAAGGCCTCGTACCTCATGCGGTCCGAGCACCACGACGACCCGGTTTACAAGCGGTACGACCAGGCGTGGGCGGACCAGTTCGAGCACGTGTTCAAGCGGCTGCGGCTGGATGGCGATCCCTGGGCGGCCTCGCGGCACCTGAAGCGCCGGCTGGCCTCCGCCACGGTCTTCGATGACGCGCACGCGGTGATCGAGGCGCTGCGGCCGCACTACCGCCTGGCGCTGATGTCGAACGCGGACGACGATTTCCTGTCCGAGTGCATGGAGCGCAACAATCTGCGGTTCGAGACGGTCGTGAGCTCGGAGGAGGCGGGGGCGATCAAGCCCAACCGGGCGATCTTCGACCACTTGGCAAGCCGGCTCGGACTGCCGAACGAGCGCATTCTCTACGTGGGCGACAATCCGATCCCGGACGTGCTGGGCCCGAAGCGCGCGGGCATGCCGACGGCCTGGATCAACCGCAACGGCTATCGCAAGCCGCGACGGGTGCCTTACCCTGACGTGCGAATCCGGTCGCTGAGCGAGATGGTCCCGATGCTGGTGCCGCCCCTTGCCTGATGTCCCCGGCCCGCGCTCCCGCGAGCTGTTCGAGCGCGCCCGCCGCTACATGCCGGGCGGCGTGTCGAGTCCGGTGCGGGCGTTCCGCGCGGTGGGAGGCAACCCGCCCGTCATCGCCTACGGGCAGGGACCGCACATCGTCGACGTGGACGGGAACCAGTACATCGACTACGTCTGCGCTTACGGCCCGCTGATCCTCGGCCATGCCTATCCCCGGGTCACGGCCGTGATTAACGCGGCTGCGGCTCGCGGCACGGCGTACGGCGCGACGAGCGAACTCGAGATCGAGCTCGCGCGGCTGGTGACGGAGGCGATCCCGTCGATGGAGCTGGTGCGGTTCGTCAGTTCCGGCACGGAGGCGACGATGTCGGCGCTGCGCTTGGCGCGGGCATTCACCGGACGCGGGAAGACGCTCAAGTTCGAGGGCGGCTACCACGGCCACGCGGACGGCCTGCTGGTGCAGGCGGGGTCCGGCCAGGCGACGCTGAGCCTGCCGGACAGCCCCGGCGTGCCGGCGGCCTACGCGGCGGCGACCCTGGTGGCGCCGTACAACGACCTGGAAGCGGTGCGATCGCTGTTCGCTGCAGAAGGCGAGGATATCGCGGCGGTCATCGTTGAGCCGGTGGCGGCGAACATGGGCGTCGTGCCGCCCGAGCGGGGATTCCTCGAAGGCCTGCGCGAAATCACAACGGCGCACGGCGCGCTGCTGATCTTCGACGAGGTGATCACCGGGTTCCGCCTGAGCATCGCGCGCAAGTTCCTGGTGCCGCGCCAGCTGGAGGAAAACGGCCTG
>JBBISJ010000029.1:0-23927 GCA_037441345.1 Chloroflexota bacterium
TGGAGTATCCGGGTTCCTTCGCCGACGCGTTCAACGCAGCGTTCATGAAAGCCAACCGCGTGAGCGAGATCTACACCTGGGACACTGACTTCGACCGCCTTCCGGAGATCCGGCGCGTCGAGCCGGGCACCCCTATGTGACAGGTAGCGAAAACGGACAGCTGAGTCTCCGAAATGAGGGGGGTTATGCCCGATCTCGAGGCGACCTCACGCTGTCCGCGCAGCGAAGTCTGCGCCGGTCAATCCCCCCGGTCAATATGCGGGACGATACCGATTAATAGGTAATGCTGTGACGATGGCAGCCCGGACGCGTCGATACGCCTAATCCAGGCGCTTGACCATCAGGATCCGGCCCTCAGCGCCCACGCCGCGCTCGTATTCCGGGTCAGTCTTCGTCGCCACGACAGCGAACCCATGCCGCTCATACAGCCGCCTCGCCGGGTTCGACGTCGCCGTCACCAGCGACATCGCCGCGTGACCGGCCTGCCGCGCCTCCTGCTCCGCGTGGTCCAGTAGCGCGCCCCCGACCCCCTGTCCGCGATAGGCCGCGTCCACGTGCAACTCGGCGACGTGGTACGAGCCTTCCGGCCTCGTGAAGTTCAGCCGCTCCCGTACTTTCATGCGCTGGAGCAGGCCGAATATCGAGAAAGGCCCCACGATGCGGAGCGTCTGCAGCGCCAGCCGCGGGCTGACCTCTACCCCGCCATCGCCACCGATCGCAGGCTGCAATACTCCGATCACCCGGCCGTCGATCTCCGCCACGACCGTGTTCTTCCACCCCATGTCGCCGCCGAGCCGGACCATTACTCTGCCGAGTGCCGCGGCGCGGCGCTTGCTGCCGGTCATCCAGACCGACTCCTGCGGCGGATCAGCGAAGATCACCTGCGCGATCCGCTCGGAGTCGGACTCTCGCGCCGGCCGGATCGTCAGGCCGGGAGTCACCATGTCACGGCCAGCGGCCAATCATGATGCGCGTCACGGGGCGCATAACCTGCCTCATTTTGCGCTTCCGACAGCAGATTAGCAGATGGCGGCAGAGGGTGATATAACCCAATGCACTGGAGGAAACAACGATGACCCACCCGCTTGTCGACCAGCTCCGGTTCGCCCGCAGCGAGTTCCTGCGCGCCCTCGAAGGCCTCAGCGAACAAGACGCTGTCCGGCGCGTGCTGCCGGCCAACTGCATCAGCTGGAACATCGGTCACCTGGCCTGGCAGGAGCAGCGCTACTGGCTCCACCGCGCGCAGGGCGAGACCATCCTGCCCGAACTGAACGAGCGCTTCGCCTACGGCGCACCGGCCAGCACGCCGTCCCTCGCCGAGGCGCGCTCGGCGTGGGAGCAGGTGACCAGCGCCGTCGACCCCTGGCTCGACACGCTGACTACCGAGAAGTTGCGGGAAAGCGTCGTCATCGGCGGCAGACCCAGCGAGTACATCTGGGGCTCCCTGCTCCTTCGCACCATCTACCACTACTGGTACCACACCGGCGAGAACATGGGCATCCGCCAGGCCCTCGGCCACACCGGCCTCCACGATTTCGTCGGCGACATCGACGCCGAAGCGCCCTACCGGCCTGAGTAGGTGAGTGCCGAGTTCCGAGTGCTGAGTGCCGTGTGGCGCTTCTGCGAGGTTAGCCTCTCAGTGCCTGTGCTCCCGCGCCATCACCTTCGCGCGAAGTCCGGTGATCATCCTGCTGACCTCGTCCATCAGCGCAAACAGGGACTCTGCCTCGGCATCAGCCAGGTAGCTCCGTCGGCGCGCAATTTCGATTTCAGTATCAAGCTCCGCGACCGAAGCTTTCGCGACATTCAGAAAGTGAGCAAAGTCCCGCGATGTTGCCCGGGTGCTTCCTTCAGCGATGTTAGCTGGCACGGACACCGCCGCCCTTATCAGTTGACTCACCAGCCGAAACTCCTCCTGCCGCGGAAATCTATCCCTGATGTCGTAAATGTGGTCTACGAGGTTCATCGCCTTCTGCCACACAAGCAGATCACGGTGGGATTTGATCGTCGCCGTCTGTTCAGTCTGCACTTCGGCCTCCTCCGTCGTCGTACCAGGAGGAGTATGCCCGGAACCGCCGCGTCCTACACTACCTGAATGTCACTCTCACCACTCACAACTCACCGCCCCTCGGCTCTCGGCACTCAGCACTCAGCACTCAGCACTACATGAACTCATATCCGCCCATGATCCCCGGCGGCTCCTGGTCCATGATCACGTTCACGCAGGCCGGCTTGCCGCTCTCAATCGCGCGCTTGATCGCCGGGCCGATCTCCGCCGGCTCCGTCACGTACTCGCCGTGGCCGCCCATCGCCTCCACGATCCTGTCGTAGCGGCAGTTGTCCCCGAGCTGGCTCGCGATCAGCCGATCCTTGCCGTACATCGCCTTCTGGCCCACAACGATCTGGCCCCACTGCCGGTCGTTGCCGACGATCGACACGACCGGGATGTTGAACCGCACGAAAGTGTCGAAGTCGAAGCCGTTGAGACCGAAGGCGCCGTCGCCGTTCACCATGATGATCCGCTTATCCGGGTAGACGCTGTTGATCGCCATGCAGAACCCCGTGCCGACGCCGAGCGTCCCGAACGGGCCCGGGTCGTACCACTGGCCCGGCAGGTTAACCGGCAGCACCTTCGAGGCGTTCGACACGATATCGCCGCCGTCGCCCACCACGATCGTGTTCTCGTCGACGAAGTTCGCGATCTCCGCGCACAGGCGCAGCGGGTGGATCGGCGTGCGGTCGCTCGCCATCCACTCCTCCATCTGTGCGCGCGTCTTGTTCTCTTGCTCCCGCAGCTCGTCGAGCCACGGCTGGTGCTGCTGCTGGCCTACCTCGGCGGTGATCGCCTGGAGGAACGCCCGCGTGTCCGACTCGACCGGGATGTCCACGTCGCGGTTGCGCCCCAGCTCCGTCGGGTCCGTGTCCACCTGGATGATCTTCGCCTCCGGGTTGAAACGCTTGCCGTAGGCCAGGCGGAAGTCCATCGGCGTCCCGATCACGACCACCGCGTCGGCCTTGCTCAGCGCGTTCCGCCGGCTGCGGTTGTAGAACAGCTCGTGCTCCTGGCTCAGCGAGCCGCGGCCCATCGCGTTCAGGTAGACCGGCGCCCGCAGCGTCTCCGCGAACTCCCGCAGCTCCTCGTGCGCCTCGCTCCAGTAGACCGCCGAGCCGCCCATGATCACCGGCCGCTCGCTGTTCCGCAGGGCCTCCGCCGCCTTCGCCAGCACCTTCGGATCGGGGTAGACGCGGCCCGTCGGCCGGTAGCTCTCCGGGAAGTAGACCTGGTCCTCCTCCACCTTGCGGAACAGCACGTCCGTCGGGATCTCGAGGAACGCCGGCCCCTGCCGACCCGTCATCGCCGCGCGGAACCCCATCGCGATGTACTCGGGGATGCGCTCCGTCTGGTGGACGCACTTCGCCCATTTC
This sequence comes from Chloroflexota bacterium, assembly GCA_037441345.1. GTDB lineage: Bacteria > Chloroflexota > Dehalococcoidia > SM23-28-2 > RBG-16-64-32 > DATKKM01. The sequence continues at coordinate 3,427 of JBBISJ010000029.1, forward strand.
GTGATCGGCTTCAGCATCTCCGTGTGGTCCATGTCCTGGAGCGCGCCCATCTCGAACCGCGCCAGCGGCGAGCGCCCGCCGATGATCAGCACCGGGCTCTTGTTGTGCCAGGCGTTGGCGATCGCCGTCACCGCGTCCGTGACGCCCGGCCCCGCCGTCACCACCGCCACGCCGCAGCGCCGCGTCGCCCGGCTCCAGCCCTCCGCCGCGTGCCCGGCCACCTGCTCGTGCCGCACGTCGATCACGCGGATGTTCTCGTCCAGGCACGAGTCGTAGATCGCCTGCACATGCCCCCCGCAGAGGGTGAATATCGTATCGACGCCTTCCCGCTTAATCGCGCGCGCGACGAGGTCGCCGCCGTCAACAAGGGCCATGGGTGTCTCCTTCGTGATTTCGTTTTGCAGTTATGGTGTTTTCGGGGCTGGCGCTAATGGTATGGGGGGACGGAGAGGGAGGCAAGCGGGCGAGGGAGGGTCAGTCCAGATCGCTGAGGCGGAGCACTCGGGCACTGTGGTGGACCTTCAGTATCCTGACCTCAGCCCCGACGACCCGGTAGGCGATCCGGTACGGCGGCACGATCACCTCACGGACCCCGGACCGCTCGTACTCGGGCACGACTCTTCCGGACTGTGCGTACTCCGATAATCTCTCTGTGGCAGAGACAATCCTGGAGACCACACGGAGCGCCACGAGGGCATTGTCGGCCGAGATGTAGTCGTAGACCGCCTTCAGGTCACTACGGGCACGTGCAGTCCACCTTATTTCGCCCACGACTTGATCATTTCAACAACCTCGTCGTGAGATACCAGGCGCCCGGCGCGTTCATCTTCCAGACCCTCCTCGATCCCCTGCAGGTAGAGGAGGTAATCGATCGCGTCCTCGACCGTGGCGTCCTCCGCCAGCTCCTGATCGAGCGCTGTTAGGATGCCCTTCTTGCCTTCCAGACTCTGCATATCCGCCGTTCTCCTGCACCACTATTCTAGCCGTTCCCCCCGCGTTGCGCGCGCCGAGACCGCCGCCGTCAACAAGGGCCATGTGGGGCCTCCTTCGTGGTTCAGGTCAGGTTTCGGCTCTGGGCATCGTATGACGAGTGGCGGACCGGCCGCAATGCAGTCCGGTTGCCCAACGCAGGCTAGGTGACGCACCGTAACTACGTTTACGGTAATATTGCGCCCAGTCTCCTTTCTGATGTACTATAGTCACTGGGCACCCAGAACGGGAATGTAGGCGAGGCGCAATAAGGAGTGAAACAACCTTGGATTTACTGAACGAACATGACATACACGCAGCCTTGGCGAAGGTTTCGGACGAGCTTCAGCGGGTGGAGGCTCGCAAGGATACATTGCTGGCTGCGCGGAAAGGACTTGAGGCACTGTTGGACCTCGTCTCGTCAACGGATGCCGTATCCCAATGGCAGCCGCTATTTCATCTGCCAGCTGACCCAAGCAGAAGGCCCAACCAGCCAAAGGGAACCACTAGCCTTCGTGGTGCGGTACTCCGGGTCGTCAAGGAGGCGGGAGGGGAGCCGCTACACGCGATGGACATCTACCGAAGAGCCGCGATGTTGGGTGCCGCGACAAGCTCTCCTAACCCAATTGCGATCGTCGACCTTATGATGTATTCGCTTCGGAAATCAGCCGTGCCCGTGGAGAAGGTAAGGCCCAGGACGTGGCGGTGGATCGGCGACTGACCGACAGACGCAAGCCGAAGACCCGCCCCGGGAGGTCTAGGGCCCCCTAACGCCGTGGCTATGAACGCCCTTACTTCCCAGGTGCGAACATGCCGTGGGGTAGCCACGTGGGGTCGGTCGCGACGGCGTCGGTGGGACGCGTCACTCTTAACTACGACATCCTCGTCATGATCGCGATAGCCTGCCTTCCTCTCGCGCTGAGGCTTGCGGAGGAACTGTGTATGCCGATCGCTGCTGCGGTGGCTCGCGGCCTAACCCAATGGGTAGACGATTGGTTCAACAAGTGAGCCACGGCCACCCCTAAACCGGCAACCTCTGTAGTCCCTGCAGGCCTTTCGCGGCGCTGATCTCCCCAGTGCGGATCGCCAACTGCATCGCCGCCAGCCGTATCACCCACCCCACGTTCTGCTTGCCGAAGAGCGACGCCTTGATCTCCCGCTCCAGAGTCCGGCCCGCGCCGGCGGGTCTCGGCGTACAGCGGCTCGTATGTCAGTCGACTGGGAGATCGTTCAGTCCCCGTCCCGCTCTCGGCCGCTCCATCTCCGCCTTCACGCTCGCCGGCATCTCGCGGCAGCCGCAAACCTTCGCGTGCTCCTTGTGCCACGCGATGCGCTGGTCCAGCATCGCGTTCTTCGGCATCCGGTTCGCCCGGTGCCAGGCGCGAGCTTTGTCGTCCACAGGAGTTACTCTACGTCCCCCAGCCTCACGCCCCTGCCGGCGCGCAGACTGGCACGCGACTTCTCGACGCGACTGAGGAACCTCGGATCGTTTTCCAGCCGGTAGTCTCCCTCACGCCGCTCTATCTCCGCCTTCACGCTCGCGGGCATCTCGCGGCAGCCGCAGACCTTCGCGTGCGCCTTGTGCCAGGCGATGCGCTGGTCCATCGTCGCGTTCTTGGGTATGCGGTTCGCCCGGTGCCAGGCGCGGGCCTCGGCGTGCACGGGGCTACTCCAGCAGATCCACGCCCAACCGTTTGGCCGCGGCGGCGAAGCGTCTGTCCAGCGTTGCCAGCGGCACTCCCTCCCTCAGGGCCAGCTCAAGGTATGCAGCGTCGTATGCGGTGAGGCCGGTCGCCACAGCGCGCTCCAGGAGTGGCCCAAGCGCCACCGTAACCGTTATCTCCAGGACGGCGATCCCCAGCCGCTCGATCCCGCTGACCGTGCGACGAATTTGAGCATCGGCGATCCTGCCTGTGCGCCGCGCGACAGCGAGAGCGTTCGCCATTTCTAACGGCCAAATGGAAGGAGCAATTGCGGGATCTTCCTTGATCCTGTTGAGCACGCGGGAAGCATATTCAGATGGTTCGTCTTCGAAGTACCAGGCCAGAGCGACTGATGCGTCAAGGACGAACGGCATCAGTATCGGCGACCTTCCTCGATAAGCCCCCGAATCGTGATCCCTTCGAGCTTTATCTTCGGAAAGCGTTTGATCTCCTCTATGGTTTCTTTGATACGCTGACGGTCAACATCCACCGGTACCAGTTTCGCCACGGGGCGGCCGTGGCGCGTAATCGTCACGGTATCGCCTCGTTCGACTTCATCCAGGAGCCGCGGCAGATGCGTCTTTGCTTCGTAAACGCCTACCTGTTTCATGAACGCCTCCAAAATAGTCTGGTCTAGGTCTGGTCTTTTACCTTACACCCCTTCCGTGCGCCCGGCAAGCCTCAGGCCCGGCAACACTCCCCCACTCGCGCGCGTCCTACCTCCGTAGCAGCGTTGCGGCCCAACGCCGTGCAAGTTAGGATGCCACCGACGATGCGCAAGAACCCCCGCCTGCTGCTGATCGCCGCCCTTGCCGCCATCGCGCTCGCCGCGTGCGGCGACGGCCTCAACGACTTCGCGTCACCGTCGCCCGAGCACACGCCAAACCCCTTCGGGCTTGGTTCCGAGGTCGTGGCTAACGGCGATCATCCCGTCGCCATGACCTTCGCGCCGGACGGCCGAATCTTCTTCGCGGAGAAGTTCACCGGCGTCATCCGCGTGATCGACGCCGACGGCGATCTCCAGCAGGCGCCGTTCGCTGACCTCGACGTGGCCGAGTGGCTCGGCCTGGACTGGGGCGTTACGGGCATGGCGCTCGACCCGGACTTCAGCACCAGCCCGTACCTCTACGTCTTCTACACGCAGCCGGTCAACCGCGACAAGGACCAGCCGATCGCGAAGCCCGTCCTCGTGCGCATCCGCGCCGACGGCGACACCGCGGGCGACCACGAGACCCTGATCGACGACTTCCCCGGAACACGGCTCGATCACCAGGGGTTCCGCGCCAACGGCGGCATCCGCTTCGGTCCGGACGGCTACCTGTACATTTCGATGGGCGACTACGACTACGGGCAGGATGATGGCCCGGACGGCGCTCCGCCAGCGTCCGACCTCGGGTCCCCTCTGGGCAAGGTCCTGCGGGTGACGACCGACGGCTCAGCGGCGCCCGGCAACCCCTTTGCCGACGACGCCACCGCTGACGCTCGTGTCTTCGCCTACGGGTTTGCCCGCCCGTCCGAGATCGCTTTCCAGCCCGGGACGACGAAACTCGTCAGCAGCGACGCCACCGACAGTTGCGAGGAGCTCAACGTGATTTCGGCCGGCGGCAACTACGGCTGGCCGCACGTGGGCGAGTTCCCGTTCAAGGACTGCAACTTCGGGGGCCAGGTGAAGGCGCTCTACCTGCTCGCGAGACCGGACACGGAGCCAGGCCAGTTCCAGTCTTACGTGGGCGTCACCGGTCTCGCCTTCCTGACTGGGGACAAGTACCCCGTGCTCGGCAACGGCCTCCTCGTCTGCGAAAAGGAGACGAAGCACCTGCGCCGCCTGGTCGTCAGCCCCGACGCCGCATTCGTCACCGGCGACGATATTGCGATCTCTCAGTGCGACGGCAGCGTCGCGGTCGGCCCTGACGGTACGGTCTACTTCAGCAACGCCACCGAAATACGGCGGCTGGTCCAGGGCGATGTGCCGGCATCGGCAACCGCTACGGGCAACGCGTCGCCGACACCATAGATAGCAGCACTATTCCGGCATTGGACTTCCATCGCGAAAAGGCGAATCTCCAAAACGAACTTCGGACCAACATCCGGGCCGTTCAGCGGCGTGAGCCGTCCGGCCAGCCGCTCTTTCCCAGCAGCGGCACAAACCGGCAGGGCCCCAGGTTGTGCCGCTTCGCCCCTTCCGGCGTCTTCACGATCCGCACCAGCTCCTGCACGTCGCGCGCTCCCACCGGTATGACTAGCCTGCCGCCCTCGGCGAGCTGGTCCAGGAGCGGCCTCGGCACCTCCGGCGACGCCGCGGTGACGATGATCGCGTCGTAAGGCGCGCCTTCCGGCCAGCCCAGCACGTCCTCCACCGCGTGCACCTCCACGTTCGCGTACCCCAGCCTCCGCAGGCGTTCCGCCGCCGACGCCGCCAGCGGCGCGATGCGCTCAACCGTCACTACCTGCTTCGCGAGCAGCGACAGCAGCGCCGCCTGGTAACCAGAGCCCGTGCCGACCTCCAGCACCTTCTCGTTGCCCGCCAGCAGCAGCGCCGCGGTCATCACGGCCACCATAAGCGGCTGCGAGATCGTCTGGTCGTAGCCGATCTGAAGCGGGTAGTTCTCGTATGCGGCATAACGGGCCTCTTCCGGCACAAATTCCTCGCGCGGCACCCGCCGCATCGCGTCCAGGACACGCTCGTCCTTCACCTCGCCCGCGATCTCCTCGACGAGCATCAGGCGTGCGTTAGCGAGCCGGTCCGGCTTCGTTTCCACGGCTCCGAGTATACGCCCGGTGTGGGGCGAGCCCTGCTAGCGCCTAAGCAAGCGCTCATGTATAAGTGTCCGTTGGAGGTCAGGATGCGGTTCGATATCACCAGACTGCCGGTCGCCGAAGGGATCGTGGTGTTCCTTCTCGCTGCACTCGGCGTTACCTTTGCCCTTGCGTTCAACGAGACCGGCGACGGCGGGGACGGCGGGCCTTCAGTGTCGGAGAGCCCGGCGCCCGGCAGCGAAACCCCGGCGCCCGGCAGCGAAACCCCGGCGCCGACCGGCGGCGGCAACGAGTTCGTCGTGACCATGGGCGATAACTTCTTCGACCCCAAGGAGTTCACGGTGAGCGCGGGCGCGACCGTGAAGTTCAATATCACGAATGGCGGGTCCGCGATCCACAACATGCGCATTGCCGGCGAGGACAACGAATACAACAGCGGAGATGACGCGGTCTCCGACCCGGAACTCATGACCGGCGGGACCACCGGGACACTTGAATGGACGGCGCCCGGCTCCCCCGGGGTGATTAACTTCCAGTGCGACTTCCACCCGACGGACATGAAGGGCACGATCACCGTCGAGTAAGCCCCGCTCCTACAACCCTTCCAGCACCTTCTCCGCAACCGCGCGCGTGAACCCGGGCGTCGCCGCGATCTCCTCGAGCGTCGCTTCCTTGATCGCCTTCACGGACCCGAACTTCCGCAGCAGCGCCTTCTTCCGCTTCGACCCCACGCCCGGCACTTCGTCCAGGCTCGACCGCAGGCCGGACTTCTTGCGCACGTCACGGTGGTACGTGATCGCAAACCGGTGCGCCTCGTCCCTGATCCGCTGCACCAGGTAGAGGGCCTGCGACGTCCGGTCCAGGACGATCGGCTCGCTCACATCCTTCACGTAGAGTTCTTCGAAGCGCTTGGCCAGCCCTGCCAGGGGGATCTGGCCGACGCCCAGATTTCGCATCGCGTCGTGCGCGGCCGAGACCTGCCCCTTGCCGCCATCAACGATCACGAGGTCCGGTATCTTGCCGAATGACTCGTCGGCTTCCTCAACATCTTCGCCCTGAGCTGCACTCCGCTCAGCATCCTTCCGGGCGCGCCAGAACCGCCGCTTCAGCACCTCCTGCATCGATGCGAAATCGTTCGCGCCGCGTACCCCCTTGATCCGGAACCGCCGGTACTCGCTCCGCTTCGGTTCGCCGTTTTCGAATACGACCATCGACCCCACCGCGGAAGTCCCCTGGATATTGGACATGTCATAGCATTCGATGCGCTTCGGCAGCGCCGGCAGGTTGAGTTCATCCTGCAACTGTGCCAGCGCCTGCTGCTTCTTGCCGTGGTCTGCCAGCCAGCGCGCCCGCGCCTGCTGCAGCGACTCGCGGGCGTTCTCCATCGCCCGCTGGACAAGGTGGCGCTTCTCGCCGCGCAAGGGAACCGCCACCTCAACCGGCTTACCGCGCCTCTCCACGAGCCAGCCCTGGATGACCTCAGCGTCTTCGATCGGCTCCGGCAGGAGCACACGCCGCGGGACATAGAGCGCCGACTCGTAGAACTGCTCGACGAAGCTCCGTAGCACTTCCGCATCGGTCTCTCCGGCGGTTCCGTCGAGTTGAAACACATCGCGGCCTATGATCAGGCCCTTGCGGACGAAAAACACCTGGACGTACGCCTCCTGCTCCTCTCGCGCCAGCCCGAACACGTCCATGTCGGTCCGGTCGCGCACCTCCATCACCTGGCGTTCGGTGGTGCGCTCTATGGCGTTGACCTGGTCCCTCAGACGCGCCGCGCGCTCGTATTCCATGTTTGCGGAGGCGGCCTGCATGTCCCGCCGGAGGTCGCGCGCGATCTCGTCGGTGCGGCCTTCGAGGAACATGATCGTCTGCGCCATTACCCTGTCGTACTCATCTTTCGTGCAGAGCGACGCGCAGGGCCCGATGCAGCGGTGGATGAAGTAGTCCAGGCACGGGCGTGGGTCTTTGCCGGTGATCTCCTTCGTGCAGGACCGCCACGGGAATAGCTTCTTCACCAGGTCCAGACTGCGCCGCACCGACCCCGCCGAAGCGAACGGCCCGAAGTACCGCACACCCTGACCGCCGCCGATCCGCCGCGTGATCTCCACCCGCGGCCATTCCTCGCGCAGGTCGATCTTCAGGTACGGATAATGCTTGTCGTCCTTGAGGCGCACGTTGAAGAACGGCTGGTGGCGCTTCACAAGCGTCGCCTCGAGCAGCAGCGCCTCCTGCGCCGAGCCCGTCAGGATGAACTCGATGTCCTCGATCCTGTCGACGAGCTTGCGCGTCTTCGGCTCGAAAGCGTGGGTCGAGCCGAAGTATGAGCGCACCCGATTGCGCAGGGAAGCGGCCTTGCCGACGTAGACGATGCCGCCCTTTGCATCCTTGAAGATGTAGACGCCGGGCTTCGCCGGTAGGGCGCGTAGTTGGGCTTCGAAGCGCTTCTGCGGGACGGACTGCGGTGTCATTCCACCCACCATTCTAGCGGTGACGCGTGTTCAGAAACCGCGCGAAATGACGAAGTCCGCCAGTGACAGGAGCAGGGGGAGCAACCGCTCGTCGCGCGTGATATCGGCCGCGGCGGCCTTCCCCTGCTCCACCAGCCCCCGCGCCCTGGCGGCCGAGTAGTCTCCGGCCCCGGAGTCGCGGATCGCCGCCTTTACACGTTCGACTTCGGCGGCCGACAGGTTATGTCTTCCCAGCGCGCGGCGCACGGTGTCCTGCTGATCGCCTGTGCCCTCGGCCAGGGTGTGACGGAAGAGGAGCGTGTTCTTCCGTTCCTCCAGATCGGAGGTCACGGACTTTCCCAGTTCATCTTCGGTGGAGAACATCCCCAGGTAGTCGTCCTGGATCTGGAACGCGATACCCGCCGGCACTCCGAACGCCGCCATAGCATTAAGTACCCGCTTGCCTTCGGGCGTCTCCTGCGCTCCCGCCAGCACCGCCCCGAACTGGAGCGCGCCACTCACGGTGTAGATCGCCGTCTTCAGCTCGTGGATCTTGAGGATGTCTTCTTCCGCGGGGATCTTGTCGACGAACGTCGCCACGTCCAGGAACTGCCCCAGCACGGTGTTGATGATCACCCAGTTCAGGTGCACCATCCCGGCGACCACCCGCTGCGGCGATATCGGCTCGGAACACACGACGTTGTAAGCGATGGCCGGCCCAATGTCACCGGTGTTGATCGCCATCGACACGCCGAACTGCTCCGGGTCTTCTGCGCCGACCATTTCGCCGAGGTGCGAGAACGCAACGTGCGCCGTGTCCAGGTTCCGCCGCGTTTTGCTGCGGTCCATGATGTCGTCGTGGATGAGGAAGGCCGAGTGAATCAGTTCGTACGCGACTGATGACCGCATCACGGACTCGAGGTCGTCCCCGCCGGCGCACTGGTAACCGAGCAGAACCATCGCGCCCCTCATCTTCTTCCCGCCCTTGGCGTATTGCGTCAGGACCTGGATGGTTTCGTCCGGCACCTCGACTGTCGTGAAGACGTTGCTCTGCCAGTCCGGGAGCATCTCGTCGAGCAGTAGCGAGGAGAGTGCCTGGTAGGCGTCCCTGTAGGAGTCCCAGTCGTCCGTCGTGTTCAGGATGTCCAGCTCCCGCCGGATGTCCGCAGAGGTCACAGAGACCAAGCGCCCTACCGCCCGAACCTGCGCTGACGCTGGCTGTAGTCCTCGAACACGCGGCGTAGTATCTCCGGAGTCAGGTCCGGCAGGTGCTCTTCGACAAACGCGAGTTCGCTGTACACCGATTGCCACGGTAGTATCCCCGAGAGCCGCCTCTCGCCGGAGGTGCGAATGATGAGGTCGGGGTCAGGGATCCCGGCCGTATCCAGCCTGGCCGCCAGCGCTTCCTCGGTGACTGCTTCAGGACGCGCGCCGGCCTCAATCAACTCCCTGGCTGCTCGCACGATCTCGTCGCGCCCGCCGTAGTCGAGACACAGATTGAGTGCATATGCGGAGTAGTCCACTGTCGTGGACTCGGCACGCCGGATGATGCCCAGGAGCCGCTCCGGCAGTCGGTCTTTCCGCCCGATGTGCCGGAACCGGACTTCATTCTCATGCAGGTCGCCCTCGATGCGCTCCATGAACTCGCCCATCAGGTCCATGAGGTAGCGCACCTCGTCCGATGGCCGCTCCCAGTTCTCCGTGGAAAACCCCCACAGCGTGAGTACCCGCACACCCCAGTCCTTGCACTGCCATACGATCCGCTCAACGACTTCGGCGCCGCGACGGTGGCCCTGGGCTTTGGACACGCCGTTCCCCTCCGCCCACCTGCGGTTACCATCCGGAATGATCACCAGGTGATTCGGGACACGCACGTCGGCGGGGAGCGGCTCCGCGGGCATGTATGCACGCCGCGGTGCGCGCTTGACCGCCTGGCGAGCCACCCAGGACGTGACCTTAGATCGCAACTGCTACCTCGGGGGAGGGCCTATCAAACACTGACGGGTATTGTAGGGGCATTGCTCGGCAGGAACCAGCACACGAACTGACAACGCGCCGGTGTCCGGATTTGGTGCGGCCCCGCGCGATTCCTACCTAGATGCCGCTCAGGATGTACGGGTCCAGCTCGGGGAACCCGGCCAGGAACTCCCGCCGCTCCGATCGCAGCTTCTCGACCCAGGCATCGTACTCGGCGATCCGCCCCAGCCGCGCGAACGCCCTTCGCGGATGCAGGATGTCTTCGTCCTCGGGTGCGATGCCGGGGAGGGACTTCGCTGTCAGGTATCCGAAGTCCCCATCTTCTTCCCAGTCCACGCCGCCTTCGGCGATGGCCGTCAGGCAGTGCGAGGAGTGCGCAACCGTGATCTTCTTCGAGCCCGGGCCCTGGTCATCGACGATCCAGCCGGTGTTCATCAGGTACACGTCCGCGGGGTGGCCCCGCAACAACTCGAGGAAGCGGTTCCCCTGGTGGTCGTGCGAGAGCGGGAAGAACGGGTTCGTTCCAGGGACACGCATCGCCTTGCCGGCTTCATCTTTGCCTCCGGCGCTCGTCCCCTGCGTCTCACCCAGCATGAAGTAGGCTGCCGCCTGCTGCGGTGTGAGCCTCGCCAGCGCCGGGACAACCGCCCGGGCACGGTTCAGGATCACAAACGCGGAAACCGGTGGTATATTCCGGGCGTCCTCAAACCGGCCCAGGGCCTCGAGGGGGAACACGGCGCGGCCGTTCTGCGTGAAGGATTCGTTGAAGAAGTCGACGTTCCCGTCGTCTCCCCTGTACACGTTCTCGAGGTAGGAGATCGGACTCGTCACGGCACCGTGGATTTCTGGCTCGTGATCCGGGTGGAGCGCGAACGTCTTGGCGAAACATCCCGCTTCCGTGCCATGGATAATGCCGCCCGGCATAAGCGCGATGAAATCGTCCTGTACCGGCTTCGAATCGCCCTGCCGGCGGAAGGTGCAGGTGGTCTTGCCGGTGCCCGAGAGCCCGATGATGACAATCGTCTTCGGCCCCTGCGAAGTTTGCACCACCTTGCATCCGGCATGCATCGGCAGGCCACCTCTGTCGTAGACGGCCTTGTTCCACATCCGCAGTCCGCCCTTCTTCGACTCGCCGAAGTAGTCGGAGTTGAGCACGCGGGTAATTCCGTTATCCAGGTCGACAGCAATACACCGTTCGTTCGGGAATCCGGGCGCAGGCAGGTTTGGAGTGTAGATAACCGTCACCTGCGACTCTCCAGATTCGTCATCCGATTCGCGGGGGAAGTAGAGGTACTTCTGCATTCCAGCGATGTTCGCGTTCGTCGCTTCGATGATCAACCGCGCGGATGTCCGGACTTCAGGTGCGTTGGAGATGTACCCGTCAACGACGATCATCTCCTGGTCGGCCATATACGACTGCTGCATCGCCGCAATCGCCGCGTATTCGGAGCGCTTCATCGTCTTGTGGCCCCGGTGGTTCTCCGGACGATCGGTAACGATGAAAGTTGAGGCGGTGCTTCGCGAATCGACGCGCGTCAGCACATTCAGGTTGCCGTGCACCGTTCTGTTTGCGTTGTGCATCTGCGCGGTCAACCGGCGCAGATGATCGTGCGATGGGTTATCCAGGAATGCCCGCGCGCTAACGGCGTGGCCATTTGTATTCAGCGTGACCATCACGTCCCTCCCCGCTGGTCGTACCGGTAGACTACCTGTACGAAGCGGGCTTTTCAAGCGTAGACGGGGAAAGACGCAAGGTGGTTACGTCCGGCCCCGCGCACCACGCGCAGCCGTGCGGACAGCGACCGGGCGCGCCAGGCCGGGGCAAATCGGCGTTTAGAATCAGGGCAGAAATCAGTCACTGTCGCCAGGAGCAAGCCATGACGCAATTGGACGGAGACTATGAGCCGAGCCCCTGGGGCTGGGTGCGCGAGCAGGTGGAGACCTACGAGCGCACCGGCGGACGCGAAGCCAACACCCTGCGAGATACAGGCCTGCCGATCATCGTTCTGACCACACGCGGCCGCGAGAGCGGAAAGGTCCGCAAGACACCCCTGATGCGCGTCGAACACGCGGGGGAATACGCCCTGATCGGCTCCGTTGGCGGCGCGCCTCAGCATCCCTCCTGGTACCGGAACCTGAAGGCAAGCCCGTCGGCGACCCTGCAGGACGGCCCTCAACCGTTCGATGTCTTTGTCCGCGAGCTGGACGGCGATGAACGGTCCGTCTGGTGGGACCGTGCGGGCGCCGCCTATCCTCCCTACGCGGAGTACCAGGCACGCACCGACCGCGTCATTCCGGTTCTCCTCGCGCAGCGCCGAGGCTGATATTCGGCGGGGCGGCTAAGCGCCGATTTCCCTCAGCTTCGCTTCTGCCTCCCGGACGGCTGCCTTGAAAGCCCCGCGGGCCATAAGCGATTCTTCGGCGGCGGCTCGCGCCTGGAACAGGTCGCGCCACAACTCCCACGCTTCCTTGTTCCGAGGGTCACCTTTGCACACGAAGTCGGCGAGGTGGCAGGCGACCTGCAGACTTCCCTCGTCCCGAAGCTGGCGCGCCCGCTGAAGTATCGGCTCCGCGCCCGTGGCGCCGATCAGCGCCGCCGCCACGTCCTCCGAGTGCGCTGGAAGCATGTTTGCGGCATTGCCATCCCACCAGCCGCCGTACAGCCGGAACACGTTCCGGGCGATGAACTCGGGGTGGTCGTAGATCGGCCGCAGCCACGGCTTATCCGTCGCAGGCCAGTCGATCGCCCGGATTATGTCTTCCAGGCGCTTGCCCTCATTCATGAGCCTTACGACCTGATCATGGATCGAGCGGAGGAAGTGTGCAGTTGAGAGCAGCGCCTCTTCAATCGTCCCTTCGTCCGTAATCACCGGGCCGTGACCGGGGAGCAGGCGCGCGGGTCTGAGTGCCGCCATCTGTTCGAGAGCGTCAGCCCACTCCTTTGCATAGCGCTGCACCTTATACGGGTTGCCCGCGTTCGGCGAGCACCAAACAAAGGTGTCGCCCGTGCACAGCGTGCGCTCCTCGGGACACCAGACCCACGTCTCGTCGTCCGTCTCGCCCCGGGAGTGGTGAAACTGGAAGGTCAGGTCCCCGATGCGGGTTTCGAAGGCGCCACTGTAGGTCACGTCCGGGTACGTCCACTCCGCGTCCGTGAACGGCTTCATCTCCGGTGGAAGATTGAACTGGACCTGGTTGATGTGGTCGTTGTGCGCCGAGGTGAGCTGGTAGCGGTCGAACCTCGGCACAACCAGGTCGTGCCCGATGATCCGAGGCCGCTTGTCGCCTCGGGATTCGGCTTCACGGATGATCGCTCCGGCGCCGGTGACGTGGTCGATATGACCGTGCGTGTAGACGACCGCTTCGATCGGCGCCTGTGTGAACTGGTCGCGCAGCCCCTGCAGGACGGTTGGTGTGAAGCGGCCGGTCGCGGTGTCAACGACGAACAGAGAGTTGCCGCAGATGAAGGTGCTGACGTTCGCCAGGCCGGGAGTGAAGACGACGCGCTCGCTTACGCTCTCCGGCTTCCCGAGGTAGAAGAACGCGGCCTGGTCCGGCGGTAGTTCTCGCGCGACACCGAAATCGAGCTTCTGTTCCGTGGTCATGGCAACCTCCTGAGCTGATATGGAGCGAGCCACAGTATACCGGAGTCGTCAGGCGCGAATCGCCAGCACGCGATCGCGGCCGGCCAGGTCAGGCAGTACCTCGACCCGACAGCCGGGGAACGCCGAGGTGGCAAATTCACCAACGGCGGCCCTCTGCCACTCACCGATCTCGCAGAACAGCGCGCCGTCTGGGCCCAGCCGCTCGGCCGCCTGCGGCATCAGGCTGCGGATTGCATCGAGGCCATCCGCCCCGCCCGCCAGCGCCGCGCGCGGCTCGAAATCCTTGATCTCAGGCACCTCACGCTCCCACATGCCAGTCGTCAGGTACGGTGGGTTCGCCGCGATTATGTCGAATCGGCCCCGCACGGGAAGCAGCAAGTCGCCGAGCACAAAGACAATTCGCCCGATAGCACCATGACGCTCCGCGTTGCGCCGAGCGAGCCGAAGCGCCTCCACCGAGATGTCCGTCGCGACTACCCGGGCATCCGGCAGGTTGACCGCAAGCGCGACAGCGATCGTGCCGGCGCCCACGCCGACATCTGCGATCAGCACGGGTCCGTCGCGTTCGCGTGCGAAGGACAGCACCGCCTCGACAAGCGTCTCGGTCTCCGGCCGCGGGATCAGTGCAGCCGGTGACACCTCGAAGTCGAGCCCGAAGAACTCCTTATGCCCAGTGATGTACGGCACCGGCTCATGGGCCAGGCGTCGCTTGACGAAGCCCTCGTATGTACTGCGTTCCGCCGTCCCAATCTGATCCGACAGGCGTTGGTACAGGCGCACACGGTCAATCCCGAGCGCGTGCCGGAGCAGGATTTCCGCCTCCAGCTCCGCCTCCTCGCTGCCCAGCGCGGCTATCTGATCGCGGCCCCGGTGGAGCGCATCGCGGACCAGCATCTCATCCGCTCCGGTTGGATCAGGATCCGCCCAGAAGTTCCGCCTGCTCCCGTTCCTGCAACGCCTCCACGACATCGTCCATGTCGCCGTCCAGGAGCTGCGGGAGACTATGCCGCGTATAACCGATCCGATGGTCAGTCATCCGGTCCTGCGGGAAGTTGTACGTCCGGATCTTTTCTGCGCGCTCCCCGCTGCCGACTTGCGACCGGCGGCTGGATTCGATCTCCTCGCGCTGCTTCCGCTGCTCGATGTCCAGGAGCCGGGAACGGAGCACAGCCATCGCCTTGTTCTTGTTCTTCAGTTGCGACCGTTCATCCTGGCAGGTCGCCACGATCCCGGTCGGCAAGTGCGTAATGCGCACGGCGTTATCGTTCTTCTGGACGTTCTGGCCGCCTGCCCCGCCCGCGTTGAACGTGTCGATTCGCAGGTCCTTGGGGTCGATCGCGATGTCCACCTCATCCGCCTCCGGCAGGACCGCGACCGTTGCAGTGGACGTATGGATGCGCCCCTGCGCCTCAGTCTCCGGGACGCGCTGCACGCGGTGGACGCCGCTTTCGTACTTCAGACGGCTGTACGCGCCCTGGCCGCGTACCTCGAACACGATCTCCTTGAAGCCGCCGACGTCGCTGCCGTGCGAGTCCATCACTTCGACAGCCCATCGCTGGCGCTCCGCGTAGCGGCTGTACATCCTGTACAGGTCCCCGGCGAACAGCCCGGCCTCGTCCCCGCCGGCCGCCGCCCTGATCTCGACGATAACGTTCTTGTCGTCGAACCGCCCCTTCGGGATCAGCGCCTTGCGGAGACGGACCTCAAGGTCTTCCACCTTCGCCTCTCCCGCCGTTATCTCCTCTGCCGCGAGTTCCACCAGATCGGCATCCCCGCCTTCCTCGACGATCGCCCGGGCCTGCGCCAGCGACTCCTGTGTGCGCCGGTACTCTTCGCCTATTCGCACGATGTCCTGAAGCTGCGCATGTTCACGGGCGAGCGCCTGCAACCGGTCAAAGTCGGCAGCGACTTCCGGCTTCGCCATCTCCTCGGATAGCTCGTTGTACCTGGCCTCGATCGAGGCTAGCCTGTCCCACATCTCGTTGCTCCGGACAAACACATGCCCCCTCGTGGGGGCACATCGCAATTATATCATCCGCCTGGCGTGAAACCGGCGGGTCCGCCGGGCTACGTCGACTTCACCCGCGCGGCCACCTCATCCAGCGCCAGCGCCTCCTGCGATCCGTCGCGCAGGTCCTTCAGCGCTACCGTCCCGTCCGCCAGCTCGCGCTCGCCGATGATCGCGCCGTAGCGCGTACCCAGCGCGTCGGCATGCCGCATCTGCGACTTCAGGGACCGGTCCGCCGCGCCGACGACCGCCGCAACGCCCGCGCGGCGCAGGTCCGACGCCAGTTTATAGCCGGCGGTCCGCGCCGCCGCGGCCTGGCAGACCACGAACACGAGGGGGCCAGTTCTATCTGCAACCTTCGCTGACTGCCGCTTCATGTTGATGATGATCCGCTCGATCCCCGTGCCGAACCCGATGCCCGGCGTGGGGCGGCCGCCCAGCTCCTCGATCAGGCCATCATAGCGACCACCGCCGCCAATGCTGCTCTGCCCGCCTTCCTCCCTCGGCTGCACCTCGAAAACCGTGCGGGTGTAGTAGTCCAACCCGCGCACGAGGCGCGGGTTAATCGAGTAACCGATGCCGACCGCCTCCAGGTATGCTCGCAGCTGCGAGAAGTGCTCGCCGCAGGCATCGCACAGGTAGTCGGTGAAGGCGGGGGCGCCCTCGATTACCGGGTGACAGCGCTCGTTCTTGCAGTCCAGCAGCCGCAGGGGGTTCGTGTCGTATCGCTTGCGGCAGTCCTCGCAGACTCGGTCCAGTTTGTCCGCGTAGTAAGCCCGCAGCGTCTCCAGGTACGCCGGCCGGCAGTTGCGGTCGCCGATCGAGTTGATGTGCAGCGTCAGACCGCTCAGCCCCAGGCGCTCGTACAGTCGCCAGAGAAGCTCGATCACCTCTGCATCGACAGCCGCGCCTTCTTCGCCGATCACCTCCACGCCGAACTGGTGGTGCTCCCGGTACCGCCCCGCCTGGGGCCGGTCGTAGCGGAAGTTCGGCATAACGTACCACAGGCGCACCGGCTGGGGCAGGTTGTGCATTCCGTGCTCCAGGTACGCCCGGCACACCGGCGCCGTCCCCTCCGGGCGCAGCGCCAGGTCCTGGCCGCCGCGGTCCTTGAAGACGTACATCTCCTTCTGGACGATGTCCGTCACCTCGCCGACGCCACGCGTGAACAGTGAAGCATCCTCGAACATCGGCGTCTCGATCCGCTCGTAGCCGAACAGCGCCGCCGTCGCCCGCGCCGCGTCCAGCACAGCATCCCACCACGGCTGCACTTCCGGCAGGACATCCAGCGTGCCCCGCGGCGCCTGGTATTGCTTGCTCATGGCATGAGGATACAGGACACGACTCGTAGGGGCGCGTCATGCCTACGCTGGCAGCGGCACTTCCCGCTGGCGCTACAATTGGCGCTGACCATGTGCATACCCGTCTACTGGGGCTGGCAGCGCCGTCCCAAAACACGACGACTAGGGCGGATGCTCTGTGGAGGGTGCGGCGAGCACACACCGATGCGAGCCATTCAGGTTCGTAGATCTGGGCTTCTGTACATGATTCCTCTGCTCCCGCTCTGGAGCGACTGGCTCATCTGCTGCCAGGCCTGCAATTCAGTCTGGCAGGTGCGTCGTTCAGACTGGAACGCAATGACCGCGGATTGGACCGAGGTTCGCATGTCCTCGGCGATGGAGGAGGCAACACTCCAATTCGCAGAGCTCGGTTGGATGCTCGTGAGCTGCGCCGGGGATAGTGCATATTTCGATAGTCGCGACTCAACCAGGCGATTGGCCGCTCAAAAAGGAAGGAAAGGCGAAGTACATTGGTCCGAATATGAGACCGGCTCTTCATAAGCGACGAGACACGGCCCGGGGTGACCAGACTATTCGAGCCACTGCTCGATTCGTCGGACGACCTCTTCATGCGGAATCATCTGCTCCGGGTGAGCATCGGCCTCTTCGATCGTCTGCTCGATGCTATACAGGTAGTAGATGTAGTCCAGAGCGTCGCGCAGGGTAGCATCCTCAGGTAGTTCTTCATCCAGAGCCGTTAAGATGTCCCTTTTGCTGGTTATCTGCAACATTCCCCTCCTACCCGTATTGTACTACTCACTGCTCACGATCTTGATGAGGCCGCAAGCGCGCCCGCACCCGCCTGTCCGGCCGCGCACCACCCGTTTGCTAAACTTGTCCTATGTCAGCGGTTGAGCAAAACCTCGGCGAAGCGCTTCTGCAGAAAGTCGCCGAATATCTCCCGGCGAAGGGCCAGGCCCTTGTCCGCGAGGCCCTCGACTTTGCCACGGAGTCGCACGCCGGGCAGATGCGCAAGAACGGCGATCCCGTCATCACGCACCCGCTGAGCGCCGCCGAGACGATCGCCGGCCTCCAGCTCGACGCCGCCACCATCGCCGGCGCGCTTCTCCACGACGTGCAGGAGGACTGCGGCGTCAGCAACGCCGAGATCTCGAAGCGCTTCGGGTCCGAAGTCGCCCTCATGGTCGAAGGCGTCACCAAGCTCGGCCAGATCTCCGGCCAGGCCGCCGACGCCGAGACCGTCGACAAGCAGATCCAGGCCGAGAACCTGCGCAAGATGTTCCTCGCCATGGCCCAGGACCTGCGGGTCGTCATCATCAAGCTCGCCGACCGCCTCCACAACATGCGAACGCTCTGGGCGCTCTCCAAAGAGGACCAGCACCGGATCGCCAGGGAGACGATGGAGATATACGCTCCGCTTGCCGCCCGCCTCGGCATCTGGGAGATGAAGTGGCAGCTCGAGGACCTCGCTTTCCGCTACCTCCACCCCGAACAGTACAAGCGCGTCGCGGAGATGCTCGAAGTCAAGCGCGGGGTGCGCGAGCAGTACGTCGCTCAGGTCTGCGAAATCATCAAGGAAGAGCTCTCCAAGCAGGGGATCGAGGCGGAGGTCTACGGCCGCGCCAAGCACATCTACAGCATCTACGAGAAGATCGAGAAGTACGCCGCCGACCGCCGCGACGTGGACGAGATCTACGACCTTCTCGCCGTGCGCATCCTCGTCGACACCGTGACCGACTGCTACACCGCGCTCGGCATCGTCCACGGCATGTGGCGCCCCCTCCCCAACACGTTCGACGACTACATCGCGAACCCCAAGGAAAGCATGTACCAGTCCCTCCACACCACCGTGATGGCCCTCAACACGCAGCCGCTGGAGGTGCAGATCCGCACCTACGAGATGCACCGCACCGCGGAGTACGGCATCGCCGCCCACTGGCGGTACAAGGAAGGCGGCGGCAAGCGCGACACCCAGTACGAGGAGCGCCTCGCCTGGCTGCGGCAGCTCCTGGACTGGCAGCGCGAGATCTCCCAGGCCGAAGAGCTGGTAGAGGCCGTCAAGACCGACATCTTCCAGGACCAGGTCTTCGTCTTCACCCCCAGGGGCGAGATCAAGGACCTGCCCGCCGGCAGCACCCCGCTGGACATGGCCTATCGCATCCACACGGACCTCGGCCACCAGTGCGTCGGCGCCAAGGTCAACGGCCGCCTCGTATCCCTCAACTACCACCTGAAGAACGGCGAGGTCATCGAGATACTCACCAGCAAGTCCTCGAAAGGCCCCTCGCGCGACTGGATGAACGCTAACCTCGGCTACCTGCGCACCACCCACGCCCGCGAGAAGGTCCGCGCCTGGTTCAAGCGCCAGCAGCGCGCCGACAACATCGCCCGCGGCCGCGAGATGGTCGAGAAGGAGCTCGTCCGCATGGGCACGAGCCTCTCCGAGATGCAGGATGACCTGCTCAAGATGTTCAAGTTCGAGGACCCGGAGGACTTCTTCCTCCGCGTCGGCTACGGCGAGATCAGCACCCAGCACATCGGCAAGCGGGTGGCGACCGCGATCGAGGAAGAGCAGGAGGTGCGGGAGTTCGAATTGCCCTCGCGCCCGGCGCCCGTCACCGGCATCCGCGTCCTCGGCACCGGCGACCTCCTCACCCGCCTCTCCAAGTGCTGCAACCCCGTCCCCGGCGACGACATTATCGGTTATGTCACGCGCGGCGAAGGCGTCTCCGTCCACCGCCGCGACTGCAAGAACGTCATCCACGAGGACGAGCGCGAGCGCCTGATCGACGTCGAGTGGGGCAGCCGCGGCCAGCTCTATCCCGTCGCCGTGCACATCGACGCCTGGGACCGCGTCGGCCTGCTGCGCGACGTCAGCACCATGGTCGCCGAGGAGCGCGTCAACATGGTCGGCGTCCACACCCAGGAGGCGGAGGACGGCCACATCACGATCTACGTCACCCTCGAAACTACCGGCATCGAGCAACTAAGCCGCCTGCTCAACAAGCTGGAGGGCATCCGCGGCGTGCTATCGGTCAGCCGGCGGCTGGAGGGGTCGAGGCGAAGCGCCTGAGGGCGAAGCTGATTCGAACCTAGTTTCGAGTCCAATCACCGCAGCCACTACTCTTGAAACCTGCTTCCGATCCGTCGATGGTGACAATCGCCTGCCCGGTCGGATTGTCGTTTGCGATGATTTCATCGAGGGTCAGGCCGAAACCACTCAATCGAGCCCAATAACACAACTCGCCCTGCGCCCGCCATGTGCCCGGCGAAATGTCCCGTCCGACAAAATAGATGCCATCTCCAAAGGGAGCCCCTGGATCTGATCGCGACGATCCCGAGTCGAGGTTCCAGTCCCCGCATCCGTTCGTCTCAAACCCCACATCGCTTGCGGATATCGTGACAATCTGTGGCCCTGTGCCACTCTCGTTTGCAATGATCTCGTCCAGAGATCCCCCGAACCCGCTCAACCGTGCATAGTAGCAGAGGTCACCACCGTCGGTTCGGTACGTGCCTGGCTGGATGTCTTGCCCAACCGTATATGTTCCATCGCCGATTCCTTCTGGTTCTGGCTCTGGTGTCGGTGCCTCCGTTGGTTCAGGAGTCGGAACTGCAGTCGGTGCGGGAGTCTCGTCTGCGCCCTCCGCAGGTGAAGCCGTTGGCGAGTCAGTGACGGCCCCAACTTGGTCGCCAGAATCAGACTCCCCGCCCGACGAGGCCGCCGAGGCTAC
>JBBISJ010000029.1:23950-34085 GCA_037441345.1 Chloroflexota bacterium
CCGGTACCCACTGCAGCAGCGATCTGTCCCGCCCGGTTGCGAATGACGCGCCGCCACAGAGGCAGTAAGACGATCCACTCACCAATGATTTGCAGCCGTCTCATAGTCAATCCCCCTGTCGATTCCATCAGCTTCGCCTCAAAAAGGCGAGGCGAATGATTTCTAATGATACTTATAGTCTGTAGACGTATAGAATACAAGGTGACAGCTTCGTCAAGAGCACCTGTATGGCTCTTGAGGGCAACGTCAAGGCAAAATTCGGGCGCAGGCTCCGTGAACTGCGGCAACAGCGCGCACTGTCACAAGAAGAACTTGCGTTCCTTGCGGGCCTGCATCGAACATACGTGAGCTCCACGGAGCGTGGCGATCGGAATATAAGCCTTGTCAATATTGATCGACTCGCTCGGGCGCTCAAAGTCGACATCCGAGAGATGTTTGTCCCTTAGAGCACGATCTATCTGTGAGGCCACCTCCCGTATGGAGATTTCGCCGCACATCGGCTTGGTCGAGCCCCCGGAGCGGGGGCATCTTGACGATACTCGCCCCCCGCCCACACAGTGACGCAAGCGAAGGCCGTCAGCGACGCCTACACAACCATCTCCTGGGACATGCGGGGCCACCAGTGAGACCGAGAGCCCGGGATGCGCCGCCGCGCGCATCACGCCGCGTAACGGATAATCTCGACCTCTGCGTTCCGCTTCGCCGCCTCATCAGCACGGGCGTAGACTTCTGAGGCGACATCCTCGGTCAGGTAGTACTCGTAGCAGTCGCCGCAAACATCTACGGGCACGTCACGGACGAGGATGACGGCGGCGCCGCGCTCCAGCTTCACTGTGACCCGCCCGGGGGACGTATCACCCTGTTTGCAAATCGTGCACGTCATTCTCATCTCACCTTTACTCTTCACTCTTCACTCTTCGCCAACCACCTGCTTCCGCCACCCTGAGGCCGTAGTCGTTGTACCTGTAGTCCGGCGGGATGCTGCTGCGGGCTGAGCAGCGCGCCACCTTGATGGCGTGGCGCCAGGCGCCGCCGCGGGAGGCGCGGCGCTCACCCGTCGGTGGGCCCTGCGGGTCGAACTCCGGCGAGACGGCGTAGTAGCCGGGGTCGTACCAGTCGGAGCACCACTCATGCACGTTGAACCCGATGTCGGCCAGGCCGTAGCCATTCGGCGGCGCAGCGCCGACTTCCCACGGCGCGTCCTGCCGGAAGCGGCCGTCCCGCGACCCATCCGGCGCGATGAAAGGCTCGTCGCCCCACGGGTACTTCGCGCCCTCAACGCCGCCGCGCGCCGCCTTCTCCCATTCTGCCTCCGTCGGCAGGCGATACCGCGCCCCCGTGGACTCGCTCAGCCACTCGCAGTAGGCGACGGCGTCGAACCAGCTAACGCCGACGACGGGCTGGCGGGACCGGTTGAAGGCGGGATCGTCCCAGAAGCGCGGCGGCTCGCGCCCGGTCGCGGCGAGGAAGCGGGCGTAGTCCTCGTTGGTGACAGGGAGCACGGCCATGCGGAAGGCGGAGAGGGTGATGCGGTGCGCCGGTCGCTCATCGGGCCGCTGGTTGTCATCGCCCATCATGAACGGCCCCTCCGGGATGAGCGCGGTCTTGGGACTGAGGGCGGAGGCGTTCACGGCCCGATTCTAGCAGCGGGAACCGGCGTCACACTGGGGGAACCCAATCACGGCGCAGTCGAATGATCTGGCGGCCGAGTGGTGCTGAACTAGGGAAGTCCGACCTCTACGGTCTCGCCCGTCTCCTCGTTCTCGACCACCAGGCGCCCGTTCATAAGCCCCTTCAGATGACGCGTCGCGTCCAGCAGTTCGATCCCGTAGATCCGCCCGTCGGGTGTCATGTCGACGTTCAGCGCATCGCTCACCCGGATGGTCTCAACGTCGGCCGTCTTCTCTTCCAGACGCAGGTATACAATGTTGTGGCGCGGGTCATACGTGATCTTCATCTCGGCACCGCTTTAGAAGTATCTCACGATCATGGTGAGAACCAACCACCCATCGTCTTCGTGAACCGCAATCGCCTCCACTTGTTTCGTCTCGTAGCGGGTGCCCGCGGCGTTCAGCGCCGAATGCAAAGTTCCGGCGAAAGCCTGAGCGTCCGAACCTGGCCTCGAATCGCTCACCCTGCATCACGGTTGCAGTGACCTCGTCTGTGGTTGCGCCGCGTTCCGCGAGGCGCTCAACTGCGTGGGGTTGAAACCGAACGGGCATTCCGAGCAGGATTATTGTCCGTCACCTGCCGGTTGCCAACGAGACAATGTCACCCGTCGGGCCGCGCCCCATTGACCGCCGCCCGCCCCTGTGCGCCTAATGCGGGGGAGATGCCCGTCGACAGCTTCAAGTTCCTGCCCCGCTCCATCGCCGCCTACTACCAGAACCTGCCCGTCCAGCGGGAGGAGCCCGTCCCCTTCAAGCCGCTCGCGAAGCCGCTGAACGAGTGCCGGTTCGCGCTCGTTACCACAGGCGGCATATACGACAAAACGATCGAGCCGCCGTTCGACACCGAGCGCGAGAAGCGCGAGCCGATGTGGGGCGACCCCAGCTTCCGGCGCATCCCCCGCGACGTCACCCAGGCCGACATCGGCGCCTGCCACCTGCACACCAACAACCGCGACGTCCTCCAGGACATGAACATCCTGCTGCCCGTCCAGCGCTTCCTGGAACTGGAAGCCGAGGGCGTCATCGGCTCCCTCGCGCCGACGAGCTTCTCTTTCATGGGGTACCAGCCGAACACGACGGAATGGCGACAACGTTACGGTCCGGAAGCGGCAGCGATCATGAAGGCGGAGGCGGTCGACACCGTCCTCCTCACACCGTCCTGACCGGACTGTTGCAGGGCCGTGCCCGTGCTGGCGCGAACGTTCGAGGAAGCGGGAATGAGCACCGTGCTCGTGACGCTGATGCCCTACTGGGCGGAGAAGCTCGGCGTCCCCCGGACTGTCGCGGTCGAGTTCCCTTACGGGCACCTGCTCGGCCGGCCGGGCGATCGCGAGACGCAGATGGGCGTCATCCGGGCGGCGTTGAAGCTCCTCGACGAAGCCACGGGACCGGGCGAGATTAGAGAGTTGGACTACGCCTGGCCGCAGGACATCGACGAGGCGAAGCGCGACTGGCAGCCGCCCGAACCCTCGCCGATCATCAAGATGATGCTTGACCAGCGGCGCGCCCAGCGACAGAGTGAGAGCTAATCCATGGCAGAAGCGCAGGTCAACGGCATCACTATCCGCTACGAGGCCGAAGGAAGCGGCCCGCCGGTGCTGCTCACCCACGGCTACGGCGCGACCGGCCGCATGTGGGCGCCCCAGGCGAAGGCCCTGCGGGACGCCTACACGATCATCTCCTGGGACATGCGCGGCCACGGCGAGACCGAAAGTCCCGATGACCCGGCGCAGTATTCGGAAGCGCTGACCCTGGGAGATATGGCCGGGCTGCTCCATCTCCTCGGCCATGAACAGGCGGTCGTCGGCGGCCTCTCGCTCGGCGGGTTCATGTCGCTGGCGTTCCACCTGGCGCACCCGGAGATGGTGCGGGCGCTCGTGCTCTGCGACACCGGCCCCGGCTACCGCAGCCCGGACGCGCGCGCAGGCTGGAACCGTGGCGCCGAGAAACAGGCCCTGAACTTCGAATCCCGCGGACTCGATGCCCTGGGCAAGAGCTCGGAGGTGAGCGCGACCCGGAAGTACCACCGGTCAGCGCAGGGCCTGGCCCACGCCGCCCGTAGGATGCTCGCCCAGTTCGATAGCCGCATCATCGACCACCTGCCCAACATCCGCGTGCCAACGCTGGTCATCGTCGGCGAGAATGACCAGCCGTTCATTGGCGCGAGCGAGTACATGGCGGCGAAGATCCCCGAGGCGCGCATGGAGGTGATTCCGAACGCCGGTCACGCCGCCAACCTCGATAACCCGGACGACTTCAACCGCGTCCTCCGCGACTTCCTCGACTCGCTGCCCTAACCTGCGTTGACAGGCCGGGGACCGCGGCGTAGCATCACGGGATTCGGCACAGCACAGAAGGAGGATCTGCAATGCGTTCGGCGACACGGACGCGTACGTGATCGTGGAGTCCCGGACAACGTCACGGCCGCAGCCATCGCGCTGACGGTCGCGGCGAGCGGTACGGTCAGCCTCAAGACGACTGTCCTGCTGACGCCCGAGGAAGTCGACCAGGCCGCGAAGAAGAGCCCGGCCTACCGCGCGCCGGGCGCCTGATCAGGCTGCTCTACATGTGAATGACGGCTTCGGCGATGACCGCATCGGGATCGCCGACCGGCTGCACATCGGCCTCCCCGAGGATTCGCAGCGTCCTGTTGGCCAGGAACCGCAGGACCGTCCGCAGGTCCACGCCTTCCGGAAGCACCGATAGGCCGACCGGCGCGTCGTAGTTGGCAGAGTAGTGATGTCGGCGGCCTTCCTTGCGGACGTCCACCATGCCCGCGCGCCTCAGGTCGCCCAGCGTACCCCAGACGCTGCGACGAGTGAGCGACAATGCGTCGGCGATATCCGCTACCGTACAGCCCGGTCGCACGCTGACGTAGAACAGGATGAGACCGTGGCTGGAGAGGAGCCGCCACGAACGAGCCGGTGGGTTGGAGCCAGAGGGTGATGGCATCTCCATCCATTGTACCCGTTCTGCCGCACCATTCATCTTCACCAGGCAGGATTGACCGGTGCTACACTGGCAATGCTCAACCCATACCCGGAGGGGTGGAACAGCCATGAAGGAGGGCCATGGTACTACTTAACCGCGCTTTCTCAACCGCTCGCCATTGACACGAGGATTGGAGGTTCCCTATGTCACTGCAACTCGGAGACACCGCTCCCGACTTCACCCAGGAGTCCACCGAAGGCCTGATCAAGTTCCACGAATGGCTTGGCGATAGCTGGGGCGTGCTCTTCTCGCACCCCGCCGACTTCACGCCCGTCTGCACCACCGAGCTCGGCATGGTCGCCCGCCTCAAGGACCAGTTCGACAGGCGCAACACCAAGGTCCTTGCCCTCAGCGTCGACCCCCTCGACGCGCACAGGGGCTGGGTCGGCGACATCGAGGAGACCCAGGGCACGCGTCTCAACTTTCCCCTGATCGCCGACGCCGACCGCAAGGTGTCCGAACTCTACGGCATGATCCACCCCAATGCGGACTCGACCGCCACCGTGCGCTCCGTGTTCGTCATCGACCCGGCGAAGAAGGTGCGCCTCACGCTCACCTATCCGGCGCCCACCGGCCGCAACTTCGACGAGCTCCTGCGCGTCATTGACTCGCTTCAGCTCACCGAGTACGAGAAGGTGGCGACGCCGGCGAACTGGAAGGACGGCGACGAAGTGGTCATCCTGCCCAGCATCTCCAACGAGGACGCTGACCGGATGTTCCCGAAGGGGTACAAGCAACTGAAGCCGTACCTGCGGATGACTCCCCAGCCGAACAAGTAGGCCATCCGGCGCGGGCGGCGGGCCCTCCCCCGCCCGCGCCGGACAGAAGTGCCGAGTGCGGAGTGCCGAGTGCCGAGGCGAACTGCGCCTCGAAGGACCACCCCGTAGGGGCTACCGGCGGTCGCCCCCTCCGTCATTCCGGCGCTCGCCGGAATCCACCTCGGACCTCGCACGTAACACCTCGCCCTCACACAAACCCGCCTCGTTTCGTACCTGCTCCCGCATTTGTTTGGGGCGGGTTGTACCTGATTCCGGTTTGTTTGCGGTTGACGAAAACGGTTTTTCGCCCCCCTCGCCGCACTGTCAGGTTGGAAACCTGACCCCCGGATGGTGCTTCCGGTGATTTGAATGTCCA
Organism: Chloroflexota bacterium; assembly: GCA_037441345.1. Classification (GTDB taxonomy): domain Bacteria; phylum Chloroflexota; class Dehalococcoidia; order SM23-28-2; family RBG-16-64-32; genus DATKKM01. The sequence continues at coordinate 29,746 of JBBISJ010000029.1, forward strand.
ACAACACGTAGGGACTCGCATTCAATTCCCTCGCCTGTGCCGGGCTTTGCGGGCGTCTGTTGTGAAGGTGCTGCGTTCAGTGTAGGGACATCCGGCCGGATGTCCGAGGGGGGAGTGGCATTAGCCCGGTCGCAGGCGTGCGCATTAGCACCGGATTTCGTTTTGCATTTTCATGTTTTTCCGTCGGGTCTGTGTACATCGCCGGGCTGTTGCGGACGTATGAATACCGGTTCAGCGCCTGGGGGTCGGTCGTGTCCGGCACAACGGTGTCCGCCTGCGGAAATCGGCCGGTGTCGGCGGAGTACATGCGCGCGTTGTGGTGGTAGACTCCGGCCGCGGTCTCGCGCTGCTGGCCGGAAAGTTGCCAAGGCGTCATGACTGCCCACCGGGAGGCTTGAACAACTTCGAGCCAACCGACACCCCAATCGCCGTTCCGGCCAGGCCCACGCCGATCCCCAACAGGAGGCCCGATGGGTGGCCGCCACCACTTGCCACAGCGTAGCCAGCAAGCCCCAAGGTCCAAACAACTCCGGTGGCAATCCCGATCTTGTGCCTAAGTTCCAGCCTAATCTTCACTCACTAGCACTCCGTGTAAACCTTATACATACCGCTGGGTCCATACTTGAAGATCTTCTCCACGTTGCCCGGTCCGGCCGCATAATATATCGCGGCCGTGCTGGTGGCGGCGCTTGAAGCCGACAGGAACGCCACTCCTCCTACCTGCACTAGCGTACCCACGCCGGTCGCCGCGGAAGACAACGCAATCGCCGTGATCGTGACGGCAACAAGCCCCTGGAAACAGTCTGATCGTATGACGCCCATAACGTCCGCGATCAAGCCGCCGAGCCCGCTGGTGCTTACTTCTTGCTCCCAGTGGGAACAGTCGATACCCGAGATGCGCCCCCCAGATATCGCGCAATCGGCTGGCGCGTAGCTGCTGGCATAGTCCGCGGCGGTGGGCTCCTTGGCCTGGATCTGCGACGGGGCAGGTGTAGGCGTCGGCGTTGGTGTGGGTGTCGGCGACGACGACGGCGGCTGCGGCACCGGTGCCGGCGGTGGACAAGTGCCCGAATACTCGCACGGCGGCGTGCACTGCCTGTTGCCACACTCGTCGTCTGCCAACAGGTGCCCCGTCGGGTCCGTGTACATCGCGGGACTGTTCCGGACGTAGGCGTAGCGGTTCAACGCCTGCGGGTCCGTTGTGTCCGGCACCACGGTGTCAGCCTGCGGGAAGCGGCCGGTGTCGGCGCTGTACATGCGCGCGTTGTAGTGGTAGACGCCGGCCGCCGTCTCCCGCTGCTGGCCGGTGAACAGCTTGTCCGTCGGCGGGTTACTTCCCGGAGGCGTCTGGGAGCGCACGCGCCCGTACGGGTAGTAGCGGGTGTAGCTCACCTGGCCGCCCGCGTCGTTGGTGATGAGCGAAGTGCTGCCGAGATGGTCGTTCACAAAGTAGGAGACGGTGCCCGCCTGTCCGGCCGGGCCCTGGCGCATGGTGATGCGCTGGCCGCCGGCGTAGTAGTACTTCGTCACGATGCGGGTGAGTGTCGCGCCGAACACGTCGTAAGTATACGCGGGCCGTCGTCATGGATTCCGGCTTTGGCCGGAATGACGGGCAGGCGCCGGGAAGACGAACGCTAGCTCACGGTGACAGCCTTGTATATCCCCCAAAGTCCTGCAAACACTGACAATGCGGCCAGCACGAGCGTGTCGGCCTCACCCCTGTCCAAGAAAAACGCGATCTCCACGACCGCAATTACTCCCATAGCTCCAGCAAACAGCCACCACTCCATTGGCGAGGAAGAACGCTCCCTGCCGGGCTCCTGCGGAGATCTCTTCCGCCAACGCGCGTACAAAAGGAACGTAACGATGATCGCAGTAAGGGCAATTATTCCTGGTGGCACGATCCTGCTCCAATCAGTTGGCGTAGAGTTGCTCGCATGATGCCTTATAGCTGTAGTAACCGACGCCGATTAACGCCACCCCTCCCATCTTGCCAGCGGGCTCTGGATCGAGCACCAACGCCCCTGCCCCGATGACCATCATTTCGATTGCGCCAGCACAGTCCAGATAGTGCACTAACTCCGTGAGTAATCCCGAGTCACGAACCGCGCGATACAGATCTTCAGCCTGATCCAGGAGGTAGTCCAGGATGCCACCTATGTCGAGGAAGCTAAGAAATTGCGCGCTTCCCGGGATGTAGGTACCGCACCAGTACTTCACGCCGCCCTGAAAGCAGCAGGCCAGATAAGGCAAGTCCGAACTGCATGGCCTTGATGTTGACGTTGGCTCATCGTAGGAGGGGAGTGGCAACCACCTCGATCCGGCCATAATCGCAATCGCGGATTCGATGGGTATGAGCCATGGCCCAACGTCGCTGAAGTGCCCCGTGGGATCCGTGTACATCACCGGGCTGTTGCGCACATAGGCGTAGCGGTTCAGCGCCTGCGGGTCGGTCGTGTCCGGCACGACGGTGTCCGCCTGCGGGAAGCGACCGGTGTCGGCGCTGTACATGCGGGCGTTGTAGTGGTAGACGCCAGCCGCGGTCTCGCGCTGCTGGCCGGTGAAGAGCTTGTCCGTCGGCGGGGCGCCTGTCTGGGTGCGTACGCGGCCGTACGGATAGTAGCGGGTGTAGCTCACCTGGCCGCGGACATCAGTGACTCGATTACTCTGCGCAGCTCTGATTCAACGTTGTCTTCGTTCCACCTGGAGGCGGTCCACCACTGTAGGGAGACTACGTATGATAGCCCTTGCCCGGTATAGAAAGCGCCTAGTAGCGAGGTTTCCGTTGCGTCCGTTCGCTGAAGAGCGACCGGAATTCCCCCAATATCGACTTGTCGCACCGGAGGAATGGCAAATTCCGGCTGGGTGTAAGGTTCGTTGGCCTCGACGACTTCCAGAAGCAGATCATCGGAAGTGCCAGCGGTGCGACGCGGTAGATACCTAATTGTCACTTCGCCGGTGTTCGTGACGATTACGTCTGGAAGTCCAACGACTCCGGGTGGCAAGTAGGTGGGGAGGACTATTTCAAATCCCACTTGCGCCTCGGCACGACCCACAGCCGAGCGCACGGCACTCTCGTCGGATCTTCCGTTTGCGTTCCCGCAGGCCACGAGAGCTGAGATGCTAGCCAGCATCAGCGCGATCGCACAAATTCCCGCCGGTGAGTGAATGTTCACAAACACCCCACAATAGGCAAGCATGTATTCTGTCCGGATCTTCCAGTCCTGAGATCTAAGGACAATTCCATGGAAGAGAATCTCAGGCCAGACTCGGTGCTCTTGAGCGTCGTCCCAATTCCTATCTTCACTTTAGTCGGCGCTGAGAGCGGCAAACCGATTGTGGCGCCGTAGTTGCTTTGGCCAACCGGCACAAGGCAGCCGGAACCGATATCACCCGGGCAGTATCCCAATTGTAAAAATGAGCCTGTCCGCCCGCCATCGAGGAGATTTATGGTCGCTCGTAGTCCTAGAGCATCAGCCTTGTCACCTTTCAATGCCACAATCACGTCCAACGCCACGTAGCTATTGGTTATCCGAAGGGTTGCGCGGATGGTGGCGTAATAGGTCGACGCGGGATTGCCGACGCCATTGCCCTGTGCTACGTAGCTAAAGAACTGAATCTCGTCGGAAGCGAAATTGAATATCCACGCTCCTCGCTGATAAGACCATGATTGCACGCCCTCCCATCCCACAACCGTCGGTACCATCTTTGGGACTGGTATCTGAAGCGGCCCAACGTCGCTGAAGTGCCCCGTCGGGTCCGTGTACATCGCCGGGCTGTTCCGGACGTAGGCGTAGCGGTTCAACGCCTGCGGGTCCGTTGTGTCCGGCACCACGGTGTCAGCCTGCGGGAAGCGGCCGGTGTCGGCGCTGTACATGCGGGCGTTGTAGTGGTAGACGCCGCCCGCGGTCTCCCGCTGCTGGCCGGTGAACAGCTTATCCGTCGGCGGGGCGCCTGCCTGGGTGCGCACGCGGCCAGCTACCGCGGCCAGTGGTAGTAACACCAGTGAACCGCATAGCCGCCGATGAACCCCAAGAACATCCCCCCTGCAGCCATGGAGAGACTTCCAGAAGCGATAAGTATGTACAGGAAGGTCCCGGCTGTTCCGAGTAGAGCCAACGGCAATCCGCTCTTCAGGAAGGTATGCATGGTAAAGGCATCTTGGATTCAGAAACCAGACATGAAGCACTGTCCACCGGAGTAGGCAAGCCCGGCAACGCCCAAGTATCTCGCCACCGGGGCCATACTCGCTGAGAGCCCGGAATTGACACCTCCGACATAGCCCCCGCCGCTAGTCATCGGAGTTTCCCAGTGCCCATACATAGTCGCCTGCCGTTTCA
>JBBISJ010000029.1:34111-34728 GCA_037441345.1 Chloroflexota bacterium
ACTCAGCTCCGCCAAACGCGATATCTGCCTGCGCGCCAGAGGTATCCGCCGCGTAAGCGCTCACGGCAATCTGGGCACCGGAACTCAACAGCACGAGCGCCATACTCCCTTCTGGCCCTGCAAGGACGAATGCGCCAACGCCAATCCCGAAATTGAGGCAATCGGCGGTCGCGAACTTGCTGACAAAGCCTACAACATCGCCGAGTGCGCCCAGCAGCCAGTCGTCGGATCCCACCTCGTAAGTTCCGCACACCTGACCCCCATAACAGCACGCCTGCCCAGATCCACACGGGTACAGGCTCGGGGGTGCGGGCCGCGTGCCAGGGGGCTGCGACGGCGCGGGTGTAGGCGTCGGTGTGGGTGTCGGCACCGATGAGGGCGGCTGTGGTTGTGGCGCCGGCGGTGGGTAGTGAGGATACTCGGACGGCGGCGTGCACTGCCTGTTCCCGCACCGGTCGTCTGCCAACAGGTGCCCCGTCGGGTCCGTGTACATCGCCGGACTGTTGCGCACATACGAATACCGGTTCAGGGCCTGCGGGTCCGTGGTGTCCGGCACTACGGTGTCAGCCTGAGGGAAGCGGCCGGTGTCGGCGCTGTACATGCGGGCGTTGTAGTGG
>JBBISJ010000030.1:0-34415 GCA_037441345.1 Chloroflexota bacterium
ATATACACGCAACTCCGCGGCGAGGCCGGCGACCGCCAGGTCAAGAACGCGAAGGTCGGGCTGACGGAGAACGGCGGCGGCATGGTCAAGGGCGATCCGGCCGCGGTCTCGGTTCATATCCTGGCGGTGTAGGAACCGTACACAGAACGGACGTAGGGGCGTGTCATGCCTAGGACCCGTAGGGACACGCCCCTACCGAATCTCATGAGCGCCTCCCAGGCCATCATCCTCGAACAACATGGCGCCGTTGCGCTCATCCGCCTGAACCGGCCGGACAAGCACAACGCGATTAGCCGCCAGATGTCCCGCGAGTTGATCGACGCGCTTGACGCTGTCGAGGCCGATGGCGACGTCCGCGCAGTCGTACTGACCGGCGCGGGCGAGAAGGCGTTTTGCGCTGGCGCGGACATGGGCGAGGCGGCGCTGGCCCCTCGTCCGGAAGGCGAGCAGGCGCGGGACTGGGCGGCCGCGGCGGCGGTGCGGCTGGCGCGCGTTAAGAAGCCCCTGATCGGGGCGATCAACGGCTACGCCTACGGCGGCGGAGCCGTCTTCGCCATCGCCTGCGACATCCGTGTCTGCTCCGCGAACGCCCGCTTCCGGTTCGTCGGCGCAAGCTACGGCCTGGTGGTGGGCGCCAGCCGTCTCCCGGTCATCGTCGGCGCGCCGATGGCGAAGGAACTGATCTTCACGGCGCGCACTATCGACGCGGACGAGGCGCTGCGAATCGGGCTGGCAAACCACGTCGTCCGGCTGGCAGAACTGGAGCCGTTTGTGCTCGCGATGGCCGGCGAAATCGCCCGCCACTCCTCGACGGCGGTGATCGCCTCGAAAGAGGTCATCGACATCGCCAGCTCGACGAAGGATGCGGCAAAGCGGGAACTGGAATGGAACCTGGCCCTCCGCCAGTCGGACGAGCACCGCGAGCGGTTCCGCGCCGCCGCGGAGCGCGTCGTGCGACCCGCGGAATGAACCTCACCTACCACGGCGTACCGAAGGAGTATTTCGACGCCCTTGATCCGGCCGAGCCGTATCTCCCGGCGGACTTCGAACGCGACGGCTTCATCCACTGCACAGACGGGCGCGAGGCCGAGTCGATCGTCCTCACTCTCCACTACCGGGACTCGCCGGGTGAATGGCTGGTACTTTGCGTGGACAAGGATCGGTTGACATCACCCGTGCGATACGACGATCCCGCCGAGGTCTACCCGCATATCTACGGGCCGCTGAACCGCGACGCGATCGTCGCCGTGCTCCCGATCAGGCGAGCGCCGGACGGGACGTTCCTGAAGCCTTCGCTACTGCACAACTGACGATTCGTCGCGGGGTTGGGGCGCCAGCCCCGACCACCGGTGTGAGTTCCTGGTGCTGGAACGTCTCTAGCGCTCGAACCGCAGCCCGAGGACCTCGCGGCCCAGGGTGCGCGCCACCCGGCGGCCGGCGCCCTGCGAGCTAGTGGCCAGCCTCAGCAGCTCGTCGATCGCTCGAGGCGTCATCAGGTCATCCGCCATCGCCGTCAGGAACGCCCCGCCCTGGGCCTGGACTTCGTCCCGGGTCGCCTCGCCCGTGTCCGAAAGGGATCGCGCGAGCCTGTCGGACAGATCCCGCGTCGGCAACGCAGAGCCGATCTCGTGGTTCCACGGCTGCCGGTAATGGTGTGACAGCAGGTGCAAGCGCAGGGCATCTGGCGGGCAGTGGTCCAGCAGATCGCTCACGAACACCATGTTACCCAGCGACTTACTCATCTTGTGCTCTCCGCAGTACACCATCGCGGCGTGCATCCAGTGCTTGACGAACGGCCTGACGGTGTACGACTCACTCTGGGCGATCTCGGCGTCGTGATGCGGGAAAACGAGATCCGCGCCTCCACCGTGGATCGTCACCGTCTCGCCCAGGTATTTCATCGCCATGGCCGAGCACTCGATGTGCCAGCCGGGGCGTCCGGGGCCCCATGGGGAGTCCCAGGCCGGCTCGCCGGGCTTCTGGTGTTGCCAGAGCACGAAGTCAAGAGGATCGCGCTTGAGGGGGTCCGCCGGGAAGTTCCCGCGTTCGTTCGCGATCTGGAGCATCGCGTCGTAGGGCTCGCGGAACAGCCGGCCGAAGTCCGGGTCGCGGGACACCTCGAAGTAGACACTGCCCCCGTTCTCGTAGGCCACGCCCGTCGCGACCAGCCCGCTGACGATCCTCTGCATCTCGGGTATGTGTTGGGTCGCCAGTGGCGCAACGTCGGGGTCGAGGTTGCCGAGCGCGGCCATGTTCTTGCGAAAGGCGGCGTATTCCCGTACGCCGAGCGCCCGCCAGTCCTCGCCGTTCTTCTCGGCGCGGAGCAGGACGTCGTCGTCGATGTCGGTGACGTTCTGGACGTAGGTGACGCGCCGGCCGAGAAAGCGGAGCCAGCGCACCAGCACGTCGAAGACCGTGTACGTGAAGGCGTGGCCGAGGTGTGAAGTGTCGTACGGCGTCACGCCGCAGACGTAGAGGCCGATTGTCTCTTCTTCAATTGGCTCGACCGTCCGAGTTTCGGTGTTGAAGAGGCGGGGCGTGATGGGGGTCATGGCGGACATGGTACGGGGTTCGGACGGTGGTCTGCCAGCTACCTGTGGGGCGACGCACTGCTGACGTTAATCGCCTTCCCTGCTATCGTCCGAATCGGCACTCAAGACACGGAGGAAGAGTATGAGCGACGTGCTCGGCGTGAAAGTGGGCGATAGGGCGGAGTTCGCAAAGATCGTGACCGCGGACGACATCCAGAAGTTCGCGGAAGTGAGCGGTGACACGAACCCGCTCCACCGCGACCCGGAATATGCGAAGAAGACCCGCTTCGGCGAGTGCATCGCCCACGGCATGCTCAGCGCCGGTTTCATCTCCGCCGTCCTGGGCACGAAGCTGGCGCCGCACGCCTGTGTCGTCTACCTGAGCCAGTCGCTGCGGTTTCTCCGCCCGGTGAAGATCGGCGACACGGTGACCGCTGTGGCGGAGGTCAAGTCGCTGGACCTCGAGAAGCGGATCGTGACGCTGGGAACGGACTGCTACAACCAGGCCGGCGAGCCCGTCGTCAAGGGTGAGGCTGTGGTCCTGCTGGACCCTGTCGAGGCGTAGCGTTGACCGGGATTCCCCAGGGCGTACACAAGATACGCGTCCCCCTCACCGGCAGCCCCCTCGGCTGGGTTAATTCGTACGTCATCAAGGCCGATGACGGGTTCGTCCTCGTCGATTGCGGCTGGGACATGCCGGACGCCCTGGAGGCACTGCGAAAGGGTCTCGACGACCTCGGGATCAGGCTGGAGGACCTCCGAACCCTCGTCATCACTCACAACCATCCCGATCATTACGGCCTGGCTGGCCGCCTGGTGAAGCTGGCGTCCTGCGGGCTCCTGATGCACCGCCTCGACGCCGTCCACATCGAGAGCCGCTACGTGGACATGGCGTCGCTCGAGGCCGAGATGGAGTCATGGCTGCGTATCCACGGCGCGCCGAAGGACGAGTTAATGGCGATGGTGAAGGGCTCCGAGATGATCCTGAAGCTGATCAACGTCGCGAAGCCGGATATCGAGGTGTCAGGCGGGGAGACGATCGCGGCCGGCGACGCTGAATGGGAGGTCATCTGGACGCCCGGACACTCTGTCGGCCACATCTGCCTCTACGAGCGGACGAAGAAGGCGTTCCTCTCCGGCGATCACATCCTCAACCCGATCAGCCCCAGCGTCGGCCTGCATGCGCAGTCGATGGGGAATCCGCTGTCCGACTATCTCAGCTCGCTCCACGCGATTCGCGAGCTGGACGTGGAGACGGTGCTGCCGGCGCACGGGGACGAGTTCCCGGGGTTCCGGGAGCGGATCGACGAGCTCATGGCGCACCACGAGGAGCGGCTACAGGAGATCTGCGACATCCTCGCGCGGCTGGGTGGCCGGACGGCGTACGAGGCAGCATCGGGGATGACCTGGAACCTGGAGGGCCGGTTCGAGGACTGGCCGCCCTTCATGCGAAGATTGGCGACGACCGAGGCGCTCGCGCACCTGGAGCTGCTGGTCAGCCGGGGGACGGTGTCGAGGTCGATCGGGGAGGGCGGCATCGTGCGGTACGCGTTCCCGGGATCACAGGCCGGGAGCAGTCAGAGGAGTCAGGTTTGATGGGTATTGAGAAGACGACGGGTGGGAACTTCTTCGAGGACTTCAAGGTGGGGCACGTCTTCCACCACGCCATCCCTCGCACCGTTTGGGACGGCGACATGGCCCTGTATATCGCGCTTACCGGCGACCGTCGGCCCCTTCACTGCGGGCGTGAGTTCGCCCGGTCGCTCGGGTTCGAGCGCGAGACGGTGCACGACCTGCTCGTCTTCCATATTGTTTTCGGGCGCGCCGTACCGGATGTATCGCTGAACTCGCCAGCGAACCTGGGATACGCGGACGTGCGCTTCCTGCGTCCCGTGTACACCGGCGACACCCTTCGCTCCGAGACGGAGGTCATCGGCAAACGCGAGACCTCCCGCAAGGACGTGGGGATCGTCTGGGTACATACGCGGGGATACAACCAGCGGGACGAGGCCGTGCTGCAGTTCTACCGCTGGGCAATGGTGAACAAGCGCGATCCCGAGACCGGGACCGGCGACGACGACTCGCCCGAACTGCCGCCCCGCGTGCGGACGGAAGACCTCTACGTTCCCCCGGAACTTACGCTCGGGGCGTTCGACGCAGTCGCGACTGGTAGCGGGGCGTACTGGGAGGACTACGAGCCCGGCGAGAAGATCATGCATCCGCAGGGCTTCACCATCGAGGACGCCGAGCACCAGATGGCGACCCGCCTCTACCAGAACAACGCCCGCGTGCACTTCAACGAGGTGCTCCAGAAGAAGTCCAGGCTCGGGACGCGCATCATCTACGGGGGCCACATCATCTCGCTTGCGCACTCCATCTCCTACGACGGCCTGGAGAACGCCATCAGGGTGCTGGGCTTCAACGCCGGCGCCCACGCCAACCCGACGGTGGCGGGCGACACGCTGTTCGCCTGGACTGAGGTGCTGGAGCGGATCGATCTCGGGCGCGATGACTCAGGGGCGCTGCGGCTGCGGCTGGTGGGCGTCAAGAACACCGATCCGCGCGAGGAAGACGTGCCTCTGCGCGTCAAAGACGCGGAAACCGGGCGGGAGGGGTATCACCCGAACGTCGTGCTGGACCTCGACTACACGGTGCTGATGCCGAGGTGCCGGTAGGGCGCTCAGGCGAAGTAGTTGCGGCAGGCCTCGTCAATCGTGTCGGAGCTGAGTTCCCGCGGGCTCCCTGTGTAGCTCGCCGCCGCCGCAATCGCCTCGACCAAATCGCGGGGGTGGCACCCGCGCATCTCGCGGCCGGGCTCCAGGAAATACTCGTCGATCAGGTACTCGGCGGCGACTTCATCGTAAGCCAGTTCCATCCGCTCGCACTCCCGCTTGAGGATCTCCACGAAGCGGGCGTGGTCCGGGGCCGGTATCTCTATCTTGTAACGGATCCGCCGGAGGAAAGCATCGTCGGCCAGGTCTGCAGGCTGGCGGTTTGTGACGAAGAGCGGTATGACGTCGAACGGCACCTGGAACCGGATCCCGCTGTGCAGCGAGAGATTATCGATGCCTTTCTCCAGCGGCACGATCCAGCGGTTCAGGAGGTATGCGGCGTCAAGGTGCTGGCGACCGAAGTCGTCGATCACGAGCATCCCGCCGTTCGCCTTCATCTGGATCGGCGCCTCATACGTCTTGGCCACGTCGTCAAGGATCAGCTCCAGGTGGCCGGGCGCCAGCTCCCCCGCCGCCAGGACCAGCGGGCGCTTGATCAGCACCCAGCGCCGGTCAATCGTCCGGCCGTCGGCCGTGACCTGGGGAGCATCGGGGACCGGCTCATGGGTGCTCGGGTCGAACACCTGGATGACCTGGTGCATGACCTCTATGGCATGGGGGATCAGGACGTAGCCCGGTAATGCGTCCCGCAGGGCCTCCGCCGCCGTGCTCTTTCCGTTCCCGGACGTTCCGTAGATGAGGAATGCCTTCTTGGAGCTGATTGCGCTGCCGATAAGGTCGATGGTGTGCTGGTCGAGGACGAGGCCGGAAAGACTGTCCTCTACCATGTTGCGGGTGATCTGGACGTTCTGTACCGACTGCCGCCGGACAAAGTCAAAGTAGGTATCCAGAGGAATTGGCGCCGGGCCCGAGTAGCCGCTCATCGCGAGGGCCGACACCGCACGAGTGGTGCCTGCGGTCGTGAGCGTGTACGTAAGCGTCAACGGCGAGAGCCCGGAGCCGCCGATCACCTCGACCATGCGCTCCCGGCGGAGGAATGTGAGGACGTCGGTGGTGATGTTCTGTGGCAGCGCCAACCGCTCGCCCAGGTCCGTACCGGTAATGTTCCCGGCGAAATACAGGGACTTAAGGGCGAGGTCCGCGAGGAACCCGAGGTCCAGCCCGGTTTCGTCAATCGTGAGGGGTGCCGGTGGCAGGTCGATCAGCGGGATGGTATCAATGGTCACTTCGGGTTTCTCCTGGCAAGGCGTCTCTACTAAAGGATAAGGCAGCCGAACCCGGAAGTGTTTCGCTCCTAAGATATGGATTGTGTTAGAGGGCCGTGCGGCTATCCGTCTCGATCAGGCCGCGCCGCTTATCAGGCGGTCACGCACGGCTGTGTCGCCGGCGCAGTCGATCGCCGTCCACGCCATCGCGACTGCGCCGTCGGTGATCGCCCGGTCGGCGGACGGCGTGATGCAGTGGGCCGCGAATTCCGGCTGGTGATTGACCGCCGGTAGCGAGTCGATCCCGATCATCGGGTGGATTGACGGGATCTTCAGCGAGACGTTCCCCATGTCGGTCGACCCCGCCGATTCGGCGATCCGGGTCGTGACAGGCGGGAACACCCGGCCCAGCGCCTCGGCGTTCTGCTGATAGAACGCGGCGATGTCGCGGTCGTGCCGCATCTCGCTGTAAGCGAACTCGGTGCCGATCACCTCCAGCTTCGCTCCCGTCGCCACGGCCCCCGCCTCGAAGCAGGCAAGCACCTTCGGACGGAACTCTTCCAGTTCGGCGAGCGTGCGCGAGCGCACGGAGTAGCTGGCGCTGGTGTTCTGCGGGATGATGTTCGGCGCTTCGCCGCCGCGCGTCACGATACCGTGCACCCGGTCCGTCGAGCGCATGCTCTGTCGCAGGAGGCCGATCGCGACCTGGGCGACGGTGAGGGCGTCCGCGGCGTTGACGCCGAGCTGCGGCGCGGAAGAGGCGTGCGCCGCCTTGCCGGTGTACCGCACCTCGATCCTCTGCGCGGCCAGGATATTCGGCAGCAGGATGTCCATGGGCGCCGGGTGCACCATCATCGCGGCGTGTACGCCCTCGAAGCCGCCCGCTCCCAGCAGCAGGATCTTCCCGCCGCCGCCCTCCTCAGCGGGCGTGCCGATTACGCTGACCGTCAGGCCGGCTTCGTCCGCCACCTTCGCGAGTCCGACCCCGGCCCCGGCCGCCGCGGTGGCGATGATGTTGTGCCCGCAGGCGTGCCCGACGTCCGGCAGCGCATCATACTCGGCGCAGATGGCGACATGGAGCGGCCCGGATCCGGCGGTGGCCCGGAAGGCGGTCTGGACGGCGCAGTACGGCTTTTCGACCGCCATGCCTTTGCCGGCCAGGTACTCCGCGAGCCACGCGGAAGCCTTGTGCTCTTCGTAGCGAAGTTCGGGGTTAGCGTGAATGCGGCGGCTGATGTCCAGGAGTTCATCGCGGCGCGATTCGATGGCTTCTCGGGCAGTTTGCTTGATGTCCGGGATGTTCACCGCGACGCCATCACTCGTGGGGATCGAGCAACTTGCGGTTGCTCAACCCTTGAGCTCCAGCATCTCGCCGCTGTAAAGCTTGTACACCTTGACCGTTCCGGGAGGTGCGGCCTGCACGCAGAGGTCGCAGAGCACGCACTCGTCCAGGTTCTCCTCGACGATGTCTGTAGTGCCCACGAGACTGGCCCGGAAGATGTTTACGGGGCAGACCTCGACGAGCTTCTTCGTCAGCTCGGTGTCGTTGGCGGCCACCGGCGCGATTTCAACCTTGATGAACATGCCGCCGCTCATTTACTCAGCCTCTGCTTCACCAGGTCCGGGATCTGGCCGATCTCCTCCGCGACCGAGATCCCCGCCTCCTCCAGCCGCCTGATCTTCTCCGCAGCCGTATCGGCCTTGCCTTCGACGATTGTGCCGGCGTGGCCGAAGCGCATACCGGGCATCTTGTCCATGAAGCGCCCGGCCATGAAGGCGATGATCGGCAGACGCGACTTGTTCTCCTTCACCCACGCCGAGAGCTGCGCGTCCATCGGCCCTCCCGGCTCCGAGTAGATCACGATCGCCTCAGTCTCGCTGTCGGCCTCGAAGAGCGGCATCAGCTCGGCGTAGGTGGAGCCGATGATGGGGTCGCCGCCGATGCTGATGGCCGTGCTCTGGCCGAGGCCGGCGGCGGTCAGCGAGTTCGAGATCTCTGTCGTCATCCCGCCGCTCCGCGACATAACTCCGATACTGCCTGCCCGGTAGGCCTGGCGGGTGTTGGCCGCCGGGCCGCCGATGCCGCCCATCTTGGACTTGCCCGGCGAGATGATGCCAAGGCAGTTGGGTCCGATGACGCGCGTGCCGCGCATTCGCGCCAGCTCCATCACCTGCGCTACCTCGTAGCGGGGAGTGCGTTCCGTAACGATGACCAGCAGCTTGATGCCGTTCTCGATCGCCTCGAACGCTGCGTCCCGGACGAACGGCGCGGGCACGGTGATCACGGAGCCATCGACGCGCCCTGCCTTCTCCACCGCCTCCCTGACCGTGTCGTACACCGGGACGCCGTACACGTCGCGCCCTCCTCGGCCGGGAGTGACCCCGCCGACGATCTTGGACCCGTAGTCAAGGCACTCGCGGGTCATGTTGACGGCCTCGCGGCCGGTTATCCCCTGGATAATGAAGGTGGTGGATTCGTCGATCAGAATGGACATGGTTACGCCGCTCCCATCCGCTCCACCGCCAGCCGCGCTGCCTCCGACATCGAGACGCTGCGGTCGCAGTAGTTGACGCCGTAGCGCTCCAGTAGCTTGAAGCCCTCTCCCTCCCAGGCGCCGGGGATCCGGAAGACGGCGATCTTCTCGGCCGGGTCGAAGCCTGATTCGATCACGCCTTTGACCACGCCGCGGGCGACGATGTCGACGCGAGTGTTGCTGACGACGTTCATGATCACGGCAATCTTGTCGACGCCGGGCTTGCTGAGGATCAGCTTCGTCAGTTCACAGGCCTTGAGGACGCTGGGATTGCCGCCGATCTCGCAGTAGTTCGCGGGGCGGCCACCGTACTTCTGGATCGCGTCGAAAATCGTGAGCGACCCGCCGCCCGCGCCGATCACCAGTCCCAGGTTGCCATCGAACTCGACCACACGGCCGGCCACACCGCGGTGGTCCACCTGGTCCACGCGGGCGCCGCGCATCTCGAACTCCGTCGGTGGGCGGCCCTGTCGCGTCTCCTCCAGGCCGATGCCCAGCTCTTCGTGGATGTCCTTGTGCCGCTCCCGCGCCTCCTCCTCCATGTCGAGGTGGCAGTCCAGCACGACGAACGAGCCGTCCTCAAGCTGCGCCAGCGGGTTGATCTCTGCCAGCGTCAGGTCATACGCGAGGAACGTCCGCACGAGGCGAGCGAGCGTACCGGTCAGGGCGGTGAGTTCCCCACCCTTGATCCCCAGCGACGCCACCGCTTCCTTCGCGCGGTAGTCGGTGAACGGCACGAGCGTCGAGAAATGGACCTTCGCGATGTGCTCCGGGTGCGTCTCCGCGACCTCTTCGATGTCGATGCCGCCCATGTCGCTGATGATCATCAATGGCAGCTTGGCCGCGCCGTCGTAGGTGACGCCGAGGTAGTACTCCTTCTTGACCGGCGCCTTGCGCTCCACGAGCACATTGACGGGAAGCTGCCCCTTGATCTCAAGCTTCAGGATCTCTGCGCACGCGCTTTCAGCCTCGGCCGGCGTATCCGCGAACTTCACCCCGCCCGCCTTCATCCGCCCGCCGGAGAGCACCTGCGACTTCAGCACCACCGCCCCGCCGATCTCCCCCGCGATGCGCGCAGCATCAGGCGGCCGAGCGGCCGTGCCGCCGTCTGGCAGGCGCACACCTTGCTTTGCGAGGAGGCGCTTCGCTTCGAATTCGTAGAATCTCATCTACGCCCGTCTCACAGCCCGTAAAGCTCCGCGTACTGCGGGTCGCGCGCCGCGATCATCTTCGCCGTCTGCACCATCACCTGCGCTTGCTTGAACGTCGCGTCGTCCTGCATCCGGCCGTCCAGCATGACAGTGCCCGTCCCGTCGCCCATCGCCTCGATTATGCGCTGGGCCATCTTCACCTCGTCCGGCGCCGGGCTGAATTCGCGCTTGGCGATCTCGATCTGGCTCGGGTGCAGCGACCAGGCGCCGACGCACCCCATCAGGAACGCCGCGCGGAACTGGTACTGGCACGCGACCGGGTCTTCGATCGCTCCAAACGGGCCGTAGAACGGCAGAATGCCCGCCGAATTGCAGGCGTCCACCATCCGCGCGAACGTGTAGTGCCACGGGTCCTGCTGTGCGGAAGCCCGCGGTGCCTCCGGGTTGGCCTCGTCGGGGTCGGCGATCACCTGGTAACCCGGGTGCCCGCCGCCGACCCGCGTTGTCTTCATCCGCCGCGATGCCGCCAGGTCCGCCGGTCCGAGACTAATGCCCTGCATTCTAGGGCTGGCGGACGCGATCTCCTCGACGTTCGACACGCCGAGCGCCGTCTCCAGGATGGCGTGCACCTGCAATGACTTCTTGATGCCGTGCTTCGCTTCCAGCTGCGCCAACAGCCGGTCGATATAGTGGATGTCCCACGGCCCTTCCACCTTCGGCACCATCACCACGTCCAGCTTGTCCCCGATCTCCGGGATCACCGTCAACAGGTCGTCGAGGACCCAGGGGCTGTCCAGGCTGTTGATGCGTGTCCAGAGCGACGTGTCGCCGAAGTCGTTGTTCTTCGCGACCTCGATCAGCCCGGCCCGGGCATTCTCCTTCTCCGCCGCCGGAATCGCGTCCTCGAGGTTACCGAGCAGCACGTCCACCTGCGGGATGAGGTCCGGGATCTTTGCCCGCACCTTCTCGATGTGCGGCGGGAAGAAATGGATCATCCGGTAGGGGCGTGCTGGGACATCGGTCTGGGGCATCGGTGCGCCGACGGCGAGGGGCTTGGAGAAGGCTCTGGGATTACGCATCTGGAATGGTTGCTCCTTGGGGCTGACCGTGGCGGATTATATGAAGGCCGTATCTGGAGGGTCAAGCAAAATGAGCGCGTGCTAGCATAAGCGCGCGATGCCACCCTCACGGTTCTACCGCAGCGTCCTCTTCGTCCCCGCGCACGTCCCACGTTTCGTCGAGAAGGCGCCCTCCGCCGGAGCCGACGTGATCTGCCTTGACCTGGAGGACTCGGTGCCGCCGGACGCCAAGGACGAGGCACGCCGGGCGGCGGTGGACGCCATTCAAAGCTTGTCGGCCGCCGCGGAAATCTGGGTGCGTGTGAACTCCGGGGACGGAATGGCCGCAGACCTCGATGCCGTCGTCACGCGCGGCCTCTCTGCCGTCATGCTGCCGAAGTGCCAGGGCGCGGGGGATATCGACTCGTGCGAGCGAGCAATCGAACGCCTCGCGAAGGAGCGTGCGCTAGCCTCCGGCTCGGTCGCTATCGTCCCGCTGATCGAGACCGCGCGCGGAGTTCTGCACGCCGAGGAGATCTTTACCGCGACCGGCAGGGTGATCGCCGCGGCCTTCGGGTCGGAGGATTTCGTGGCTGACCTGAGGGTCGCCCGTTCCTCCGAGGCGCTCGCCTATCCGCGCGCCCACATCACCGTGGCCTGTGCCGCGGCTGGCATCCCGGCCATCGACACTGTTGACGTTGAGTTCCGCGACGAGGCCTACCTGGAGCGCGAGATGACATCAGTCCGCCGCCTCGGCTTCAGCGGCAAACTCTGCATCCACCCGGCCCAGGTGGCGATCGCCAATCGCGTATTCTCGCCGTCAGAGGTGGAGATCGCCGCAGCACGCGAGATCGTCGAGACGTTCGAGCGCGAGGGTCTCGCCAAGGGGCGCGCGGCCGTCTCGATTGGCGGTAAAATGGTCGACACCCCGCACTACGAGCGTGCGAAGCGAGTGCTGGGGATGATCGGAATGGGAGATGAGTGACAACGGCGCGAAGAAGCGGGCGTGGTTGGAGGGCAAGTACGCGAAGTCCGTCGAGAAGGCGGGCGAGCGGAAAGACACCGACTTCCGCACAAGTTCCATGCCCGTCGAGCCGCTGTACATCCCCGACGACGTCGCCGCCACCGACTACAACCGCGACGTAGGCTACCCCGGCGAATACCCCTTCACCCGCGGCGTCCAGCCGACGATGTACCGCGGCAGGGAGTGGTCGATCCGCCAGTACGCCGGCTTCGGCACGCCGGAGGAGACGAACCAGCGCTTCAAGTTCCTCCTGAAGGAAGGCCAGCCGGGTCTCTCCGTTGCCTTTGACCTGCCCACCCAGCTCGGCTACGACTCGGACGACCCGCTGTCGGAGGGCGAAGTCGGCAAGGTCGGCGTCGCCATCGACACGCTGGCCGACATGGAGACGATGTTCGACGGCATCCCGCTGGACCGCGTCAGCACTTCGATGACGATCAACGCTCCGGCCTCGGTCCTCGTCGCCATGTACGCTGTCGTCGGGGAGAAGCAGGGCGTCTCGCAGGACCGCATCTCGGGCACCGCGCAGAACGACGTGCTCAAGGAGTACGTTGCCCGCGGCACCTACATCTATCCGCCGCGGCCGTCCCTGCGCCTCGCCGCCGACCTGATGGCCTACTGCGCGCGGGAGCTGCCGCGGTTCAACGCCATCAGCATTAGCGGCTATCACATCCGCGACGCCGGCTCCACGGCTGTCCAGGAGATGGCCTTCACCTTCGCCAACGCCATCGCTTACGTCGAGGCGAGCATCGCCCGCGGCGTTGGCGTCGACGATATTGGCCCGCGCATCTCCTGGATCTTCAATACCCAGAACAACTTCCTGGAGGAGGTCGCCAAGTACCGGGCCCTCCGCCGCATGTGGGCGAAGATCATGAGGGAGCGGTTCGGCGCGAAGGACGAGCGCTCGATGATGCTCCGCACGCACGTCCAGACCGGCGGCGCGACCCTCACGGCGCAGCAGCCGGAGGTGAACATCGTTCGCGCGGCGTTACAGGGCCTGGCGACGGCCCTCGGCGGCGTGCAGTCGCTGGCGCTGTCATGCTACGACGAAGCGCTCGCGCTGCCCACCGAGCAGGCGCAGAGGATCGCCGTCCGTACTCAGCAGGTCATAGCCTACGAAAGCGGTATCGCCGATACGGCGGACCCGCTTGGCGGCTCCTACTACATCGAGTGGCTGACCAACGAACTGGAGCGCCTCGCCTGGGACTACCTCCGCAAGATCGAGGACCTGGGCGGCGCCGTCGAGGCGATCGAGTCCGGCTACTACCAGCGCGAGATCCAGGAGGCGTCCTACGCCTACCAGAAGGCCGTCGACGAGGGCCACAAGGTGATCGTCGGCGTCAACCGCTTCGTGGAGGACGGCGACGGCCGCACTGCCATCTTCCGCCCGGACCCGGCCTCGGAGCGCGCCCAGGTCGCGCGCCTGAACAAGGTCCGCGCCGAACGCGACAGCGTTGCGGTCAAATCAGCCCTTGGCCGCCTCTCGGCCGCCTGCGCGGAGGAGGCCGGCGGCAACCTCATGCAGCCGATCATGGAAGCCGTCCGCGTCTACGCCTCCGTCGGCGAGATCTGCGGCGCCATGCGTACCGCCTGGGGCGAGTACGTCCCGCCGACGGCGGTGTGACAGGGGACTTGACTAGTTAGACTAACAAGTAGTAAAACTACGCTAGTCTGACTAAGTTAAACAAGGAGGTCGCCTGCAGTGGCAATTAAGTCCCTTATCGAAGCGGTTGCGCTGGACGAGACAGTGTTTCGAGCCAATATGGAGCCCAGTGATGTTCAACGCCTCGGTGGTGGGTTGCCATCGGGCGATGTGAGCATCGTTGTGATCGATCCTCCGGTTAAGGCGCTGGATGGGCGACTTGAGTTCGACCTGGCCGCCGCCCGCGTCCTGGCCGTGGGCACTTCTAACCGGGCCGTGATCATTCTGTCTGAAACTACGGATTCGGGGGCGCACATGAACGGTGATCTCTCGGTAAACCGCGCACCTCTGGAAGAGGAGCGGGAGACTGCGGACACCATTGATGGTGACGAACAATACATCGCGGCTCTTCACATCGCGGATCTTCCAGCTGAATTAAGGGAAACCGGCGAGAATCTCATCCGCGGCATTCGCCGTTCTTACCCTGGCCGCCTGATTCGCGCTGACTCGGGAAAGTTCGTTAATGAGCCTGATCCATTTTTTGCCATAAAGATTCAGCCACGAGCAAGAGATCTCGCCATCAACGTCAGAGGATACCCATGGGAGTTCGACGCTCCTCTTCATTTCGGTCTGAAAATAGACCGCGGTAGTCACTCAAAGTTCAAGATTAGTCGGCTTGAGGACGTACACGATGCCGTTGCGGTAGTGGGACAAGCGCGCAAGAAGTAACTGATCAATTTGTCTGTGCGCTACTCCCGGTGGTATAAACCACTAGCGCCTTAGCGCACATCAGGAACAATCATCGAACGGGGGAAGCTCAGTGTCCTGTCTCGCAGATAAAGTCGCCATCGTCACCGGCGCCTCGCGCGGCCTCGGGAAGGCCATCGCGCTCGAGCTCGCCGCGCACGGGGCGAAGGTCGCCGTCAACTACTACACCAGCAAAGAAGCCGCCGAAGCGGTCGTGGAGCAGATCAAGAGCAGCGGCGGCGAGGCCATGGCCGTCCACGCCGGCGTCGCCCACCCCGACGAATGCTCGGCGCTGATCGAGGAGACCGTCAAGGCCTACGGCGCGCTCGATATCCTGGTCAACAACGCCGGCGTCAACCGAGACCGCACGATCCGCCGCATGAGCGTCGAGGAGTGGAAAGAGGTGCTGGCGACGGACCTCGACAGCGTCTTCTACTGCACCTACGCCGCGCTCCCGCACATGATCGAGCGCGGTGGTGGTCGCATCGTCAATATGGCCTCGATCATCGGCCAGATGGGCAACCTCGGCCAGTCGAACTACGCCGCCGCCAAGGCCGGCATCGTCGGCTTCTCCAAGTCCGCCGCCCAGGAGTTCGCGCGCTTCAACATCTCCGTCAACGCCCTCTGCCCCGGATTCATCGAAACCGACATGGTGATGAACCTGACGGAGGACGTGCAGAAGGCGCTCCTCGCTAAGATTCCCCTCGGCCGCTTCGGGAAGCCCGAGGAAGTCGCCGCCATCACTCGCTTCCTCTGCACCGAGGGCGGCTACATCACGGGCGCCCAGATCAACATCAACGGCGGCATGTACATGCAGTAGCGGGGAGACAGGAAATGGGAAATAGGAAATTGACAGAGCGGCATCCTGCCTCCCATTTTTCCATTTCCCACCCGTCATGAGCCGCGCCGCCGTAGACCAACTCCTCTACCTGCTCGACGAAGCCTTCGAGGGTATCGACAAGCCCTGGCACGCGATGCTCGGGAACCTGGCCAGTGTCACGGAAGATGACTGGCTGTGGGTCCCGCCTGGAGGCGCCCGGACGATCCGCCAGATCGCCGGCCATGTCGGCGGCGCCGTCTACCTGTACTGGGACCGGGTGTTCGGAGGCGGCAAGGTCTTCGGCGAGCCCGCCCATGATTGGAACGTCCCGGCCGGGAACCTCGGCGTCGGCACCGAAGACCTCGACAGCTACGGCCGCCTCCCGAACGAGCCGGCGATGGCCGATGTCATCGCCTGGGTCACCGAGCGCGCCCGCGCCTTCCGCGATGCGATCGCCGGCCTGGACGACGCCGGCCTGATGGAGCAGCGGACGAACCACCGCGGCGAGTCATGGCCGATCCGCTGGTTCGTCGCCACCATGGTCCAGCACTACGCCTACCACGCCGGCGAGATCAACCACATCCGGGCGCTCCACCAGGGTGATGACGGGGGAAGCTGAAGGCGCGGGCAGGCGCGCACCCACGCCGGGCGCGACTCGCATCGTCGCGCTGACACTGGTGGCGTTCGCCGTCGCGATCGTCGTTCACACACTCCTCGGCGCTGTCGGCATCGGCCCAGACAATGCCTTCCGGCTCCTCGTCACACCGGCGACCGGCGCCCTCATCGTGTTCGCCGGCCTGCGCGGTTATCCGCTGGCTGGACGCCTCCGTTTGGCGGCGATGGTCGCCGTATTGCTGCTCTTGTTTTCGGGTGCGTCTTGAGAGAATCGCGCCGCAGTGCGGGAGCGATTGTCCGCGCCGCGCATCGTGGCGTTTCGGCCCCTGACCGGATGTCGGCGACTCAGGCGGCGTTATCCGATTTGTGATTCCTGTTTCACTGCCCTAAACTCTGCCTGCTGGTCGCTCACTCAGCAACGACTGGAGGGTCGCTATGGCTGGTTCAGAAACACGGCGAACCGGATTCCTGGGCGAGATTGCCGCGCGGCAACGCCAGGCCACCGAGCTATCGATCGAGGTTAAGCTCGAAGCGGCAGAGACCGAAGACCCGCGGATCCTCGAAGAAGCGTCGAAGACCATGCAGTCCGCGGTCCACGAACTCGAGCATGCCCGGCGGATGCTGGTGGAGTCGCACTCCACCCGGGTCTGGGGCCCCGACCTGCGCGGCATATACACCACCGTTTTCGGATAGCGCTCGGCCTGTCGTGCGCCGTAGAATCGGCGCATGTCTCTCGCGTACGACCCTGAGACGGCGCTCGCCCACGTCCGCGCCGGCGACCCGGCGCTTGACCGCGTGGTTGAGGCGGTTGGGCCGTACGACCTGCAGCCGCGGCGCGGCGCCTTCAAGTCGCTGTCGCGCGCCATCTTCTTCCAGCAGCTCGCCGGGCCGGCGGCGCGCACGATCATGGGCCGCGTCCTCGCGGCCCTGGGCACCGACGAAGAGCGCTGGTACGAGCCCGCCCAGTTCCTCGCGGCCGCGGATGACGACCTCCGGGCCGCGGGCCTCTCCCGCCCGAAACTCGCCTACCTGCGGGACCTCGCCCAGCACTTCGCGGATGGCCGGCTCCTGGAGGGCGACTTCGAGCACCTCGAAGACGAGCAAGTGATCCAGAAAGTGACGGCCGTAAAGGGGATCGGCCGCTGGACTGGCGAGATGTTCCTGATGTTCTCGTTGGGCCGCCCGGACGTTCTGCCGGTCGACGACTTAGGCGTGCGCCGCGGCATGCAGATCACCTACGGCCTTGCGGAAGCCCCGAAACCCGACGAGATGCGGCGCATCGCGGAGCCGTGGGCGCCATACCGGAGCGTAGGCACCTGGTACATGTGGCGCGCCCTCGGCGTCGATGTGCCGGAGCAGGGGCGCGGCTACAAGCGCGAAGACGAGAAGCAGTATGAGCCCTAGCGAGAGCGCCTCAACGGCCGAGTCGCCGGTTGCATGGGACGCCCGCCGCGCCTGGCTGATCCTGGCCACGACCAGCGTCGCCGTGTTCGCGGCCTCGCTGGACACCAGCATCATGTTCATGGCCTTCCCGGACATCGGGCGGACCTTCCCGGACGTCTCCCGCGCGGAGCTCTCATGGGTGATCAACGCCTACACGATCGTCTTCGCGGCTCTCCTCGTCCCGTCCGGACGGCTCGCCGACCGCGTTGGCCGCCGGCGGATCTTCTTCGTGGGTCTGGCGGTTTTCAGCCTGTCGTCGGGGCTCTGCGGCGCCGCGCCCACGGAGACCGCGCTGATCAGCGCCAGGGTGTTGCAGGCAGTCGGCGGTTCGCTCCTCTTCCCCGCGTCGCTGGCGCTGGTGCTGAACGAGTTCCCGCAGGCGAAGCGCGCCGCCGCGATCGCTATCTGGAGCGCCGTCGGCGCGCTGGCGGCCGCCCTCGGACCGTCTCTCGGTGGGATTATCATCGACACCCTGGACTGGCGCTGGGCGTTCTACATCAACCTGCCGGTCGGCGCCTTTGCCTTCGTCACCGCCGGTCGCCTGCTGCACGAATCGCGAGCGGACGAGCCCGGGCCGCAGCCCGATCTCGCGGGCATCCCGTTGCTCATGATCGGCGTCGGCGCCCTTGCTCTGGGCATCGTCCAGACCGACGAATGGGGATGGACGGGCGCCAGGACGCTCGCCGCGTTCGCAACAGCCGCCGTTGTTCTGCCGCTGTTCATCCTCAGGTGCTCGACACATCCGTCGCCGACGCTCGACCTGACCCTCTTCCGTGATCACAACTTCCGGCTGGCCAACCTGGCCACGGTGGCCATGGCCGTGTCCTTCTCCGCGATGTTCTTCGGACTCGTCCAGTTCCTTGTCTACGTCTGGGGCTACTCGATCTTGAAGGCCGGGCTCACCATCTGGCCTGGGCCCCTTACCGCTTCTATCGTCGCTGGCCTGGGTGGGCGCTTCGTCGATCGGGTCGGCTACCGTGTGATCCTGCCCATCGGTGCGGCCTTCTTTGTCGCCGGCAGCCTCTGGCTGATGGCGTTCACGGAAGTCTCCCCGGACCTCTGGGGGGTCTGGGTGCCGAGCGCGTTGATGACGGGGATCGGCGTCGGGCTCGCCATGCCCTCTCTTTCGAGTGCCGCCGTGCGCGGCCTGCCGCCGAGTCGCTACGCAGTCGGCAGCGCGGTGAACCAGACGATCAGGACCATCGGCTCCGTGTTCGGCGTCGCCCTGGCCGTGGCCCTCCTCGGCCAGTTGACCCCGGCCGAGGTGCTGGCCGCCTTCGACCGGGTCTGGCTCCTGATGGTGGGCGGGGCGTTCGTCGCCGGGTGCGTGTCATTGTTCCTGCGTCAGCCCGGCGTCACCGTCCTCCCTGCTGCCGGGGATATCGCACGGCCACTGGCCGACGAGACACCCAACGTCGTTTAGTGATGCGACCGCCGCAACCAATCGGCGCGTGTCCGATATGATAGGCGTATCTGAATAACGGAGGTTCCTGAATGAACGGCGCTAATGAAGTAGTCCTTGCTGGAGCGGTGCGTACTGCCATCGGCACCTTTAACGGCGCCTTCGCGGAGACCCCGGCGACTCAACTCGGCGCGAGGGTCATCGCTGGAGCGTTGAACCGCGCGGGCGTGAAGCCGGAGCAGGTGGACGAGGTGATCCTGGGCAACGTCCTTTCCGCGGGCCTCGGCATGAACCCGGCGCGCCAGGCCTCGATCGCGGCCGGCCTGCCCGACACAGTGCCGTGCACGACCGTCAACAAGGTCTGCGGCAGCGGCCTTAAGACCGTGGCGCTGGCCGCGCAGTCGATCCTCCTCGGGGATGCGGACATCGTTGTGGCGGGGGGAATGGAGAACATGTCCGCCTCGCCGTACCTGCTGATGAAGGGGCGCACCGGGTACAGGATGGGCCATGGCGAGGTGCTGGACCACATGATCAAGGACGGCCTCTGGTGCGCGCTGGGCGACTGCCACATGGGGGTCACCGCCGAGAACGTCGCCCACGACTACGAGATCTCCCGCGCTGACCAGGACGAGTTCTCCTACCAGAGCCAGCGCAAGACAGCAGAGGCCTGGGAGCGTGGAGCCTTCGCGGGTGAGATCGTGCCCGTCGAAGTAAAGACACGCAAGGGGCCGGTGTCCGTCGATAAAGATGAGCACTTCCGCGCCGACACGACGACGGAGGTGCTCGGTAAGTTGCGGCCCGCCTTCGCCCCTGACGGCTCGGTCACGGCAGGGAACGCCTCCGGCATCAACGATGGCGCGGCCGCCGTCGTCGTCATGTCCCGCAAGAAGGCCGAAGAACTTGGCGTGCAGCCAATGGCCTCGGTCCGGTCGTACGCCAGCGCCGGCGTGCCACCGCGGGTGATGGGCGTGGGGCCGGTCCCGGCCACGAAGAAAGCGCTGGCCAAGACCGGCCTCGGGATCGGCGATATCGACCTGGTCGAGGCGAACGAGGCGTTCGCGGCGCAGTCCCTGGCCGTCGGCCGGGAGCTGGGCTGGGACTGGGAGAAGGTGAACGTCAATGGGGGTGCCATAGCCCTGGGCCACCCGATTGGCGCAAGCGGCGCCCGCATCCTCGTCACGCTCCTCCATGAGATGGCTCGCCGCGACGTCCAGCGGGGTCTTGCGACGCTCTGCATCGGCGGCGGCCAGGGGATCGCGATGATCGTGGAGCGCGGCAACTAGCTCCGCGTGACTGGATACACGAACCGCGTATCATGTCCGAATCAGCTGTCGCGTGCGGTCTGTTCCGCCACTGGCTGACCCACGAGTACGGTCGCCGGTTTGCCGCCTCTGGCGCCGCGATCTATTCAGACGGCCGGCTTTCTCTTGCCATCGAGGCCCATCCGCTGCTGGAGACAGGCGACGATGCGTGGCTGACGCGTCGGTCGCGGCTTGAGGCCGCCATTGCCGACGGCCTGCCTGTCCGGATCGCGTTGTGGGTTCCCCTCGGCGCTGAGCTGCCGAACGCGGAACCGGCCACCAGCGAGTTCATCGACATGGTCCGGCAGGCGGCCCTGCGCCTCGGTTCCCACGAGCGGTCGTACGTGCCATTCCCAATCGCCCTGCGCTTGCGGAAGACGGCGGAGGCCGGCGGGCTTGTCTCCGTCAGCGGCGGTCTCAACCCGTTCTGGGCGCGTTTTACGGACCGGGTGCCGGGCACCTTTGACCTCGATTCGACTCACCTCCATCGCATCTCGGACTCCCCGGACCAGCTCGAGAACCTGCTCGACCTGGTCGTTTCCGCATCGCAGGAGTTGCGAGTCGGCCAGACAGTCGCTATCGATACTGTGGATCCCTGGACTATCCAGAGGCTCGAAGGCGACGGTGGTGTGTCGATCGTCGGTGTGTCCCCTTCCGCCGCCGAAGATGTCGGCCTGGCTGTGCGTCGCAGCTTCCGTCGCATACTGGCCGACGTTGGTCCGGGCCTGCGCGAAACCGAAGCGGACGCTCGAGCGCTGGTCCTTGTCGGTCATTACTCGCGGATGGACCAAGAGGGCGCGACGACTGCGATGCGGGGGTATGACCCCATGCTCTACCGGGGGATCGATTTCGTGTGCCTTGCCGCCGACGGACTCGTGAAACCGATGATCAAGCCGCCGCCGGGTTCCGGCTGGGAACCGGTTGCTGCCGGGGTCGCCGAGGTGGGGAACTCGGACTGAACGGGGGCCTCAGGCGCTCGCAAAGGCGGCTTTGCCAGCCCGCGTCCACTCGACGCCGCGCTGTACTGCCTCTACCATCATGACTTGCGGCTGCCAGCCCAGGTCGCGCTCGGCCTTCGATGCGTCCTCCTGGTAATCCAGCCCGATCAGATTGACCGCGAAGCGGGAAAGCTCCGGCCGATGCGCCCAGCCGCGGGCCCGGGCCCGCACCTCCATGGCGAAGGCCAGGGCGTACAGCACGCGCAGCGGCACCCTGCGCCGGGGGACTTTCAGGCCCGTTTCCGCCGCGACCGCGCGGTACAGGTCCAGCTGCGTGACGTGTTCTGGGTTCACTGCGTTGTACGTTTCCCCCGCGGCGTCATGGCTCGTCGCAGCCAGTATGCAGAGTTCCGCCACATCGCCGGCGTAGACACAGGGCAGGCGGTTCTTCCCGTTTCCGATGATGGTTGCCGTACCGCTCTTCAGGAACGCGATGATGCCGGGGAGCATCGCCGCATCCCTCTCTCCCAGGATCAGCGCTGGACGGACGATTGAGACGGGGACCCGGCCCGTCCGATGGGAATGTCTGGCGATCTGTTCCGCCGCGGTCTTGGCCCGCCTGTAGTAGTCCAGCCACCCGAATTTCGTTTCCAGCGGGGATTCCTCGTCCACGCCTGAAGAGAGGTCCTTGAACCTGTAAACACCGTCCGTGCTCACATGCAAGAACCGCCGGACTCGCGCGGCTCCGGCAGCTTTCAGCATGTTGCGCGTGCCGCTGACGGTCACGGACTGGAACGTGCTCCATGGCGCCCAGTCGCCGACCATCGCGGCGGCGTGGTAGACGGTGCCGACGCCGTCCAGCGCGGAGTTCAGGGTCGGCGCATCCGTGATGTCGCCGGTTACGAGCTCCACGCCGAGGGACTGCAGGAAAGAGGTGTCACTGGTTGGCCGGACGAGGCAGCGTACGGGTTCTCCGCGCTGGACCAGCCGCTCGGCGATGTGGCTGCCCAGGAATCCGGTCGCACCGGTGACGAGGACGGTCATGCTGGCTGAAATCGCCCCCTTCCGTTAACGTTGACGCGGACAACTATAGCAGGCAGATGAGGAGGCCGGAATCAATCGCTTTGGACTGACGATCGCGCCCGGGCCCGCGGCTGCGGTTGCCGCAGCCGCCGCCGAAGCCGAGGACGCGGGTTTCCGGTCCATCTGGTCGGCCGAGATGTTCCACGACCCGTTCCTGCCTCTTGCCGCGGCGGCCAGCGTGACCTCGAAGATCGAACTCGGTACTTCCATCGCGCTCGCCTTCGTGCGGAGCCCGTGGGTTACGGCGCTTGCTGCCCTGGACATGGACCTGCTCTCGGGCGGGCGCTTCGTCCTGGGCCTGGGCACGGGACTGAAGCGCTTCAACGAGCGCTGGCACGGTGTCGCGTACGGCAAGCCCACGCCTCACATCCGGGAGGTAGTGCAGGTCGTGCGCCTGATCAGCGATAGCGCCCACAAAGGCGAGCAGATCCGGTTCAAGGGCCAGTTCTATGACCTGGACATCCAGGGCTGGCAGCGGCCTGAGCCGCCGGTCCGGGCACGCTTCCCGATCTACCTGGCCGGCGTTCGCGAGGGCATGATCCGCACGGCGGCCGAGGTGGCGGACGGACTGCTCGGACACCCGATCTACTCGTTGCGCTGGGCCCGCGACGTGGTCACTCCGGCGCTGGCGCGCGGGCTGGCCGAAGCGGGACGGCGGCGTGAGGAGTTCCGCCTGCATCTCGGGGTTTGCTGTGCTATCGACCAGGACATCCGCGTCGCCAGGAGGGCCGCCGCGGCTACGATCGCCTTCTACGCGACGGTCAACACCTACGAGCCCCTGTTCGCCGGGTATCCAGGGGAAGTGAGCAGGATCCAGCACGCTGCGCTAAGCAATGACCGCGAGGCGATGATTGATGCAGTTAGTGAGGAAATGGTCGAAACCTTTGCCGCCGCTGGGCCGGTCGACCATGTACAGAAGAAGGTGGCGGAATACCTGGGCCTTGCCGACGCCGTGATCCTGTCGCCCCCCGATCAGCTTGTCGATCCTGAAGAGTCGGGGCACTTCCGCAAGGTGCTTGTGGGGGCTTTCGGCGTTTAGCCCGGCCCTACTGCGGCGCCACGCAGGAGACAAACGTGAAGGCGTAGAGGGCAAGGCCCGCTGTCGACGTGCGGAGCCGCAGTTCGTGAGTGCCGATCTCCGGGTTGTTGACCAGCGCGTACATCCGCCCGGCGTCCACATCGACGTATGCCTGTCCGATTTCGTCCCGGTATACATCGTCGCCAATTGACGCCTCGACTAATGGCGAACCGTCTTGCTCTACGTAGATGCGGCCGGGCTTCTCCATGAGACGGTTCATCACCAGGTTCACTTCCTTCGCCGTATACCGCAACGTGAGCGAACTTTCGCCCTCACTCCACGGTTTCATGGTGAACTCTTCTTCGGCTTTCCACTCGCCCTCCAGGTAGAAGTAGTTCTCGGCCAGCGGGCCGCTGTAGCCATACCTGTGCGTTTGATGCGGGAAGAACCCGGCCGGGTTGCCGATCCGTCCTCGCTGATAGCCCAGGTATAGCTCGGGTGTGACACGGTAACAGATCGCTCCCGGCGCATCGGCGTCGCGCACGGGCTTCATCGGATCCGGCAGCGCGACGCCGGGGTCGATCTCGCGCAGCAGCTCCTGGATAGCACGCTCGGTTTCCGGATAGGCCCCTTCTCCGTGGTGATAGGCCCGTATGTACCCGTCCTTGTCGATCAGGTACTTCGCCGGCCAGTAACGGTTCGCGTATGCCTGCCAGATGCTGTAGCCGTTGTCCATGACGACGGGGTACTCGATCCGAAAGCGCTCGATCGCGTCCTGAACCCCTGCCAGGTCCTTCGCGAACGAAAACTCCGGGGCATGGACACCGATCACCTGCAACCCGGCATCCTCGTAACGCCGGTGCCACTCCGTGACGTAAGGCAGTGTGCGGATGCAGTTGACGCAGGTGTAGTCCCAGAAATCGATGAGAACGGCCTTACCCTTCAGGTCGAACATTCTCAGCCCCTCGTGGTTGACCCAGTACCCCCCGGTAAGCTCGGGCGCCCTGATCTTCGTGTCTTCCTGTGTCATGCGCGTGTCCCTCCGCGTTGTTGCGTACTAGGATAGGGAACATGACCGAAGGGGCTGTCAAGTGAGCGGTGCTCAAACCGGCTCCCGCGCACCCGCATTCCATCTCACCGGCATCGACGGAAACGCCTACTCGTTTCCAGGCCGGTGTGCGGGCGTGCCGGTCCTCGTTGTATTCGGCAAGACAGGCTGTGGCGCCTGTGACCTCGCGTTTCCGTACCTGAACCGGCTTCACGATAGTTACCCGGAGGGCTGGGAGATCTGGGCGGTGCTCCAGGACGGTCGCCCCCAGGCGCAGGACTACGCCGAAGAGATGCGGATCCGCTACCCGGTGCTGATCGATGAGACGCCGTATGAGGTTTCGCGCTTGTACGATCCGCCAGCAACCCCGAGCCTGTTCCTCGTCGCGCCGGACGGCGCCATCGAGATGGCGACCCATGGGTTCTCGAAGGCTGACCTGAACGAGGTTTCGCGGCGGGTCGCGGCGCATCTCGGCGTGCCGCCCGTGGAGATTGCCCCGGCCGGCGACGGAAAGCCCGCTGTGAAACCGGGGTGAGGGCCTCGCCACGTCTGGCCGGGCGGTCGCCCGGCGTAGCCCGTGGGGATTTCCCGCCAAATCACTGTTGTAGCGCCCGCGAGACGCTGGTACTATGGCGAAAGCAGCAAATAAGTCTGCGGGGAACGCCCCGCAGATGGTTAAAGTCCCCGCGTCGGCCCAAGACCCCCGCCAGCCAGCTCGATGACCTGGACGATAACCGCGAGTGACCACAGGAGGTTCATCGAGTGGCTTTTGCAGACCGGACTCTGACCTGCTCCGAATGCGGGAACGAGTTCACGTTCACGGCTGACGACCAGGAATTCCACGCCAAGAAGGGATACCAGGATCCACGGCGCTGTCCCGACTGCCGGCGGCAGCGACGCGCCGGCGGCGGTGGTGGCTACAGCGGCGGCGGTGGTTACCGCGCCCCCCGCGAGATGTTCACCGCCACGTGCGACAACTGTGGCAACGAGGCGCAGGTGCCCTTCCAGCCGCGGCAGGACCGGCCGGTGTACTGCAGCGACTGCTTCAACAAGGTGAAGCCGGCGCGCGGCGGCAGCAGCTGGTAAGTCGTCGCCCAACAACCGAATAGCAAAGAGGCGGGCCTAACGGATCCGCCTCTTTCGTCTGCATCGGAGACGACTGACTGCCGGGCCGGTATGATTTCCGCATGAGTGAACGCCGCGGCCCGCTGAGAGACCTCGTTGTCCTTGACCTCACGTGGGTCCTTGCCGGCCCCTATGCGTCGATGATCCTCACCGACCTCGGCGCGGAGGTGATCAAGGTGGAGCGCCCCCCGTACGGCGATGTTGGCCGCACGACAATGCCGTACGTCGATCACGAGAGCGCCTACTTCTTTTCAGTCAACCGGGGCAAGAAGAGCATCTGCATCGATCTCAAGAGAGCAGAGGGTCGGGACCTTTTCCTCCGTCTCGTCGAGAAGGCCGACGTGGTGATGGAGAACTTCACGCCAGGCACTATGGATCGGCTGGGCATCGGCTACGGCGCTATTAGCGAGCGGAACTCCCGGATCGTCTATTCGGCCACGTCCGGGTTCGGCCAGACCGGGCCGGACCGGAACCGCCCGGCGCTCGACATAATCGTGCAGGGCATGGGCGGCATCATGAGCATCACCGGTGAACCGGATGGCCCCCCGGTGAGGCCCGGCATATCACAGGGGGACATCACCGCCGGGCTGTTCACGGCGATCGGCATTCTCGGCGCGCTGCATGAGCGCGAGCGCAGCGGCCAGGGGCAGATGCTCGACGTCAGCATGTTGGACTGCCAGATCGCCATCCTTGAGAACCCGTTCGCCCGGTATTCGGCGACGGGCCAGGTCCCGAAGCCCATCGGAACGAGGCATCCCTCCACGACGCCATTCCAGGCCTTTCCCACGAAGGACGGATGGATCGTCATTGCGCTCTACTGGGGCGTCGAGAACCAGTGGGAGCTGTTCTGCGTCACTATCGGCCGGTCCGATCTCATCAACGATGTCCGGTTCGGAACTCCGGGGCTGCGAACCCGGTACCACGCCGAGCTCGAACCGTTGCTCAATGACGCGCTGAGGCAGAAGACGACAGCGGAGTGGTTGAGCGAATTCGATACCATCGGCCTTCCCTGCGGACCGCTTAACGATATCGCGGCCGCGGCCCAGCATCCCCAGGTGACAGCGCGCGGAATGCTGAAGGAGGTAGAGCACTCGTCAGGGTTCAGCCTCACGATAACCGACACACCTCTCAAATTGAGCCGCACCCAGGGCGGCATCCAGGGCCCTCCCCCCGCGATTGGGCAGCACACGGATGAGGTGCTCCGCGAGTTGCTGGTGATGAGTGAGCAGTCGATCGCGGACTTGCGCCGGCAGGGCGTGGTTTTCGGGCCGCTTCCGAGTCCCGTGGCGCGAATACTTGAGCACGAGAAGAACGTGGTTCCCGAAGAAGATCGGTGAATACCTGAGATTGGGTATCGGTTCAGACACGCCGCGCGTGCTGAATTGGCTCCCCTGTGCATGACAACGTCAGGGACTGCCGGTTGACCGCTTACGCTGGGTGTGGATAATTACGGGCAGGCAAGCAAGGGGGTGTGGGACCACGGGAAGTGGATGCGGCTCCAGTCCCGCGATCCATCCCGAGCTTATGGGCCACCTGTGGGGGTGCAGGTGGCCTCGCCTCATCTCTGGGGTCACGATCGGTAGCCCTTCGCTCCGCTGGCGGGATCGTCACGGCGAAGCGTCGGCCGCCGACAGGAGCCGCGCCGAAAGGTCGTCTGGAGCCGAGAAGTAGGCGGAGTGGCTGGTGTCGAGGTCGATGACCTGCTCGCAGGGTAGCTCGCGAAACATGCGCTGCTGCAGGTGGCTCGAAATGGCCCGGTCCTGGCGGAGGTGGACGTAGGTGCGGGGGATGCTCCCCCACCGCTCGGCGCTGGTCGACAGCGGAGTGGCGGTGGGAATGCCGGGCTCTGGTCTGAGCAAGGCGTGCGCCAGGGCGACGTCGTCGTCGCTGCAGTCGGCGTACAGCGCCTCGCGAAAGACCGAGGCGTCCAGCATGTCCCAGCCCTCACCGCGATTGATCACCAGGTTTGGCCGGACAAGCGAATCGGTGTCGCTCATGAACAGTGGCACAATCGTCTGTCCGTTCGGGATGAGGTAGGCGGCAAGATACACAAGCCGCCGTATTCGGTCAGCGTGCGCTTCGGCCGCCTGTGTTATCGCGATCCCGCCCCGGCTATGGCCCACCAAGACGACGGGCTCTTCCATCTGGGCAATCGCTCGCCCAATGCAATCGACGTAGTCCTGCATGGTCACCACCCCCGGGGGCGTCGTGTCCTTGCCGTGCCCGGGGAGATCGACCGCAACCACCTGGTGCCCTGCCTGTTCGAGACGCGGAATGATCTTGTACCAACACCAGGCGCCATGCCATGAGCCATGGACGAGAACGAACGCTGCCATGTGTGCCTCCTTGCTTCTCAGGGCAAGTCTTGCAGCGTCCGGTGAGTCGAGAATATCCGGATTCGCGGGTGATGTTGAGGCGCCGGTGCTAGGAAATCCCGCCGAAGCCGGCGGGCATCCCCGCCAGGTGCGCGATGTCGTTCAGGCGCCAGATCACCCGCCGGTCTCCCTTCGCCCGGATCGAGGCGATGCTGGCGTTGAACGGGTAGAACACGAAGTCCCGCCGTATGCCCAGCACCACCGAGACGTACGTCTGGATGAATGCCGCGTGGGCCACTACGGCAACCCGCTCGCCCGGGTGTTCGCGGACGATCTCGTCCATCACCCGGGTGACGCGGGCACGGGCTGCCGCGCTGCCCTCGCTGCCGGGGAATGCGTCCCAGGTGCCGTCCTCGGAAACGCGGAAGGCCACTTCCTTCTGCTCGTGCTCCGGCAAGAACCTCACGTCTACGTCGTCGCTGCCGAGCGAGACTTCGACCAGTTCGTCCCGGGTGATTACCTGCAGGTTCGATTCGCGCGCGATGCCCCTCGCTGTCGCCTGCGTCCGCCGCAGCGGGCTGGCGTAGATCGCGTCCAGCCGCTGGTCTCGCATGCGGACGCCGAGCCGTCGCGCTTGTTCGCGGCCAACCTCGGACAGGTCCGGGTCGCCGGATGTAAGGTCGTCACCGGTGTTGCCGTGAGACTGGGCGTGGCGAATGAGGTAAAGACGTGTGGCGTCTCCTGTCGTCAGCATCGCTTCACGGAAGAGGCTGAAGATCGGGTCGCCGGCAGGGGTCTGGGATCCGGGCGCGGACATACAGCGCCATCGTAGCGGGAAACTCGCGGTTGGAAAACGAAAGCGCGGAATGGGCCGGTGGTGATGGCGGCTGTGCAGCGCGTATACTCGGCGGCGGTATGAAGACCGGCGTCGCCTATTTCTCATCCCGGGATATCCGCCACGTGCGATCTGATCTGCGGGAGATGGTGCACGCCGGCTGCTCGGAGGTGATCCACTGCTACACCGAGACCGATCTCGCCTATTACCGCGAGACGATGCGCGTGATCAGTGATGAAACCCACGCCGCGGGAATGGAGGTGTGGTTCGACCCTTGGGGACTCGCCGGCATCTTCTCCGGCGAGACGTTCACGCGGTTCCCGCTGCAGCACCAGGAGGCGCGGCAGGTGCTGTCGGATGGCCGCCACGTCGGTCACGCCTGCCCAAACCACGAGGAGACGCGGGCGTTCCTGCGGCAGTGGATCGAGTCCTGCGCCGCCGCGGGTGGGGATGTCCTCTTCTGGGACGAGCCGCACTTCTACGTCGGGTTCTGGAGCGGCGACCCGGCACCGGCGTGGGCCTGCTATTGCGAGACCTGCGCGGGGCTGTTCCGTGACCGCTTCGGCCACCGCCTCCCCGCCGAATTCACGCCTGAAGTGCGGCAGTTCCGGGAAGACAGCCTCGTGGATCTCCTGGTCGAGATGTGCCGGTACGGGCGCGAAAAGGGGCTGCGAAACGCTTTGTGCCTGATACCCACCGACCTGTCCTCCCACGGGTTTGGCGAGGCGCACGAGCGTCTGCGGAGCTTTCTTAGCTCAGGCATGGGTGATGCACCGGATGGTTCCGTCGAAGCGGCACTTCACATCGGGGTCGGCGACTTCGACCGCTGCGCCGCGATCCCGGACCTCGACATCTTCGGCTGCGACCCGTACTGGTACCTCTTTGGCGCTGACCCGGAGCGCTTCATGCGCGCGTACAGCGAGGAAGCGGCGGCAAGCGCGCGCAGGTACGGCCGCGAGCTCCAGCTCTGGCTCCAGGCGTTCCGTGTGCCCGCCGGGCGCGAGGAAGAGCTGCGCATGGGCGTTCACGTGGCGGAGGAAGTGGGTGCGGATCACCTTGCGGCATGGTCGTTCCGTGCGACGGAATCCATGTCTGGCATCGCTCCGGCCGACCCGGGCAGGGTGTGGGAGGTTATCGGGGAGGAGTTCCGCCGGGTGCGGGATCGCTGACACCCGGGTTCGTTCCCGCCTTCTGGCCTCAGGGACCTGCTAACTTCCGCGGATCTGCCGCAGGTGCGCCAGGTCATGATGGGCGATGTGCTCAATTAACTGCCCCAGCGGCCGGTTGCCGAACTCCGGGTGGCGGAACAGTCGCGCCATCCCCGCGTCCGCCGCTTGGCGCAGTAGCTCGAGGTTGGCCTGGCGGTTCGCGGCATACGTGGCGAGCGAAGTCGCCAGATCTCGCTCCCCATACCGGAGCGAAACGGCCCACACGTCCTGGTCGAACGGCTGCAGCTCTGGCTGGTCCGCCGCCAGCACCTGCCGGATGCGCCAGCCGAGCGCCACCTCAATGTCGGCGAAGTGTGCGGCGACTTCGTGCGGTGTCCAGCCGTCACCTTCAGGACGACGGGGCTCCCGGAACGACCGCGCGACCAGCCTGGGCATCTCCGCCATCGTCTCGAACATGTTGGCCGGCGCTGCGACTTCCGCATCGCAGATTGCGCAGTGGCGGTTGACCGTTTCGAACTCCATCATCGGGTCCTTCTAGAAATCGAGCACGCCGAGGATTGCCATGATAACTGCTGCCGTGTTGTAGGCGGCGTGAATGCCAACGCCAGCGATGTAGAAGTTCCTTGTGCGCTTCGGTAGCCGCGTTCCCCGGTTCACCCATTCCAGCACCCGCCAGTCCAGCCCCAGGCCGACCGTGAAGCTGGCGATCGTGTGGAGCGCAACCGGAATCGTGAAGCGGAATAACGGATACCAGTCCGGATGGCCGGGCGCGTAGACATAGACGTAAACCGCGCTCTCGATGAGGCCGAAGACCGTCCCGGCACCGGCGCAGAGGATGGCGCGGTAGAGGCGGCTCTCAAGCGCCCGCGGCCAGCGCAGGAGCGAGAGATACAGCCCGATCGGCTTGAAGGCCTCCTCGATTACGGGCGCGCCGACAAACGGCAGAAGCAGCAGGCCGCCCGTCCGCACCTCGCCGATCAAAGCGCCGCCGATGCCGAGGATGCCGCCCGCCAGCGAAACCATGATCACAAGGGAGTGCGTGAACCATCCGGGCCGCCGGGAAGGGATGTCGAGCCGCAGCGCCAGGGGGGCCGTACAGTCGATCACTAGCCGCGCGGGAGGCCGAGGCCGCGGCCGGCGATGATCCCGCGCTGGATCTCGCTCGTCCCGGCGGCGATTGTGAGGCCGGCCGTGTACAGGTAGTACTCCTCCAGTCGCCCCTGCAGGGGCGCCCAGCGCCCGCCGTCCAGTTGTCCTGCGAGACCCACTATCTGCAGGCCGGTGTTCGCCAGCCTCTGCTGCAGCTCTGAGCCATACATCTTGGACATCGACGCCTCTGCGTTTGGCACCTGCCCTCGCGCCTGCATGGACGCCACCCTGTAGGCCAGCAGCCGTCCGGCGTGGAACTCGATGCCCAGTTCGGCCAGTTTGTGCCGCAGCGCCGGTCTCTCCGCCAGCAGGGCACGGTGCTCCCGCGCGTAAGCGGCAAGCTCCTCGTACACGCGGATGCCGGCGACCACCCGGTTGATGCCGGACCGCTCGAAGTCGAGCGTCGCCGCAGCGACATACCAGCCGGCGTTCAGGTCGCCGACGAGGCAGTCGCGCGGGATACGCACGTTGTCGAAGAACACCTCGTTGAAGGCGTGGCGGCCCGTAATGTCGACGAGCGGCCGAACGGTAATGCCCGGCGACGACATATCCGCCAGCAGGTAGCTGATGCCCTTGTGCTTTGGCGCCGCTGGGTCCGTCCTGGCCAGCAGGATGCACCAGCCGGCCTTGTGGGCGAGCGACGTCCAGATCTTCTGCCCGTTGACCACGAAGAAGTCCCCGTCGATGTCCGCACGCGTCTGCAGTGAGGCCAGGTCCGATCCCGCCTCCGGCTCGCTGAACCCCTGGCACCAGACGCTCTCCGCGTCCGCGATCGCAGGCAGGTGGCGCGCCTGCTGCTCCTTCGTGCCATACAGGATGATCGTCGGGCCGACCCTGTCCGGCCCCACTCCCACCTGTGTCGGCGCGCGGTGATACGCCATCTCCTCGTTGTAGATCACCTGCTGCATCACGCCCGCCGCCTGGCCGCCGTGCTCCTTCGGCCACCCCAGCGTCAGCCAGCCCTGCCGCGAGAGCTTACGTTGAAACCCGCGCAGGAACTCCCAGCGGTCCTCTTCCCCCTCGCCGAAGTGCGCCGTCGCCGATGCTTCGCCCCACCCGGCGGGAAGCTCTGACTTCAGGAACGCCCGCACTTCAGTGCGAAAGTCTTCTTCCTCCGGCGTGAAGCGGAATTCCATGGACGTGCGGCGACTATACTACTACGCGGGACTCAACATGCGAGGCGCGCTGATCGCAATCACCGGGATCGCGTTGCTCATGACAGCCTGCGCGAAATCCGCTCACGCGCCCACAGGCGAGGCTGGGCCGGTGGTGACGGCGATCATCACCCCCTCACCGTCGCCCACCCCGGTCTCCATACCGCCGCTGACGATCGGCGATGTCTTCCCGCCGCGCGACCTTTCGGGATACGGCCTTGACCCGGCCCGCATCCGCACCCTGATCGCCACCGGCGACGTTATTCCCGCCCGCTACACCGACTTCACCATCCGCAACCACGGGGACGACTTCCTCTACACCGTCAGTGCGACCGCGGATATTGTGTCGGCGGCGGACGTCACCGTCGTCAACCTGGAGGCGCCCCTCGTCGATTACTGCCCCGTGCACGTGGAGGGCTTCACGTTCTGCGGCCGGCCGGGCTTCATCGCGGCGTTGCAGGCCGCCGGCGTGGACGTGGCGACACTCGAGAACAACCACATCGGCAACTACGGGCGGCCGGGGATCGACGAAACCATCCAGCACCTTGAGGCGGGCGCAATCAAGTGGGCGGACCGCGCAAACGCTGCTATCGTCGACGTGCGCGGCCTCAAGTTCGGCTTCCTCGCCTTCAACGGCGTTATCGAGGTCTTCGACCGCAAAGCCATGGTCGCGCAGATAAGGGCGCTGCGCCCGGCAGTGGATGTGCTGGCGGTGTCGTTCCACTGGGGCGCCGAGTATGCGGCCCTGCCCGGCGTGGCGCCGGGTGTCGCTGACGATAACCCGGTTGACATCGCCCACCTTGCGGTCGATTCAGGCGCCGACCTGATCATCGGCAACCACCCGCACTGGGTCCAGGCCGTCGAGGTCTACAAGGGGAAGCCCGCCCGGAGCGGCTCACCCGAGCCAGCCGAAGGGTATATCGCCTACGCCCACGGCAACTACATCTTCGACCAGATGTGGAGCTACGAGACCCGCGTCGGCGTCATCGGCAAGTACACCTTCTACGACGACCAACTCGTCGCCGTTGAATACACCCCCACGCTGATCCAGGACTACGCCCGGCCTGTGCCGATGGAAGGCGCGGAACGCCAGGCCGTGCTGGACGGCATGAAGGCGGCCAGCGAGCAGCTTGCCGCTTCCCTCGCACCGTAGGGGCTACCGGCGGTCGCCCCCTGCAACCGCCAATCGCGCAACCGGCTCAAAGGACCTTCTCGGCCTGAAGCTGACCCACGCTGGTTCGGAAAGCGGCGATCGTGGCTGCAATGTCCGCCTCGGTGTGCACCCCGGACAGGAACCCGCCCGCGCCGCTCATCAGGTCGACCCCGTTGTTCAGCATGGCGCGCCTGAGCGTGAGTTGTACGTTCGCCGCCATCCGGGGCGGCGCGCCGGGCCCTTCCCACTGGTTGCCGGATACTGGCCGCGGGACATCGCTGCCCAGTGTCACGTGGAAGTACGAACCCAGGCCGTAGACCGCGCCTCGCACACTGGCTTCGTCCAGCACGTCGTTCATCCCGGCGATCAGAGCGCCGTTCAGGCGGTCCGCGTGCGTGTGGTGCTCGGCCGCCGCGACAAGCCGCAGCATGGCCGCCCCGGCGGCGGCCGATACCGGGTTGGCGTTGAAGGTCCCGGGGTGCTGGACCCGCCCGTCCGCGTTCCAGCGGCCGTCGCGGAACTCGATGACGCTGAGGATGTCACGCCTCCCGCAGACCGCACCTCCCGGCATGCCGCCCGCCAGGATCTTGGCCAGTGAAGTGAGGTCCGGCGTCACCCCGTAGCGTGCCTGTGCACCCCCTGGCGAAACCC
The DNA here is from genome assembly GCA_037441345.1 of Chloroflexota bacterium. Lineage (GTDB taxonomy): Bacteria > Chloroflexota > Dehalococcoidia > SM23-28-2 > RBG-16-64-32 > DATKKM01. Next base: position 33,841 of record JBBISJ010000030.1, read on the forward strand.
GGAAGCCCGTAACGACTTCGTCGAAGATCAGGACGGCGTTGTGCCGGGTGCAGGCGTCTCGCAGGCCCGCGAGGAATTCCGGCCCAACCGGCAGCGTACCCCACGAGGCTCCGGTGGGTTCCAGGATCACAGCTGCGACCTCTCCGGCGGCCAGCCTCTCCTCGGCTGCGGCCAGGTCACCCTGCGGGACGCTGAACGTATTCGTCATGGTGGCCGCGGGTACCCCCGCGGAATGGGGATGCTCCTCTTCTGGTGACCGCGCGCCCGCAACGGAGTCGTGCCAGCCGTGGAAGTGCTGGTCGAACTTCAGAACCTTGTCGCGCCCGGTGTAAGCCCGGGCCAGGCGGATCGCCATCAGCGTTGCCTCGGTGCCGGAGCTGGTGAACCGGACTTCCTCCGCACACGGCACGAGCAGCTGAACGAGCTGGCCCCACTCCAGTTCCAGCCGGTGACTTGCGCCGTAGTGCGTACCCTTTCGCGCCTGGTCCACGATCGCTTCGGTAATGACGGGATGGGCGTGGCCCATGAAGAGCGCGCCGTGGCCCATGACGTAGTCGATGATCTCGTTGCCGTCG
>JBBISJ010000031.1:0-32967 GCA_037441345.1 Chloroflexota bacterium
GCCAGAACCGGCGGGATCCAATTTATGAGTGGACCAGTGAATGGGGGCAGGTCACGCTCAGGAAACATCGCCATCGATGCCGTCTGATAAGACACCGGTGAACTCTGTTCGCCGATATTCGCCCCGTACAGGAGGATATGACTCCTCCAGTCAGGAGTGATGCCGGACGCGATTTCGATGCGGCGTTCGTGATCTTCCTTCATTGATCTCAGGAGTTCGGCCGGATGTCCTTCAACGTCGAATTTATCTATCTGTCGATGATGCGTGTCGCAGAGGAGCATCAGGTTGGACAAATCCGTGGCGAGGTCCTTCGAAAGCACTGGATCGCCACGGGGACCCTTTGGGTTGTCCGCGATGATGTGCGCCACGTACGCCGTATTGAACTCGGCCTTGGTTAAGGCATCAAGCCAGAGAGGAACATTGCATCCTCGGTATTGGCACCTTCCGGCAGCCTTGCCCCACAAACGAATCTTGACGACCTCTGGGATGTTCGTGGAGGACATAGCTCGATTTTCGCAGACTGGAGAGAATTCTCCCACGGGAACGTGGCACTCTCTCGTTGAGAAACGTATACGGCCTACGGTCCTCGAAGTTGATGTCGTCACTTACCTGAAACGACATCAGGAGGTTCACCGGCCGTCGCCCGTTCAGTTGGCCTGAGGGTGACTAGCGTCGACGCGAAAGCGATCTGTAAGCGCCCGGCAATTGTCCTCTTCACGTGCCCGCTATACGTTGGGTGCGGTAGAATCCGGACACACCACCCGCAGGGGGGCAGCACGCTGGACAAGATCGGCCCATACGAGATCATCGAACGCCTGGGCGCAGGCGGCATGGGCACCGTCTACCGCGCGCGCCACACTGACAGCGGACAGGTCGTCGCGCTGAAGGTTCTGCGATCCGACCTTGCAGAGGATCCCCTCTTCTTGCGCCGCTTCCAACGCGAGGCCGCAATCGCGAGAGACCTCGACGCGCAGTACATCGTCAGGACACTGGATGCGGGTGTCGAAGGTGATAAACCGTACATCGCGATGGAGCTGGTGGAAGGAGAGTCCCTATCTTCCCACCTCCGGCTGACGGGACCGCTATCGCCGGATGAAGCGCGTGATATCGCCCTCCAAATCGCGCGTGGACTCGACGAAGCTCACCAGCGCGGGATCGTACACCGTGATATCTCCCCCCATAATGTACTCATAACACCGGATGGCCTCGCCAGGATCGCCGACTTCGGCATTGCCCGGTCCCAGGCCACTGCGACGCTGACCACGACAGCGATCTTCGTCGGCAAGCCTGCTTATTCTGCGCCAGAGACCATCGAGGGCACAGCGGACATTCGCTCGGATATCTACTCGCTCGGCGTCACACTGTTCGAGATGCTGGCCGGGCGGCCCGCGTTCATCGGTCCCACCCCGCTGGCCGTCATGCAGATGCACCGCGACCAGCCGCCGCCCAGGCTGTCCGATCTCGGCATACGGGTGCCACCTGACATCGAGTTCACGCTGAAGCGCTGCCTTGAGAAGGACCCTCGGCAGCGCTTTCAGATACCGGCGGATCTGGTCGCGAGTCTTTCGGGTCTGGATGATGGCGCAACGATCATGGCGACGGGAATGACGGACGAAACCATCGTCGCAGACACTCCGACGCCGACGCTGCCCAACAAGCCCCGGGGCACAATTCCCGCGCTGTTCCGCCACCGTCCGCTCGCCGCCGCTGCGATTGCTCTTGCAGGCATGGTCATGGCAATTTCGGCTGTTGGAGCCGGCGCGTGGTTGGTCGACGGATCAGAACGCCGGGAATCCGCCGCCAACGCGGGAGGATCACCCAGTCCGGCAACGCGAGCATCGTCCTCGAACGCACCGGCGAGCGTAACCGTCACGCCGGTGCCAGCGACGCCAACGCGGCCTGCCGCACCCACCGCGCCAACAGGGAACTCCCCCGCGCTAAATGCGTTCTTAAGACAAGGCGCGGAAAGCGCCCAGTTTCAGCCAACATTCTACGTGAGCCCGGGTGGGGGTCCGTTAGGGTACAGCGGTTTCGTCTGGGAAGTATCCTTTCCGCGCGGGAACTCCACCCAATCGCTGTCGGTCTTTTACATCCCATCAACCTGGGGAGTCGTCCCCGGTGATGAGATCCCGGTCGGCACGACGACGGGTGGAGTGGCTCGATCGAGCACGCTTGGCTTGATAAACGCCGCCTGCAACCAGGAGGTGCCGTTGGAATTCGAGATGCTAAACGGCTCCCTGGATCGCAGTCAAACAGTATCGTTCGCGGACCTGGACGGGAATAACACCCGCGATTTTGCGGACGACTACGACGGAGATGGCGTTCCCAATGCGGTGGAGTTGTACCCTGATTTCCTTGACCGCATCGTCCCGGGACTGCAACCGCTGCGACGCAGCGCGGGCATCTCACTGGTGGCTGGTACTCCCGTGCTGCTCCAGTTCTTGACTTACCCGGCGGGGACAACCATCACCGATTCCATCCCGGGGGACGCGTCTCTCGGCTATCCCGTCGTGATGCTGCTCCAGGACTGGCTGGACCCCGACCGGGTGGCTTCCCCCGGGGTCATAACCGATGAGTGTAGCCCGGACTACTGGACTATCGGGAATGCTGGGAGGTCCCCTGACGGAATCGCCCTGCTCACCGATCCGCCGGATTGGAATGACACGCACTCCTTCAGGGGATTTGGGTTCCGGGATTCCGATGCGGACGGTATCGAAAACCGCCTCGACGCGTGCCCCTCTACTCCCAACATCGGCGACCCCCGAGTTCCCGGCAGTGGCGACGCGGACTCTGACGGGCTGGACGCAGCGTGCGACCCGAGTGATGGTGTGACGAACTCCGATGAGGACAGCGACGGCTATCTCAACAGACAGGATAATTGTCCTCTCACCCCGAACGGCGAGCGCGAAGACAACCAAGAGGACAGGGATCTGGACGGAATCGGCGATGCCTGTGACGTACAACCAAACACCGCCGATGGCACCATGACGACCGTGTTTCTCACAACGACCCTGAGCAAGCGGATATTTTGATCGCCCCTGGATGACATGACATGGAACGCATCGGCCCTTACGAGATCCTGGAGCGCCTAGGCGCAGGCGGCATGGGTACCGTCTACCGCGCCCGGCACACAGAGACCGGCAAGCTCGTCGCGCTCAAGGTCATGCGCGCCGACGTGGCCGAGGACGCGGCCTTCGTCCGTCGCTTCCAGCGTGAGGCTCAGATCGCCCAAACGCTGCGTTCCCCCAACATCGTCGAGACGCTCGATGCCGGGGTCGAGGACGGCACTCCCTATATCGCCATGGACTTGGTGGAGGGCGAGACCCTGGCCTCGCACATCCGCCGCTCGGGTCCGCTCCCCGTGGAGGAAGCCGTCGACATCGCGACGCAGGTCGCCCGGGGACTCCAGGCTGCCTACGAGGCCGGCGTCATCCACAGGGACATCTCCCCCCAGAACATCCTGCTGACGCCCGACGGGACGGCGAAGATCGCTGACTTCGGCATCGCCCGTTCCCAGGCATTTGCGACGATGACGGCGACCGCCGCCTTCATCGGCAAGCCCGCCTACGCCGCACCGGAGACGATCGAGGGCACCGCGGACATCCGCTCGGATATCTACTCGCTGGGAGTGGTGCTCTTCGAGATGCTGACGGGACGGCCGATGTTCATAGGGCCGACGCCGCTGGCCGTCATGCAGATGCACGTCCAGCAGCCGCCGCCGAGTCTTGCAGCCGTTGGTGTCAGGGTTCCTCAGAACATAGAGGTGATCCTCGGCAGGTGCCTGGAGAAGGATCCGGCCCGCCGCTACCAGACACCCTCCGAACTTGCAGCGGCGCTCGCAGGAGGAGCGCTGCCAAGGGCTGGAGAGGAGACCATCATCTCGCCGGCCGCCGAACACGGCGCGACCATCCTAACACCACCGGGAGGATCAGGGCGTCCTCCGCCAGGGCCGCCATCCGGCGGAGCATGGAGGCGGGGGCCATTCACGTGGATGACTGCCGCTGCGTTGGTGGGATTTGCGGTCGTCGTGGCCAGTCTGCTCGCAATCCTTGGAGACAAATCCAGCGGAGACGAGGCCGCTCCGAATACACCGGGTCCGTCAGTTACGGCGGGCCCGTCAGCGGCACCATTGGCGTCTTCGGGCGGAACGAGGCTGGCGATAGACGCGGGGCCAGCGGGCAACGAGCCGAACTCCTTAGCGGAGATCGAGGACTGCGTGTCCGTAGACGTCGGCGACCAGTTCCAGATCGACATCGTCATCGAGGACGTGGCGGATCTCTTCGCGTGGGAAGTGCTGCTCGAATACGAACCGGACATTCTGACTGTGATCGAGCATGACGTGATGCCATTCCTCGGGGCCAATCCCGGTTCAGCGCCGATCGACACCTCCTCCAGCGTTCCCGACACCTCCGGCTACCACACGCTCTCCGCCATTGAAATGAGTGACCCGCCGATCGTCTCCTCTGGTTCAGGCGTTCTAGCGCGAGTGACGCTTGAGGCTACAGCGAATGGCTCGTCGCAACTCGCATTCGGGGACGCTGGCGGGACGCAGATGCCATACAACTTGTACGCTGACGTGCCAGGAGATGCATCCTTCGCCGTCGAAGCCGCAGATGCTCTGGCGGTTGTGGGCGGGGACTGCCCCCCGGGATCCCACCCAGCGGTTACAGGTGGCACCACGTTCGACCCTGCAGGAGATGTCGAGTCCGAACAGACCCCGCCGGCGGCTTCCTCCTCGGACCTCGTGTCCGCCGCGGACAGTCCACCTTCGATTAGCGGCGGTGAAACGGTCACTACGGCATCCGGCCTGCAGTACATCATGTTCGATGTGGGGTCAGGCGCGACGCCGGCCGATTCAGATACGGTGACCGTCGACTACACAGGCTGGATTGCCCCGGATGGCCCGAAGTTCGACAGTTCCGTCGACCGCGGGGTGCCATCCTCCTTCCAGGTAAGCGGCGTGATACTCGGGTTCGCAGAGGGTCTGCAGCTCATGCGGGAGGGCGGGACGATGCGCATGATTATCCCGCCGGAGCTCGGCTACGGTGAGAGTGGCGCCGGAGACACCATCCCACCCGGATCCACGCTGATCTTAGATGTCCATTTGATAGAGATAGAGTAAGCTACCGCCACGCGGACTCCCACCAATTGACAGTAGATCAGTTGCGCGGCGCGACAACCAGGGCGAGCATTCCGGCCACCGCGGTCAGAACCCCGCCGGCCACTGTCAGGTAGATCCCGTACGCGAGCGACACCAGTCCCCCCACCAGCGGGATACCGCTCACGAGCCGGTGGTAGTTGCCGATATCGATAAGGGCGGTGCCCGCGACCACGATCCCGGACGCGAGCACGAGGACTCCGATCCAGCGCGAATTCGTACTCACAAGGGCAACTGCCGCGACCGCCCCAACAACCGCCCCGCCGAGGGTGATCCACCCGTCGCCTCCATCAATGCCAGATACCTGCATCTTTGTGAGCAGGAGATTTGCCTCCGCCCAGGGCAGAAAGGAGGCGATCCCGGCGACCAGGCAGCCAATCAATGCTAGGACAATGATCATTGGTTGGGCGGCCCCTTGATTCGCGGTGGGGTAAGAGGCCCGGGCGGTCTGTAGGGCGCGCGCGCCGTGTTGCATGGCGCCACGGGACCCCTGGACAACACGCTGCTCCGGCAGCATTTCGCCGCAGAATCGGCACTTGATGGCCTCGAACTTGATCTCCTCCGCGCAGAAGGGACATCTCTTGGATCCAAGAGGTGCCGCCTGCGTCTGGTTTGCCAGGGTGACGGCTTCCTCGACGACCAACACCGGGCTGGCGCCGGATGGTGTTACGCCCACCGCGAAATCGTGGGGTGTCAGGGTTTCACCACAATTCAGGCAGTACTTGTAAGAGGATTCGTTCAGGTCTCCGCATTTGCTGCATGTCGGCATAGCTCACCCCCTTCGATGGCATGTTAGACGGGCTTCGCCACGCGCTCCAATGGTTGGTCACTTATAAGCGCCTGACAAGTGGCGACTCGCCCCATGAAGGTCACAATGTCGGCATAGTAGAATTCTCAACGCACATCGGGGGTATTCCTTGCTCGAGAAAGATTCCGTCCTTTCAGGCCGCTACCAGGTAATCGACAGGCTCGGCGCCGGTGGTATGGGCACTGTCTACACGGCCCGAGACTTGCGAACCGGCCGGGTAGTCGCCGTGAAAGTCTTGAAGGCGGACATCGCCGGCGAACCCCTCTTCCTGCGCCGGTTCCGGCGGGAAGCGGAAATCGCTCGCTCACTCAAGTCGCCTCACGTTGTCGAAATCCTCGACGCGGGCGTTGAGGACGGCACGCCTTTCATCGCGATGGAGCTTGTCGAAGGTGAATCCCTCGCCGAGTTACTGAAACGCTCCGGCCCCCTTACCCCTGATCAGGCATCTGACGTGGCGCTCCAGGTCGCAGAGGGCCTTGATGTCGCCCATCAGCAAGGGGTTGTCCATCGGGACATTTCACCGCAGAACATCCTGATCACGCCTGAAGGTACGGCGAAGATCGCCGACTTCGGTATCGCCCGTTCGGACACGTCAGCCACTCTCACCGCTACCGCAGCTTTTATCGGCAAACCGGCCTACGCCGCACCAGAGACTTACAGCGGGCAGGCCGACATCCGCTCGGACATCTACTCCCTCAGCGTGGTCATGTTCGAGATGCTGACCGGCCGGCCGCCATTCCTGGCCCCAACCCCCCTTGCGACGATGGACATGCACGCGCGAACGCCGCCGCCGAGGCTCGACGTGCTGGGAGTCCGCGCGCCCGGCAGCTTCGAAGATGTCATACTGATGTGCCTGAACAAGGACCCCGATGAGCGCTTCCAGACGCCCGAGGCGCTGATCAACGCGCTGAGGCAGGTCTCGGCCGTGAACGTTCGCGAGACGGCCCCGCATCATCTCCCACCTGACGAGACCCAGGTGATGACGGTCAGGGCAAGCGAAGCGATCGGCGAGTCTCCCACCGATCGTCGAGGTTGGTTCACAGCCAGGAGATTGGCACTGATTGCAAGCGGCGTTGCCGCAATCGCCGCCATTGGCGTGGCGTTGTTCGTCGCGGGTGCGCTGGGCGGCCAAGATTCGGGCAAGGCAGGGTTGGTCGACCAGACGTCCGCGACCACTGGAGCGCCGCCAGCGTCAGTCACGGCTGAACTGTCACCGACAACCACGGGGGCACCGTCACCGAGTGCGTTGGCCCAGCCGGCATTTCACGCGCCGTCAGGCTACCCCGTCGATCCCAACACCAAGACGCTGCGCGTGGTCGGTACCAGGGGCTCCCGGAGCCTCGCCGAAGACGGACCAACCGTTCAGGAAACCTCTGAGCGCATACAGTTGTTATCCGACGAAGACGCAGCCAACGCCTCGGGATGGAACTGCGCCACACATGTCAACGATCAAGGACAGCCCGCAGTTGACTGGTATCTGCCCGAAGGCACACCCGTTGTCGCCACTATGGATGGCACGGCAACCGTGTACGTCAACACGGTAGCGAACACCTTCAGCTACTACGGAGTTGAGAACGAGCCTTATCTCGGGAATCCCGACCCGAACGCTGCCGTCAATCCGTTCGGCGTGGACGGGAGCGGTGGAAAAGGTGTGTGGGTGGAGATCCGGAATGACCAGTTTACGGTGAACGCTGCCCATCTTGATCTGAGAATGATGGTCGATGGCGCGATACCTAAGGATGCCTTCGATCCTCCATACAATCACCTGTTTGACTTTGACTCGATGTTTCGAGTCCCTGAGCCCTTCACAGTTGGTACCGCGATCGCGGCGTGGCGTGTGCGGAGGGGCGACCTCATCGGCTATTCAGGATCGAGCGGGTATGCGGAGGGACCGCAACTCCACTACGAGATCCTGCGGGCCGGGTCAACGTCCAAGCTCTGTCCAACGCTGGAGCCCGGCTATTCGGACTCGGGATGGCTTGCAAACGCCGACCCAGATCGTCCCTGAGCAACCCCGGGTGATGTGTAAGCTCCGCGTAAGGCCGCTGGAATTGCGGCTTCTGGTTGCGCTGATGGTATGATGCTGCCGCAAACAATCCAGAACGATGCCAGGGCCGGCGTTCAGCCGCCCTGAGATCCAGGAGAGGGGGTACCGCCTTGGAGATTCTGATTGTCCTGCTTGTGATCTGGATTGCCTTCATCTGGCTCTTCTACCAGTGGGGTGCGGGAATCGCGGAGGGGAAGGGCCGATCCAGGGCTATGGGCGGCTGGATCGCCGTGCTGTTCGGGTTTATTGGGATCATCGTCCTCTACTTCATGTCTGACGAGACGACCCCTGCGTACATTCAGCACACGCCAGCACGGCCATCCCAGGTTTCGGAGGAATTGGACAAACTTGCCTCTCTGCGAGATCAGGGGGCCTTGACCGAAGCCGAGTTCGAGCAGAAGAAGCGTGTCCTCCTTCAGTAACCTCACGCAGGAACTCCGGCAACGAAGGATCGCGACCCTTTGGCGACCGCTCATCATCTACCTCAGCGTGTATGCAACCGACAGCGACAAGATGGTCGAGATCCGAATTCGTGGTGGAGGCGGCGGTACCGCAAACCTGTCCGAGATCGAGCGCTTGAAAGGCCTCCTTGATCGCGGGGTCATTACCCCCGAGGAATTCGAGGAGCAGAAGCGAAGGCTTCTGTAGCCAGACTGCGGGGGGTGGGTCGTTGGACGAATCCGATGGGTCGTTCGTCGTAGCAGTCGCGGGCAAGAGCGATACAGGCAGACGGCGTAAGAACAACGAGGACGTCATATGGTGGCGCCACGACGCTGGCGGTACCGCAGCGCCGGACGCCGTCCTCTTAATTGCAGATGGTATGGGGGGCGCCGCCGCGGGCGAGGTGGCCAGTAACGCCGCGATGGAAGCCTGCGTGGCCGCGCTCACGCTGGCCCTGGATCCCGCCGACGTTTCCGAACGGCTGAAGTCCGCGGTCGAGGGCGCCAACGAACGCGTCTTCCGGCTTGCGCAGGGCAACGATCGATACGCCGGCATGGGGACGACTCTGTCCGTAGGCGCAATCGTCGGCCGACAACTGTGGCTCGCTCACGTCGGCGACAGCCGTTGCTACCTGATCCGGGAGGGTACTGCAACCCAGTTGACGACCGACCACACGTGGGTTGCCGACGAAGTCAGGAGTGGACGCCTGGCAGCGGACGAGGCGGCCTCACACCCGGCGCGAAAGGCCATCAGCCGCGCCGTGGGCATTGAGGAGACGGTGGACGTCGAACTGGTCGGACCAATCGATCTTGTGCCCGGGGATTCCGTCCTGATGTGTTCGGATGGACTCACAGACGTTGTCGCCGACGACGAGATTGCGGGCCTCGTTGCTCCGAACTCACCGCGCGACGCGTGCGGCGCCCTGGTGCGGCTCGCCAACGATCGGGGCGGACCCGATAACGTGTCAGTCGTTATCGCCCGCATTCCGGCAGGGGTAGCGCCGGCGCGGCAGGAGGCAGCGGGCTGGTACTCAAGAGTGGGCAACCGGTCACTCATCGATCGGTCCCGGGCGCTGCGCCGACCAGCAGTCCTGGCCTTCACCGCGTTTACCGCGACTGCTGTCGTCGCCATCGGATCTGTCGTGCTGATGCGCAACAGCAAGGGAGCAGGGAGTGAAGCGCAGCCGCGGGTCATCATCAACACCGAAGCTCCGTTCGTGCCGACTATGACACATGCCCCTTCACCAACCGCCCGGGTTTCATCTCCGACGCCCACCGGAACAGCTTCCGGGGACACCGTCATCTGCGATGAAGGCGGCGGAACCGCGTACATCTACGAGATCAGGCTGGGTGAGTACGTTGTAGAGATCGCACTTCGGGCCGGTCTTGAAGTCGTCGACCTGACGTCATGCGACCACACCCTCGTCCCCGACGTGGTCCAGGAGGGTCAGCGGATCAAGATCCCGTGTCCCGCTGTCGGTGACTGCCCACCCAGCGGGGGTAATCCATAGTGGAACAGCGACTCGGACCTTACGAGATCATTGACCGTCTGGGGACCGGTGGCATGGGCGCTGTGTATCGCGCACGCCATTCTGAAACCAAACAGGTGGTTGCGCTCAAGGTCATGCGCGAAGACCTGGCCGAAGACGAAGCGTACATCAAGCGATTCCGGCGAGAGGCGGCAATCGCCCAGTCGATTGATTCCCCACATGTCGTTCGGGTGTTCGACGCCGGACAGGAAGGGTATATCCCCTACATCGCCATGGAGCTGGTCGAGGGCGAATCGCTGGCAACCCTGCTGAGGAAACGCGGGCCACTGCCGACCGAGCAGGTACTGGACATCGTGACCCAGGTCGCGGAGGGGCTTCACGCGGCCCAGACCTGGGGCGTCATTCACCGAGACATCTCCCCCCAGAACATCCTCATCACACCCGGCGGCACGGCGAAGGTCACCGACTTCGGCATCGCGCGCTCGCAGGCCACAGCCACTCTCACCAGCACCGGTGCCTTTGTTGGCAAGCCGACTTACGCCCCGCCCGAGATGATGGAAGGGACTGCCGACACCCGTTCGGACATCTACTCCCTCGGCGTGGTCATGTTCGAGATGCTGACGGGCCGTCCGCCCTTCATGGCCCCCACGCCCCTGGCCACGATGGACATGCACGCGCGAACCCCGCCACCGCAGCTCAGCCTGCTGGGCGTTCGGGCGCCACGCGAAATCGAAGACGTCCTGCGCATGTGCCTGAGCAAGGACCCTCGCCAGCGGTTCCAGACTCCGGACGCGCTGATCAACGCCCTGAGGCAGACGGTTGCCCTGGACGCTAACGAGACCGTCCTGGCGCCAGCCGCACCAGACGCGACACAGATGATTGCGCCTGGCCGCCAGGGCGTATACGGCGGGACACCGCCGCCGGCTGCTCCGGCGTCAGCATGGGGCGGCATCCCACGATGGCTGGCGCTCATGGCGGCCGGCCTGGGCATCGCGGCAATCCTGGGCGCGGCGGTAGTCGTCTGGTTCTTGAGCAGAAGCGACGAGGCCCAACCGACAACTGCATACGTTGTCCAGGAGGGCGACACCCTTGAGTCGCTCGCGCTGGCATACAACACAACAGCGGAGGAGATTGCGCGGCTGAATGGACTCACCCAATCGGCGCAACTCACGCCCGGTCAAACGCTCATTCTCCCGGACGCCCTGGAACCACCGGTGTCATCACCAACACCCACCGCGTCGTCGCCACCAACGACGACGCCGGTCATCGCCGTTCCGCCAACCCTAACCAGCCCGGCAGCTTCGGCGCTCCTGCCACAGCATGTCGCCGGCGGTTGCCCGGGACCGGATATTCAGTGGAATTTCACTTGGCAGGCCCCGGCGAACGTGGAGGCGGCCGCATACGACATTGTCATCGAACGACCGCCCGATGCTCCACTGGTCAGCAAGTCGACGACCACATCTTCCTACACGCACACCTTGCCATGCGCCGCGTTCATCGCCGACAACAACCTGACGGGCTGGACGTGGAAGGTTCGGGCGAAGAGCGCCTCAGGCAGTGCTGGACAGTGGAGCGAACCCCGGCCGTTCCTGATCAAGACCCGCGCGGGCGGTGGGAGGTTTGTCGTGAATGACCTTCATCTCACCACCAACGCACAGTGCACTCTCTACCTGCGCGCCCAGCCCGCCAAAGGTCAGCGCACCGACCCGTGTATGCCGCCGGGTACCACGTTGAGCATAGCCAACTCATCCGGCCCCGTGGCCAATGATGGCTACCTCTGGTGGCCGGTTCTAGTGACATCCGGAGACCATGCAGGCAAGGAGGGATGGATCGCCGAGGGTGACAACAAAGATGCGTATGTGACAACGGCGGGCGGTGGGTAGGCATGCTTTGCAGGGAGGGGAACGCACCGTATGCGAAGTAGCGTTGGCGCCGATGTGCCCCCAAGCCTGGTTGTGACAGAGCCCGACGGCACTTTCACTGTTCAGCTCACCGCAGACCGAATCACTTTCGGCAGAAGCCCGGACAGCGACATCCGCGTTCACGCGTCATTCGTTTCGAAGCGGCACGGGGTGCTGGAGCGCGCCGGACACACCTATCGCTTCGTTCATCTCGGGGAGACAAACCCGACCGTCATCGACGGGTCTCCTGTGCGTGAGCGTACACTCCAGAACGGCGACAGCCTCCGAATCGGCTCGGGCGACGGACTGAGTGTCACGCTGCTGTTCGTCAATCCCGCAGCACCCGGCCAGAAGAGCGTGCCCGTCGAGGCTCACCGAACCCCGGACGGTGAGCGATCGTCGATGGTGCGGGCGACGCTCGGCACAGCCGATGTCCTGAACATTGGACGTGGCCCAGCAAACGACCTCGTTCTGTCGAGCATGCTCGTGTCGCGGAAACACGCGGAGGTCGCCAGGCGTGGTGATTCATATGTTCTGAAGGATCTGAACAGCTCCAACGGGACATTCCTGAACGGCGTCCAGATCGGTGAGCAGGCCCTGCGCGACGGCGACTCGATTCGCATCGGGCCATACAAGCTCCTCTACGCCGCCGGACGGATACAGGGGTACAACGAAGAGCGGACCGTGCGCCTCGACGCACTCAACGTAGGCAAGACGATTGGCACGACGAGAATCGTGAGCGGAGTCTCCTTCTCGGTCCTGCCTGGGGAACTCGTTGGAATCATCGGAACGAGTGGGTCCGGGAAATCCACGCTGATGGACACCCTCAACGGAGTGCGTCCCGCAACCGAGGGTCGGGTCCTGGTGAATGGCGTCGATCTGTATGAGCGATTCGACTCGGTCCGCCCTCTGATGGGCTATGTGCCTCAGTTCTCCATCCTTCACGACATGCTACCCCTCGAGCGCGCCCTTTACTACACGGGCCGTCTCCGATTCGCGGACGACGTCACCGACGACGAAGTACATCGCAAGGTCCGGGACGTGATGCAGGCGCTCCAGATCGATCATCGCGCGGCCGTGCCCGTCGGGCGCCTGAGCGGGGGCCAGCAGAAGCGCGCGAGCCTTGCCGCAGAACTCTTGACCGAGCCTGGCCTCCTCTTTCTGGACGAGCCGACGACGGGCCTGGACGCCGGCCTCACGCGCCGGCTTATGGAGAAGTTCCGAGACCTGGCGGACGAGGGGCGCACCGTCGTCCTGGTCACCCACGACACCGAGAGCCTTGAATTGTGCGACCTCATCGTGTTCCTGGCCAGCGGCAACCTGGTCTACATCGGCCGTCCCGCGGACGCTCCACCATTCTTTGGGGCGACGGACCTCGGCGACGTCTACTCCACGGTCGAGGACCGCGATAACCTTGACCGCTGGCGCAGCAAGTGCCTCGACTCGGACGAATACGAGAAGTTCGTCAGTATACGCCAGGGGGGAGCAGCCGCGGATCTGAGCGGTTACAGTTACACTTCAACCGACATCGTTCCCGGAACCGGGAATGTTGGGCTGTCAGGGCTGCGCCAGTTCATGCTACTCGTGCGTCGCTACACCGAGCTAATCTTGCGCGACGCCAGGACGCTTGCGTTGTTGCTTCTCCAGGCCCCATTTCTGGCAACGCTGCTGATCCTGATCTCACAGCCCGACGGCTTCCGTTACGCGACAGGTCTTGGTGGAAGTCCCCCGCCAGGGGATCCATGCGATAGCCCAACGCTGTTTGGCTGCCTGCCAGAAGACGTGAAACCCCTCGTCCTCCCTTCCCTGCCGCTACTCATGGCCGCCAGCGTCACCTGGTTCGGTGCAATCAACGCCGCCAGAGAAATCGTGAAGGAAGTGCCGGTATTCCGGCGAGAGCGCCTAGCGGGCCTGAAAACACCTCCATACCTGCTCTCAAAGGTGATGGTGCTCGGGACGCTCTGCGTCGTCCAGGCGTCTCTGTTCTTCCTCGTGATCGTGGTGGACACAGATATTCCTCGAGATGGCGTCCTGACCTCCGGATACCTGGAGGTCTACGCCACGCTCCTCCTAACTTGCCTGGCTTCGTTGGGTCTGGGCTTGCTCATATCAGCGCTGTCGCCGAATGCGGACAGAGCTCAAAGCCTGGTGCCATTGATTCTCATTCCCCAGCTGATATTCGCCCGGGTTGGTGAGGACGCCCATGTCGCTGTACAGGTCGTTGCCTACTCGTCAATTTCCCGATGGGCGTTCGAGGCACTAGGGTCAACAGGGTGGGTACAGGGTTCGGGGTTCGGTCACTCGGCGGAGTACCTTCTGATTCGCTGGATAGGACTGACCGTCATCGCCGTCGGTCTAATGGCTCTGACAGGCGTCCTCGTGTGGCGCCGGAGATTGGCCTGATCAAATGATCGACAAAGGGCGCATCCTATCCAACCGTTACGAATTACTGGACCTCTGTGGATCCGGCGGATCGGGAGTGGTCTACAAGGCATGGGACAGGGATCTCGACCGGGCCGTCGCGATCAAGGTCTTGCACCCGCATCTGGCGGAGGAACCATCGTACGTCAGCCGGTTCCACCGCGAAATAATCGTGGCGCGGGCACTCAGCGCAAAGAACACAGTGCGGGTCCTGGGCTCGGGACATGACGGCATTCTGCACTACATGGTGATGGAGTTCGTGGAGGCGCCGACTCTCAGAGACTTCATCAAGAGCCATGGTGCCCTGGCGCCGGAAGCCGCCATTGAGATCGGCCTTGGGGTTGCCATGGCCCTCGAAGAAGCACATGCCAGGGGAGTGATCCACCGGGACATCAAACCCCAGAACATCTTCGTCACGCCTTCCGGCGTGAAGGTCGGCGACTTCGGGATAGCCAGGGTGGACGACATCGCGCCTCTTACCATGCAGACAGGCTACCTGGGCACCATCGCCTACAGCGCGCCGGAGCAGGTGCGCGGCGAGGAGCCGGATGCGCGGTCGGATATCTACTCGCTCGGTGCTGTCCTGTACGAAATGTGTGCCGGCCGGCCACCGTTCGAGGGCTCAATGCTCGCCGTCATGGACGCACATCTGAACGTCAAGCCGACGCCCATACAACAAGTACCGGTGCCGGTCAATGCCATCATTCAGCAATGCCTCGCCAAGGATGCGGCCAACCGATTCCAGACTGCCAGCGATCTCCGGAGCGCCCTGGAGTGCCTTGTTGCTCCGCTGCCGAGCCCGAACGTCGGGACTGACGCAACTGTGGCCCTCCGCACAGAGGATCGAACTGTCACCTGGCCGATCCGACCCGCGCAACGCGGCGATGCAGCGCTTGTGACGCACTCTCCGCTAAGCCAGCCAGTTGGGATACCCACCCCTGATATAGGCCGCACCCGAACCAGCCATGGCAATTCGCTCACCATCGTCGCCATCATGGCGCTTCTAGCCGTGCTGGGAGTGGCTGCAGTCTTCCTCCTCAGCAACGGCACCGACACGGAAGATACAGCCCGCGCCACTCCGGTCACGGCAGCCCAACAGCAGGAGACCGTTGTGCCAACCACAGCCGTACCACCGGCAACACTTGACCCGCGGGTAGCGGGACAGCCCATTGCGGAAACTATCGAGGTCATGGCCAATGGGTCTGAGTCGGGATCTTCCTACACTCCTTCCACCATCAGCGCTAGTGCCGGCGAGTTGATCGAGATCCTGGTCGAGAACACGGGTAACGTCAGCCACAGCATCAGGGTATCGGGCCTCGACGGGAACTACAGCGACGAAGCGCGCCCCGGAGACGACTTCGTGAGCGACCCGTTTGAAATCAAGCCAGGCGAGACGGGGCGCGTGCTGGTGAAGATCGACGAGCCGGGCAGCTACCCATTCCGGTGCGACTTCCACCCTGACACGGAGAAGGGCACGCTGATCCTCGAGTAGGTGTGGTCTCGAGGAACCGTCGCTGATACCGAGCCGCCTACATTCGAGTCGTTCACGCAGACCTCAGCATATTGACCCCAATCGTGGTTTCAAGAATAATCCGGCGCAGCAGGGCCACCATGAGTAAGCCCGGCCAGGGTAGTCATTTGGCAAAGCACACGGCACCCAGAGCAAAGCTCGTAATCCGCAGCCGGGGCGGGTACCGCTTCGAGTTTCCGCTCGCCGCAGACATCACGACGATCGGCCGCGGCCGTGACTGCGACCTCATACTCGACGATGACTACGCGTCCCGGCACCACGCTCGCATCGAGGTGAAACGCGACTCCCATGTGCTCATCGACGACGAGAGCCGGAACGGGACCATGGTCGCCGGCGAGAAGATCGAGAAACCGTGGCCGCTCAGCCCGGGTGACGAAGTCACCATAGGGAACACAATCCTCGTCTACGCCGCCGAGACAGCGGACGACAGCACGACCGCCGAACTCCGATCACTGACTCCGACGCAGGCAAAATCAGCTGTACGCGTCGACATGGACACCTGGGAAGTGTGGATCGATGGCAGGAAGCTCCAGCGGAAGCTGTCAGTGCTTGAATTCAAGCTGCTGGGAATCCTGTACAGCAACCTGGACAAGGTTTGTTCTCGCGACACGTTGTGTACCGAACTGTGGGGCAAGGACGCTTACACTTACGATATGCTCCACCAGCTCGTCCACCGGCTGAAGCGCCGGGTGGAGCCCGACCCATTGAACCCGGTCTACGTACTCAGCATTCCCGGAGTCGGCTACCGGTTGCAAGGTGCAACGCCGACGACTGAAGACGAGCCATAGCCGACGCGCTGTAAGTGCCCTGTAAGCGCCCCGTAAGGCGGCCCCGTGCGGCACAGCGGTAGCATGTGAGCAGGGGATGGACGGGAGGTACTTATGCGTTTCGAAGTGACTGCTCGGACGGACATCGGGCGGCGCAGAAGTTCCAACGAGGACCGCGCGGTCTACAGTTCGACCGAGGAGCCCGCGGGGTCGGGACGCAGAACGTGGGTCCTTGCGGTGGCGGACGGAGTCGGCGGAGGTCCAGACGGCGACATAGCGGCGCAACTGGCAGTAGACGCGATTCGCAGTGAACTCCCCTTCACCCGGGGCGACGCGGGATCAAGGCTCCGGCTGCTCTACGATGAAGCGAATCGAGTCGTCCGGGGCCCGGAGCCGCCGAAATCGTCCACCTCGGGCAGAGCGACGACGCTCGTGACGGCGCTCCTGACGAACGACACGGCTCATATGGCCAACGTGGGAGACAGCAGAGGATACCTGCTTCGGGATCACAGGCTAACTCAGATAACGAGGGATCACTCCTGGGTCTCGGAAGAGGTCGCCGCCGGCCGTATCTCAGCACGCCAGGCAACAACCCACAGGCGGCGCAACATCATTACTCGAAGCCTGGGCGGCCGGTCCGAAGCTACTCCCGACATATTTGGCGTTGGCCCACTTCGTGGTGGTGACGCGATCCTGCTCTGCTCCGACGGACTCTACACAATGGTGCAAGACAACGAGATCGCGGCGATACTTGATTCGAGGGATACAGAAGCAGCTGCGCGGGAGCTCGTCGATGCCGCGAACGATAATGGGGGCATGGACAACATTGCTGTCGTCGTCGCCCGGGTCACTTGATAGGCTGACGCTGGAAGAATCGCGTGCCGTGAACCTCCTCGGCACGCGACTGCTCGCCATGCCCAGTGAACGCCCAACACCTGGACAACACCCCCGCCGAGCCTTCTCGGCGCGTTCCCCTGACCGCGATCAATGAAGGACCCCTCTGACTGCGAGAGCCGTCGTGTGGCCCTTGGGGCGGTGTCGCTCAGGGGCCGGCAGATTCCTTGTCGATGGAGATGGAGTACTCACCCATGCTCTCGCTACAGCCGGTGACGATGATGCGATAGGATCCTGTGAAGCGAAGTACGTGGTTCTCGATGGTACTAACTGAGCCGCAGCCGCCTTCGTCCGCCTCCGCGCCACCGGGATCTAATAGCCGAATCCGAGGCTGCAACGTAGCGCTGCCCCGTTGCTGGACGAGGATGGTGACGACATCGTTCTGCTGCCCGGAGAATATCCAGGCATCGTAGTTGCTTTCGACCGTGATCTGGCCATCCCCCTTGCCTCCATATTGAATCGGCTTGCTCGCAGGTTCGCGTCCAAGTGTGAGTTTGAAGCCCCCGGTGGTGCCGCTGCACGACGTGACGCGAATGCGGTAGGTGCCAGCGAATTTAAGTTCCTCGTTGCGTATGATGCCCTCGCTATTGCAGCCACTTCGCTTCAGTTCCGCACCACCAGAATCGTAGAGCGCCACCTCTGAATTCAGTGCTGCGCTTCCGTCCTGCTGAACGCGAATCGTGACGATATCGTTCGCTTCCGCCACAAACAGAAAGTCCACGTAATCGTCTGGTATCTGGATGCTACTGGCAGGGGAATCGCCGAACTTGATCGTGGCCGGCTGTGGCTTGCGCTGAAGCAGCATCGTGTAGCCGCCAACTGAGTCGTTGCAGCCGCTGAGTTCGATCGTGTACTCGCCCGTCGCGGGCAGCGGGACGTTCAACAACCGGGCGTCGCCGTTGTTGCAGCCGTTTTCGTTGACTACCTCGCCACCCGGGTCAAGGAGCCTGAGGTACGGGTTTAGTGCAGCACTACCCTCCTGCTTCATCTCTATCGTGACGACCATGTCCTTCTCGCCCCCGAACGTCACCTTGTCCGGAACGCCGGCGCTGGTTATCTCGCCGCTGGTCTGAAACGGTGGCTCTGGAAACGCCGGCGGCGTTAAGCCGGGAACCGGAGTTGCTCTTGGAGTGGAGGTTGGAGTACGGCTAGGACGCGAAGTTGCAGGGGAGCCGGTCGAAGTGTCACTTGGGCTTGGACCAGGGGGATCACCACCCGACATAAGCAGGACCAAGGCAACGCCAAGCGCAGCGGCGAGCGCGACAGCCAGTCCGCCGCCCAGCAATAGCAGCCTGCGGCTGTGACCACCTGCTCCAATGGCCGTCAGTGACCCAACGGGCGGAGGCGGGCTGCCACCGGACGGCGCCTCTCGACCCCTGGATTGCTTGCCTGGCTCTCTGACCAGCGCAGTGGTTTGCGGCTCGGGGTCCCTGCCCGGAACAGCCAGTGGTGTGTGCGGAACCGCCTCTAGCCTCGCTTCGACAACACTCTGATCGGGAGACTGGATCGTTTGCTGGTAATCCTGGTAGCCCTTCAGCACCACCTTGACGGTGTGTGCGCCCGGTCCAAGCCTGGCCACCTCCAGCGGCGTCACTCCGACCACGCGTCCGTCGAGCTTCACCTCGGCGCCTCCCGGAATGGAGACGACTCGCAAAGCTGGCACGACCTTGACGCCGGATGCACGATGCAGTTCGCTCGCCAGATCAGCAGCCGACTGATATCGGTACTGCGGATCCTTTGCCAGGCATTTCAGCAGGACGGCCTCAACCTCCCGCCGTATCCCCGGGTTGATCTCGGTCGGTGCTGGGGGTGCCATTTCGATCTGCTCACGCATCACATTGGCACTTGTCGGGGACTCCCCACTTTGCAGATCGCCGATGAAGGGACGCCGGCCCGCCAAGCTCTCGTAGAGCACAACACCCAGGGAATAGACGTCGCTCGCCGCGATCAGCTCCTTGCCCTCGCAATGTTCCGGCGACATATAGGCGGGAGTCCCCAGGCCGTGGTACGTCATCGTCATCGCGTCGGAAAGGTGCGCAATGCCAAAGTCCGAGAGCAGCCCCCGGCCATCCCGGCTGATCAGGATGTTGCTCGGCTTGATGTCGCGGTGGACGATCCCGTGCTCGTGCGCGTACGTGAGAGCCGCCGCGATGTCGTCGACCAGCGGAACCATCTCGGAGGTCGAAGGTGGGTGACGGCTCG
Source organism: Chloroflexota bacterium (assembly GCA_037441345.1). Lineage (GTDB taxonomy): Bacteria > Chloroflexota > Dehalococcoidia > SM23-28-2 > RBG-16-64-32 > DATKKM01. The sequence continues at coordinate 19,660 of JBBISJ010000031.1, forward strand.
TCTTCAGCTTCGTGGCGAGCGTGGGTCCATCGACATAGTCCATGACGATGAATATTGAGCCGCCACCTTCATACTCTTCGACACCATAGAAGCGAACGATGTTCGGATGCTGAAGCCTGGCAAGAACGTCGGCTTCCCGCTTGAACCGCTCACCGAACTCCTCGAGCTCGCTGAGGCTCTGCCGCATGACCTTGATGGCCATGTAGCAGGACCGTTTCTCGTCCCAGACCTTGTAAACGTCCGCCATTCCACCGCCGCCGATGTACTCCTCCACGCGGTACCGGCTGTTGAGCGTCAGTCCCACAAGCGCTGACATCCGAGGAAACCTACCTCAGTTGAAGCGCCCGGCGTACACGTCGTAAAGATCTCTCCAGGCGTCGGCCACACCCTCGAACACCCATATGCCAGGCCCAAGCGTGTTATCTGAACTCACTATCAACGGAAACGCCAGGGACCAGAGAGCGAATCCGCCGATTACCGAGACGATCGCCTCCCGTGGCTCCAGGTCGAATGCAGACTGGAGCGCCACGACGGTCACCATCATCCACAGCACAACAACCAGGATCGTGACGCCGAACGCGATTCCTGGTATGAACATCAAGAACCCGAGCGCGAGGACGGTCGATGCCGCCCCGGTAACGCGGACGACTTCGTCAAAACGGACCGGCTTCTGGTAGACATAGTTCAGGATCCCGGTGGTGATCAGAGCGCCGCCGAGCCACAGCCCGAACGATATGACCGTGCCAATCAGGGCGCTCTTCCAGAACAACTCCCAATCGGCATCAAACTCGATCTCTACCCACAGCCAGCCGCCGGCGCCGAAGATAAACATCGCCAGGACGGCTAGAACGATAGCGATCGGCGTAGCCGTTGAATCCGTCCGGATCTGCTTGAAGACGTCTCGTTCAAAGCGAAAAACGCGCGGAACATACGCGAGCGTCTCGCCAATCCAGTCACGACCCGGGGCGCCATACAGCGGATTGCCCCCGTACCCCTCGTGTCCCGGCGCAGGTCGATATCCCGCCCCGCTTGGCGCCCCAGTTCCGCTCTTGGCCAGGCTGGAAGGCTCGGGCCGGATAGTGCCGCATTTCGCGCAGAACCTCGCATTCGCCAATAGGTTCGTTCCGCACACTGAACACGTATCTGAGCCGGCAGTCGGACCGGTTCCAGGCGCGATCCGCGTCTCGCCGACGATCACAGTTTCCTCGCCCGGGGGGCCTGCCGAGCTCTGTTCGGTGCTCCCGGCGCGTGTCCCGCACTTGTCGCAGAACCGGGCCGTATCCGGGAGTTCCTTGCTGCAGTTGGTACAACGCATGGGGTTGCTCCTATCCTTGTGCTGGTGATTGCGCCTTCCTTCGTGGCCTACTCCTGACCGCTGCCGAAGAGGCCGGTGATTCCACTGGCGAGGGCTGCGAATCCACCTGCGACCAGCAGGTACAGGCCCGGGCCGGCGATGTGGAATGCGTCACCGACTGATATGAACTCATCTCTAAGGTCGACCACCCAGCTCGACCGTATTGAACGCGCCAACCGCAACGGCGAGTAGGCCGGCAGCCAGCAGCAGCGCCGGTATGGTCCTTGCAGTGGACCTGAGTTGTAGAACGCCCAGCAGGCCGATTCCGAGGCCGAGGATGATCGTGATTATGCCGTCCTTGCCGTCGGCATCTCCTAAGCCGGTGATGTAACCGTAGTCGAAGCCATTGAACCCTCTGGAGCCGTAGTCTCCAACGATTCCAAGCCAGTCGGCGAAGGTTCCAACAATGACCAGTGTAGACGCCACGAATGCTACTGCCGCGACCGCAGCCCGTATAGGGCTTACACTCGCGGGGCCATGTGCTGATGTCGCGTACACGGGCGCAGCCGCGGAGGGGTACGGCGCCGGTGCGGTAGCCGACGGCGCGGCCGATGTCGGGATAGGGCTGTCCGGATGGTACGGTTCTTGCTCGGCTGCCGGCGCTTGGTAGACTGGCGTGCTGCCAGCCGGGTCCTTGGCGGGTGCCCTAGCGCCGCAGTTGTGGCAGAAGACGCCTTCTGCGGAGATGGACGTCCCGCAGCTAGCACAGAACATGGCCTGCTCCTTTCGTACCCAGTGGCGTGGATGACGTCACGTCCGCTCCCTAAGTCCTAATGTCGCGAGGGCCACGGCAGGCCGATCGATCGGCCGTCGGCGTCGTGAGTTCGATGAGCATCTGCGGCAGTAGACTGATGTCGTACCCCCAGTTTCGGCCTGTGGCTCGCAGTTTAGTGCCAATATCTCGAATGTTCAACGCTACTCCCTTTCGTCGTCCAGGAACGCTGCTCCGGAGTCCGATCGCCAGACGCCCGGCCTATCTGTATTGCCAGTAGATGAACCCGACGAGCCCTGCAGTCCCAGGCGTCCCTATCTGAAGGTCCCTTTCGGAAGCCGCGTAGGTGGGGCCGAACTTCTCGGCCACGCGAAAACGCCCGGTGCTCGGATCGGACCACACGACATAGGCAACGTGGCCGTTCTCGGCAGTTCCAGGAATGCCGTAGCGGCCGTCACCCGGGTCGATGAACACCGCAACTGCGCCCGGCATCGGAACGGAACCTCTTGCAAATCCAGCACCGGCGCTGTTGTCCCACCATTTGCTGGCGCCACCGGACCATGGCACAGCACGACGCTCGGCCACGTACCAGGTGCACCAACCGTAGCTGAAGCGCGAACTCGATGGCTTGGTTGTAGAAACGATGGCCGACCCGCGACGCATCGAATTGATCATCCACCAGGCGTACGACCTCACGGAGCTCCACGCCCAACCGTATGCGCTGAATGTGGTTGCATCAGGAATGTGCCGGAGTCCACAGTTCACAACATACGTGGCACCATCATCCTGATTGCGGATCAGGTACCCATGATCAAGGTGAGGCAGAGCGGAACCAGTGGGCACTGCCCGAACGACCAGCGGGTCCCAGCGGACTGATAGCGCCGCCGACCAGTCAAAGCAGAGAGCGTTGAATGATGTTGGATCGGGAATATGGTGAAGTCCGTAGTAGATGACGTAAATGGCGCCCGTTGACGGATCATAGGCGAACCCGTTGTTGCTCGCCGAGGGTACCGAAGCGCCGGTTGTGAATGCGGCGAACGCTCTTGAATCGAGGTTCAGCACGGCCGACCACTGGAAGTTGAGCGCGCTGAACGTCGTCGTATTCGGCACCCAGTGAAGCCCCCTGTTCAGCACGTAGACGCGCCCATCTGAAGGATTACGGATCAGCGAGCCGACGCCGACAGAGGGGACATTCGCGCCCGTTGGATAGACGTAGATCCTCAGGTCGTTCCACCGCACGCATTCCCAGCGCAGCCCCAACGCATCGAACGTCGCCGGGTTCGTGACATGATGCTTCTGCCAGCCGTAGTCCAGATATACCGCTCCGGTGGAACGATTTCCGATTATGATCGACGGGCAGGTACTTGCCGACGCGGCACCCGGGGACGCCATGAAGCTTATCGCCAGCGACAACATGATCCCTGCGATAACAGCCGCGCGCAGCGCCCAACCGGCGACTGGATGCGCCGCTGCGGTTCGTCGGCGGCTTGAGGTACTGTTCATCATTGTGCTCTCCTTAACTCACATACCTGGTCCGGCTCCGGACCTAGACTTCAAGGTAGGAGGATCGGACGCAGGCACCAATTGGCAGGCGCTTACAGAGCCCTTACGGTCCTGCGCCTGAATCCGGAAGCCTAGATGACGCCGCGGGCGGGGAGGTTGCGCCTGCTCCTGACTACCTAGACAAAGGAACGCCCTCGCCGCGTAAGCGAGCCGTAAGCCCGCGGCTATGGCACGGTGAACCCTGTAGCTGCAACAGTCTACTGAGGATGTGTTCAGAGGTTGACAGACTGGCTATTATCAACCGGATGCTGATGCACCGGAACGCAGGAGGGGTTATTCAATGACGTTCTGTAGACACTGTGGAACGAGGATTGAGCAGTTCGGCGTTTACTGCCAGCAATGCGGCGCCAAGCTTGACGCCGCCAACAGGGCATCGCCTCAGTCTTCACCCGAACCAGGCGTCGCCCGCAAACCATTTCCCCTGGCAGTCATCGGACTTGCGGCTGCGGCCGGGTTGGCCGTCCTTCTGCTCGCCCTGACGGGCGTACTTGGAGGATCGAAGTCAGCGTCCGACGAGGATCAGATCATCAGCCTGATCAAACGATCAGAGTCGGCCTTCAACGATCGCGACTGGATCAAGGCATACAGCCTCTTGAGCCCAGCAACCCAATCTACGTGCACGTTCGAGGTGTTCCGCACCAGGGCAGAATACGCTCTAGGCTATGTCGACGAGCGGCCCCTGTCGGCACGAGACATCAATGTTGCAGTGAACGGCAACCGCGCGATTGCTTCCTACGATGTTTACGCCGGGAACGAGTATGTTACGCGCACGAACGACGACGCCTACTCGAAGGAGGGCGGCCATTGGTACGACGAGGCGGATTCTGATGATGGTTGTTGAACCGAACCCCAGAATCATGGATTACCCCCAGCGAAGACACAAGTCACGCTATATCGAGCGAGACTTCCAGGCGAGAGGAGAACGGTCATGATATGCCCCCAATGCCAATCCGTCACGCGTGAGGACAGCGCCTTCTGCCAGGAGTGCGGCGCGCGGTTAGCGCCGGCGCAGACACCGCGGATTCCGGCGGAGGCGAGTCCGTCGTCGCCTCCAACTAGTGCCTCGCCGTCGAGAACCCCACCACAGGTGAAGGTCGCCGCGCCTCCGGCGCCAGGCCAGAGTTCCACCGGAAAGTACTTCACTGCCTCCGCCGTTGTCACGACTCTGATGGTTCTCGGCTGGCTCACCGTGGCAGGGGGATTCTTTGGAGGGATCGCTGCGGCCGAGAGCTGCGAGCAGTCATCATCAGGCGGGTTCTTCGAATCGTCGTCTCTTGAATGTGATTCAGGCGACAAGGTGATCCGCTTCATTGCCGTACTGGCTTTCGCGTGGGTTATTGCGATCTGGTTCTTCTGGAGCGGCTACGTCCTCCGGTTCCTGAGTGACATCTACAACAGCCTGCGTAACAGACAGCTGTAGGGCTCAGTACGCTATGGTCGCGGACGAGTCAGCGGACTTGGAGACATTAGCGAGGAGGATCTGGGGTGTACTGCACTAATTGCGGGTCGCTGCTGGATGATTGGGCGAAGTTCTGCGGGTCGTGCGGAGCCGAGGTCGCTGGTAAAGTCGTTTCCCAGGAACCGGCCGGCGTGTCGCCCGAGATCACACGGGCCACACCGAAAGTTGGCCGCCGGTTCGCTCCAGTGGTGCTGCTGGGATCGGCAGTCGTTGGCGGCACCGTTCTCCTCGTTCTCGGGTTGACCGGTGCGCTTTTCGGCTCGGGATCGGCGTCCAAAGAGGATCAGTTCCTTGCCAGCCTACCGCAGGAAACGTTGCAGTACCGTATCGAAAGTGCGGGTCTTCAAGGTGACAAGCCTGCAATAGAGATAACCCTGTTCGCGATCCTGAACCGCGCGAGCCAGTGGTGCAGCTACTTGCAGCAGCTTCAGGACTACTCCGGCAGCGCACTCGACTGGATACGCAGCAAAGGCATTTCACCAGAGTCACTCGCCATCACCTGGAAGCCAAGCGAGCCCTCTGCCGCCGCCGCCGGCCCCAGCTGTCCGGCCGAACAACCGGAGCCGACAGACCCATCAACGCCACGGCCCTCGCCGAGCCCGACTCCGTCGCCCGCAGCCGGCGATGGCGGCCTCCGGTTCGCCATTACGCTCGGTGATAACTCCTTCGATCCAGCCAGGCTCGTCGTAATTGCGGGCACCACGATCACCTTGGACATCGCGAACAACGGGACCGCCATCCACAACATGCGGATCGCCGGGCCGGATGGCGAGTTCAACACGGCGGACGACGCCGTGTCGAATCCTGATCTGATCACCAGTGGCACGCTCGCGAGGATCGAGTGGACCGTTCCAGACGTGATAGGCGACATCAAGTTCCACTGTGACTTCCACCCGACCGACATGACAGGGACGATCACTGTCCAGTAGCTGGGGATCGACTGGGCGCGTGCCGGGTAGAAGTTCCGTCAGCGAGACGTAAGTTTGGGGCAATTGAGCGCGTGCCCGCACAGCGACAGTATTTCATCAACGGGATGCATGTTCATTGATCCACAGACATGCGCCAACAACGCGAGATGCCGAGGACGACGGTGGGCTTCGGCTCGATTGGTTCATGCGTGAAGGAGGTTGACGTGTCAACAGGTGAAAGGCTCCGGCTCGTCGCGAAGATAATCCCCCTGCTTCTCGTCCTCGTCATCGCGGTCGGCGCAAGCGACTGCAATAAGTTGGAAAAGGCAGCCGACGAGATCGAGCAAGGAGCGGGGCAAATCGCGACCCTCGATGACGTTGAGCTGACAGATGTCAAAGAGAAACAGGACCTCAAACACAACGGTCAGCTGTGGAGCGGGCTCTCCATCATCATGGAAGGCGAGCAATACGATCTGGGCCAGCGCATTCCCGAGGACTGCTACTTCGAAGCAGTCTCTGCCGCCGCGGTGGTGTCGCGCTTCAAACTATCACGGATCGCGTTTGGGGAGCTCGCGAAGGGGATGGCGTCGGCGTATGCAGGAGGCATCGACACCGGCAACTACATCGGAGACGCCATGATCAGAGTTGGAGCCTACGTCATCACTGCCGTTGGTCTCACGGACACCACGGTGACTGACGCCGTCGTTGAATCGGTCACCAAGGAGGTGGCCGGATACATTCTGGGGCGGGCGTCAAATGACTTTGTTGGCAGGCTCGCGGGGGACGAACTAACCCAGAAGGGGCTAGAGCAACTGCTGAAGTCTGACGACGTTGTTGTTGCGATCGACGAGGGCCGGTCGCCGAGCTCGGGAACGCGCGTTAAGATCGCGATGTTCTACAACCCGTACACCCACTACGTCGTCGCCTCTGTAGGCGCGGATTGCTCGACTTCGCGATATCTGTTCCGGTATGAGGTCGACGGTGACGGCATTCCCGTCGACAGGACCGATGTCTGGGTGAAGGCCGTCACGGTGGATTGACACTCATAATCTATCGCTTCCATCCTTGCCGGTGCTCCAGTCGCCAAACACGCAGATTGGCGGTATCTCGCTGTTGGGAGACACTTACTCCCGGACCGGAAGGCAGTTGCGCTCCATCGACAGGATCAGTTTTCGCCGCAGCCCAAGCACAGGCATAGTCCCCTGATCTCTGATGGATCGGCGACGGAGACGATTTCGCCCTGGTCGTTGATACGCATAATAGACTCCCCCGAATTGCGATCTGAATCACGGCGTGGTGATCGAGGTCCTGAACGAGCCGGTCATTATCCAGTTGTGATGCTCGCTCAAATCGGTGCTATCCCACGATCCCAACCTGAAGTAAACGCGACTACCATCCTGGGGCAGACCGCTGACGGTTATCTCGGTGAAGAAGCCGTCCCAGGCGTCGAACAGATCCGCGGTACCCGGTGTCCTTCCAAGCCAGAGGTCGTATCTGTTGTTCCCGCAACCCGCGGTCCACTTGAACGTAACCGTCGATCCAGCCAGAACGTCGTTGTGCCTGGGCGAGTTCATGAATGCTGGTTGCGGGCAGACTCCGTCCGCGAACCGAGCAACGCATTCGCTTTGGCTGTTGAATGCCGGCGTCCAGGTCGAGTAGTTCGGGTATGTAGTCAGGAATGTCGTCCAGCCATCGTAGGAGCACGCCAGGCTAGCCAGCGGCGACATGGTGGGTGTGGGCGTCGGCGAGGCCGTGGGCGTCGGGGAGGACGTTACCGCGATTGGCGACGTGATCCCGGGAGCGGTTGAAGTGGCAGATGGTGATTGCGTTCGTGCTGGGGTTGGCGTGGATATCGTTATATTGACCGACCAACTTCCCGCGTTGTCCTCCAGGTGGTCATCGTTGATCCAAAGGAAGACCCGACCTGTTCCATGATCAGCTGCGCGGATTGTCGCCGAGTTCCCTACGAAGAACCACGGCCCGGCGCCGACCCGGCCGATAAGCGACCAGCACGGATTGGTACCGAGAGGGAATAGTCCCGGTAACGCTGCTTGGTCACTGCCGAGTTGGCAGTTTGGATCTCCATCGGGGCCATATTCCTTGTCGGCAATGCCAACCTTAACAAATCCGTTCGCGCTCAAAACCAGTGAATCACCGGTGAGATCTATCCCGGTATCGACAACCTCGCCATCTGCAGCTACCTGGATGCTGTCGGCAGCGGAAGCGGGCTTGGGTAACACGCTCGGCTTTGGCGATGCTGATGCGGTCTCTCTGCCTGGAGATAGAGCGGGCGACTCCGCCAGGACTTCGGGTTCAAGCGCGCCCGAGCCACCCCTTGCCATCAATCCAACCGGGACGAGCATCATCAGCATCAGTGCCACGCCCTTTGAAGGCATCGAAGAATCACTGCCGTCAGGCCCGGCGCGATCCCAGAGAGCGGAGCCTCCGGCACCGGCGTGTCTTGGTGGTGCTTCACGATCTCGCCCAGGCTGCCCTGGAATGGCGGACTTCCGGTCAGCATTTCGTGCAGGGTTATGCCAAACGCGTAGACATCCGATCGATGATCGGGCTTGTTCACGAACATCTCGGGCGCCATGTAAGTGACGACACCGAAGAGCGCGCCGGATCGCGTGCGTCCCTTCCCCGGTTCGGTGCTGCCGCTGATACCGAAATCGGCCACCTTAACGGTGCCGCTATCAGAAATCAGCACGTTCTCTGGCCGGATGTCCTTATGGACGACGTGATTCCGCTCGGCTTCCTCGAGGGCCGCTGCGATGCCCACCGCAATGTGCACCGCTTCCTTGCCTGTTAGTTTGCCCTTGCTCTTGAGCCTTTCGCCGAGGCTCTGGCCCTCCACGTACTCCATCGCAATGAACAGCCGGCCCGAAGCGTTCCCATAGTCGAGAACTCGCACCGTGTTGTCGGACTGCAGCGTCGACGCGATCTTGGCCTCCCGCATGAACCGCTTCCGGAAGTCATCGTCCATTGCGAGATGCTCATGCATGAGCGTGACCGCGACGCGCTTTCCATCGCGCACGTCCCGGGCAGCGTACACCCATCCCATGCCGCCGACCCCGATCGGGCTTTCAAGGCGATAGTGGCCAATGCGTTCGGGAACACCGATCATTCCCTTCACATCGACCCCTTCCGTTTCGGTGAAAGGACAATCGCGGACGAATCATCGGCGCCGCCTGCGGCATGCGAGGCGCTAACCAGGCCCTGGGCAGCCTCCTGACAACTGCCATCTATAGCGATCCGCCTGATCTCCTGGCGAGGTAGCACAGCGTGAACGCCGTCCGAACAGATCACGATTCTTTCTGCGCGCCCCAGTATCGCGGGGAAGACGTCGACTTCCGAAACCTCGTCCCTCACCCCGAGGAAGCGAGTAAGCATGTTCCGCATCGGGCTGTTTAGGGCCTCCTCGGCGGACAGCACTCCAGCCAGGACTTGCTCGCCAACAACATTGTGATCCGTTGTCAGCTGGCGGATACCGGCCGCGTTCACCGTGTACACGCGGCTGTCTCCAACATTGGCGACGAACACCAGATCGTCAGCCGCCACCACTGCCGCCAGAGTCGTACCCATCCGGTCGAGCACGGGGGAGTCGCCGGATTCCGAACGAATCCGGGCGTGGGCGCAAAGGAACGCGCGCACGATCGAGGCGTGGTCCGGGATCCGCATGGCCGTTGCCAGTTCTCGCTCCAGGGTAGTGACGGCTATCTCGCTCGCCAGCTCGCCGCCGGGCTCACCACCCAGGCCGTCGGCGACGGCAGCCAGCAGCCAGGACGGGCTGCTCGGGCCGCCATCGCGTACGTACACCAGGATCGAATCCTGGTTGAACGGACGGCCGGGCCCAGCGGCGGTCGCGTGACCGACCTCATACATGGTGACTGGATTGTCCTTGATAAGGGCGGCCATTGCACTCACGCGGCACTCACGCCTGGGTCACTTCCTGAGGAGCCGAGTCGAGCCGGTAACCGACGCGTGGGATGGCTTTCAGGTAGACCTGGAGGTCCACGCCTGCCGCATCGAACTTCTTCTTCGTCCGGTGCACAACCGCGTCGAGCATGTGGTCGTCGAAGTTCTCGGGCCCACCCCAGAGGAGTGCTCCGATATCGCGCCGGGTGCAGGCATGACCGCGGTGGGCATAGAGGAATCCCAACAGGTCGAACTCGAGCTTTCCGAGTTTGATCGGCAATTCCTGCGAGTCGACGAAGAGGCGGCGGGAGTCGAGGTCAACGGTAAGGCCGGTCAATGGCATCCTCGGCACAGGCAGCGGCTGCGTTCCACCCTTCCTGTCGTAGAACGTGATTGTGAACGGCTGAATCTCAATGCGGTCGCCGGACTGGATCGGGGCCCGTTCGCCAGACCGTACCTTTGCCCCATTGACCGCAACGCCGTTGTGGCTGTTGGTATCGACGAGGAAGTAGTCACCGCTCTGGTCCCGCTCGATTCTGGCGTGTGACCTGGAGACGAACACGCTCTCCAGCAGCACGTCGCAGCCGGGCTTCGACCCCAGCGTGAGACCCTCATCTGGGACGATGACGTGCCTTAGGCCGTCGCCAGGCGCGCGGATGACAAGTTCCGCTGCTGCGTCCGCTTCTTGTGCTGGCGTTGACTTGGGAGTGTCCAACGCTGACCCCCTCGATTGGCGATGTCGGGATTGCCGGAGTGCAGGCTCCTTATATCTCACAATCCGGCAGGAATGCAAGCTTTTCGGGTGCGTTGTTGGTGTTGATGGCACAACCGAACACCGCGAGCAACTCGTGAGCGTTGCGTGAGCGCCGCGGTATGGGATGAGTGACTCCCGGCGGGAATACTGGCGGCACAAGGCGGATCACGGCTCAAGCTCAGGCGACTTCGGGTTCGCAAAGAAGGGGGATGACATGAAAGCGAGCATCAGGACAACAACGGTTGCGGGCCTGCACGTCGTACTGGCCGGCGCAATCCTCACTCTCCTAGCGCTCTCTGGCAAAGCCGCTCTCGCTGACGACAATGACGCGCCTTCCGGCGCGATCTCCTTTTCGCTGGAACAGTGGTTGTACAGCAACATCTACCCCCAGGGCGACATCGACTGGTACAAGTTCCAGGTCCCGAGCGGCGGGAACGTTCACATCGTGATGGACGTGCCCGCTGGACTGGACTACGACATCCAGCTGTACAACTCCAGTGCGCCGAACGGCGTGCTGGCAACGTCGGCCAACGGGTCCGGGAGTGACGAGCGAATCGATTACGCGGTGCCAGCACCCGGGTGGTATTACATCAAGGTCTTCGGATACAGTGGCGCATTCAGTGGTTCGGCGATCTACTCCATCACGGCCACATTTGACACTCCGGACGCAACGCTCACCTCGTTCTCAGTTCCGGGCACGGCCGGCGTCAATCAGCCGGTCACGATCAGCGTCCAGGTCAGGAATGATGGGACGCAGGCCGAACACGGTGGCATCTCGATCGCATTCAGGGAACTCAACCAGGATGTCGACGGGGCGGGTCCGGCGGCTTCCTTCGCCAGTTCTCTCGCATCGGTCTCAACGGCGAACGGGGCAACCGTCAGTAACGTCAGGTACTACGACTACGGTGACCAGATCTACATCGGAAACACCCCTATCGCGGCGAGCTACCTGCTGGTCGAGTCGGACGACGCTCCATGGCCATCCGGGCTGACGAAGACGCTGAATCTCACGTTTACTCCTCGCGTGGCAATGAGCTACTCGATCTACGTTCGGTCCTGGATGACACTTGCGGGAAACAGCATCACCTTCCGCGATCCGACATCGGGTCCCGTGGACCAGCAAGGATACCCCGTCTTCGCCAGTACGTTGACGGCCAGAACCTCCGGTGCACCGGGCATCCCTTTTATCAGCGCCAACGACACCGGAAGTTCGGCAACCGATTCCATCACCAATCACAGGAGGCCCACATTCAGCTGGTCTCCTGCATACCACTCCGATGGCGTTCCGATGGCCGGGTACTACGTGGCGGTCGACGACCCGACACCCGATACGGGAGGCTATTGGGTTGGCGGTACCAGATGGACGCCTCCCTTCGACTCTCCCGACGGCGATCACTACGTCTACGTGCGTGCCCAGGACACGCTGGGCGTCGTGGGCCCTACGGCAAGCAAGAAGTTCACGATCGACACGCTGCCGCCCGCGCCACCTAGCCTGGTCAGTCCCACGGAGGGCGCGCACATTACGGACACCACCCCGCTGCTGGACTGGGATCCGGTTGCCGGGGGCTGGATGTATCAGGTCAAGATTGAGGAGGATGTCCTTCTCCCCATTGGCGGCCCACCCCCTTCGCCAATCCTCACCGCCACGCAGTGGGACGTAACGCCCGCGCTGGGCTTCAGGAACTGGCGCTGGCAGGTTAAGGCCTGGGATGTCGCAGGAAATGAGGGGGCATACGGGCGGAATGGGTCCGCCGGGCAGTGGGGGCACTTTCGAGTCTTCAACGCGAAGAACGCGGTCGACCTAGTGGTTCCATACTACAACCAAGCTTCGAGCCAATGGTGTTGGGCCACTTCGGCATCGATGCTGCTGAAGTACTACGGATACAATCGGAAGCCCTGGCAGATAGCCGCTGACTTCGATCGTTCACCGGACGAACTGGGTGGTCCTGCGGAGCTCGAAGACTGGCTAGAAAAATGGTGGAGTGCCGGCAGTTCGGATGCCTGGGTGTACAAGACCGTGCTGAGCGCCGACGAGAACCTCATCCAGGACATTGCTTCGCCGTTGTCACTGGGGCGGCCGGTGTGGTTTGGCGCCGTCGGCAACATCCTAAGGGGGGAAGGGCACGCTATCGTCGTCGTAGGTTACGACGGTCTGAATCTTACCGATCACGTATTCTTCCACGATCCGTCTGGAGCCCTCATGGGTGACCCCCTCGTCCACCACTCCGCTACATGGTCAGCATTCCTAAGCAGAGTGGCCAACTGGTGGAATCCCTTCGATGTGGCCTTGATCTACAGTCAAAACCCCAGTCACGTGCCGTCGACGGTGCCCGCCAGTCTGTCAATCCAGCCATTCAACGATATGTACTTCGAGCGGCCTGGCAACATGTTGAATCTTCGATGGGACGGAAGCAGCGCGTACACAGGCGGGTATTACTGGTGGACTGGCGTCGGATCGTACCCCGCGGATCCTGACGGAGTCAATAACGACTACGTAGGGTCCGCTGCGACGGACGCAGATATATTGCACATCACACCGTACGTTGCCAACAACGCCAGCGGAGACATCTGGGCGCGAGTTCGGTATACGATCCGCCGGGTAAGTGACGGCCACACGGAACTTCAATTGGATACCGGGGC
>JBBISJ010000032.1:0-27405 GCA_037441345.1 Chloroflexota bacterium
GAGGCGGCCTGTAATTGACACCGCGTCTCATATGTACTGAACGAGTACAAATCCTGGCAGGATGATCATCACCGGGTTATCGTTGGCGGGGGTCATTGCCGCCATAGCAGTTGGGGTGGCACTTCTGGACCAGGGTGCCGCGAGCAGGAACCAGGAGCCTGTGCGTGGCGGACCATCGCCCAGGACCCCAGTCTACGGAGAATACCTCGGGATTGTGTTTGGCTCAGCCGATGAACTCCGACAACGGGGCCTCCAGAGGTCGGCCTCAGAGGTCTGCGCAGGTGGGAAGTTTGTCCAGGCGGAGGAACCGGAAAAGTACCTCCCCCCTGAGCCGAACTACCTGCCGCCAGAGGCGACGAAACCGAAGACCCAGGTGAATGGACTTGCGGAAGGTGAGCCCAATCCATTCGCGTTGCTGTGCGCAACAACAGGAGCGTTCCACCGGACCGGCTTGGCATTCACGTTCGCGCGAGGGGACGAGCCGCCCGCGTGGCTCGATCCGCAGGGTGGCCGAGTCGCCGCGATCGTATCAGACGTACGCCTCGCGGGAGCAGATGAGCGTGGTGACGATGGTCGGCCGTGACGTCGTCCTGATCGACGAGACCATTGAGGGCAACTTCGGTCTTCCGGACGAACCGACAATCACCTACGTGTTCCCGGAGCCCGGCGGCTATGTCGCAGTTGTGTCGCAGGGTGTCCTGGCGAAGGAGGTGGGGCTCGTGGCCCAGTCCTTGGCGGAGGCGATGAGGTGAAGGCGGCCGCAGCTGCGATCCTGGCGATCGTGATCCTGTTGCTTTCAACGAACCCCCCGGCGCAGGCAACCACCGGCGGGCAGAAATGCTACCGCCCACGGACGTCTGGGGAAACAACTCATACGTCAGCTGTTGGTATCACGTAAGCGGCTGCCCACCATATGGGCCTTATGGGCCAAACGCGATAGACTGGTTGACTGATCCCGGGGGCGGCAGTCACCACATCTGGCAGCGATCCCGCGTGTGGCCGCAAGACCCAAACTACTCTGTCTACACCAGCATCGGCTCCAGTCTCGAAGACGGGTACGGCTGTGATTATTTCAACATCACCGTCAGAGACTACACCAACCTCTCGCTACAGGGCACGATGACGTACGTTCACGCTTACACTGACCATTCGGCACAGTATACGATCCAACCTTCTGGGACCATCGCGAACTGGAGGGATGGCATCATGAGCGATGACGACGACTGTACCAAGGGCTGGACCGACTACCACGTTCATGAAAAGAGCTCAAGCACAGAGTGGCTCAACCCGGTCTGCTTCCCTGCGGCGGTCTGCCACGGCCCCGCCGCGAACAACTGCCAAAACAGCGATCTCTACAACGTCACACGCGCCTTTATCTGGTAGCATCGCCACGCAGCGCTGTCACACAATGTCGCGGGCTCGCAGTTCGTGCCGGACGCGGGTTCTTCGCCCCGTTAGGGCTTGCGGGCGACAAACGTCGCGTAGTCCAGCCAGGCGTCGACAGCCCGCCTCTCCAGTTCGATGCCAGCCTCCACCTCGTCGGCGAAGAAGACGTCCGCGGGCTGTGCCGTCTTCGCCTCGTGCGCGACGGCCAGCATCGGGCGCCAGTAGTCCTCCCATGCCGCCCGCCCGTGCAGGTGGACGCGCTCCACTCGCAGCCCCGCCGCCGCAATCGCGGCACCGTAGTCATCCGCGGTCACCTGCAGGGACTCTGCGACCCAGCGCCATTCGCTGCGCAGCGGCCCCGGCTTCGAGCGCCAGACGATGTCCGAAGCGATCACGCAGCCGCCTGCCCGGACGGCGCGCGCCAACGCCCGCAGGCATCGCTCCAGGCCCACGATTGACGGAGCTCCGATGCAGTACGCGGCGGCGACCGCGCCGTCGCGAAGGGGAAGACGCCCGCCATCGGCGCGCACAACCGTGACGAGGTCGCGCAGGTTGAAGTGCCAGAACTTGGCGGTGGAGTAGTGGACGAAGGGGTCATACGGCTCGATGCAGACGACCCGGCAGCCATAGCGGCCAGCCAGCGTGGCAGCGGCCTCGCCCTTGCCCGAGGCGACATCGAGCAAGACCGTTCCTTCATCCGGCCGGACGACGTCCGCAATGATCTCCACGGTGTCGGAGGCGCCGGGCGTCAGGTACTCCTGACGGGCGTAGGTGCGGCTGTGGTCGGCCATCAGTCGCCGGGGTGGCCGGGCGGCCGACGCATGCACCAGTATGGCGGGCCGCCGCCGGGCAGGTTGCCCTCGGAGACGACTTCGAAGCCGCGTCGCGAGTAGAAGCGGACGTTCACTTCGGTGCCGGTCTCCAGGTAGCACGGCAGGCCATCCTCGTCCGCCCGGCGCATGACCGGGCGCATGAGCGAAGTCCCCATGCCGGTACCCTGTTCGGGCGGCTGGACGCCAAGGACCATCAGGTACCAGTGGCGGCGCTCCACGCGCTCGCGATGGTGGCGGTCCATCAAGCGCATCGAGGGGAGGAACCGGCGTATCCCGCCCAACCCCATCCGGAAAGGCACCTGCCAGTAACCCATGCGGAAGGCGTGGAACGGATGCATCAGCGGCCGGTCCGGCGGCAACCAGATTGCGGCGCCCCGGCCTTCTCGCTCCTCGACAATACCGTAGCGGCGGCCGTATGCCAGGAGCGAGCGGAACGACCAGTCCAGGAAACGCAGCCTCCGGGCGTCGTCCGGCAGGAACCAGACGGCGCCGGGTTCGTCCATGAAGGCCTGCGCGAGGGCAGCAGCGGTACTCGATACAGCCACGGGTTGTGCCGGGTGCGTGGTGACATCCATTCCGCCGCGCATTGTCTCACGGGACGATGTGTACAGTCTGCATCGCTGCCGTGCGGAGGCAGAGGTCGCCGGAGAGGGACGCGTATTGAGATGTGCGCCTAGGTCGCTTGCAGTTGCGAGGTGCAGAAGGCGCAGCGGCGCGCCTCGGCAGGCACGTCGCTGAGGCACTCCGGACACTTGCGGACGGTGGGGTCCGGCGACGGCTCCTTGCGCATCATGGCGGTGAACTTGTTGTACGGCGTGACGACGAAGAAGAAGACGGCAGCGGCGATCGTGACGAAGGAGAAGACGGCGTTTATGAAAGACCCGTAGCGGAAGACGGAGTTATTGATCTCAAAGGTAAGGTTCGAGAAGTCCGGCTTGCCGAAGATCAGCGCGATGATGGGCGTGATGAGGTCTTCCACCATCGAAGTGACAACGGCGCCGAACGCGACGCCGATGACAACGGCCACGGCGAGATCAACGACGTTGCCACGCATCAGGAACGCCTTGAAGTCGTTCATGAGTCCCATGAGAGCACTTCCCCCCTTTGAATCAGGTGACTGATTGCCGGAATTGTAGCGCCATAGCGGAGGCATGTCCAGTGGCCAGCCGCTGATGAGCCAGCCTCCGGCCCCACTGCTCGTCCGTGAGTGATCGCAGGACGCCGAGGAGGGCAGCGCGCTCATCGGGGAAGAGGTGGACGACCGTGATCGGAAGGAGCTTGCTAAAGACGTCACATCGTCAGCCGGCGACGAGCCACTCATCGCCGGAGCGGGTCGCGCGGTCTTCGGACTGGAGCTTGGCGAGGTGGGCTTCGATCTGGCGCGTGGCCGCGGGCACGAGGCGCCTGTCGAGCTCAGGATAGATCGCGGAGAGCATCGCCTTGACGGTGTTCCTGCCCTTCTCCATCAACGTGAGGATCTGCTGCTCGCGCTCATGGCGATGGTCGATGAGTTCCTGGAGCTTGGCGTGGACATCGTGGACGGTGATGCCGTGGCCGGGGAGCATGAGGGCGCAGTCCAGTTCCTGGAGCCGGTGCAGGGACTGGATGTAGAGGGCCATGTCGCCGTGGGGCGGCGGCGAAATGGCGACGGTGCCGAGGCCGAGAGCGGTATCGCCGGTGAAGAGGGCGCGTTCCTGCGGGATGTAGACGCAGACGGAGCCAAGGGTGTGGCCGGGCGTGTGGACGATGCGGAGGGTGAGCGAGCCGACGGTGAATTCGTCGCCGTCGTTCATCATCACGTCCGGTTCGGCGTCAGCGGCCTGCTTCCGGAAGGTCTCGATCTTTTCGCGCAACTCCTTCTGGTCTTCGGGAATCTCGATGTCCTGCGGCGCGTCGCTGTCCCATTCGCGAAGGAACTTCTCCTCCTGCGGGTGCAGGGTGACGCTGGCGCCGGTGGCGGCGCGCAGTTGATCGGCGGCGCTGGTGTGGTCGAAGTGGTGATGGGAGAGGACGATGAACTTGACGCGGACGCCCGGATGTTCGTCCAGGAAGCCGACGCGGGCCTCCACGGATTTCTCGTCGCCGAAACCGCTGTCGATGAAGGCGGCCTCATCCCCGTCGCGGACGAAGAAGACGTTGGGGGACTGCGGGCCGGTGTAGAAGGCCTGCTCGGCGGGGATGGAGTGAATGTGGCGCGTTATCTCCATCCAGCGTCCTCCTTCAAGACAGCCATCGCGATCATGTCCAGCGGCTCGCCGTAGCGCAGGCGGTGCCCACGGAGGAGGCCCTCCCGCCGGAAGCCACACTTCTCATAGCAGCGGACGCCACGCTCGTTGTCGGCGTCTGTGATCAGCGTGACGCGACGGAGGCCGAGTTCCGTGAACGCGTAGCGGAGGAGGACGCGGATGGCGTCAGTGCCGAGACCCCGGCCCCAGCATTCCTTCTCGCCGATGCTGATGCCGAGTTCGGCGCGAAAATGCACGTCGTCGATACCGACGAGGCCGATGTTGCCCACCGGCTCGCCGTCGGCTGTCTCGATGATCCACGTGCGCCTGAACGGATCGTGCTGATGGCGTTCAAACCGTTCCGTCTCCGACTGTAGCGTGGGACGCGGCATCTCCGAGAGGTGGAGCCAGTGAAGCACATCGGGGTCGTTGAACCAGCGAACGAAGAGGGGCACATCCTCCCGTGCCGCGGGCCGGAGGCGGACGAGCTGTCCCGCGAGCGGCACCGGGGGTGCGAAAGTCACCGGCGTTCCCAGTCTTGCCGGAGGACAGACATGACGACGGTGTTGCTGAAGCGGCCGTCGACGCGCCGGTGCTGGCGGAGGACGCCCTCCTCGACGAAGCCGCACTTCTGGTAGCAGCGGCGGGCGCGGAGGTTCTCCTCGTCCGTTGTAAGTTCGATGCGGTTCAATTCCGCGTCCTCGAAGCCGTACTCCAGCACGAGCTTGACCGCGTCCTCGCCGTAACCCTTGTTCCACTGACTTTTGTCCTGGACAGCAATGCCGAGCTCGGCCCGTTCGGCGCGGGGAGTGACGCGGAGCTCGCATGTGCCAATCAGTTGCCCGGCCATGGTCTCGATCGCCCAGAGGACGTTATCCGGGTTGGAACGGGTGTCCTCGTACCAGTCGATCTCGTCCTGTAGGGTCGGGGGTTCGTCAAGAGCGGCCAGCCAGCGGCGGACCTCGGCGTCCTGGAGCCAATCGGCGAAGTGAGGCAGATCGGCAGGCTCAACGGGGCGCAGGCGCACCTTTTCGCCCTCGAGGATGCACTCGGAGATCACGGTAGGCGCTATGTTATCATCCCGCCCGGAAGGGAGGCTGACAGCGATGGAGATGCGCAGAGACGGCGACTTTCGCCTTTACAAGCTCGGCCCGCTGGGTGCGTTCGCGAACAACGCCTACGTCATCGCGGACCACGCGTCCAGGGAAGCGGTGCTGGTGGACATGCCTTCGCAGAGCGAGCAGTCGCTGGCGGTGATCGAGGAGTACGGTTACCAGGTGAAGGCGGTGCTGCTGACGCACTCGCACCCCGACCACTGGGCAGACCATGGGCTGGTGAAGGCGGCGCTGGGGGCGCCGGTGATGGCCCACGCCGGCGAGCGGGGCGTGCTGGGAGACCGGATCGAGGCAGAGGTGGCGGACGGGCAGGAGTTCAGCGTGGGGCCGTTCGCGATAAGGGCGATCCACACGCCGGGGCACACGCCCGGGAGCACGTGTTTTCTGGCGGGGAGCTACCTTATCTCCGGGGACACGCTGTTCCCCGGCGGGCCGGGGCGGACGAACAGCCCGGCGGCACTGAAGGAGACGATCGCGTCAATCACCTCCAGGCTGCTGGTGTTGCCGGATGATACGGAAGTGCTGCCGGGGCACGGGGACAACGGGCGGATCGGGGATTCGAAGCGGGAGTACGTGGTGTTCGCGGGGCGCGAGCACCCGGCGGACCTGTGCGGTGACGTGACGTGGGAGGGGTCGTGATGGGCATCCGTGTTGAGGCGCCACTACCCAGGCTTGAGCACCTGTACGACGCGCACGTGGAACTGGATCCGCCACAGCCGGTGGGGGCGAGCCCGGCGGGCAACCGGCAGATCTACATGGTGAAAGGCGGCCGGATTGAAGGCCCACGGATGGCGGGCGACGTCCTGCCGGGCGGCGGCGACTGGGCGCTAATACGGACGGACGGTGCGGTGCAGCTGGACGTGCGCGCCACGGTCAGGCTGGACGACGGAGCGCACGTGTACGCCTACTACTCGGGCCTGATCATCGCGACGCCGCAGGTGTTCGGGCGGATCATGGGCGGCGAGGACGTGCCGCTGGGCGAGTACTACTTCTACACGAACCCGATGTTCCAGACCGGAGACGAGCACTATCTCTGGCTGAACCAGTTGCTGGCGATCGGCCGGGGCAAGGTCGTGCCCGGCGGGGTGGAGTACCGGGTGTGGGCGGTGATGAACCCCTAGGGGTTCATATGCAACATTGAACAAGGACCGAGCCAGGTCGGCGCGTGTTGTTCCATCGTTCAGTTGTGTCATTGTTCCCGCTCAGATAATCCGGTGGCGGGCGGCGAGGACGACGGCCTCCAGCTGACTGTGGACGCCGAGCTTGGCGAGCATGTGCTCGATGTGGTTGCGGACGGTGGTGGGACTGACGGCGAGGGTTTCGGCGATTCGCGGCACGCTCATGCCGGTGCTGAGGTACTGGAGGACCTCGGTCTCGCGGCGGGTGAGCCGGGCGCCGACGCGGGTCGCGTCGGCCGTTTCAGGCGGGCCTTCGCTCAGCTGGGGTGTGACCGGCGGCTGGCGGCGCCGGGCCTCGGTGACGTCACGGAAGAGGTGGACAGTGAGGAGGTCGTGGCGCTTGCTGCCGGCCAGGACGACGATGCTGACGTTTATCCAGCGGCGCTCGCCCTCGGCTGACCTGGTGCAGACGTCGTAGTTGGCCGGTGCCCGGCCTTTGCGGGCGCTCTTGATGACGTCGCAGTCCGAGCCGCAGAAGGGGTGGCCGAGGTGGTCGCCGCCGGCGATCAGGTCGAAGCAGCGGCGACCGAGGACATCGGCGGCCTTGTGGCCGAGGAGCCGCTCGGCGGCGCGGTTCCAGTAGACGATGTTCTGGTCGTAGTCGACGGCATAGACGCCGTCACCGGAGCGCTCGAAGGCGCGAAGGAGGGTAAGTGGGTCAGGCCGGCGTTTCATGCGGCACATGGTGCGCTATGGCGCACGCGGTCTCCAGTGCCAAACGGCCTGCGATGGCGGAAAAAATGATGCAAATTCCCCATGCAATCCTATTTTAGCAGGCACTAATCTAAGCCCAAAGCGAGCAAGCTATGCCCGGCGGGCCGGGCGTTTGAAGGAGGCACCCATGACGCAGGAACTGGTGGACGCGGTTGCGCAGGCGCGGGGCCAGGACGGCGCGCAGGCTGCGAACGGGAACGGCTTCTTCTACACCGAGGAACAGGCGACTTACATCGACGAACTCAAGAAGGGCCGGTTCAGCCTGAAGTGGCTGAACGAGCCCAACCCCAACTGGGGAATCCGCGCCGAGATGCGGAAGCCGGACCGTGGCCTGACCCTGCAGGACATCAATGCAGCCTACGCCGGCGAGCCAGAGGATGAGCCGAAGCACCGGACGATGGCGCCGCGCGGCTCGCTGGTGGACGACGACGTGCCCGACATGGGCTACATCTACAACCAGAAGTACCAGGTGTGGTCGGACAACGTCGTCGCGCTGTACGAGGAAGCGGCGTCACGGCAGTGGAGCGCGACGCGGGATATCCCGTGGGAGGAACTGAAGCCGCTGCCGGCCGACCTGGAGCGCGCGCAGTGCCAGATCGCGACGTTCCTGACGGAGGTGGAGATGATCGCCTCCGACTTCCCGGCGAAGTGGCTGTGGCAGATGAACCAGCACTTCCACGAAGTGAAGATGTTCCTCTGCACGCAGGCGATGGACGAGGCACGCCACCTGGAGGTGTTCCGGAAGCGGGCGCTGGCAAACGGCGGCGGGCTTGGCCGGTGCCTGACGAGGACGGAGAACTTCCTGAAGATCATCCTGCACGCGCCGACGTACATCCAGGGTTCCTTCCTGATGCACGTCCTGGGAGAAGGGCTGGTGCTGGACATCTTCCGCAGCGGAGAGTTCCTGGCGAAGAACAAGACGGAGAAGGAGATGTACCGCCTCTGCATCCAGGACGAGGCGCGGCATGTCTCTTACGGGACGATGCACCTGAAGTACTTCCTGGAGCACCACCCGGAGCGCGAGAAGGCGATCGCGGAGATGCACCAGCTGGCCGAGGTGGCGGAGATGGGGATCCCGGGGTTCCTGACAAACCCGTACATCATCGAGCCCCTGGCCGTGCTGATGGGCGACGGCGTCAAGGGGATCGACAAGGGGATGGAGGCGATCCGGCTGGTCTGGGTGCGGATGCGCGAAGAGTACCTGAACCGCTGCGAGATCGCGGGGTTTGACCGCCGCTCAGTGACAAAAGTGCCGGCCGAGGCGCCTTTCTAGGAGGCTATCCAAGATGGCGAAGTTCCCTTCCCGAAAGTGGTTCGAGGACCTGGCAGAGCGAGCGGCGGCAGACGTTGAGTTGTTCAAGAAGCTGGGTTACGTAGAAGCGGCCGTGGGCATCAAGATCGACGAAGGCGGCAACGGCCGCGGCTACGTGCTGGAGTTCGACGGCTACAGGGTGAAGACGGTGGCCGAGACGGACGACCCGGTGCCGGCCTCTGACTTCACGATCGAAGGCACGCTCGACACATGGACGGAGATGGTGCGCAACATCCAGAAGAACGGCGAACCCGACCTGGACCACACGCTGAACCGGCTGACTATGGCCGGGGTGCCGATGAAGGTGGTGGCGGCCGACCAGCTGGGCGAGGACATGTTTTACCGCGCGAGCCAGACGTTCCAGGCATTCTTCAACGAGGCGGCGCACGTGCCGACTGAGTTCGCCGCGTGAGCCGCAGGGCGCCACAGGGCGAGGCCTCAGGTCCCTCCACCTCGGCCTCGCCCGCACCCGCCGGTTACGTCATCAGTTCTGACTGCATGGACTGCGGCGTGTGCGAGTACATGTGCCCGATAGGGGCGATCTTCGAGGCGAAGCGGCAGTTCGTGATCCACAAGGAGCAGTGCAACGGCTGCGGGATCTGCGTGCCGTACTGCCCGGCGCGGGCGATAGTGCCGCGCACGGGGTTCAAGGACCGGCAAGACCGGACGGTGCACCGGGTGCTGGGCGCAGCGCTCGGCAAAGACTGAGCAACGCCCCGCCAATCTAAGCCGGGTGGGCGCGGCACTCCCTCACCCCCGCCCATCCGGCAGCCCGGATTCGCGCAGGTTGCCCCCGGGCTATTGGTGGCCGCGTCTGCAGAACTCAGGCGGGCAGGCGCATCCCCGGCATCTGGAGCTGTTGCAGCGGGCGGATCATGATCTCGCTCACCTGGACGTTCGGGGGGACCGAGAGCGCGTACATGACGGCGTCAGCGATGTCGGATGGCGACATGACCAAGTTCTTCGCGACGGTCGCCACCTGGTCCAGCAGTTGCTGGGGCAGGTGATCGCCCTCCTTCCAGTCGAAGGCGTCGGGGTCCTGGCCCATCATGCGGGCGAGGCCGAAAAGCTGCTCCCGCGGCATGCTGCGGACAAGGTTGGTCGCGACGGCGCCGGGCATGATGGCGGTGATGCGGATGTTCTGGCCCTGGAGGGCGAGGCGGATGCTCTCGGTGAGGGCGCCGGCGGCGTACTTGGAGGCGGCGTACATCGGGTCGTCCGGCTCGGCGTAGCGGGCGGCGACGCTGGTGACGTTGATGATGTGGCCGCCCTTGCCCTTCATGACGCGCACGGCCTCGCGCATGCCAAGGGCGGTGCCGAGGACGTTGACCTCGAGCGTCTGCTTCCAGCGGGCGTAGTCGCCACCGTCGATGACTGGATCGAAGGGGTTGTAGCCGGCGTTGTTCACCATTATGTCGAGCTTGCCGAACTCCTCGATGGCCGAATCGATCATGGCGACGAAGGCCTTCTCGTCTGTCACATCCGCCGGACGGACTGAGGCCTTGCCGCCGGCTCCGGCGATCTCCTTCGCGGCGGCGTCCATGTTCTCGCGCTGCCGCCCGGTGAGGACGACGGCCGCACCCTCGCCGCCGAGTCGCTTCGCGATCGCCAGCCCGATACCGGAGCTGGCGCCGGTGACTACGGCGACTTTCCCGTCAAGGTTACCCATGTGTATCTCCTTCTAGTTCCGCCCGTGGCGGTTCAGCCAGGCCAAAGTGTCAATCAGTCTCGCCGAGCGATGGAAGGCTGAAGTCTTCAGCTACTCCAGGTGCGCTTTGGGGTCCAGTCGCGTTGCTTCTCTGCCATGTATTCGAAGTTCTCCCACATTGCCTTGTTGCCGGAGTGCCCCCGGATGCTGAGCGCGAACGGGCGCACGCGGTCCCAGACGCTGGTGATGCCTAGCCAGTCGAAGAGGAGGTCTTCGTTGACCAGGCCGTTGCGGTAGAGGGTGCCGATGGTCTCCATCCAGCGCATGAGCTGGAGGATGTTGTCCCATTCTTCGCTCCCCGGAGGGTGTTTCTCGACGGATGGCTCAAAGTCGGGATGCCAGATGGTCCTGGCGCCGGCACCCGTGCCCATTAGCGCCGACAGTTCTGCAAGCTTGAGGATGATGTCCGCATCGTCTTTGGTCGGCCTGCCCATGGGGTAACCTCCTTTATCAGGTGGAAGGCTGAAGCCTTCCGCTGCGTGCTTTAGTGCCTCACTGATCCTTCTTGAACATGCGACCGGCGACTTTGCGGATGACGAACCGGGGGGCGAGACGAGGAGCGTTCGCGGTGGCCTTGTTGAGCCAGCCGGGCACGACGACGGCGCTGCCCGATGCCGCGCCGTCGAGAGCTGCCTTCACCACCGGCTCCGGCGTCATCCAGCCAAAGCGGGGAAGGCTTTGCTCCTGGACGCCGGCGACTTGCTGGAACTCGGTGCGTGTGCCACCGGGGCAGAGGCAGGTGACCGTGACGCCGTACGTCTTCGCCTCTTCGTGCAGGGCTTCACTGAACGAGAGCACATATGCCTTGGTGGCAGCGTAGGTGGCCATGTACGGCACCGGCTGGTAGGCGCCGGTGGAAGCAACGTTGATGATCGTGCCGCGGCCGTTCGCCCTCATGTGCTTGACGGCGGCGTGGCTGAGCCAGGTGAGGGCGCGGACGTTGAGGTCGATCTCCTCAAGCTCGCGCTCCAGGGGGATTTCGCCGAATTCGCCGTTGATGCCGAAGCCGGCGTTGTTCACCAGGAGATCGATGTCGCCGCGGGCGATCCGCTGCTCGACAGACGCCACGCCCTCGGGATTGCTGAGGTCGGCTTCGATCACTTCCACGTCCGCGTCGCGTGCGCGCAGTTCGTCCGCCAGGAGGTCCATGCGTTGCTTGCGGCGGGCGGTGATAACGACGTCGTAGCTGCGGCGAACGAGTTGCCGGGCAAACTCTTCGCCGAGGCCGGATGAGGCGCCGGTTACGAGTGCGCGCTTACGTGACGGCGCCGGGCTGCGGGACGGTCGCGTGTCTTCCAGCGTCTCCCGCTCTGCGGCTACCCTCTTCTTTGCGGACATGAGAGCTCCCTTCGATCCTTCAGCTTCGCCAGTTCGGCCTGACAGCTCGCAGCAGGCCGAGTATAAGGGTTGCGGGACAAGCGCGCAGTGCTAGCTGCCAAACAGCCTGACGCGCGCGGCCTCGTCGGCAGGCGCCAGTTCCGGCCCGGAGATGCCGGTATCTGGAAAGATCGTCGGGTCCATCGCCATCCTCGGCAGGGTCTTCGCACGCAGAGCGTCGGCTTCGGAACCCTGCTCCATCAGTATCAGGTTCTGCCAGCCTCCAGCCGTGCGGATGTGGCGAAAGAACTCGGACGCCTTAGCCGCGTACTCGTGGCCGGCGGAATCCCAGTCCTCCGAGGCGATCAGCGCATCACGCAACAGGCGCGCACCACGGAGCGAAATCGAGACTCCCTGGCCCCACGTCTGGTCGCTCGTGGCGGCGGCATCACCGATGAGGGCTACGCCATCCCTGTACGGATGCTCCACCCAGGAGTAGTAGCAGTCGAACGCGGCCAGCGGGCCCGATTGAGTCGCGCCCTGGTAGTACTCGGCAGGGACGCCGGTTTCGATGCAGAGGTCGATGAAGCGCTGGAAGTCGCCCTGGCCACTGAGCCGAATGCCGGCGGTGTTACGCGTCCCCAGGTAACCGCGCACGCGTCCAGCGCCCTGCGGGAAGATGAAAACGACGCGACCGAGGACCGGGTTGAATGCGGCCACGCTGGTGTCGGCGGATGCGGGCACGTTGTCCATGAGCACGCCGGCCAGGTTCTGCCCGCAATCGGCCTCTTCGGCTTTCAGGCCTGACCACTTGCGGACGAGTGAGTTGCGTCCATCGGCTCCTACGACGATGCGCGCCGATATCACCTGGCCACCCTCCAGATCGACCTCGGGTTCGGCCCCAGGACGAACGAACAGCGCCTTCGCGCCCCTGCGCACCTCCGCGCCGGCCCCTTCCGCAGCTTTGAGTATGACCTCCTGCATCACGGGGTGGAAAATGGTGAGCTGGGGCTCGTCAACGGCGCAGTCTTCGGGGAGCCGGCGCGGCGGCAAGGGCATCGGGCCGGCCCGCGTCTCGAACAGGGCCGGCGTGTGGCCTCCCGCATCGACAAGCGCGTCCAGCAAGCCGAGTTCCCTGGCCTCTACGACGCCCCAGGGTGCCACCCATTCGCCCCGCACGCGGTCCTTGAACTCGGTTTCGCGCTCGAGGACCAGAACGCGGTGGCCGCGCTCTGCCATCGCCTTCGCGAGAGCGGCGCCGGCAATGCCGCCGCCTACGGTGATGATGTCGTAATCAGGCATGTGTCCCTCCGCGACAGAGCTTAGCACGTGACCGCGCTCGATCTGTGACCGCCGTCACGCTGTGACGGCGCTGCGGCTGTCCCGGCTGAACGCTATCGTTATTGGTCCACCCGCACGAGGTAGAGGCGAACGGGGTCCTCGAACCCCTTCAGCGCGACGTCTCCTGTGTCCGCAAAGAGGAATCCCTTCCCTGCCGCGAGCTGGCTCCATCACGCTACTCCTCCGGTCAAGGGAAAAAGCGACATCAGGCGGCTCCCTCCATCGCTGTCAATTCCGGCGGGTTGCGGGCGGTCTTATACTGGGAAGCCGTGCGAATTATCATCTACGGCGCGGGCGCGATCGGCGGGGGCATCGGCGGAAGGCTGCACCAGCACGGCCACGACACTGTGCTCATCGCCCGGGGCGCGCACCTCGACGCTATTCGGCGGAACGGCCTGACGCTGCGGACGCCGGACGAAACGGTGACGCTGAAGGTCGCGGCGGCCGGACATCCCTCGGAAGTCGACTGGCACCCGGACGACATCGTGTTCCTGACGATGAAATCACAGGACACCCAGGCGGCGCTGGAAGCCCTCCGGGACGCGGCGGGCGACGTGCCGGTGGTCTGCTGCCAGAACGGCGTCGCGAACGAACGGATGGCAGCGCGCCTGTTCTCGCGCGTGTACGGGATGGTGGTGTGGATGCCCGCCACGCACCTGGCGCCGGGGGAGGTGATCATCCACTCGGCGCCGGCCTCCGGACTGCTGGACGCCGGGTGCTACCCGGAACGCGTGGACCACCTGATCGACATGGCGACGATGAAGTTGCGGGAGAGTGGCTTCGTGGCGCGGCCGGACCCGCAGATCATGCGCATGAAGTACGCCAAGCTGCTGACAAACCTGACCAACACGGTACAGGCGCTCTGCGCGCCGGCACCCAGCGGAGAACTCATGCAGCGGATCCACGAGGAAGCGATGGCCGTGTACGAGGCTGCCGGCATCGATTCAGCGACCGTCGCCGACCTTCGCGGCCTCACGGACAAGGTCGCGATCAAGCCGGTGCCCGGCGTGGAGACGCGCCTGGGCGGATCGACGTGGCAGAGCATGACGACCGGTCGGTCGCTGGAGACGGACTACCTGAACGGCGAGATATCGCTGCTGGGCGAACTACACGGCGTGCCCACGCCAGTGAACCGCATGGTACAGCTCGTCGCGGCGGAAGCGGCCCGCGAGCGGCGCGAGCCGGGGAGTTACGCGGTGGAGGAACTGCTGGCGCGGGTGGCGGAATAACAGGACAAAGGAACAATGGAGCAGCTGAACAAGGAATGGTTATCGGGCTGTTCCACAGCTTTCGTAGCTGCAGATCTCTAGACCTGCACGGGCAGACCTGAAGGTCTGCAGCTACACGTTCTGCTGTTCTAGCTGACCACCGCGTCCGCTTCGATTTCGACCAGCATCTCCGGTTCAACGAGCGCCTTCACTTCGACCAGCGTGGCGGCGGGGCGGATTTCGCCAAAAACTTCGCCGTGAGCCTTCGCGACCTCGTCGAGGCGCCTGATGTCGGTGACGAACGTCCGCGTGCGCACGACATGGGCCAGTGATGCACCGGCCCGCTGGAGGGCGGCCTCGATGTTGCGGATGGCCTGCTTGGCCTGGGCGTACATGTCGCCCTCGCCGACGAGTTCCCCGCCATCACCCCAGGCGACAGTGCCGGAGACGAACACCTGGTTGCCAACGCGGACGGCACGGGAATAGCCGAAGACAGGCTCATACGGCGAGCCGGACGAGATTAGCTGACGGTTGGGCATGGCGGGCGCTCCTCTCCTTGCTGGTTCTTTGCAGAGACAGCGTACTGGCGATTGGAACGCGACGCCAACTTGGCACCGCCGCCGGTCTAGGTTGCGACGATGGGGTTGTTGAGTGGCCCGGCGCCCGGCGCCTGGCGACGCCTGCGCACGTCCGCGGCGCCAGGCTTGGCGTCGTACATGGCCGTGTCAGCGTGGCTCCACAGTCCTTCAGTGGATTCGCCGTCTTGCGGATAAAGGCTGACGCCGATGCTTGCGCGGCAGGGGAACGGCTGGCCGTCAACCTCCAGCGAGTGGAACGCCGCGAGTATCTTCTGGCACATCGCCGAGGCGACCATAGAGGATTCCACGCCCGGCAGCAGCACAACGAATTCATCACCGCCAACCCGCGCCACCGTGT
Source organism: Chloroflexota bacterium (assembly GCA_037441345.1). Taxonomy (GTDB): domain Bacteria; phylum Chloroflexota; class Dehalococcoidia; order SM23-28-2; family RBG-16-64-32; genus DATKKM01. The sequence continues at coordinate 15,274 of JBBISJ010000032.1, forward strand.
CGGTCTCGCGCAAAGAGGCAGTAATAGCCTGCGCGACCGAGCAGAGAAGCCTGTCGCCAAAGAGATGGCCGCGGACGTCGTTGACGACTTTGAACCTGTCCAGGTCGATGGAGAGGAAAGCAAGCCCGCCGCCGTGACGGCGGGCGTAAGCGATCGCTTGCGTGGCGCGGTCATCGAGCAACGCACGATTTGGCAGGCCGGTGAGCGGGTCGTGGTAAGCCATATGGCGGATGATCTGCTCCCGGTCTCGCAACTCGAGGACGGTGATCCACTGGCGCAGCGCAATCCCCGCCACCAGAGCGCAGGCACCGGCGGTTATGACCGGGTCCGTTGAGCCGCCGACAGAGGTCGCGGCGAGCAGGGCGAGCACCGGAACAGATATCAGGTAAGGAACGGCGAAACCAACGGCCGAATGGCTGGGAGGTATCCCCACTGTGGGTGATTCCTCGACGCTGCCCAGTCGCCACTGGACGACGCCGCTCACAGCGAACAACACGTATCCGGCCACCCAGCCAAACTCGACCGGGTTTCCCGTCGGGTCATAGCCCTGGACTATCGAAAGATGGACGTACAGGGTGTCGCTTATGGCGATCGCGACGGTTCCGAGCCCGAGGAGGAACACGGCCAGCGGCACCTCCGCATCGGCGTGGCGGTAAGTCGCCGAGACGACGATTACCAGCATCACCAGGTCCACGAGCGGGTAGCCCAGGGTCGTGGCCAGGCCCAGATCGCTCAACCCCTCCGACCGGGCAGCGGGCTGCAGGACGAGGTCCCACGACAGAACTGCCAGCGCGACGGCGACCAGGCAGGCGTCGATCAAGGACCTACAGGTGGCTTTCCCGGTTGACCGGGGCATCACGAGCAGGACGAATGCCGCGACCAGGAGAACATCACCCGGGTAGTAGAGAGCATCCGCCAGGGACGGCAGCGGCACTTCCAGTTTCAGGATGGCGTCGTAGACGCTCCAGGTGATCTCGCCAGCCGCGAGAAACGCGGTGCCCGCGCCTGCCAGGAGCCAGGCGAAGCGGGCCAGGCCGGCGCTGCGGATACCGGCGACGGCGAGAGCAAGAGCGGCGAGGACAGCCGGGACGTGGTAAACGATGTTGCTCAGATAGTTCATACCGGAGTCGCCGCCAATCCTCAAGAAGAGGAGTGCAGCGTAGCCAGCGAGGAACACCGCGCTGGCTACGGCAAATCCGGTCAGGACCGGATCGACGCGGGCAATACGAAGCAGCGAGCGGCCTGGCGATTCGTCCATATGTCCCTCGAAAGACGACGGCATTGACCGCAAGATGTTACCGGCGAGGTGGAAGAATCTCAGCGGGCTGCAGCCCCACCATCCACCCCACCCAAAAGGGGGTGCGTATCTGGGGGACACCCCCAGACGGCCCTTCGGCTTCGCTCAGCCTAAGCGCCGTGGCTCCGCTCCACTGCTCTCCCGAATAACGAAGCGCCACCGCCATACGACTCAGACGATCACGCGCGAGTTCGGGGATGAGTCGCCATAGTCCGCCGGCGCCGGTCCGGCCTCGGACCGGCAACAGCGAAGTACCTCGGTGGGGCGTTCAGTTAGTCCAGAGAGTGGCCTGGTCGGCATCCGCCGGCTTCGGCGGCTCGATGCCCAGGTGCGCGTAGGCGTGGCGGGTGACCATCCGGCCGCGGGGCGTGCGCTGCAGGAAGCCGATCTGCATAAGATACGGTTCGTACACGTCCATGATCGTGTCCGCCTCCTCCGAGATGGACGCGGCGATCGTCTCGATGCCGACGGGGCCGCCGTCGAACTTTTCGATGATGGCCAGCAGGACCTTCTTGTCCACTTCGTCGAGGCCGAGGGCGTCCACGTCCAGCCTTTCCAGCGCTTCGCGGGCGACGTCGCCGGTGATGTGGCCATCGGCCCGCACCTGGGCGTAGTCGCGGACCCGGCGGAGGAGGCGGTTGGCGACGCGTGGCGTGCCGCGGGAACGGCGGGCAATCTCGGCAGCGCCGTCGGCGTCGGTCGGGACGGAGAGGAGGCCAGCGTTTCGGCGGACGATAGCTGTAATGGCCTCGGCGTCGTAGAAGTCAAGGCGGTGCACGGCGCCGAAGCGGTCGCGCAGGGGTGCGCTCAGCATGGCGTAGCGGGTGGTGGCGCCGACGAGGGTGAAGCGCGGGACGGAGAGGCGGACGCTGCGGGCGCCCGGCCCTTTTCCGAGAACGATATCGAGCGCGAAATCCTCCATCGCCGGGTAGAGGACTTCTTCCGCGGTGCGAGGGAGGCGGTGGACCTCATCGATGAAGAGGACGTCGAACTCCTGGAGGCTCGTGAGGATGGCGGCGAGATCGCCGGCGCGCTCGATAGCTGGGCCGGAGGTAACGCGGACGGAGACGCCCATCTCTGAAGCGATGATGTGAGAGAGGGTGGTCTTGCCAAGGCCGGGAGGGCCGTAGAGGAGGAGGTGGTCGAGGGGCTCCTCCCGCTTGAGGGCGGCCTGGACGGAGATCGCGAGGTTGTCCTTCAGCTTCTCCTGGCCGATGAACTCCGCCAGGCGCCGGGGGCGGAGGGTCGTGTCGAGGGATTCCTCGTCCTCCTGGAGGTCCCCGGATACTATGCGTTCTTCAGTCGCCGTCGCGGCACCCCGTTTCCGAAAATATGTGCTATCAGGTGAGCATTATATGGGCCGCGGGGAGAGCGGGTCTATGCGGGGATGGCACTGAAATGTGGGTTGAGAGCGGCGCTATAATTAGGATGCCATGGTCCTTCAACAGAACATCCGAATCAACCGAGGAAAGATCGCTGAATTCTGCCGCCGGAATCACATCCGAAGCCTGGCACTGTTCGGCTCCGTGCTCCGGAACGACTTCCGACCTGACAGCGACGTGGACGTGCTGGTCGAGTTCGAGCCGGGGAAGACTCCGGGATTCGATTTCTTCCGGATGCAGGAGGACCTATCGGCCATGATCGGCCGACGTGTTGACCTGCTCACAATCGGTTTCATCAGCCCATACATCAGGGACAAAGTGCAACGCGAGGCCCAAGTCATCTATGGCCGTAACTGACGGCCTGCGCCTCCGTCATATGAGAGATGCGTCGCTTAAGACGCAGGAATTCGTCAGGGGTAAGGCGCGGCCAGATATCGACGACGACGAGGTGCTGGCCTTCGCGCTTGTCAGGCTGGTTGAAGTGATAGGCGAAGCAGCCAGGGGCATATCACCGGAAACGCGAGAGCGGTATCCGGAGATCCCGTGGGCCGACATCGCAGGCACCCGAAACCGGATTGCCCACGCCTACTTCGATGTCAATCTCGACATCGTCTGGAGGATTGCGACGGAGAGTCTCCCGGCGATACACGAGGCGCTGGAGCGGGCTGCGGAGGAAACGCCGCTCGACTGAAGTCTACGGACTGTACTGCGTCAGCAGGCTGAGCAGAGGTCAGCCATGACCGGCCGCGTCAGGTGTGCAAAGTCGATGTAGTCCATCTCGACGGTCGCGGTGTGCGTGCCGGCGGGGAAGACGATGCGTTCGCCCTCCGCCAGCGTCCGGTCCACCCAGACGCGCATCCCGTACAAGCCGCCGATGGGCGGCATGGCGCCCAGCTCGCAATCGGGGAAGGCCTGGGCGAACTCGTCTTCACAGGCCAGGCGCACGTTATCGGTGCCGAGGGCGTTCATGAGGCGGAGCAGGTTCACACGGCAAGGGGCCGGGATGCAGAGCATCACCATCTGGTCGTCGGCAAAGGCGATGACGACCTTCGCCACGCTGCGGCCCGGGACGTGTTCCACCGCTGCCAGGCGCTGGGCGCTGTAAGCGGGCGGGTGATGATGGACGGAGAACGCCACGTGATGATCGCGGAGGTAGTGCTCGACCGGCACAGTTGCCGTCGCTTGGTGCCCGCCGAGGATGCGGCTGAACAGACCCACAGGCTCTCCCTCCTTTCCCGCCAGGAAGGGGCGCGCCTATCGACGCTATCAATCCCTCGTCTATGCGGACTTTATAGCCCCGCCGAAAGAAGATGTCAACCGCGGCGACGGTGAGTTCAGGTTCAGGAATTGCCTGATGACGGGACGAACGCTCCGTGTAGTATCATCCGGCCACCAGAACTGCCCGGGAGGTCCGCTCAAATGCCATCCGAACTCAACTTCAAGCCCATGCACGAACTGGCGGAGATGATCCACGCGAAACAGCTCTCGCCGGTGGAACTGATGCAGGCGTGCTTCGACCGGATCGACGAGACGGAAGAAGTGCTGAACGCCTGGTGCGGCATGCGCGACCGCGACGAGCTGCTGGCGGACGCGAAGGCGGCGGCGGATCAGATCGCGCGAGGCGAGGAGGCGCGGCCGCTCGAGGGGATCCCGTTCGGGGTGAAGGAACTGGAGGACCTGGCAGGCTTTCCCTCGACGCACGGCTCAATCCCATTTCGGGACAACATGCCCGCTGGCGACTCCACCGAGGTGCAGCGGTTGAAGGCAGCGGGCGCGATTGCGATGGGCAAGACCAACGCGCCGGAGTTCGGGTACACGGCGATCACGAAGAACCTGCTGTTCGGCGTCTCCCGCAACCCCTGGAACCTCGAACGCACGCCCGGCGGCTCCAGCGGCGGCTCCTCGGCGGCGGTCTCATCGGGGCAGGTGCCCTTCTGCACCGGCTCCGACGGGGGCGGGAGCATCCGCATCCCCTGCTCGTGGACGGGGATGCCGGGGCTCAAGTGCTCCTTCGGCCGCATCCCGATGGGGCCGAAGGAGATGCTGGGCTGGGGCGACACGAGCGTCTACGGGGCCATGGTGCGAACCGTGAAGGACATCGCGCTGTTCATGGACCAGGTGGTGGGCACGAGCGAGCACGACCCGAACTCGCTGCCGCACCCCGGCTACTCGTACGTGGACGTTCTGCCAAACCTGCCGAAGAAGCTGCGCATCGCCTACAGCGCCGACCTGGGCTACGCGAACATCGAGCCGTACGTGCGTCGCGAGTGCGAGAACGGCGTGAAAGCGTTCGAGGAGATGGGGCACGGCGTGGACCTGGTCGGGCACATCTTCGATGACCTCGGCCCCTTGTGGGGACGGGTCTCGGCCACCGAAGTGTACGCCGAGATCTACGACAAGCTGGAGAAGGACAAGGACCGCTTCGGCCACGCCTTCCTGAAGGGGACGCTGATCGCCCGGAAGATCAGCTGGCCGGACTACGGCGAGGCCCAGCGCGCCCGCGCGACGCTCGTGAACCAGCTCGCGGAGTTCTTCGGCAAGTACGACCTGCTGCTTACGCCGACACTATCGTTCGAGGCGATCGACGCGCGCGGGCACTGGCCGGAAGAGGTGGACGGGAAGCCGCTGGCGCACCCGCTGCACGTGGTGCCGTTCACGCCGCCGTTCAACCTGTCCGGGCACCCGGCGATCACGGTGCGGACCGGCTTCAGCGACAACGGCCTGCCGATCGGCCTGCAGATCGTGGCCCCGCGCCACCGCGACGACCTGGCGCTGCAGGCAGCCTACGCCTTCGAGCAGGCGCGCCCCTGGAACGACCGCTGGCCGGTGGAGATACCGACGTACGTTTAGCTCAACCCTCCGAGCGCCAGCCCAATGCGGCGGTCAATCCCACGACCATGGCCAACACGTAGAGCCACCGCATCACTCGCAGTTCACCCCGGGCAGTGAATCCTTGTCGAAAGTATCAGGGGGTGCTTCGCCGGCACGGAATACCTGGATTGCGCTGATAGATCGCAGGCTCTCACTCTGCGGTGACCCTGCCCTGTCAGTAACCACCACGCGTTCCGAAAGCTGAAGACCGGTCTTGCTGTCGATCTCCTCACGGACATGAACCACCAGGTCCCCCTGAGGCAGGTCAGCATCGAGCACCACCGCCTCTGTAGAATCGATTTCCGATTCTGACGAAAGCGCTTTGTCAGACGCCGTCAGCGCGGGCCGAGTGATGGGCTGTCCGGTGGCAGTTGTTACAAGTCCTGCCGCTTCGGCCTTTCGGCTATCGATGAAGAACGGCCGTATTCCTTCCATATTCGCCAGTGATGCAGATCCACTGAGTGTGACGGAACATGCGGCGTCGCCCGGCACCTCAGAACCCGGCACCTTGTGACCGAATAGCAGTAGGCCTTGGTCAGGGAACAGCAGTTGGGCCTGATAAGCTCCACCGTCTTCGAAAGTTGCCACGGTGCGAACCCGAGTGGGGACATTGAGCGGCCCGAATTCGACCCAAATGTCGGTCATGATGGCCTGTCCGTTAGCTGGATCGGGAACCCCCGGGGTCGATTGGACCGACATTTCGCGCCAGTGCAACACCTTGCCAGCGAAGTCAGGTCCCTCTGCGCGAATGTCGATCTCTTCGACAGTGGGCACATTCGCTCCGGCACTGTCGTCTCCCCCTGTCAGCGCCCTCGTCAACAAGAAGGCCCCCATGCCAATGCCAGCCACCGTTCCCAAGACGAGAACGGCTCTGGCAACCGCCGGGGTGCCAATCTCCATCATTCGTGCCTGATCGCGGACATCCTCCCGACAGACCTGATCCATGAGAGGAGCCCCTGAATTGACCACATTGTAGCGTCGGTCAACGTCGCCTGTCGCACCCTTATGAGTCCAGGTTTGAGAGGCTAAAGACTCCCTACACCCCGCCCAGCGTCATCCGCTGCTCGTACGCGGGGCGCACCCCGGTGGCGTAGCGCAGTTCGATGGCGAGGACGCGGCGTTTGGCGGCGGTGAGGCCGGCGACCGGGTCCGTTACCTCGATCACGTCGTACAGCTCCTGGGCGCAGTTGACGGGGACGGTGATCTCGCCGGTCTGTGCTTTTATGGCGGCGCGGCGGAGCTCGGCGTCGGCGCGGTCCTCGGCCTGGGACTGGGTGGTGAGGTTAGCGTCGAGGACCTCGACGAGGCGGTCGTAGCCGGACTGGACGCCGGGCCAGTCGAAGCGCTCGGCGAAGACGCCGGCGCCGTGGACCTGCACGCGGTTAGCGGGCGCGGCCTCATCCTCGTAGCGAGCGGAGTGGATGCGGTGCGCGGTTCCGTAGGCGTATGACGAAGCTTCGGTGGCGAGCGGCTCTTTCAGGAAGGCGAACTCGCCACGGACGAGGATGACGTCCGGGATCATCCGGAGCAGGCGGCGGACGGCATCGAGGGCGGACCCGCCGGGGTGGACGGTGAAGGCGGGATAGAGAGAGGACGACTCGGCGCTCTGGCCGCTTCCGGAGAACTCGAGGCCGGCGCGGGCGAAGAGGTACTGGAGGATGCCGAAGATGTTCTTCTCGCCGGCGGCCCAGGCGTAAGTGCGGCGGGCGCGCCAGGCGTCGAGCAGACCCCAGGCGTCGCGGGCGGTGATCACGATGAGGCCCTCGCCACGGCCGGAGACGCGCTCGATGCCGTCGATCCAGTACGCGGGGCCGTCCGATGCTTCGGGCCCGGTTGCGGTGACATGGCCGGGGCTGAGGCGAACTTCAGCGCCGAGCTGCAGGGGGGAAGGCGGGACGGAGTAGCGGCCGTCGTCGTTACGGAGAACGAGGCGCAGGCGGCCATCGAACGGAGCGTCGCGGGCCGTGCACTCCACAACGTCAGTTGTCAGGTCGAAAGTCGGTATGGCGAGCGGCGCGCTCCAGACCCCGGACGGGGTGCTGAGCCAGGCCGACGACGGGCCGAAGGCGACCGCCTGGCCGTATTCCGACGCCAGGTCGAACGGGACGGGCTCGCGCCAGAGGTTGGCGCTGAAGTCGGCAGTCGCCGGCGAGTACGAGTGATTCGGGCGCGAGTAGGCGACCGTGCCGGTGTACTTCTCGACGAATGCCAGGCGGTAGGTGTCCGGACGGGAGAGGAACGGCGCCAGGAACGTCACCTGCGAACCGGCGGAGGCCCGCGTGACCTCACGGAGGGCGGACCAGGTGTCTACGGGCTGCGAGAAGCCGTCGCCGAAGATGCACGTCCAGAGGAATGCCTGCGCGGCGGAGTCTGTCCCCGCGACGGCAAGGTTCCAGTCGCCGTGGTGGTAGCAGGCGAGTCCGGTGATGGACGCGGTGGTGTTGGTCCAGGCAGCGGGGGCGGCCCACGTGCCGGAAGTTCGTTTTGCAGAAAAGACATTTCCGGCGACGGAGTAGACGAGACAGGCGTCGCCGTTGGCCTTGACGTCGGCGGCGAGCCAGGTCACGGCGCCGGACGCGGTCGCGGCCGTGACCGGCGCCCCGAGCGTGGCGCCGTTGTCGGTGCTCTCGCGGAGCTTGACCTGTGTCCCGCCCGCATCCACGTAGAAGAGGACGACGCGCGAGCCTTCGGCGCAGAGGGCGACGTCCGCGTCGGCGCAGACGCCGAGGTCCGTCCAGGCGGAGAAGTCGCTGCCAGGGCCGGGGCTCGCAACGCGCTGGTAGTAGACGTGCCCGCCGGAGACACGGGCGCGGATCAGTGATCCGTCGCCGGGCATGCAGGCGGCGTGGTAACCGTGCGGCTCGGCGCCGGTGTAGAGGCGCGCCCAGGCGAGCCGCCGGATGCCACCGATGCGATCGGAGATGACGGCTTTCAGGTACGGCACCGCGGAGGCGGACTGCTGGGCGGCGAGGAGCGTGGGGGAGAGGGTTCTCACTCGGATCTCGGATCAGCCCAGTTCCGCTCATCCTGAGGGAACTCGAAGGATGAGCGGCGGCATGGGGGAATGGACGCCGTGGGTGCCACATCGATATTCAAGATTGTTCCGAACACCTGTAAGGTCATTTCGTGTCCTTCCGGGTTTACATGCTGCTGTGCGCTGACAACTCCATCTGCGTTGGTCACACCGACGACCTGCAAGTGCGCCTCTCTCAGCACCACGCCCGGACATTCGGCGGCTATACCGCCAGGCGGCTCCCTGTCCGGCTGATCTTCTCCGAGTTGTTCAGTACTCGCGATGATGCGTTCGCCGCCGAGCGACAAATCAAGCGCTGGAGCAGGGCCAAAAAGCTCGCCCTCGCGCGCGGCGACTGGGCCTCGCTTCGAGCATTGGCCGCGAGGCGAACGCCGGACAGGGAGCGACCCTGATGCCTGTGCCCCGCTCGTGGTTCGAGTTCCCTCACCATGAGCGGTTCGAGTTCCCTCACCACGAGCGGGTCGGGCTGTCGTCGCGATGTAGCCGGTCCGTACAGTGCGCACCTACGGCCCCACGACGGTGGACTGGCCGGGGAGGTCCGCGGCAGGCGCGTAGAGCTGCCGCACGCGGACGGCGTTGCGGCGGCCGTGTTTGGCGAGGGCGCGCTGGAACTCGGCGAGGCGGTCCCGGCCCCAGGTGAGGTAGGCGCGCCAGACGTCCTGGCCGCCGGCGTTGACTCTGTTCGTCGAGAATGACGCCCACTCCACGGCGGCGTACGCCCCGGCGCCGGTCGCGATCACGTCCTCGAAGCGTGCGGGGACCGTGGATGATGTGGCGTCGATCGCGTGGAGCTTCGTGTAGTAGACGTTGACGGCCGCCACGGCCTCGGGCGCGCCGTCGATGAGCAGAGTGAGCGTGTCCAGCCAGACGGACCAGCGGACGTACGAGGGCGGGTACTGGCCGGCCGGGTACTCGACGGCCTCGATGCCGACGATGTCCGTCAGTGAGGCGATCGAGAGGTCGCGGCTGCCGGGCGTCGTGGCGAGCACGGCCGTCGCCTCGAGCGGGACGGCGAGGCTGAAATCGCGGACGGCGCGCTGGACGTGGCGGTCGAGCTCGCCGTCGGTCCAGCGGTAGCTGGCGGAGTCTTCGTCGTGAAGGTCTTTGCGGAGGCGGGCGCGGAGCTCGGGCAGGTTCATGCGCCCTCACCCCCTGGCCGTGGATTCCCGGCTTCCGCCGGAATGACGGGAGAGATCAGGCGGTCGCGGAGGGTGCGGAGGGCGGCTTCGAGGTCATCCTGGGCCTGTTTAGCGAGGCGCTGCTGTTCGGCGAGCAGTTCGTCGTGGGCGGCGACCTCGGCGACGTGGCGGGTGAGCCAGTCCTCGACGGTGAGCGCGGCGCCGTTATCGGCGTTGTAGCGGGACACGACCGCCTGGAGCCCCGGCAGCAGCCGGTCCGCCAGGCTGATCTTGAACGTGGCCATCTTCTGTTCCTCCTCCTCTCAACCACACGGACTTGATGGCGTGTCTGGCAGATTAGCGAGCGGGTGCGCGATCTCCAAGGGGTAAGTGGCACCACACGTGGGAGTATCGATTGTCGCGCACTCCTGCTGGTGGTATAAGAAGTCAAAGCGGGGGCGTGAATTCGCCCAGGGAGGTGCGAATTGCGAAGATTTGGGCTTACTGCACTGTTTGCTGTTGCGGGCTTGCTCGCACTGGGGTTGAGCGGGCTGACCGGCGGCATCGCGCCAGATCCTGCGAACGCCGTGCCTGCCAACGACAACCTAGCGAACGCGATTGCGATCACGACCCCGGCGCGCTCCGGCATAGTCGCCGTCGGCTCGAACGTTGGCGCGACCACGGAGGGGAGCGAGAACACGAACCCGTGCGCGCCGACGGGCAAGACGATCTGGTACACGTGGACAAGCCCCGGAACGCCCGGGACGGTAGTGTTCGACACGTGGGGCGGCACCGTAGGCTCCGACAACGACACGGTCCTGGCGATCTACACGGGGAGCGGTTATCCGTTGTCGCTCGTCGACTGCAATGACGACGCCTACTCGCCGAGCCGGCCTTCAGCCGTCGCGCTGAGCTACGCCGCCAGCACGACTTACCGGATTCAGATGGGTAGATATGGGGGAGCCAATGAGGGCAGCGTCGTGTTGAACATGGCGCTGGGCGCGGCGATCTACGTGAATACGGCATCCGACACGTCGACCAATGGCGACGGGGTGTTGAGCCTGCCAGAGGCCATAAACGTGGCCACAGGGGGACTCTCGCCGGGCGCATTTGACCTCACGACCCAGGGCTACTTCAAGAACAGTGCGGCCGCCGGCGCAGGCGGATCCGACCTGATCCACTTCCTGCCGACCGTCTTCCCCCCGGGGAGTCCGATCGAGATCGACCTCGCATCGAGCCTTCCGGCACTGTCCGCCAACAACGACGTGCTCAGCGGCATCGGCGCCGGCGTGATCGTGGACGGACAGAACACAACGTCGTTCGACTGTATGACCGTCTCGGGGAATAGCAACCAGGTGGAGGGTCTCGAAGTGCGGCGTTGTATCGGGACCCGAGATGGAATCCGGGTTATTGGTGGGGACAACAACGTCATCGGCGGTTCAATGACGCCGGTCCAGCGCAACGTCGTCCGGGAAAACTTCTATGGAATTGGCATCGATACGGCGGCAGCAGGAACGATGGTCTGGGGAAACTACGTGGGGACCGACAGGACCGGAACCATTCCCATGGGAAATAGCGCCGGCATCGCTGTGTTCACCGACTCGGACGGTAGTCTGATTGGTGGCGCGGGAGCGAACCAGGGTAACCTGATTTCGGGCAATGGCTCGTCGATCATCCTTCGCGGCCAGGTCAACAGCACGTTGATCTACGGCAACAAGATCGGCACCGATGTGACGGGCGCCGCTGCGATGGCGAACACTTTTGGGATCACCGTCGACACAAATTCCACGCAGAACACGATCGGGGGCATCCTGCCGGGCCAGGGAAACATGATTGCCCACAGCGTCAACCACGGTGTCAGGGTCGACGGCGTCACGTCGGTGCAGAACACTATCCGCGGCAATTCGATCCACTCGAACCTGGCCATAGGCATCGAGCTCGCGGGCTCCGGCAACACGGGCCTCGCCGCGCCGACGATCGGGAATGTCTCCGGCGGGACGGTCAGCGGCTTCACCTGCTCGCTCTGCACCGTGGACGTGTACAACGACACCAGCTCGCAGGGGCGGGTCTTCGCCGGGACGGGACAGGCTGCCGCCAACGGTACCTTCAGCGTCGGTGGCATCGCTCACTCGCTGGCGAACATCACCGTCACTGCCACGGACCTCCTCGGGAACACGTCGGCGTTCTCCGCGCCCTTCGTCACGCCTCCGAACTCGGACGGGGACGGGCTCGCGGACTCGGCCGACGGCTGTCCGTTCGACGCCGAGGACTACGACGGGTTCGAGGACGGCGACGGCTGCCCGGATGCTGACAACGACATTGACGGCATCCCCGACGCGGCAGACGTGGGCCGCTATCTCTGGCAGAACCCGCTGGGCAGCACCGCAGACTGCCGCAACGTTGCCGAGGACTACGACGGGTTCCATGACG
>JBBISJ010000033.1:0-20274 GCA_037441345.1 Chloroflexota bacterium
GGCGCCAGGGCGATGACGTTGTGGAAGTAGAGGCGGGTGCTATCGTCGCCGGCCATGACGACGAGCTCGGTGGCGCCGTTGAGGTTCTGCTTGGTGGAGGTGGCGTTGTTGATGTGGGTGCTCGTGCTGCTCTTGATGAACGGCGTCCCGAGACCCGGCGGGAACGAGATGTTGTCCAGGCTGGTCTGCTTGTAGTGGATGGCGCCGCTGGTCGGGCTGCCGACCGGGACGGTGGCGAAGATATAGAGGTTGCGGTTCTGCTCGTCGATGAGGACGATCGGCCGGGTGTGGTCGTCCAGCACGCGCCCGAAGGTGTAGCTGCTCCAGTTCCCGTTGTTGTCGAGGACCAGCAGGAGGATGAGGGGGTCGTTGGGATCGGGGTTGCTGCCGTCGTTAAGGGAGGTCTTGACGGCGGCGAAGACGCGGCCGCTGGCGTCGGCCTCTAGCGACTTGAGGTTCAGGTGGTCGTCGGCGTACCTCGGGCCCTGGAGCGCGGGGTTCAGCTGCCACTGGCTGTCGGGTGCGCCGTCGGGGTGGGTGGCGAAGTAGACGGCGTTATCGTTCTGGTTGCTCCACATAACGCCGATCTGGGCGTTGAAGGTGACGATGGTGGAGATGTCGTCGGAGGAGAGGTTGTCGGCGCCGGCGACGGGAAGTACGTATGGGGTTGTCCAGGTGAGGTCATCGGGGAGGCTGTGGGTGACGTAGACCTTGTTGCCGTTGGTGTAGGTGACCCAGAGGGAGCCGACGGTGTCCCGGGCGATGACGATCGCCTCCATGCCCAGCGGAGTGACCGTGACGGGGAAGCCGGAGTCGAGGGAGTACGAGTCGTTGACCGTGTTGTAGGCGAAGCGGTAGACGCGGCCCGCGTCCCCTGACGCCGCCCGCGTCCCTGCTGAGGCGACGTAGAGGTGGACGCCGTCCCAGAGGGCATCGGTGCTCGCGCCGGTCCGGGTATCGACGATCGTGCCGGTGGTGGACCAGGCCTGGGTGGCCCAGTTGAGTCTGTAGATCTCGTGGCGCTTGGAGGAACCGTTGAAGAGGACGCCCCACCAGGTGCCGTCGTTGAACCAGAGCTTGCTCTGGGGCTTTTGACCCGTGGGGGCGGTCGCTGGTGAGTAGTTGAAGTCCTTGTAGCCGACGAGGCCCGGGACGGGCGTTGGCGTTGGTGTAGGCGCTGGAGTCGGCGTCGGAATCGGTGTAGGCGTTGGCGTCGGGGTGGGCGTACCGGTGACGACCGGTGTCAGAGCGGGCGTGACCGACGGCACGCCCGTGGGGGTTTCCGTCGGGACAGGATCAGAGAAGGCGATGTCGTCGGCCGCAATAGCAAACGCTTGGGCGGAGCTGTCGTACCCTAACTGCACGACGTCGACCGGCAGCGTGCCGAGGCTGGCCGTCGTACTCTGGTAGACCCTTGTCCCGTCCAGCCACACCTCGACGGTGCTGGCGCCTGTGCCTGCGATGACCACGTGCAGGGCGAGGTCGTGCCATGCCCCGAGGGCGATCGATGTGGGGCCGGTACTGTTGTAGGAACCGCTATGCCAGACCCACAGGCGGCCGTTCACGTTCTGGCGGTACAGGCTGACCAGCCTTACGCCGTTGGCGTCGAAGAGGCGGAGGTATGGGACATTTCCGCCGGACCTGCCCTCCGTGAGGACATTGAATGCGCCGTCGACTCGCAAGTCGTTTGCCGACACCGATTTGCGGACGAACGCCCGCGATCCCGAGGTCTGTGATGAACTGAGGCGGGCGGCGTACGCGCCGTTGTGCACCACGCTCGACTGGACGGTGGCGGTGCCGCTGCCTGCAACAGTGACGCTTGTCCACCGGGAGAAGTCGCCGGACTCGAAACCGTCGGAGAAGAACACGGCGGCCCCGGCGGGCATGCTATCCAGGAGCGGGAGCCCGATCACCGCCCCGAGCAAAACCCCCGGCAGAAGAAAGCGGAAGGCGAGCGACCTCATCTGACGGTCAGTCTTCTTCAGGCGCTATGCCCGAGTACGTCAGTTCCTTCGTCATGACCTGTCCATGGACAGGGCGCAGCACCGGCACCGGGTCGCGGATGTCTGCGTATCGCTCCGGGGGAGCGGGCTCGCGACGAACGCCTCGGATCCGCGACGACAGCAGGTGCCGGAGGATACGCCAGCCATCGCGGAACGTGTTCAGCTGACTGTGGCCGTTGATCCTGTGCGACTCGAAGCTGGGGACCTCGGTGATATTGAGACCGGCCGCGTGAGCCTTGATACCGATCTCCGTCTCTATCTCGAAGCCGGTGGATCGTAGGTCCAGCCGGTCAACGGTGCCGCGCATGAAGGCGAAATAGCCGTAGCACAGGTCCGTGTACCTGCACCCAAACAACAGCCGGGCGAGGCTGCGGAACGCCCAGTTGCCGAACCGGCGGAAGATGGTCAGGTCTTCGGAGCCGCCGATCATGCGGGACCCCTTGACGTAGTGAGCCCCCGACTCGAGGGCGGCGACGAAGGTTGCTATCTCCCCCGGGTCCATACTGCCGTCGGCATCCATGGCCACGACGGCGTCCCCGGTGCAGTGTGCAAACCCCTCGAGGAGGGCGTCACCCTTGCCGCTGCCGGTCTGGTTGACGACTCGGATGGAGGGGAGGCAGCGCTTCGCAACTTCGATCGTATCGTCATCGGAACGGCCGTCGACGAGGACGACTTCGTGTAACCAGGGAGGGATTCGGCTGAGGACGTGGGGCAGGTTGTGCTGCTCGTTGCGGGCTGGAATAAGCAGGCTGACCTGAAGCGATGGAACGCGGTCAGCGCCCGGACCTCGTACGATCATGGCTCTCCCTCTGAACTGTGCCGTCGAGAATGTTTATGTCAATGGGGGCGGCGGTCGAAGTCCAATCCTAATGATGCTCGCTCAAGGGTGTCAAGGACATGTGTGGGTGTGTGCATAAGAGTTAAGTTAGAGTTAACGGCACCTGCGGCAGATGGGGCCCTGGGGGGGCTATCAGGGGCCGCGCTGGGGCGCGCGTGACGGGATGATTGCCGGCCGCCACAGGGCCAGCGCGACCACAGCAGCGGTGGTCTGAGCGGCTACCCAGGCGACGCCCGCACCCTCCACTCCGGCGCGAGGAATCAGGGCGAGGGAGATGACGATGGCCAGAACGGCGCTGACCGCGGCGGGGAAGACCATGCGCGCGAATTGCAGCTTGATCCGGAAGGCCGACACGATCATCGTCACAACCGTAAAGGGCACCAGTCCCGCGGCGAGCAAGCGCAGAATGGTAACCCCGTTGGCTTCATACTCGGAACCGAAGAGCTCGAGGATGGGGCTGCTCCACACCAGCAAGAGGAGCACGGCTGGGGCAAAGAGCGCCGCCGCGAACACGCCCCCTCTCGCCATCAGGGGGCCCAGTTCGCGTTCTTCGCTCGCAGCTTCTGCGGTGACGGCGTTCGCGATGCCGACCGCCACCGGCCGCAGCGAGAATACGAGTGTCCTCGCGGTGTAGAAGTAGGCGCTCTCCCGGGGGCCTGCGGCGTCCAGGACGATGATCGGCATGAGGGAATCGGGCAGTGAAGTGAAGAGGCCGGCCAGGTGCGTTCCAACGGAGAACCGCGCGACGTCTGCAAGGCCGTAGCGGCCGGGCTGCCCGGAGGCCGATTCCTGGTGGGCGGGTATCCACTGCAGAAAGAGCAGCAGGTTCACCGGGATCACCATGAACGCAGCAGCGAGCACCCAGGCCGCGAAGATCGTCCAGGCGCCTCCGTAGGGCGACAGAGCCAGGAGCAACAGCGCTTTCAGGGTGCCAAACACGGCGTTTTCTACCGGCACCCAACCGGTGCGTCTGAGGCCGGTGAGGACTCCGTCCTGGATAGAGAACACAACCCAGAATGCAATCGACCCGAGGAACGCCAGTATTCGTGTCGGAGAAGCCACGAGGAATCCAAGCGAATCGAGAACCAGCCACGCGGCCAGGAGCAGGACCACGCCTGAAACAAGTGCCACCAGCACCGCGGCCAGGTAGGCTACCTGCACCAGTCTCCGCGCCCCGGTCCCGGCCGTCGGCATGAACCTGATCATGGCAGCAAACGGTCCGGTGAAGCCGAGAGCGGACACGAGCATGAGGGCGGAGACGGCGACCGCGCCGCGACCCACTTCTTCAGCCGGATGGAGTCTGGCGGCGAGGAGCCAGAAGACGAACCCGAGGCCGCCGTTGATGAGCGCGCTGACCGAAAGAGCGGAGGCCGCGCGGTAAAGCGGGGCGTCAGCAAGCTTCGTGATGGCCGAAATGGGACGACGCGAGAGGCCCGGCTGTGGCGGCGGAGTCGGCGAACCGTTGTCCTTGCTGCTCAATCGTTGCCTGCGCCGGGGCTCAAGCTACTCTATGCCGGCGATACACGCAATCCGGTCGGCCAGGGCGGCGGGTTCGTCCACACGCGGTACCTGTATTTCAAACGCTGGCAGGCCATGAAAGGCGCTGTGTAACACTGAGGTCTCGACGGCATCGAGCGTGCAAAACGCGGAATCGGGGTGCTTGGCCAGGTAGGTGGCGAGCAGCCGGCGGACGTATACGGCCTCCGCGATGTTGTATTCCTGGACCCTGCGAACTACCTCGTCCAGGTCCAGCGGCCGGGGACCGACGAGTTCGCTGCCGCTGCCCCGCGTGAGTACGTAGACAGAGTCAAGTGGACCGCCGCCCGCTGCAGCGTCTGCTGCGGCCGGCGCGAGCTCTCGCACAGAGAGCCGGTGGGGCAGATTCGCGAAGCCACGGGAGAACGTCTTGATCACGCCGTGAGCACGAAGTCTGAGCCTGTGGCGCCCCGGTAGCGACCGGTAGACCGCGGGGTTGCTGCGGGACAGGTCCGAGTACAAACGCATTCGACGGTGCACCGTCGACGCCTCACCGGAAGGCGAGATGACGACGTAGTTGTCGCCGAGAACACCCTTCCCGCGAGCGATCTGCCTCAGGGCGATCGTCGTCTTGCCGACCCCCGAGCCACCCGCGAAAATGATGACCTTTCTTCCTCGCATCACCGCGCAGGCGTGCACAAGCGCATAGCCTTTCTGGAGAACCTTGAGCCGGAGAAGCGGTTCGACGTAGAAAGTCTGAAGGAAGGACACAGCCATCTGTCCGGCGCCTCTGAAGGCAACGTGCGTTGTGGCGTCGTCAAGACCCCAGACCGCGACACGCCACGTCACTGTCTTGTGACGTCCCTTCAGTTCGGAGACCTCGGTGCCGGCCCTGCGAAGCACCTGGATGGTAGCGGGGTAATCAACCGCATGCACCTCAATATCGATCGGGCCACCTTCGTCGCACCGGAGCTCCCCGTACTCAGCGTCGAAGTGCGTCGCGATCTCGCGGCCGGCGACGAGGTGGAGGGTTACCCCGGACGGGAAGCGGTAGCTGCGGCCGGGCGGCGGCCCGTGTTCTCTGCTCAACCTAGCAGTACGGCGCAATGGCCTCGTAGAAGGCCACGGGATCGAATGGGAACGGCGACTCGACCTGGAACATCGCCCTGTCATGCAGGGCCCTGGCGAGCATCTCTTTCTCTCTTTCGCGGGCCTCCTCAATGAGCGTGTTAGCCCTGCCGGGAAACGAGTATCTGAACCTATCGTACAGCCCGAAGAACGCCCGCCGCTCGTATTGAGCGCAGTCCGCGAGACGTGACGCGACCTGGTCCGGTGACACCGGCTGCACTGAGATGCCCGGTGTTGAAGAGGTGACGAGCAGGAAGATCCGGTCCAGGGGCACTGTTGGAGAGGCGCTTCCTGTGCTGGACGTGAGCTGGGCGGGCGTGACCGACACGCGGCTGGCGAGGCCTGCCGCCGGCCGCAGGAAGCTGGCGGCCCTGCCGATCATCCCTGCGGCACCGGATCCGATGGGGCTCGGGAGCAAGGCGTCAAGCCTGGAGCCGACCCGGGATCGCCAGCGGTCTCGAGCGCTGATGCTGTGGCCGAGTCGTGGCAGATACTCCAGCATCCAGCCGCGGATGGTAATAGGGGTGGGGAAATGGCAGGCGCTGCTGCCATCGCCGCTGACGATGGTCCACTTGTCGGACACGAACTGTGCGCCCGCGTTTAGGAAACCGATCATCGCTTCCGTCTTGCCGCTTTCTGACCAGCCGGCGAAAAGCACACCCTTGCCCTCGTAGACGACTGCAGATGAGTGAATGGCAACGGCGCCCTTTCGGAGAAGCGCAAGGTGAAACATCGGGCGAACGAGGTCTATGAACAGGCGCCGCACGTTAACGTCCGGTGAGCAACGGAGGGTGCACGCCCCGCCGATGGATTCGAACGGCACAGTGACGGTGCCGCCCATGCCCGTGGTCACGAATCCGGCCTCGCTGGCGCTGGTCCACAGGCCGTCCCCGGCATCGCCGAGGATGTGCGTCTTCGTGGCAGTCAGATCGTCCCGGGTCACGGCGATGCAAACATCCGGCTGCCGCTCCAGCCTTCGCGGTCTCAGTGGGTTCATCTGGCGTGACGCGACGCGGGCCAGTGAAGGCGAGGGCGAAGTCAGGCGGAGCCCAAGCCAGCCGTAGATGTCGTAGTCGACATCCCGGCCGCGCGCTGGATCCGAGCTTCGCGTTTCCACAGCTCAGCCAGTATAGCCCAGGACCGGCTTTGCCCGGTCAGACTGGCGGTTGCCAACCGTCACCGCCGGAGGCCGTCCTCCGCTATCCTTCGTTGACACCCGGTTATGGGAACGACTAGGCTTCAAGGGCAGGGCCGTCGACCCGGAGGGAGTTGTCCACGGTTGGCCAGCTATTCAAGATGAGAACGCTACCTCATATCGTCATCGCTTGCGGCGCGGTCTGGGCGGGGGACAGGTTGCTGAGGTCGCGCAGCGCTGAGAAGGAAGACGAGGATGCGCGGACCCGGGCCGCCGGGCAGTCGAGCATCGACTACCGGCTTGTCGCCATGGGGTCGGTCTTGCCCGACGCTGTGGACAGGGTTGTGCGGCGCCTGGCGAATGGCCGCTGGACACCCCATCACCACTTGATCGGACACACTCTCCTGTTTGGTGCCGGATTGCTTGCGCCGGGCATCGTCATGGCCACTGGCGGCAGAGACATGAGGCTGCTTTCCGTGGGCGTGGCGGCGCTTTCCCACCTCCTGGTTGACCCGGTCGTGCGCGAGCCCCAGACGCTCTTCTGGCCGGCTCTTGGCACCGGGTTCACCGCGTCACGGCCACCTTCCGCAATCATCACGGCAGTGACGCAGGTGGGCGCGGCCCTTGTTGCTGGACTGGTGGTGCGAGAGCTGTGGAAGAACCGTCGGCTTGGCAGTTTCGTGCGTACGGGCGCATTGTAGCTCGGGCCGGCCCACCAGGATTCGGTCAAGATGACGAGCCCGCGACGGGAGACGAAGGGGATTAACCCCCCAGGGGAAGAAACCGCTCCGCTGATCTCGGTCGTGGTCTGCACGTACTCTCGCGATCGCAAAGCACAGTTGCTCGCGACCCTCGAGTCGCTACGATCGCAGACATATCCCAACCTGGAAGTGGTCGTCGTAGTCGACCACAACCCGGACCTGGCAGCAGACCTCAGGGCGACATTCACCGGGGGCGGAACGACAGTCATTGAGAATGCTGGAGTGCGGGGCCTATCGTCGGCGCGCAACTCCGGCATCGAGCAGTCCCGGGGGGAGATCATCGCCTTCATCGACGACGATGCGACGGCAGAACCCGGATGGCTTGAGGGGTTATCCCGCCTCTACAAGTACGAGGATGTCATGGCAGTGGGCGGTGGCATTAAGCCCGCATGGCAAGGTGGGCGGCCGCGGTGGTTCCCACCGGAGTTGTTCTGGATCGTCGGCTGTTCCTACCGCGGACTCCCGAGAGGCGGACCGGTCAGGAACGTGCTGGGCTGCAACATGTCGTTCAGGGCGGGTGTTCTGAAAGAGATCGGCGGATTCAGCGACTTCGTCGGGCGCGAGGGGGCCCAGGTTACCGGATGCGACGAAACTGAACTCTGCATCCGGACGCGCCAGCGGTGGCCGGACCGGCAGATCATCTATGCCCCCGAAGCGGAGGTGCATCACCACGTTCCCCGTGAGCGGCAGACGGTCAGCTATGTCATTCGGCGCAGCTTTTCTGAAGGAATATCCAAGGCCCGGACGCGGCGCCTGACCGGGGGAGCCGCCCTGAGTTCAGAACGCTCATATCTCGCGCGGACTCTGGGCGGGGCACTGGTGAGGAACACGTGGCGTTTCTTGTCCAGGCGGGGGGCAGGCCATGCGCTTCAGCAGAATGCCGTGATCTCGGCGGCCGCGGTCGCGACGGCGGCGGGCTTTGTCGTAGAGGTCATCAAGTCAGGCCCGGTGGCGCCATCCAAAGCTCCCACGCAGCACCCATGATCGCGAGGCTGGCAGCATCAGGGAACGACAGGGGCACCGACGAGTGGTTGGTGCTGGCTTCGTCGACGCTCACGGGACTCAGCATCCTCTTCCTCACCCTTGGGCTGGCCACCGCCGACCTTGACCTGTCGCAGTTCGGTCTCATTCCCAGCTTCTCCATCGTCTTCTTGATCGGCCTGGTGATGCTTCCCCTCGCGTCTTCGTGCCTCTGGTTCATCGATCGCCGGCTGGACGGGGTGATTGCCGGACAACTGGTGTTGTTGATCGCCGCGCTCTGGCTGTCCCCCTACGTCCTCGAATCGACAGTCCGCTTCCGTTCCGGCTACAAGAACTTCGCGGCCGTTGACTGGCTCTTGCGCGGCAACTGGTTCGACGCGCAAGACGTCGTCTACCACAACTGGCCGCTCTTTCCGAGCGTGATGGCTGGGGTGGCGAAGATGCTCCCGGTCAGCAGCGAGGCATTGATGGGCTTGTTCCCATTCGCGGCGAGCATCGCCTATATCGTGCCGCTGGTGGTCCTCCTGCGGATCTTCCACCCGTCCGGCAACCGGTGGTGGGCCGGGATCTGGTTCTTCTACCTCTTCAACTGGACCGGCCAGGATTACTTCAGTCCCCAGGCGTTCGCTCTACTCCTGTACCTGTGCCTTCTCGCGCTGCTGGCGTACATATCCGCGCGGAGGGATGGGGAGTTCGATGTCGGGTCGACTGCACTGGTGCTCGTTCTGTACGGTGCGATTGTCCTGACTCATCTACTGACGGCGCTCATTGCGTTCGCAACGCTTGGAGCGCTGATGCTGGCGAGGCGGCTAAAGCACTGGCCCCTCCTGGCGGCGGCCGCCGCGATGCTGCTCTCCTGGCAGATGTATGGCGCGTTCGAGTACTTCGATACGTCTCACAACCGCCTCCTGGACAGCCTGCTATCACCCCAGGACTTCTTCAACCTCAACGTGGGCGGAAGATTGGCGGGCACTCCCGAGCACACAGTGGTGGGGCGCCTGAGGATGCTGGCGACGGTTCTTGCGTTCGCGCTGGCAGGGCTGGGGTTCTGGGTATGGACGCGAGACCACGGCCTGCATCGCCGGGACGGCGTTCCGTACGTGCGCGGTCTGAGAGGAGCTTTCCGGCCGCTTGAGCAGGGCGATGGTGATCAACACCTCACACCACTCGCCGTCGTGTTCGCGGTTGTCAGTCTCCTCGGCCTGCTGGTACTGGCGCCGATGTACGCCTACGGGGGCGAGATGCTGATCCGCGTCCTCCTGTTCAGCCTTCCGGCCCTCGCCATTCTCGTGGTGATCGCCGTCCAATGGCGCCCCGCGGCGATGCTCGTAGTCGCGCTGTTTGCGGTCATGGCACCACTGCACATCGTCGTTCATTACGGAAACGAGTCGTACGACTACGTTTCGCCGAAGGAGATTGATGGCTTTCGGTTCGTTATCGAAGAGTTGGGCCCGGCGAACATCTACGGCGGCTATCCGGCGGGCGCCTGGCAGAACACGAAGACGCTGGACTGGCGGTACTCCGTGCGGCCGGGAAAGAAGGAGAAGCCGGATATTCAGGGGTACCTGAGCCCGGAACAGTTTCGCTGGCGCCATGACGATTGGCCGATCTTCGTCGCCCTTTCCCGGGGCGACGGCGCCGCCGCTCACCTTTTCTACAACGAACCGACCTTCCTGGAGGACGCACGGCGGGCTATTGAGCGGCGATGTAATTTCGAGCTGGTGTTCGGCAACGAGGACTTCACGTTGTACCGGTGGCGCCCGAGCTGCAACGCCAGGCCGGATGAGGTGACATCGCGGTGACGGCCGGGCCAAGAACCGCGGCCGATGATCCAGGGACACTCGAGGTCTCGGTCGTCGTCCCGGCGAGGAACGCGGCGGCGGCGATCGGAGACTGCCTCTCCTCGATCCGGGCCAACCGCCCGCGCGAGATACTCGTGGTGGATGGGATGTCGACGGACGATACAGCGGAGATCAGCGCGCGATATGCCGACGCCGTCCTGTCCGATGAGGGCCGGGGGGTATCATACGCACGGCAGATGGGGGCCCAGGCGGCCCGTTGCCCCTACGTGGCCTTCATCGACACCGACATCCAACTGCCGGAGTTAGCGCTGAAGCGCTTGCTGGAGGAGCTAGTCTCAGCAGGTAAGGACGCGCTGCAGGCGAGCCTTGTCGCCGTGGATTCGGGCGACTACTGGAGCCAGGCGCTCGCCAGCCATTACAACCGGGGACGCAGCCGGCACTGGTTCGGGCTTTCGGCGACTCTGTTCAAGAAGGACGTATTCCTGCGCTTCGGGATGGATCCCTCGTTTCGGACGGGCGAGGACATCGAGATTCGTTCCCGCCTTCAACGAGAGGGCGCGAACTTCGGCCTTTCACGCGAAGTCGTCGTCCCACATGCGTTCGATGCGGGCTTCAGGTTTGCGCGCGATCAGTGGCTGGCGGATGGTGCGGGTCTTGGGCGCACCATCAGGAAGTTCGGCTGGCGTATGGCGGCCGTGTTCTTCATTCCCGCTGCCGGCGCCGGGCTCGGCTTGCTGCGGTGTGTCGGGCGCGACTTCCGCTTCATGCCTTACTACCTGTTGTACGCGGTGTTCAACTACGTCGGAATGGTGCGCGGCCTGTTTGACAGGCAGGTAAGGCGGGAGGGCAATTGAGGTGGTATTGACCGTGATCGACGCGGTCGGTGAATCGCCGGTCGGCGGGGGGATCGTCCTTGCCTTCGTTGCCGCCACGATCGCAAGGGCCCTGGCGTCGGCTTCGGCCGACGCCGACGTGCGGGAGTGGCTCAGGCTATCGTTCTGGCCGTTCCTGGTGCTGCTGGCGCTGAGTCTCATTATCGGCGCGGCGCGGATCGCCCTGATCCTGAGCTGAGGCCGGCGCCGCTCGAACGGGACCAGGAGTTCCCGGTGCGTACCGCCGGCCTGTGTGCTACAGTCCGAACCAACAGCCCACCGGAGGGATGAATGGGGACCACGACCGAATTCGGCGGCGTGATCGGCCGCACAATACAGGAGAGCACCCCGTCGTACCCGGAGCGAGCGTTGCCACCCGAAGGCGCACCGAACGTGATCTACATCGTCCTGGACGATACCGGTTTCGCGCACCTCGGCTGCTACGGGTCAGACATTGAGACACCGAACATGGACAGGCTCGCGGAAGGCGGGCTGCGCTACAACAATTTCCACACCACCGCCCTCTGCTCGCCGACGCGCGCATGCCTGCTGACCGGCCGCAACCACCACTCGGTCGGCGTCGGGCGAATCACCGAGCTCAATGCCGGCTATCCGGGCTACTACGGCTACGCGACAGAACGCGCCGCTAACATCGCGGAGATCCTGCGGCTGCACGGGTACAACACGTTTGCCTCCGGCAAGTGGCACCTGCTACCGAACACGGACACATCTGCCGCCGGCCCTTACGACCACTGGCCCACGAGCCGGGGTTTTGATCGCTACTATGGCTTCCTCGGTGGCGAGACCGACCAGTGGAACCCGGACCTGGTGATGGGCAACGAGAAAGTGCGGCCGCCGAAGTCGCCGGAAGACGGCTACCACCTGACGGAAGATCTGGTAGACCGGGCGATAACGTTCATCCGGGACCAGAAGTCGGTTGAACCCGAGCGGCCATTCTTCCTTTACCTTGCCTTCGGCGCCACGCATGCGCCGCACCACGCGCCGCGCGAGTTCATCGAGAAGTACCGCGGCCGGTTTGATGACGGCTGGGACGCAGTTCGCGAGCGCGTATTCGAGCGCCAGAAGCGGATGGGCATCGTGCCGCCCGGGACACAACTGGCGCCGCGTAACGAAGGCGTGCGTGCCTGGGACGAACTGAACGAGACCGAGAAGCGCTACTTCGCCCGCACCCAGGAAGTGTTCGCCGGGTTCCTGGACCACACGGACCACCATATCGGCCGGCTGCTGGACTTCCTGGAGGACCTGGGCCAGTTGCAGAACTCGCTGATCGTCCTCATCTCCGACAACGGCGCCAGCCAGGAGGGTGGCCCCATCGGCACGCCGGAGCACATCTACTTCAATACGCTCGCCGGCGTTCGCGTCGATCTCACCGTGGACGACCTGGTCAAGCATATCGACGAGCTGGGTGGGCCGCTGCACCACAACCACTACCCAACGGGCTGGGCGCAGGCCGGCAACACGCCCTTGAAGCGGTACAAGCAGAACACACACGGCGGCGGCATCCGGGACCCGATGATCGTGTACTGGCCGGCCCGCATCAAGGACGGCGGCGCGATCCGCGGCCAGTATCACCACGTTACCGACGTCACACCCACGGTTCTGGAAGTCCTGGGGGTCGAGGCGCCCGTCGTCCACAAGGGCGTCGAGCAGATGCCGATCGAGGGGAGGAGCTTCGCCTACACGTTCGAAGACGCCGCTGCTCCGACGAGGAAAGACCGGCAGTATTACGAGATGCTTGGCCACCGCGCAATCTACGAGGGTGGCTGGAAGGCGGTGTCATTTCACAGGCCGGGGGACTCGTTCGACAACGACACGTGGGAGCTATATCACATCGACGATGATTTCTCGGAATGTGCGGACCTGGCGGGCGAGCATCCGGAGAAGCTGCAGTCCCTGATTGACGCGTGGTGGGAAGAGGCCGAAAAGTGCAACGTGCTGCCGCTGGCGGACGCGCTCGCAGCGGGATTCCAGCGTGTCGGACAATCGCGCCGGCAATTCAAATACTACGCCGGGAAGGCGACCATCCCGACACGGCGAGCGCCGAACGTTGCGGATCGCTCGCACCGGATCACCGCGGAATTCGAACGCTCATCGAGTGCGGATGAAGGGGTGCTCGCCGCGCACGGCGGGCGCCACGGTGGCTGGACGCTGTTCATCAAGGATAACCACCTGAACTACGAGCTGAACTTCCTCGGGCTGGAGTCCTTCCACGCGAGGTCGGAGGCCGAGGTGCCCGCAGGGCGCGTGACCGCCCGTATCGACTTCATCAAGACGGACAGCATGCAGGGAATCGCCAGGATGTATCTGAACGGGGAGAAAGTGGGCGAGTGTGCTGTCCGGCGCATGGGACGCGGCGCGCTCGGCGGTCTTGAGCCGATGGAGATTGGCGCCGACGGGCAGACGCCGGTTAGCGAACACTACGAGAGCCCGTTCGAGTTCACGGGGACGATACGGAAGGTGGAGGTGTTGCTGGGCGGGCGGGACAGCCTCGACCCGCTGGTGGAGCTCGACCAGTTGCTGGCGGTGGAGTAGCCGCGCTCAGCGTACGATCCATCGCGCGCCCTGACCTTCACGCCATGCTCAGGGGTGCGTGCTCGCCGCGGCTCCGTGGCACTTCTTGAACTTGATGCCGCTGCCGCAGGGACAGGTGTCGTTGCGTGCGGCATGGGCATAAAGCGCCTGCCGTTGGGCGTCCTCTTCGGCGAGCAGTTGCATGATGAGGGTCGCGGGACGCCCCTCGCGGATCAGGCCCGTCAGGAGTTTCATTGGGTGGTCGATGTGATGGAAGAACGCCTTGAGGCCGGGGCACAGGTAGTTCAGTCCGGGCTCTCCTTCGGGTGTGAGGACGAAGCGGTTCTTGGGGCACTCCCCGTGACAGGCAAACCGCACATCGCATTCGCGGCAGTACCGCGGGAGCGAGTCGACCTTGTCCTGCCCGAAGGCGTGCTGGCGGTCGGATGCGACGAGATCGATCATGTCCTCCCGCAGGATGTTGCCCAGCAGGTAGTCGGGTTCGACGAAGTGATCGCAGGAGTAGAGGTCGCCGTTGTGCTCGAGCGCGACGCCCAGGCCGCAGGTCTCGTTGAAGACGCACATCCCGGACGGCATGCCAATCCAGTTCCGGGCCGAGGCTTCGAAGGTCTGGACGAAGACGCGGCCGACATCCTTGCGCACCCATTCGTCGAAGATGGTGATCAGGAAGCCGCCGAACTGCTCCGGCAGCACGGACCGCTCAGAGACCGCGCTGCCTTCCTGGTAGATCGTCTTGCCGTCCGCGTTGATGCGCTCGACGACCGGGATGAACTGCATCCAGGTGGCGCTGGCGTCGTCGCGCAGGAAGCGGTAAACCTCCAGGGGGTGATCGCCGTTGGCGCGGTTGACGGTGGTGAGGACGTTCAGCTCAACGCCGTGCTTCTGCAGGAGCCGCAGTCCGTGCATGACACGGTCGAATGTTGGCTTGCCTCCCTTATCGACGCGATAAGCGTCATGCAGTTCCCGCGGCCCGTCGATGCTGATTCCGACGAGGAAGTTGTGCTCCCTGAAGAAGGCGGCCCAATCGTCGTCGAGTAGAGTGCCGTTTGTCTGGATCGTGTGGAGGAAGGTCATCCCGGGACGGCGGTACTTCTCTGCCAGTTCCATCGCTCGCCGGTAGAAATCGAGGCCCATCAACGTCGGCTCGCCGCCTTGCCACGCGATTGTTACCTCGCTCGTGCGGTGCGAGGAGATGAGTTGCCGGATGTATGCCTCCAGCAGTTCATCGGACATGCGGAAACGGCTGCCGGGGTAAAGCGCTTCCTTCGACAGGAAGAAGCAGTACGAGCAGTCCAGGTTGCAGATCGCGCCCGTGGGCTTCGCCAGCACGTGATACGCCGGCGGCTTCGAGACGGAACTATGAGTCATCGCCCACAAGATTAGGGCTTTCCATCGTCGCCTGTCTCGCCGGAACGGCGCGAACTCGGGTTGTGTCAGTTGCAGGCGTCCAGGTGGGGAGCAGTCATGCTGCTGTTAAGAGATGTCACTGCACCACCGGGTTCGGGCCATAACTGGCCTGCCGCTAAGGGACGACGCTGAATGTCGCCTGCGCCTGCTTGCCGCTCGTATCGTCGGTCGCCGTTACGATCCAGGCGCCGGTCGGTTGGTCCGAGGTGATGTCGACGGTGGCTGTAACGACGCCGTCGGCGTCGGCCGTGCTCTCGATCGAGAACGGCGTGCCGCCCGGAGGTGTGAAGGTGTGGGTGACCGGACAGTTGGGAGTGAACCCATCGCCGCTGAGGGAAAGCGTCTCACCCAGTCTAACCTCGCCGGGGTACGTCTCGAGCGTGAGGCCCGAATCGGGCGGTGGCGCCGAGACGACGGTCGCTGTCGGGGCCGCCGGCGGGGACGGAGAGGGCGCCGACGGGTCGGTCGGGTCGGAGTGCACGATGTCGGCCACGCAGATCACGCCCATGGGGATGCGGGCATCTCCGCTCGCCTGGTCCTCAAAATCCGCGCTGCGGTCGTACTCATAATCGAGGGTGACCCAGACCTCGATGCGCTCCGTGCGCGCGGGGCCGTCCTCGGTAGTGGTCAGGGTAATGCCGGATCCGTCCGGGACCACCTCGATTCCGCGGTCGGCGGCGCCCTTCGGCCCGTAGTACACCTTTCGGTCCTTCCCCTTGCCCACCACCACGGAGTAGATCTCGATGTATCCGCTCGTGCGGGGTTCGCCATTGACGGTCTCTACGTAGTACTCATTACCAAACGCGTCCTCACGGCGCTCGAAGTCCCTCTGGCTGCTGTCTGAACCCCTGCGCAGAGTGAACTTGACCGGGGCGCCGTGCGACACCTCCGCGCGAGGTGAGCAACTGGCATCCAGAATCGGTCGGAATTCGACGTCCATAATCGCCCGCTCCAGGGGCGACTCGTCGTCCTCGCAGAGGCCGAAGGCACTGGTGAGCAGGACGAGCGCCGCCAATGGCAATAATCGGAGAGCCGGCCAGCCGCCACGCAAGGCGAGCGTTCGATAAACCATTTCACTGATATTGACGCGCCGGTAATCACCGGCGTTACCAGTCACCTGCGGTATCCGCGGACTGGCGCAGATACAACTGGCGCCCCCGACAGGACTCGAACCTGTTCACCCGGCTCCGGAGGTAGAAGCGTCCCATGCGGCTTAGCGCGCAGTTATGCGCTCTCAGGAACCCACACGTTCGTTCGCTTGCCTAATCGATTTCGTTGGTCAGACTTCGCCTCCTTTGTTGGCTTCAATCTAACTCTAGACCTTCGAGTAGACTGGAATGTCAAGCACTTCGAAGGAAACTGCCCGCCGCCGGGTAGCATCTCTAATCCTGATTATATTCCGCAACGACGCGCGCATGTCCGGAGAGCCCCTCCGTCATGGCGTGTCGGACGCCATGTCAGGCGTCTCGTGAGCGCTCGGCGGTGAGTCGAGGCCGAAGGCCGCCGTGACCAGCGGCGCCGCAACCAGGCCAAGCTGACTGATTTCTTCGCCTGACATCTTGCACCTTCCGGCTTTGCAAACGCATACGGTTTGCCGTAAACTTAGGGGTGAGCGAAAAGTACGCTTATCCGTATAGGAGACCTAATTCCAATGACTCTTGAAGTACTTCGGCCAACCCCGCTCACTCCGGCACGCTCCCCTGCAGGCGTGACGGCCAAGTTCTTCCGCGGCCTAGGCGACCCCACGCGGGTCCGCATCCTCCAACTCCTTGAGGACGGCGAGCGCACCGTCGGCGAGCTCGTCGCGGAGACAGGTGCGCTGCAGGGCCGCCTATCGAGCCACCTGGCCTGCCTGCGCTGGTGCGGGTTCGTGAGGTCAAGGCGCGACGGCCGCCGCGTCTACTACAGCCTGGCCGACAACCGCGTGCGGCAGGTCCTCTCGATGGCCGAGGAGTTTCTTCAAGAACACGCTGGTTCAGTAGAGGTCTGCCAGATCATCGACCAAGGCGATGCAGAGATGCTGAAGGAGGAGAGCTGATGACTACGAAGCGAGTGCGCATGCAGGTCCGAGGCATGACCTGCGACCACTGTGAAGGCACAGTCGTGAAAGCTCTCCAGAGCGCCGGCGCGTCGGAAGCTACGGCCAGCTTCCGACGTGAGGAGGCCACCTTCACGATCAAGGGCGACGTTGACGGAGACAGGTTCGCGACGGCGATCAAGGAGGTCGGCTATCGTCCCGGGTCTGTTGAAGTGCTCGAAGCGGAAGCGCCGCGCCCGACGGACGGGTTGCGCGGCGGCGAGGAGTACGACCTGGCGATCATTGGCTCTGGGTCAGCCGCCTTCGCTGCGGCGATCAAGGCGCGAGACTCGGGAGGCCGGGTCGTGATGGTCGAGGAGTCGACGCTGGGTGGCACCTGCGTCAACGTCGGCTGCGTTCCCAGCAAGGCGCTCCTGCGCGCTGCCGAGGTCTACTACCTGGCGGGCAACCACAGCTTCGCCGGCATCGAGACGAACGCGGGCCGGGTGGACCTGCGCGCCCTCGTCGAGCAGAAGCGTGACCTCGTACGGACGCTCAGGCACGAGAAGTACGAGGAGATCGTGGACGCCTACGACTGGGAGGTCCTGCGAGGCCACGCCGAGTTCATCGACGAGAAGACGCTCTCCGTTGACGGCCGGGCGATCACAGCCAACGCCTATCTCATCGCCACCGGCGCCTCGCCCGCCGTGCCTCCGATTGAGGGCCTGAGCGAGGCGGGTTATCTCACCAGCACGACAGCCTTGGAGCTCGAGCAGGTGCCCGAGACCCTGGCGATCATCGGCGCCAACGCGATCGGCCTCGAACTTGGGCAACTCTTCTCGCGCCTCGGTTCCCGAGTCACCGTCATCGAGATCATGCCGCGGATCGCTCCCTTCGAGGAGCCGGAGATCAGCGAGGCCCTGGCGGAGGCGCTGCGGGCCGGGGGGATGGATATCATCACCGGGGCCCAGGCGACGAAGGTTGACACGGGGAACGGCCCGAAGCGGCTGTACGTCGATGCCGCCGGGGGACGGCGAGAGGTGGAGGTAGCGCACATTCTCGTGGCCACCGGCCGTCGCCCCAATACGGCTGGTCTGGGCCTCGACAAGGCGGGCGTGGACGCGGACAAGCGGGGTGCTGTGATCGTCGATGAGACGCTGCGGACGAGCAACCCGCGCGTCTGGGCGGCGGGCGACGTGACGCCAGCGCCCCAGTTCGTATATGTGGCGGCTCACGGGGGCACGCTCGCTGCCGAGAACGCGCTCAACGGCAGTCAGCGCCGCATCGACCTATCCGTCGTGCCCAGGGTCACGTTTACCAGCCCGCAGGTGGCCTCAGTAGGGCTCACCGAACAACAGGCCCGCGACGAGGGATACGAGGTGAAGACAGCGGTGCTGCCCGCGAGCGCGCTCTCCCGCGCCTGGGTGAACCAGGACATGCACGCTCTCTTCAAGCTCGTTGCGGACGCGGAGAGCGACCGCCTGCTCGGCGTTCACGTCCTGGCGGAAAGCGCCGGCGACGTGATCTACGCCGCCGTGATAGCGCTCAAGAACGGACTTACTGTCGCGGAGCTGGTGGATACGATGGCGCCGTACCTCACATTCGCTGAGGGTTTGCGGCTGGCCGGGCAGACGTTCAGCCGCGACGTGGCGAAGCTCTCCTGCTGCGCGGGTTAGTAGCGGCGAGTCTGGGAACCAGATGCCTCGCAGTACGGCAAAGCGTGCGTCGCCTCCACAGGCCGTTTGGACGGACGGTGGAGGGTTGCCTGCGCCCCTCTGCTCTCCCGCCTGCGCCCCCGTCTTTGAACCCGTTGCGCTCCCGCTGTGGAGGGAACTGAGCACCGGCCTGACCTGGCTTCAGCTGCGCCTTTCTCCCGTTTATTACGGCCGGTTCTCGCTGCGTGGGAACCGTTCGCCGGTCGTTGTGGTCCCCGGCTTCCTGCAGTCTGATCTCTATCTCGCCGACCTCTACTTCTGGCTGCGCCGGATCGGCTATACCCCCTTCTTCTCCGACATCGGGCGCAACGCGGACTGCCCGGATGTCCTTCTTGAGCGGCTGATCGAGACGGTTGACGCCGTTCACCGCCAGTCCGGACGCAAGGTGCAGCTCATCGGCCACAGCTTCGGCGGGGTGCTGGCGCGGGCGGCAGCGGCAGAGCGTCCGGAGATGGTCTCGCAGGTCATTGCTCTCGGTTCACCGATCCGTGCCCTGCGCGCGCACCGCTGGGTGTTAGAAGCGGCCCGGGCCATGGGGCGGGTCCTCCCTTCGCCCGCGAGCCGGCCCCGCAGGCACGGGGACCACGACCACTCCCGCGAGTGCGCCTGCGAGTTCCTGCACAAGAAACGTGACCGCTGGCCACCAGAGGTGCGGCGGGCAGCGATCTACACCAAGGGCGACGGCGTAGTGGACTGGCGGGTCTGCCTCGACGAGGACGAAAGCCGCAACTTCGAGGTGCACGGTTCCCATACGGCCCTGGTCTTCAACGAAGAGGTGTACCGTTTGCTCGCGCGGCTGCTCGCGGAAGTGGAAGACAGGACGGAAAAGGAAGCGGCTTCAGAGATCGGAACGGCAGCCGGGAGGTAGCGATGGCGCAGACCAGGGAGGCCAAGAAGAGACGGCAACGGCACAGGGAGCGGGGGCGAGAGCGGACCCGTGCGATCAGAAACGGGCTCATCGGCGCTGCCGACAAGCGCTTGGCCGCCTCACCGATGATGAGAAGCTCTCTGACAATGGCGTCCTGCCGCATCGTATCGTCCAAGAACGCGTCATAGTCGACGCCCTCTGCATAGCTCAACGCCAGGCGAGCTGCCGCCAGGATGTCTGCCGCGTAGTCCCGGTCACGCGACATGAACGACCCGGGCTGACTCCAGGATCGCTTTACGGCGGAATGGGTTTCGGCTCCTCTCGATCCCCCGCCGGCTCACCAGATCCACTGGGCGACCGAGGATCTTCTCGAGTTCGTCCTCCATGTCAACATGGTCGAACAGACTCCACTTTGCATCGGGCGCAAACGTCACCAGCACGTCGACATCGCTGTCCGGCCGGAAGTCATCCCGCAGCACTGAACCAAAGACTGCAAGCTCAGTGATCTTCCACCGCTTGCAGAAAGCAGCAACTTGGTCTTTGGGTATATCGATTCGGACTCCCGCCACCATCGTTGTGTTCTCTGTGATGCAGATTATACCGCCACCTGCCGGACTTGAGCCTTGGACCATGCAATGGGGCTTTGCAGTGGCAGTCATACGCTGCAACTGCGGTCTAGCGGCCAGCATATCGTGCCCGGGTTCGGATGCGGCTTAGC
>JBBISJ010000033.1:20374-26607 GCA_037441345.1 Chloroflexota bacterium
TCGGATGCGGCTTAGCTGACAGTTATGCGGCGTAGGAATCCGCACGCTTGTTCGATTCCCCGCAAACCAACCGCTGCTTAGAAGGAGTCGGATCGTTTGCAGGCTGAAATCGGGACGATTCGTGTCTGGGCGACGATGTCACACGATAGCAGGCTTCTGCTCAGCTTGGCCAGGGGTTTGAGCACCTGCCTGCCGAGCTTGACGGATCGCGTCACACCGTGTCAGTACGTGACGCTAGAGCCGCACCGTCTCAATCTCGTGGACTCGGGCGTGCGCGCGGAACCTGGGCGCCAGGTCCGACAGCACCGCATCCTTCGATGAAGCTTCGACCACCGCCCACCCTGCATGGTGGCCAAATGGGCAGGAGCAGAAGAAGTCGCGGTCCTTCAAAACGTTTGGCGTGCCGAACTCCTCAAGCTCTTTGGTCATCGCCAAACATTCGGCGTCCGCGTGCTCGCCGCACTCCAGGATGTATTTAGCCATTCCCTTCCTCCTTTTCGGATTTTGCAGACCTACTTCTGACAGGCGTAGTAGATGTTCAGGAAGTCGCCCTCGACCTGCCCTGTGCTGATCCTGGTGAAGCCGGCCTCGGCGAGGAGTTCGCGCGCCTTCTGCTCGCCCCAGCACGTGCCCAGCCCTTCGCCGTCCAGTGCCAGCGAGACCGTCATGCAGTGGAACGTCGAGAACATGAATAGAGCCGGGCCCATCGGGTGATCGTAGTTCTCCTCCAGGTTGCTTGACGCGGCGATATCGCCCATCAGGAACATTCCATCCGGCTTC
The DNA here is from genome assembly GCA_037441345.1 of Chloroflexota bacterium. Classification (GTDB taxonomy): domain Bacteria; phylum Chloroflexota; class Dehalococcoidia; order SM23-28-2; family RBG-16-64-32; genus DATKKM01. The sequence continues at coordinate 21,155 of JBBISJ010000033.1, forward strand.
AGGGCTATTGCCACGCCGGCGAGCACGCGCCGAGGGTGCGCCTGGTCGTGGATCGTGTCGAACGCGGTGATCAGGTCGTACTGACCCGACTCGTCGAGCTTCGAGACGTCCTTGACCTCGAATTTCGCGTTGGGAAGTCCCCAGGCCTTCGCTTCCGCCCGCCCAAGGGCCACGCCCTCTTCCGAGAAGTCGTAGCCGGTGAAGTTGCTCTTTGGGAACGCCCTGGCCATCACGTTGATCGCGTGGCCGACTCCGCAGCCGATGTCGAGGACGTTGATGCCGGACTGCAGACGCTCGACGATCCCGGGTGCCAACGGCAGGATCGCATCGACAAGTGCCGCGTCGTATACGCGGGCCGTTTCCTCGCCCTGCAGCCGCTGGAAGCTTGGGTACTTGGAGTAGGGCACGCCGCCGCCCTTGCGGAACGACTCAACGACATCTGCCTCAACGTTCCCGACGAGCGGGACGTACTGCATGAAGAACGCGAAGTTGTTGGGCCCCGCTTCCCTTGTCAGGAACGCAGCATGCTCACGCGGCAGACGGTATGTCTTGCCCGCTGGGTCGTACTCGACAACGCGGGCGAGCGTAACACCACCGAGCCATTCGCGGACGTATCTCTCGTTCAGGCCCGCCGCATTCGCGATCTCCGCACTGGTTGAGGGTGGCAGCTTCGCCATAACATCGAATAGCCCGGTCTGGTGGCCAACACTGCTGAAGAGCGCGATCGCCGAGTAGTTCAGCGTCTCCAGCATCTTGCCCGCGAAAGCATCGGCCTTCGCCTGATCTAACGTTTCCGTCGCCTGTGTCATGTCTCTCCTCCTGTGATGACCTTCATCAGTGTTCGCCGGGTGCGCCGAGCCTGAAGCCCGTGCGCGTCCGGCGAAGCACTGATGAGAACAGACTAGGAGCAAACGGTAAGCGCTTTATGCGTGCCAGTACCCAATTCTTAGAGCGCTCTACACGTAATTCCGGCTGGGACTAGATGAGGCCACGTTTGACTGCGTAGGCGCTGGCAGCCGCGCGGGCCGCACGCCCCGCGGCGCCGAGCTTCTCGTATATCGTCGAGATGTGGCGTTCAACAGTTCGTACGCTAAGAACGAGACTCGTTGCGATTTCCTGGTTGCTCAGGCCCTGTGCCAGCAAGGCCAGCACTTCAAGCTCACGTCGTGAGAGACCGGCTTCGTCTTGCGGGGGAGGCTGGCGTAGGGCAAGCGGATCGATCTGGTGGAGGAGACTGGCCGCCCGTTCGGACTCCTTCACAGCCCCGATCTCATCGAGCGTTTCGATCGCCGACTGGCACTCCCTGCTTGCTTGCTCGGCCCTTCCAAGGGCTGCCAGAGAACGTGCTAGCTCCAGGCGTGCTCGCGCTTCTTCGAACGGGGCACCGTGACGGGCGTAATAGTCGGTCGCGTCTTCAAGGCAAGCCCGCGCTTGCTCGTGGGAACCCGAGGCGGCGGCGAGCAACCCTTGTGCAAGGTGCGAAGACGCCAGCATGGGGTCCGTGCCCACCCTTGCGGCGATGGCCGTCAGCTCCTCGGCGTACTCGGTCGCCTGCTCCAGCGTCGACCTGGCGACTGCGACCCGCACGCCGATCTCGAGACCGAACGCACGCTCGATCCTATCGTGCGTGGGGATCCGGCGAAGGTACTTCTCGACAAGGTCGCGCGCTTCGTCCAGGTAGCCAAGGCTCAGGGCAAGTTCCGCCCGGCCCAGTTGCGATAAGTCGGCAAATTTTGCCTGCTCGAACAGGTCCGCGGCCTCGTCCCACCGCCCCTGTCGCCAACGGAGCTCACCCAAACGGACCAGTCCTTCGACGATCATGGCTGGCCGGAGCTCGCGAATCTCGTCGTTTCCCAGAAGCAGTTGCTCTTCGGCTTCCTTCCACCGTCCGTGCCACATCAGGACAACGGCATAGTGCGGGCGACAGACGCCCATCAGAGATTCGAAGTGGATCTGGCGGGCGATCTCATGAGCTCGCACGCACCATTGTTCCGCGCGGTTATAGTCTCGGACCCGGTCACAGGCGTCCATGAGATAGCAGATTGCCGTTGCCCTCGCGTTGCCATCGGTCACCTCGCCGGCCATCACCGCGGTGCAACTCTCATCAAGGCGTTTCATGCCGAGATCGACATCTCCCTCTGTGACAAGAGCGAGGCCCTCCACGGCCAGCGCCAGGGTTTCCAGATCCGCGATATCGAGTGTCCGTCCGATTGCCGCGGCCTTCACACCATTGGCGATGGCTTTTGCGCTGTCGTTATCCACCATCAGGCTGATGTGGGCTTCCCATGCAAGAAGCCAGCCGTAGTCGGCACACTCCCGGTCCTCGTCCAGGAGCCGGTGCGCCCGCTGCAGCCAACCGCCGAGGACCGCCGTGTCGCCCCGAAACTCGAAGTTATCCATGGCCAGCCAGATCGCCATGCGTCCGGCCGATCGCTTGTCGCCCTCGGAGCGGTACAGCTTGTACGCCTCCTCGTCCAGCCCGACCACGGCGGAGTCACCGAGCCAGCGGCACGCATCGGCCAGACCCTCCGTTGCCTCACCAGTCGGCGCCACGGCACGGGCTCGCTCGAATGCATCACGCGCATCGCTCCAGCGCCCCTCCCTGATTGCCTTGCGCCCGGCTGTCATCAGCGACGCGTAGTCTTCAGACATGCAGACGAGTTTACGCCCACACGTGCGCTCCATCACCCCGGCCAGCCGAGCGCCGAGAAGGCAACTGGTCGTCTTCGCAGGTAGCGGGGCAGTCGGTTCTCGTCCTTTCTCGTGGGAACGCCTGTTCAGGATAGCCAGAAGTTTGATCAGCTGCCTGCCGGGCTGCGAGATCCTGAAATCGGCTTATCGTGCCGTGCGGAACGCCGACCGTGATAAAGCCGAACGTGCAACGGCGACTGACCTAGTGCCAGCCGATCTGGCGCCTGCGCCTGTAGGCGGCTAACTGGGCGCGGTTCTTCAGGTGCAGCTTCTCCAGGATACTGTGAATGTGATTCTTGACCGTCCCGACGGAAATGAAGAGGCGGTCGGCGATGTCCTTATTGGTCGCGCCTTCGCTCACAAGCTCCAGGACCTCCATCTCACGCTTCGATAATTCGGACGTCGCTTCCCCGACTTCCGCGTGGCGGTGAGCCTCGTCGACGAAGGCCTGCAAGACGCGCTGGGCCATCGTCGGCGCAATCACCGCTTCCCCGTTCAGTGCTCCCTCGAGCATCTCGAACAGCTCCTCCGGGCGCATATTCTTGAGCAGGTAGCCATGCGCCCCGCCGCTAATGGCGTCGAACAGGTGTGCATCATCTTCGGAAACCGTCAACATGATGATCTTGGTCTCCGGCAGCTCTGAATTGATGAGCCGTGTCGCCTCGATGCCATCGCACTCCGGCATCCGGATGTCCATGAGGACTACGTCCGGGTGAAGGCGACGGGCTCGCTCGACCCCCTCGAGGCCATTGCTCGCCTCCTCGACGATGGCCCCGGGCCGCCACATGCCGATCAGGCGCGCAAGCGACCCCCTCAGCAACGTGTTGTCGTCCACGAGAAGGAACTTCTCCGTCATGCGGCTCTGACCCCTTCAGTCGGAAGGATCACCTCAATCGTTGTTCCTGCGCCGGGCCTGCTTTCGATCCGCAGCGTCCCGCCGCTCGCCTCGGCACGCTCTTTCATTGTGTGCAGTCCGTAGCGACCTTCGCGTCCGATCTTGTGCGGGTCAAAACCGGGTCCGTTATCCCGGATCACGGTCTTAACGCTGCGCGAATTGGCCTCAACGTGAAGCCATATTTCGGCGCCCGGCGCGTGCTTTCGGACGTTGTTGAGGGCCTCCTGCACGATCCGGAGCAATTGGACCTCGGACTCGGCCGGCAGGACGGCAGCCGATCCGGTGTGCCCATCGAAACGGCACGTAATGCCGGTCTGAATGCTGAATTTCTCAAGATATTCGCGGAGCGTGCGGCGGACGCCGCCGCTGACCGCGAGTGGTGTGCGCAGGTCAGTAATTGAATGACGCAGGTCCTCGTAGGCGGTACGGGTCACCTGGGACATTGCTTCAAGCTCGCCGCGAACGCTTTCCAGGTCTCCTTCCGCGAGGAATTGGTCGACGATGCCCAGTTGGACATTCATATAGCCCAGCGTCTGCGCCAGGCCGTCGTGAACCTCCCGGGCGACGCGCTGCCGCTCCTGGAGAACCGCGATCGCACCCGTATTGCTGAATAGCTGGGCGTTCTGAAGGACGGGCCCCGCCTGGGAGCCGAGGGCCACGATAAGGTCTATGTCATCGTCCGTAAATGGTTTGCGCCCCCGGCGGACCACCAGGAGTACACCGATGCTCTTGCCCTTCGACCGCGTGGGAACGCTTACGCAGGTTGCCGAACCGCCGTTGGGGACCACGCCCATGCAGCCGGACAGCTCTTGGGCGTCCCGGACAACGGGTCCGTCCAGGGCGAGCGCCTTTCGGCAGTCGCAGTCGTAAGTCCCCAGGGCGCCATCTGGCCCCGTGGCGCCGGGCGGGAGGCCCACGTGGCCGGCCAGGCGGAGCTCCCCGTCGTCTTCAGACGTGAGGGCTATTGCGGCAGCCTCGGCGTCGAGGGCGTTGCTCACGTTTCGGCATATGGTCGCCGCCACCTGTTCAAGGTCCAGGGACTCGCTGGCGCGTGTCGCGATCGTGTTGAGAAGCGCCAGCCGGCGGTTGCGCTCGTGGATTTGCCCCTCAAGGCGGGCCATGCTCGTGAAAACGAACGTGGAGAATGCAAACGCGCCCGCGGAAATAGCAGCTAGAGCGGCCACCACGTGGACCCACGCCGGGACGATATCCGGGAAGAGCACACGGGTGAATACCTCAAACCCGACCACGAAAGCTGTCGGTCCGATGACGCTAATCCAGCGGAGCTTGCGTATGCTCAGCATCTCACCTGTCCCCACGATATCGGCAGATCGGGACAATGCGCCCCCTGCCATTTCTCCTATTCTCGTAGACCCGTAGGTATATCTGCCGGGCTTGCGCCGTGTGTCATGCGGCGGGCGATTCGGCATTTCGGCAGGCGCGGGTATCGGAGTGTACAGCCGTTGAAGGGCGGGGGATACACCGCGCGCGGTAGCCACGGATGTGGCGGGCCGGGCGACGTAACGTACCCGATAGCGGATCGGAACTGAAGGCGCTTCGGGCCATGATGGAATCGAAGGATGAAATGCTAAGGAGGAACAGGAAATGGAAGGCGCACTCTTCATGCTCGGGACGGTGGTCATTGAGGGCGGACTCGTGATGCTCCTGATGAGTCTCTTCACCAGGTCAGACCGGGAGGCCGGACGCCAGGAGGAGATAAAGCAGCGGCTGGCGGAGCTGGAGGCGGAGGAGGAACGGATTCGCAAGGCAGCCTGAGCCGGGACTGACCTTCTTCCCCGGACGCCGGGCGCGCAGCGCCCGGCGCCTTGCTTATCGAGAGGTGGCGTTCCTGCGTCGGCGTGTTCGG
>JBBISJ010000034.1:0-23943 GCA_037441345.1 Chloroflexota bacterium
TCGGCGAAGGAAACCGGATACTCCACGAACGTGTTGAGCGCATCCAGATAGACTTGCTTGTTCTGGAGACGCAACCCCCTCAGTGAAATGATGGGCTCCAGGACGTCCCGTATTCGCTCGCGGGGAGTCCCGTAGCTCTTCTGGAGGACGAAGATGGTTTCGAAGATAACCATCGGCGAGGTGATCACGATCTCCTCGCCAATTTCAGCCCGTCGTAACGTGTTCAGGGCACTTTCGGCCTTGTCCTCGTCATCGCGGGTGAGGTAGCGGATCAGGAGGTTGGTGTCTAGAAACCGCAAGGTGTCCGCTCAGCCGCGATCTTCTGAGAGTGCTTCTTGTGCCACACCTGTTTCGAACTCCTCGCGAAGGCGCGCGAAGTCTTCCGGCCGCTGTCGGGGTTTGATGGAGCCGTAACCCGCGAGGATTCTTGACTCTGCCCGCTTGAGCTTGACGCCGTCAGGCAGGAGTTCGAAGACCACCTTGTCCCGCGGCTTGAGCCCCAGGCGAGAGCGGATATCCACCGGTATCGTGACCTGGCCCTTTGTTGTGACGCTTGATTCCTTCAAAGTCGCACCTCTACAAGCGGGTAATATTCACACTAGCGGGTATTACCTGTGAGCAGCGTAACACACCTCGCGAACGGTGTGAAATGGCAGCGCCCCGGTCCATGAGGCCGGGGCGCTTCAGCTTGCAGGCCGAGCAGCTTGCCGCTAGTTGTCGAGGAACTGCTTGAGCAAGGGGGTCATGCGCTCGCGGCGGTCGCCGAGACCGGCGACGTTGAGGCGGTGCATGTACTCGTTGACGCGCTTCTTCTGGATGCCCATCGCCATCTGGAGACCCTTGTCGAAGTTCTTGATGCCGCCGCCGAGGAGGATGGCGAGCGCCTCGAAGAGGGCGAAGTTCTGGCCGTCGGTGTCCATCGGGTCGGGTGCCAGGGTGGTCTCGACTTTGTCGAAGTAGTGGTGGAGTTCCTCGCGGCGCCACGGCTCGTTGTCGAGGACGTACTTGAGGTGCAGGACGCCGAAGCCCAGGTGGCGGCTTTCGTCCTGGCCGCAGAGCCGGAAGATCATCTTCTCTGCATGGTTCTGGCCGATGTATTCGCCCATCCGGAACATCGACTGGACGAAGCCCTCGGCCGCGACGTGCATGATGGCGGACATCTCCGTGAAGTCCTTGGCCTCGATGATGACGCGCAGGCCGTCCTGCGGGAGCGAGGAAAGGAGGCCGCCGCCGTTGGCGAAGGCGCGCTTGCGGAAGACGTCCAGGTGGCGGGCCTCGTCCATGATCTGGCCGAGGAGGAAGAGCTTGACCTCGTGGTGCTCGCTGTTGACGCTGGGCAGCCACTGGGCGGGCGTGTCGCCGGCGATGAACTCGACTTCGGTGAGGAAGGTGCAGAGCTGGCACATGGCGCGCTCCATGTCGTCAGGGAGCGGCTCGATCTCCTCCCAGGGGATGTCCGTGGCGGAGGACCACTGGCGGGTCACGGTCTCCTCCCAGAGGAGGCGGGCGTTCTCGGAGTAAACGTCGGCCTTGCCGATGTAGTTGCCGGGAACGCGCGGAGCGTCCGGCCGGGGTACGGAACCGCGGACGCGGACGGAGCGGTTGTCGGACTGCTCCGGGACGATGCCCGCCTTGCCGATCTCGATCTCGTCGAAGGTGAGGCCGCGCTTGCCGGGCTTGGCGCGCATGCCCCAGGGGTGGCCGTTCTCTTCGAGGTTGAGCCAGCTCAGGTCGACCACCGGGGGCTCGACGGACTCGGTGCGCAGCATGTGAAGGGTGTCAGCATTGATAGCCATGGCAAGATCCTTCCTCTTCTCGGCGTGTCTTAGCAGGCACTAAGTTATCCCGGTTGTAGCACGGACGGATGCACGTGTCAATAAAATACCCCACGTGCTTGTAGGCATTTTACACCACAGGCGGTGGGGCTGAACCCTATCCGCGTCAAGATAGTCGCCGCGAAAACGCTGGTAGACTGGAGCCATGCACGAGCGCAGGAAGGAAGACCCGATCCTGGGGCAACTGAGCGGCGAGCCGTTCGCGGACTGGGACAACCCCGAGGACTTCGAGGAAGACGCTCCGGAAGGATACTACCCGGCGGACGAGGGGGACCGAGAGGGCGAGGACGACGACTCCTACGTTCCCGAGCCGGGTGATCCGGACTACGACCTTTCGGAAGCGGCGGGCTATGCCGGCTGGGACGAGCCGCGGCACCGCGGGCCGCTGCCGCAGTGGCTGATCGCCGCGATCTCGATTCTGCTGATCCTGGCGATCCTGATCCCTGTATTGATCCGCGTCAGCTGATTCCGCCGTCAGGCCGCCGGCGCGCCTGACACTTCGTCCAGCTCAACCTCGATGAACGGATTGCCGTAGCGGTCGCGGGCGACATCGGCGTTCTTGACGACGCCTTTCTTCAGTTCACGGTCGCTGTCCCAGTACGAGATCGTCTGGCCGACGAGCGTCGGCGCGAACGTCTTCAGCCCCTTTTCATCCAAAGCGAACCGCAGTTCTTTCGTGACCATTCCGCTGCCATCATATCGAACAGGTATCGCCAGTGAATATACTTGGCGAGAATTCACCGACTGAGGGTTTCCGATGACAAACACGAATAACTGGGACGCGATCGTGATCGGGTCCGGGCTGGGTGGCCTGACAACGGCCGCTTACCTGGCGACCAACGGGATGAGGACACTGGTGCTGGAGCAGCACTATGTGGCCGGCGGCAACTCGCACGTGTTCCGGCGCAAAGCGGCGAAAGGGAAGCTGAACTTCGAGTTCGACGTCGGCGTGCACTACATCGGCGACTGCGAGCCGGGCGGCACGATACCGATGGTACTGCGCGGAGTGGGCCTGGAGGGGAAGATCGAGTTCCTGCCGATGGACCCGGACGGGTTCGACACCCTGATGTTCCCGGGGCTGACCGTGAAGGTGCCGAAGGGCTGGGACAAGTACCGCGAACGCCTGGTCGCTGCCCTTCCTGACGATGAGACTGGCATCCACCGCTGCCTCGACGTGATGGAGGCGGTGGCGCGGGAGTTTGGCCAGGTGAAGCTGCCGGTCGCACCGGAGGACATGCCGCGGATGATGCAGGCGGCGCCGACGTTCATGAAGTGGGGCATGCGGTCGCTGGCCGAGCTCTACGAAGACTGTGGCCTCGGCCAGAAGGCGCGCGCGGTCATCGCCGCTGAGTCGGGCGACTACGCAGCGCCGCCGTCACGCGTGCCGGTGATCCTGCACGCGGTGCTGATGGACCACTACCTGAAGGCGGGCGGGTTCTATCCGAAGGGCGGCGGTCAGGTGATCGCGGCGCACCTCGTGGACGTGATCCGGAGCAACGGTGGGGAAGTACGGACGCAGGTGAAAGTGGAGCGGATCATCATCGAGGACAGCAGGGTGGCGGGTGTGACGCTGACCGGCGGCGAGGTGCTGCGCGCGCCGGTGGTTGTGTCGAACGCGGACCTCAAGCGGACGCTGCTGGACATGGTGGGGAGGGAGCACATTTCCGAGACGACCGCAGCGCGCGTCGACGGATACCGGATGGCGCTGCCGCTGTTCTGCGTGTACCTGGGGCTGGACATTGATCTGCGGGAAACGATGCCGAACACCAACTTCTGGTGCTTCAGCAGCTTTGACGTGGAGGGGATGTACCAGGACGCGTACGAGGGACGGGTGCCACGCGACCTGATGCTCTACATAACTGCGGGCTCCGTGAAGGACCCGGGGAACGAAGCCATGGCGCCGAAGGGGTGCACGAGCCTGGAGGTCATGACGCTCGTTCCGGCAGGTTACAGGTTCTGGGAGGTCGAAAAGGGGCCTGCGTCCGGCGAGAAGTACCAGCGGAACGAAGAGTACCGGTCGGTCAAGACCAGCCTGATGGAGGCGATGATCTCGGGAGCGGAGCAGTATATCCCGGGGCTCCGGGAGCACATCGTCTGGAAGGAGGCGGCGACGCCGGTCACACAGGAGCGGTATACGCTCTCCACCGGAGGCACGTCGTACGGGATCGAGCTGTCGACAGACCAGTTTGGGCCGCTACGTCCGTCGCCGAAAACGGAGATCGAGGGGTTGTACCTTGCCGGCGCGAGCACTGTGTTCGGGCACGGCATCACGGGCGTGATGCGGGGCGGCGTCGGCTGCGCGAGCGCGGTGCTGGGCCGCGACCTGGCCGCGGAGGTGACCGCCGGAGCAATCTTCGGCGACCCGGCGAAGCTGACCGGAGGCGGGCCCGGATGGGACGCGTGGGAGGCGAGCCGCTAGGGAGAGGCGTTCCCGCCCGGAAGCCACATCTGCCGGAAGGCGTACCACTGGCCGGGGTAGCGCCGCACGAACTCCTCGAAGTAAGTCGCCAGTTGCTGCGTCTTCTCGAGGACGTCGGTCTCGGCCTCCACGGCGCTGTCCCGCAGCATCGGAGGGCAGACGTGGATGGCAAACCGTCCGTGGGGCTGCCTCGCGGCGACCGCGAACACTATCGGTGCGCCGGTCAGGCGGGAGAGGCGCGCGGGTCCTTCGGGGAAGAGGGCCTGCCGGCCGAACAGCGTCACCGGCACCGATCCCGGCCTGTCGATGCCGGCATCGACGATGAACGCGACCATGCCGCCGCGCAAGAGTTGCCGGATCAGGCTGATCCCGGCGCCGCTTGAGGGTAGAAGCGTGATTCCCATGCGCCGGCGTGACGCCACGATGTATTCCATGAGCCAATCCGGCTTGACCTGTTCGGTGACAGCCGTGACGCGGAAGCCATTCAGGACGGCCAGCGTGGCGCCCACCTCCGGGCTGCCGATGTGGGCGCTCACGAAGATGACGCCCCGGCCCGCAGCCGCGGCTTCGTCGAGATGGTGCTGACCGTTGATGGATACGCGGTCTTCGACGTCCTCCGTGCCCCAACCCTGCACGTGGAGGGTCTCGGCGACGTAGCAGCCGAAATGCCGGAAGCAGTTCCGGACAACCCGGTCAACCTCTGGATCGTCCGGGGACCGGCCGAGCACCATGGCGTAGTTGGCGCGCGCGTTCTCACGCTTGCTCTTCCAGGCAATTCGCACGGCGTCCGCCACCGGGCGCGCGGTACCGTTGAGGACGGAGAGCGGGATGACCCGCGCCCAGGAGCGGTTGATTGCGGTCAGGAAGGCGGCGATCCGGGAGTCAGGGGAGTCAGACCTGGTGAGCGCTCGCATGCAGTGGGTGGATCAGGCGGTGCCGAGAAAGGCTTCGTTCAGCTCGCGGGTCCGGTCCTCCGGCAGGCGGAGGAAGAGACCGGTCGCGCCGCAAAGCAGTTCGCCGGAAGCGGAGCGGATCTGCGCCTCCGCCTCCAGGCGGCGGCCCCGGTCGCGGGTTACCTGCGCCGTGATCACGAGCTCTTCTTCGAGCGGCAGGGGCCGGCGGTACTTCACTTCCAGGCGGGCGGTCATGGCCCAGGCGCCGGCGGCGTACATCGCCCAGCCCATCGCCTCGTCGAGGGCGGCGGCGGCGATCCCGCCGTGCGCCAGGCCGGGCCAGCCCTGGTGAACGTGACGTGGTACGAAACGCCCGGTCACCTTCTGTCCTTCGATTTCGAACTCGATATGCAACCCCTCGGGATTGCGCCCGCCGCAGCCGTAGCACCAGTGCCTGGGGCTGTCCTCGGGGTCCTGGGCCATCAGGCGTCCTCAAACCGTTTGAAGACGGCGACGCCGTTCTGGCCGCCGAAGCCGAAGCCGTTGACGATCGCGACGCGAACGGTGGCCTTGCGGGCCTTCAGCGGCACGTAGTCCAGGTCGCATTCCGGATCGGGGGTGTCGAGGTTGATAGTCGGTGGGATTACTCCGTGCTGGAGCGCGAGAACCGCGGCAAGTCCGGAGACGGCCCCGGCCGCGCCGAGCTGGTGGCCGACCATCGACTTCGGAGCGGTGATCGCGACCCGGTAGGCGTACTCGCCGAGCGCGTTCTTGATTGCGATGGTCTCAGCGGCATCGTTCAGGGGGGTGCCGGTGCCGTGTGCGACGACCAGGTTGACATCCTCCGGCTGAAGCCCGGAGTGGCTGAGAGCCCGGGATATCGCGCGCCCCGCGGACTGGCCGGAGGGATCGGGCGCCGTGATGTGGTAGGCGTCGGAGGTGACGGCGCCGCCGGCCAGTTCGGCGATGATCCTGGCGCCGCGCCGCTGAGCATGGTCGAGCGTTTCGATGACCATCGCGGCGGCGCCCTCGCCGTAAACGAAGCCGTCCCGGTGGAGATCGAACGGGCGGCAGGCCTTCTCCGGTTCGTCGTTCCGGGTAGAGAGGGCGCGCATGTTCGCCATGGCGGCCACGGAGATGGGGATGATGTTGGCCTCGGCGCCGCCGACGACGGCCACCTCGGTCTCGCCCAGGTCGATCATGCGCTTAGCTTCGACGAAGGCGAAGATGCCGGCGGCGCAGGCGGCGACAGATGTGACAGTGGGGCCGCGAACGCCGAGGTTGATGGCGACCTGGCAGGACGCCATGTTGGGGGCGTATGCCGGCACGGTAAAGGGCCCGACCCGCGCGGCGCCCTTCTCCAGGTAAGTCTTCTCGCCGTCCGCAATGATGTCTACGCCCCCGCCACCCGTGTTCATCACGACTGCGATGTCGTCGCGGTTGGCGTCGGTGATCTGGAGACCTGAGTCACCGACGGCCTGGGATGCCGCGGCGACGGCGAACTGGGCGAAGCGGGCGGCCCGCCTGGCGGCCCTGGCTTCCATGTACTCGGTGGGATCCCAGTCCTTCACCTCGGCGGCGATCTGGCAGTCCTGGTCGCCGGGGTCGAAGAGGGTGATGCGGCGCACGCCTGAGCGGCCGGAGGTCAGTGACTCCCAGAACGTGGCAACGTCCCTGCCGATGGGTGTGACGCACCCGAGCCCGGTGACGACGGCGCGGACCATCAGCCGGCGCAGTCCTCAAGGCCGGGAATGGACGTGATGCGCCACGAGTCGCCTTCCTCGGCGAACGACCATTCCTGCTCAACGTCTCCGTCCGCGGTGATGACGATCACCGTTGCGGTGGCGGTAGCGCTGCCGAACTCGATGTCCTTGACCTGACGCCAGCCCGTTGGCACCGGTTGGCCGTCGAGGTCTTGCTGCACCTCTTCTGCCGTGCACTTTCCAGTGACGCTGGCGGCGAGGTAGTCATACAATCCGTCGGCGCCGGCTTCGGCATAGGCATACGTGGCATTCTCGGAGATTGCGCCGATCTTCGAAGCGCGGGGGTCATCGGTGGCTTCATCGCCGCCGCAGGCGATAGCGAGGGCGGCAGCGGCGGAGGTGGCCAGGGCGAGTGCGAATACCCTGATCATGTTCAGGGAGCCACCTCCGCATCGCCGCTCAGCAGGATCTCGCCGTCCTGGTTCGAGCACTGAACCGTGCAGGTCGTTCGCTCGGCGCTGGTCTCGGCCACACGTCCCTGGCAGGTCACGGCGTCGCCCGGCCGCGCGGCGCCGCGGAAGCGGACCTTCAGCTTGCCGCTGTTCAGCCAGCGGGCGCCGAAGGCACCGGTGAGCATCTCGGATACGAACGCCAGCACGAGCATCCCGTGGGCGATCGTGCCGCCAAAGCGGGTGGTGGAGGCGAACCCCGGGTCGATGTGCAGAGGGTTGTGATCGCCGCTTGCGTCTGCGTAGCGGTTGATCTGGTCCTGGGTGATCGTCCTGGTGAGGGGCGCAAGTTCCACGCCGACCGCGATGTCGATGACCTCCATCAGTTGCCGCCGTCCACAGGAAACGTGATCGTAGCCCGGCCGCTCATGACAGGGCCCACTTCGGTGCCGGCGCTCAGATCGATGCTCATCAGCACCCAGCCCTGCCGCTCGCCGCGGCTGGCGACGCGCGCCCCGACGGCGATGCGGTCACCGACCGCAGCGGTACGGTGAAAGGCCAGCTCCTGGCCGGCGTGGATGGTGCCGGGAGCGAGGCCGGCGTGCTCCAGCAGCGCGCGGACGGAGAGCGCCGCGATCGCCATGGGCGGGACGGCATCCGGCCCGACTGTGCCTATCGCCGAGTCGCCGACCGCTGCCACGTACTGGTCCACCCAGTCACGAGATAGATCGAACTGAACGGACGGAAACTCGTGTCCCTTCTGGAGGTCGGCGACGGTGACGGGCATCCTCAAGCGGGCTTGGTGAAGCGGGAGATGTCGATGGCGCGGCGCTCGTGGCGACCCTCGCCGATTTTCGCGCCGGTCTGGTTGTAGGCTTCCAGTTCGAAGACAGCCTTCCGTTCGTCCGACTCCACGACGCGTGACTTTATCGTGACGGTCATTCCAATGGGCGTCGGGGCGGAGTGCCTGGCTTCTACGCGGTACCCCACGGAGCTCTCGGTCGCGTCAAGGAACGGGATCATCATCCGGAGGCAGAGTGCTTCGAAATGTCCGACCATGGTCGGGGTTGAGTACATCGGCACCGGGAGGTGCTTCACGCCCATGTCGGGCGTCGTTTCGATGACCATCTCGTCGCTTGTCCCCTCAGGGAGCGGTCTCATTCACGCATCCTCCTCCTGCCTCTGGATGGGGCAAGTATAAGTTATCGCGCCGGTTAGTCGCCAAGAACGGAATCTCTGTGGCGGCTGCTAAACTGTCGCCCGTGACGCACAAGGTCCGCGTGCTGCCCGGGGAGTTGCTCATCGAGGCCGAGGACGGCCAGACGATCATGGAGGCCGCTCACGAAGCGGGCTACTACTGGCCGACCACCTGCGGCGGCCAGGGGATCTGCACCTCCTGCGCGTGCGCCGTCGAGGAGGGCGTGGCGCACCTGGATGCGATGGGCAAGTCGGAGCACCGCACGCTCGCGCAGGAACGGAGTGAGTCCGTGCTCGCAAGCGGCAAGCTGCGCCTGGCCTGCCAGGCGCGCGTGCATGGGAACGTCGTCGTGACGAAGCGCGGAGTGCGCCGCGAGTGACCGGTTGAGAGCCGAGAACGGCGATGGTTACAATGAGCGGCACTACTCGCGCGTGATGGGATTGGAGCGAAATGGCCTACGTAATCACTGAGCCGTGCATCGGCACGAAGGACGCGTCCTGCGTCGATGTCTGTCCCGTGGACTGCATTCACACGACAGCCGAGGACGAGCAGTACTACATTAACCCCGAGACCTGCATCGACTGCGCCGCCTGCGAGACAGTGTGCCCGGTGACGGCGATCTTCTTCGAGGACGACGTGCCCGCGCAGTGGAAGGACTACATCCAGACCAACGCCGAATGGTTCAAGACGCATGAGACAGGCGGCCAGTGGCGGGCCCGCACGGAGCGCCACGAGGAGTAACGCGACCGTAACGTTCGATGTACGATGCGGCTTGACCCCGCGCCGCGCCGCGGTTTATTCTGCCCCATAGTAGCCATAGGCGGAGTTAATACCTCGACGTGGATTTTGGTCAGATAGAGGCGTTCGTACAGGTCGCCGCTCACAGTTCTTTCAGCCGCGCAGCGGAGTTCCTGCAGCTCACGCAGCCTTCGATCACCGCGCGTATCCAGGCACTGGAGCGGGAGCTCGGCGAAGAGCTGTTTGAGCGCGGCGGGCGCGGTGTGAAATTGACGGACGCGGGACGGGCGTTCCTGCCGTGCGCCGAGCGGATCCTGCAGCAGATCCAGGAAGCACGCGACGCCGTGGACGAAGTGCGGCACGTGCAGATGGGTTCGCTGCGGCTGGGCGCGTCCATCACGTTCTCAACGTACGTGCTGCCCGGGCTGCTGCACCGCTGGCGGCAAGAGTTCCCCGGCGTGGACGTGGTAATCCGGACCGGCCGCTCGGAGCAGGTGCTGAACATGCTTCTGACCGACGAGGTGCAGGTGGCGATCGGCCGGACGCTGTCCAGCCCGGATGCTGAGCAGATTCCGCTCTACGATGACGAGATCATCCTGGTGGCCTATCCTCAGCACGAATTCGCCCGCGCACGCAACGTCACAATCGCCGAAGCCGCCCGCGAACCGATCGTCCTTTTTGACCGCGGCTCCTCGTACTACGCGATGATCCACGACCTGTTCCGCAAGGCCGCCGTCATCCCCAACGTGGCGATGGAGCTGGACTCGCTGGAGGCGACGAAGCGGATGGTGGAGGAGGGGCTCGGAATCGCGCTGGTCCCGAAGGTGACCGTCGAGCGCGAACTGAAAGAGGGAAGCCTGGTCAGGGTTGACCTCAGCGACGTCGCCCCGATCGAGCGGCCGATCTCCCTGATGATGCGGAAGAACCGCAAGCGATCGCGGACGGTGCAGGCGTTCGTCGAAATGATGGCTGAGGCCTACAAGGTGAAGGCCCTGGCCGCGGCGCGCCGGTAAACGCGGTTAGCCGCCGAGCGCCTCTGCCCGTAGCTGCTTCAGAATGTCGACGTTCGGCTTGTCCGGCCCTTCGTTCTCGAACCCCGGTACCTCGAGCAGGAACGGCACGTCGGCGAACGCCGGGCTGGACAGGATGTTGAGGAAGCCTTCCCGGCCGATGTGACCCTCGCCGATGTTCTCGTGGCGGTCCAGCCCTCCCCCCAGCGGCGGTTTCGAGTCGTTGGCGTGGACGGCGGCCAGGCGCTGGATGCCGATTTCGCGGTCGAACTCCTCAAGCGCCCTTTCCAGGCCGTCCGGCGTCTTGAGATCGTAGCCGGCGGCGAAGGCGTGCTGGGTGTCGAGGCAGACGTGGGCGCGATCACTCCCCGTCTCTCGCACGATCCGCCCCAGTTCGGCGAACTTCGAGCCGATGGCGCCGCCCATGCCGGCGCTGTTTTCGAGAATGAGGAAGGCGTCTGCGGGCGTCGCTTCGAGGACGCGGATGCAGTTCTCGATTAGCTGATCAACGCAGGCGTCGTAGCCCGCCCCCTTGTGGCTGCCGAGGTGGAAGATGACCCCCTTCGCGCCGATCAGGGAGGCGGCGTGCATCTCCTCGACGAGCGCGTTTAACGACTTCTCGAGCAGGTCCGGGTTCTGACTGGCGAGGTTCACCAGGTACAGCCCGTGGATGAACGCGGGGCCGACGTCATGCTCGGCGGATTTCCGTTTGAACTCGGCGACTTCATCAGCCTTGTACGACTTCCGTCGCCACGCCTGCGGTGCGCCGGAGAAGACCTGGATCGTCTCCGCGCCGATCTCAAGGGCGCGGTCGATCGCTCTGTCAGTGCCGCCCGAGGTGCTGACGTGCGCGCCTATCCTTGGCATCGGACGCCAGTATATGTCACCAGTCGCCCAGCATGCGGCTGGCCTCGGCGCGGAGCTCGGCACGGAAGTCGGGGTGCGCCACTGCGATCAGTTCCTGTGCGCGCTGGCGGTGGTTCTTTCCCCAGAGCCGCGCCACGCCGAACTCGGTGATGATCGTGTCCGCGAAGTGGCGCGGGACCGTGATGATCGAGCCCGGCTCGTGAGTGGCGACGATGCGAGAAAGCGCTCCGTCCATGGCTGTGGAGGGCAGCAGTGTGATGGCGCGCCCGCCGCGGGAAAGCACGGCGCCCAGGTGGGTTTCCGGCTGGCCACCGGTGCCGTTGATGAGCCGCGATCCGAAGACGCTCTCCGAGTTGATCTGGCCGATGAGGTCCACGGACAGCGCGTTGTTCAGCGAGTGGAAGTTGTCGTTCTGCGAGAGGTTTCGGACGTCCAGCACGTACTCCGGGTCGTGGACCTGGAACTTCGGGTTGTTGGTGACGATCTTCAGGTCCTCCGAATCGGAGCCGGACCAGGCGCCGGCGATCGCAATGCCGGGGTGAAGCGCCTTGCGCGAGCCGGTGATTACCCCTTGTTCGACGAGCGCCGCGATGCCGGGCGCCGACATCTCCGTGTGAAGGCCGATGTCGTGCTTGCCGTCGAACGCCCCCGCCCGCGCGAGGTACATGCTGGGCTCACCGACGCCGATCTGGATCGTGGCGCCGTCCGGGAGGATCTCGTTGACGTAGCCGGCGATCGTGCGGGCGACCTCGGGAGGGTCGGCGAGCCCCAGGAGGCGGCGGACCTGCGAGGGCGGGAACATGGCCAGCGCGGGGCCGACGGTGATCAGACGGTCGAAGTCGCCCTTGAGTTCATCGACGATCGACTGGTACTCCGCCTTCAGCGCCTCGTCCTCCACGCGCCGCAGCCAGGAATCGACAACGGGCTGGGTGATTTCGACGGCGGGGACCTCCACGAAGCGGGCGAACTCTGTTACATGGATCTTGTTGTCGCCGCAGACGGGCCGCAGGCCGGGGTCCACCTCGGCGATCGTCTTGTGCGCGTGCCGGACGTAGGTGCGCTTGTTCCAGTTGTGGGCGCCGAACTGGACGAAGCCGTCTTCGTCGGGGGGTGTGACGGAGGTGAGGAAGACGTTCACCTCCCGCCGCTCCTGGCGGGCGTCGATGTGGTCCTTGAAGTTGAGTGAGAACAGGTTGGGCAGATAGGTCGCGCGGCCTTCGTCGGTGGAGCGGCGAGCGAAGTCGCCGATGAACAGCTCGAACTCCATCTTGAACGCGTCCGCGTGGTTGCCGGAGATCCAGCCGGGGTCGGTCAGCGGCGCGCCGAGGCGGAGTTCGATGGGGCCGACGGCCTGGACGCGGCGGAAGAGCGCCGCCTGGAGGGTGCGGGGGCCGGCTATGGGTACGGCGACAAGGTTGCCGGACTGGACTTCCTGCATAGCGTCGTCCGCGGACGCCAACCGCCGCTTGTACTCTTCTCGCCAGTCCATGAAATCCGCCCTCCCGCGATATTGCGTTCATTATGGAGAGGCGCCGTTCGTGTAACAAGGGCGGCGGCGCAGGGCTCTTATGGACGGGCGCGTGGTGCGCCGATACCATGATTGCATACTGACGCAATCGGGGATGAGATGCCGGATCGTATTCAGCGCGAGGTAGAGGAGTTGCTGGCGGGACTGGACGGGTTTCCGCTCAGGAAGCCGCTG
Source organism: Chloroflexota bacterium (assembly GCA_037441345.1). Lineage (GTDB taxonomy): Bacteria > Chloroflexota > Dehalococcoidia > SM23-28-2 > RBG-16-64-32 > DATKKM01. The sequence continues at coordinate 12,815 of JBBISJ010000034.1, forward strand.
TCCCGGCGCCTGCGCGACGGCGCGGCGGCGCCGTTCAGGGCCGCGCGACAGTGGCCTGGTAGTCTGCACCTGCCTTCATTGAACGCCGGACATCTGTTACTGGCCTCGATCATCATCATCGTGATCGCGTACGTCGCCGGCGGCGATTCGAGCCTCTGGACGTTCATCATTGCGGGCGGCATCTTCCTCTTTATCGCCGCGTTTGTGCTGTCCCTGCGCAGGCAATCCCGGCCGTCGCAGAAGTACTGGCGAGACCGCCCCATGGACACCCGCGACTCCGGGCGACACCGGAGGCGGTAGGCGGCGGACTCATCACCATCCGCGTTCTGCCGGCTTTCGCGGTAATCCTCCTGCTGGCACTGAGCAGCGCCTGCGGGGGCGATCCGGCCGGGACCACGACGCCATCGGCATTGCCCACGCCAATCCCGGCAACGCCGACTCCTTCGCCGTCACCGTCGCCAACCCCGGACCCGAACTTCGGCGCCGAGCGCGCGTTGGAACACGTGCGGAAGCTGGCGGTCGAGATAGGCTCCCGTCCGGCTGGAAGTGATGCAGAGCGCAGGGCCGCGGAGTACATCGAGCAGCAGCTATCGGCGGCCGGTTACGAAACGTCACAGCAGACGTTCCCGATCGAGACGTACGTCCAGGTGAGCGTCAGCCTGCGGGAGACCGCGCCGGACCCGCGGGAGATAACGGCGCAGGCGCTGGCCGGGTCGGTTTCGGGCACTGCCGAGGGGCAGCTGGTGCACGTCGGCCTTGGGCGTCCGCAGGACATCCCGGGACCGATCACCGGCAAGGTCGCCCTGGTGCAGCGCGGCGAGATCACGTTCAGTGAAAAGGTCGCCAACGTGGCTGAAGCGGGCGCCGAGGGCGTGGTCATATACAACAATCAGCCCGGTGGCTTTGGTGGCCAGGTGCGGGACACGGCGGGCCTGCCGGCGGCGACGATCTCGAAAGAGGACGGCGAAGCGCTGGTCGACCAGCTCGAAGCGGACCAGGTGCAGGTGGCGCTCTCCGTGGAAGGCCGGACGCAGGGCGGTGAGTCGCGGAACGTGGTGGCGGAGCCGCCGTCTGGAAAATGCCGGATCGTGGTCGGTGGGCACTACGACAGCGTGCCTGACGGGCCGGGCGCGAACGACAACGCTTCCGGGACGGCGGTGTCGATCGAAATCGCCCGGGCGTTGGCCGCAGACGGGGTGTTCGACGACGTGTGCTTCGTCCTGTTCGGGGCCGAGGAGATCGGACTCGTCGGCAGTAACTACTACGTTGCGGGCCTGAGCGGCGCGGACCGGAGTGCTCTGCTGGGGATGCTTAACTTCGACATGCTGGCTGTGGGTGATGCCTGGCCACTCGTCGGGGACACAGCGCTTGTCAACCTCGCGGGTGAAGAAGCGGAAGCGATCGGGATGTCGTACCAGATCGACAGCCTGCCGCCGGGGGTGGGCAGCGATCACGCCCCGTTCCAGGTCGCCGGCATACCCGTGATCATGTTCAACTGCTTCTGCGACCCGAACTACCACACGGCGCAGGACCGCGCGGACTTCGTGCGGCCGGAGCGGCTGCAACTGGCGGGCGACCTGGGGCTGGGGCTGGTGGAACGGTTGCTGGCGGGAGAGGCGTCCGGTACGCATTCATTGACCCCCTTCGCGGCTCGCTGATATTCTGAGGATTGCGCCGAAGTGGCGGAACGGCAGACGCGCTGCGTTCAGGGCGCAGTGTCCGTAAGGACGTGGGGGTTCAAATCCCCCCTTCGGCACCACGCGCGCTCGTAGCTCAGTGGATAGAGCGCAGCCCTGCGGAGGCTGAGGTCGTGAGTTCGAGTCTCACCGAGCGCGCCATTCCTTCTCTCAGCTGAAGATGATCACCTGGCGCGCCACCTCGCCCGCCTTCATCGCGCGGAACGCCTCGTTTACGTCCTCCAGCTTCATGCGGGTTGTGATCATCTCGTCCAGCTTCAGGCGGCCCTGCCGGTAGAACTCGATGTACCGGGGCATGTCCACGCGGAACCGGTTCGAGCCCATCAGGCTCCCCTGCATCTTCCTTTCACCGAAGAGGAGGGCACGCGCATCAAGCTCGACCTTCTGCCCCAGAGGGACCATTCCTATGAGAGTCGCCGTGCCGCCGGTGGCAAGGCAATCGAAAGCCTGCTCCGCCGTCTGTTTGAGACCGATCGCCTCGAATGAGTAGTCGACTCCTCCGTTCGTCAACTCCATGATCCTGGCGACGGGGTTGCCCTGGGACGCGTCCACCAGGTGGGTGGCGCCGAGGGCCTTTGCGGTCCCGAGCTTTGCCTCGCTGATGTCCACGGCGATGACCTGGCGGGCCCCGGCGATCAACGACCCCTGGATCGCCGCCAGGCCGACCCCGCCGGTCCCGAACACCGCGACCGTCGAACCGGGCTCGACCCGCGCGGTCCGCAGCGCTGCGCCCACGCCGGTGAGGACGCCGCAGCCGATGAGCGCGGCGACGTCCAGCGGCACGTCTTCTGCGATCTTGACGAGGGCATTCTGGCTCACCAGCATCTTCTCGGCATAGCTCGAGAGGTTGGCGAACTGGTTGACGGGCTGCCCGTCCTGGGAGAGGCGTGGCGGGGACCCCATTGGCCGGGGTAGCCCGCCGCCCAGGCAGAGGTTGGGGTGCCCGCTCAGGCACTGCTCGCAAGTGCCGCAGAACACCGAAAGGCAGGAGATCACGTGGTCGCCGGGCTTCAGGTAGGTCACGTCCTCGCCGACTTCCTCCACGATGCCTGCCGCTTCGTGGCCGAGCACGGCCGGAGGCGGGAACGGCCAAAGCCCCTCGATGAAGTGAAGGTCACTGTGGCAGACGCCGCTGGCGGCCGTCCGGACCAGCACCTCACCCCGCGCAGGCTTGTCCACCTGGATCTCCTCGATCGTCAGCGGCTGATTGATGCCGCGGAAGATTGCTGCTTTAGCCATGTTTTCCTCCTTCGCCGGTCGCCGGCCTATATCAGCGCGCCCGCCACCATCAGTTCTGCGATCTCTTCGTCGCTGAGTCCGAGGATCTCCTTACAAACGTACTCGGTGTGCTGGCCGAGTAGCGGCGCGGGCCAGCGGAGTTCGCCGGGCGTCTTTGAGAGCCTGAACGGCGGACCGTCGTAGGCGCTGCGACCGGCTTCCGGGTGGTCCAGGTAGACGTAGTAGCCGCGTTCTTTCAGGTGCTCATCGTAGTCGAGCATCTCGCGGGCGCTTTCGACGACCGCCGCCGGCACACCGCTCGACTGTAGCAGGTGCATCACTTCGTAGGCGTCCTTGTCCGCCGTCCATGCGTTGATGTTGGCGTCCAGTTCACCCTCGTTCTGTTTGCGGGCCTCGTGGGTGGCGAATTTCGGGTCCGCGGCCCAGTCCGGGTTGTCCAGCGCACGCACCAGCGCCGTCCACTCCTCATCTGAGAAGCAGGCGATCGCGACCCAGCGCTCGTCCATCGGGCGGCCGCCGTCGCTCAGAGGCGCGCATTTGTAGGCGTTGTGGGGCGCCGCGAAGGGCAGGTGGTTGCCGATGCGGCCCTGGTTGACGCCGTTCGCGGTGTAGTCGAAGATCGCCGGGCCCAGCGGGCAGACCGAGGACTCGAGCTGGGCGCACTCGATGCGCTGGCCCTTGCCCGTCCGGTGGCGATAGTGCAGCGCGGCGAGGATCGCGACGAGTGTGTGCCCGGGGTTGATCACGTAGTCCGGGTAGTTCGTGCCGAGCCCGACGGGACCGCGCTCCGGGAAGCCGGAGAGATAGCTGTAGCCGGTGATAGGAGTGAGGACGGCGCCGAAGCCCAGGTAATCGCGGTGCGGGCCGTCGTAGCCCTGCATCGGCTGGTAGGCGGCGATGATCTGCGGGTTCCACTCGGAGATGCGGTCGTATGTGAGCCCCCAACGCTCGATGACCCGCGGGGTGATGTTCGAGAGGAACACGTCCGCCCACTCGATGACCTTCCGGGCGACCGATCGGCCCTCGTCCGTGTTCATGTTGATGGTGAGGTCGTATTTGCCAGCGTTGAAGTTGTTGAAGTAGCCGCTGACGTTGTAGCCGGTCTTGTCCCGCGCGAACGGCGCGATGGTGCGCAGCGAATCCACCTTCGTTTCGGACTCAATGCGGATGACGATCGCGCCGAAAGATGCCAGGTGCTCGGCGCAGATGGGGCCGGCACCGAACCAGGAAAAATCGGCGACTTTGATGCCCTCGAGCGCGCGCTTCATGAACTGCCTCCACAGCTATCGTTGGCGCCGAACCACGAGCCCTTCGACAGGCTCAGGGTGAGCGGGGGGAGGGAGCCGTCGAGTGCGCGCTTCACGGCAGGCGCTCCAGGAAGTGCTCGATGAGTGCGTTGGTCTCCGCCGGGCGCTCCATCTGGATGAAATGCGCACAGTCCACCGTGTGCAGTTCGATGCCCGGGTACCGCTGCCGAAACTGATCTTCGCTTGCGAACGCGGTGGCGGCCCGTATGAACAGGGTTGGAACGGGGACCGGGCCTGGCGTCATCGATTCGGGGGCGATCGTGCTCATGATCGCTGTGTGCATCACTCGCTGCGGGGCCGAAGACATGCCAGCGATGACCTCTTCTGCCAGCGCTGGTGGTGAGTCCGCGCTGAACATCTGCATCCGGACGAACCCCGCGGCGACGCCCTGATAGGCTGGGGACTGAAGTCCGGCCAGCACTTGCTCGGCCAGCGAGGCCAGGTTGTCGGGGAGTGGCGCCAGAGGCGCATCAACGATCACCAGCGCCCTCGCGATCTCCTTGTCAGCCCGGGCCAGGTTCAGGGCGATTGTTCCGCCCATGCTGTGGCCGATCACTACGGGGCGGTCCAGTTTGAGTTCGCCGATCAGCCGGGCGACGTCGTCGACGAAGCCAGGGATGGAGTAATCCTGGTCGGGCTTGTCCGATGCGCCGTGACCGCGCAGGTCGACGGCGACAACGCGGTGGCTGCGGGCGAAGTGCGGGACCTGGTCGCGCCAGTAGGTGTGGTCGCAGCACCAGCCGTGGATGAAAAGGAGCGGCGGATCGCCGGCGCCGGAGTCGGTGTAGCGCAGGGTCACGCCGTCGCGCATCAGGGAGGTCAGGGTTTCATCGGTCATGCCTACACCGCTCCCGCAGCTTCCAGCCGCTTCCATTCGTCCGGCGTCACGCCGAGCTCGTTTCCGAAGATCTCGCTGTTGTGCTCGCCGACCAGGGGCGGGCGGCGGTGGATCGCCCACGGTGTCTCGGAGAGCCAGTACGGCCGGCCGGGGTAGGTCAGCGTGTCCGAAATCTCGGGGTGCTGCACGTCCGTGAGCCAGTTGCGCGATTTCAACTGGGGGTTATTTGCGATGTCCTCGGGCGTGCTCACGATGCCCCAGAGGAGCCGGCGGTTCTGGCCGCCTTCGTACATCTCCCACTTCGTCTTGGTTGCGACGAACGCCTTCAAGACCTGGGCGATGTGGTTCATGATCTGGATGTTCTTTCCCAGGTTGGCGGAGTCCTGCACCATTCCCGTGAGGAAGCGCAGGTTCAGATTGTGGATGAAATCGTGGTACGGCTCCTCGTTGAGGTCGCCGGCGCCGCCCTCTTCCGTCATCCAGTCCAGCATCGCGGACCAGGGGGCGCCGCCGGGGGTGCCGAGGTAGCCGAAGACGTGCCCGTCCGTGCACTCGTGGGTTCCGATGCCGGGTATCTCGAATGGGAATATGCCGCGCGACCCGGTCCGCGCCCGCAGGGCCTGGATCATGTCCCAAGACTGCATCGCCGTCTCCTGGGCGATGGAGAGCGATTCCTGCATGGAGACGTCCACGTGCTGGCCCTCGCCGGTGCGGTCGCGGTAGACGAGAGCGGTCAGCGTCCCAGCGGCGCCGATGATCGAGGCGGAGATGTAACCCTGGCGCCAGGGCGGGACGTTCGGCGGGTCTCCGGGCTCGCCTGCGAGCCACATGGTGCCGCCCATGGCGACGCCGACGATGTCCGGCGCCTTGTAGTGAGCGTGTGGGCCGGTCTGGCCGAAGCCGGTGATGGAGGTGAGGATGATGCCGGGCTTCAGTTTGTCCAGTGCCTCGTAGCCGAGACCCAGCGAGTCCATGTAGCCGGGCTCGTAGCTTTCGACCACCACGTCTGCCGTCTTCACCAGGCGCTCGAACAGTGTGCGCCCCTCTTCGGTATCGATGTCCAGCGTGATGCTGCGCTTGCTGGTGTTGAGGTTCAGCCAGTAGAGACTGAGATCGGGGTGCTTGTTGTAGAAGGGCGGCAGCGCACGGACCGGGTCGCCGCCGGGCTGCTCGATCTTGATAACGTCGGCGCCGAGGTCGGCAAGGAGCTTCGTCGCATACTGGCCGATTTCGCCGGCGAGGTCGAGGACGCGGATATCGTCGAGCGCGGCTCCAGGAGTGGTGGCGGGAGGCTGGGTCATTTGAGGTTCGGGGCGAAATATATCAGACGGACGCTCGTCGCGTCAGCGGGTGCGCCAGATTACCGTCCGGGCATGACCAGGGACCCGGCCGTGCCGGCCGCGACCGTCGCGCCGTCCTGGTTCTCGGCCCAGACGGCGTAGACCTTACGGACGACGGCTCCCTCGGGCGTTTCCGATGCGAGGCTGGCCTTCGCCGTGATCGTTTCGCCGCAGAGCATCGGCTTGAGGAACTGGACGGAGAGGTCGGCGTACTCGAACCACTCCTTGCCGAAGGCGCCCGTCATCATCTCGGAAATGTAGTCGGCCGCCATCATCCCCTGGGCGACCGTGGCGGGGAACCCGGCTGCTTTCGCGACATCGGGGTCGGTGTGGATGGACTTGCCCCGCCGCGAGTTGGCGGAGTCTTCCGTGTATGCGTTCATGCGTTCCTGGGTCAACGCGCGTGTGATAGGCGACAGCTGCGGGCCGGCCGGCTTCGCCGCCGGGCGGTTGGCCGGCGGGGTGGGATCGTCGCCGGTCTCGATCCTTTCCGGGAAGGCCATCGTCGTTCGTGTGTGGGCCAGGATCAGGCCGGTCTCGTCGCGCCAGCGGATTTCGAACTCGAACCAGCGGCGGCCGCGGCGTTCGTACTTGAGGGTGAAGCGGCCGTAGCCGATAGGGCGCCGGTCCAGCCTGAGCGCGGCGGCTGTTTCGAGCTCCTGGCGGGCGTGCAGCGTGCCGGGCGGGACGGGGGCGATGGTGTCGAGGAAGCGGAGGGACGCGGCGGCGAGAATGGTGGGCGGCGCGACGGGTGGGCCCCAGGGCGAGCGCTCGCGGTGCCACGGGTGGTTGTTCTCGATGGCCTCCAGGTAGCGGCCGATGCGGTCGGCGAGCGGGTAATTGTACGGACCGTATCGCCGTTCGAGGTCGATGCTATCCCAGGAGAGGTCGTCCGCCATCGGTAAGGCGAATGATAGGTTAACCGACCGACAACATCAACAATGTCCGAGGCGCGATAATAGGGCGCATGCTCCAGGACTACGAGAAGAAGCGCGACTTCAGCCGCACGGCAGAGCCGGCGCCGGGCGCGGACGGAGAACGCACCGGGCGGTTGATTTTCGTCGTGCAGAAGCACGCGGCGTCGCGGCTGCACTACGATTTCCGGTTGGAATGGGACGGCGTGCTGAAGTCGTGGCCGATCCCGAAGGGGCCGTCGCTTGACCCGAGGGACAAGCGGCTGGCCGTGATGGTGGAGGACCACCCCCTGGATTACGCGGGCTTCGAGGGGGTAATTCCGAAGGGTGAGTACGGCGCCGGCCAGGTGATCGTCTGGGACGCCGGGACGTACTCGCCGGACGAGGGTGGCGCGCTTTCGTTCGACGACCGGGAAGAGGCGGAGCGCCGGATGCGGGAGGGGCTGGCGAAGGGCAAGCTGTCGTTCTTCCTGCAGGGGCACAAGCTCAAGGGCTCGTTCACGCTGGTGAAGACGAGCCAGGGTGAGAAGGACTGGCTCTTCATGAAGCACCGGGACGCGTGGGCGGATCCTGGACGCGATGTCACTGCCGAAGACAAGTCTGTTCTCTCCGGCCTGTCGATCGCGGATCTGAAAGCCGGGCGTCTGCCGGACCGTGCGCACGGTGGCCCTGTCCTCAACCCGCAGGACGCGCCGGGTGCGAAGCCAGCGCCGTTCCCGAAGTCCCTTGCGCCGATGCAGGGGACGCTCACGCCGCGCGCGTTCTCGTCGCCGGACTGGTACTTCGATCCGAAGTTGGACGGCATGCGGGCGATCGTGTTTATCGAGGGCGACGCCGTGAGGCTGGCCTCTCGCACGGGGCAGGACATCACCCGACAATACCCGGCGCTCGCGCGTGAACTGGGGCTGCAGACGGAGCGCCGGATGGTACTGGACGGCGAGATCGTGGCGCTGGACGAACGGGGCGTTCCCTCCTTCCAGGCGCTGCAGCAACGCCTGGGCCTGCAACGCGACGCGGACATCCAGCGCATGGACTCCGAAGTGCCGGTGTTGTTCTACGGGTTCGACATCCTCTACGCCGACGGGTACGACCTGCGCGGGGCAAGGCTGGCCGATCGGAAGGCGTTGCTGGCGCAGCGGCTCCTGCCAACCGGGCGCGTCCTGCTCCTGGAGCATTTCGAGGCCGAGGGAGAAGCCGCATACCGCGCGGCCGTGGAGCACGGCCTCGAGGGGGTGATGGCGAAGCGGAAGGATAGCACCTACGAGAGCGGCAGACGCAGCAAGGCCTGGCTGAAGGTGAAGGCGACGCAGGAGGACGAGTTCGTCGTCGGCGGATATACGCAGGGAGCGGGGGGGCGTACGCGGACGTTCGGCGCGCTGATGCTGGGCCAGTATAACGACGATGGCCGCCTGGTGTACGTGGGAAACGTTGGGACAGGCTTCGACGACCGGACGCTGGACGCGCTCCTGGCGCGGCTCAGGCCGCTAAAGGCAGACGAGTCGCCGTTTGACGTGATGGAGCCTGGCACCTTCCGCTATGCCCGCGGATCGAAGGATGCGCCGATAACCTGGGTGCGGCCGGAACTGGTCGTCAAGGTGCAATTCGCGGAATGGACGGCGGACAACCACCTGCGGGCGCCGAGCTACAGGGGGTGGGCGGACAAGGCGGCGGGCGAGGTGCACCGGGAGGCCGTGGCGCCACCGCCGGTGGACGTGGAGCGCGCTGCGGGCGTAGAGGAGGACGTGGTCGGGGACGTGCTGGAGCAACTCCGTCAGCCCGGCGACAAATTCACGCTCCTGGTTGGCGAGTACCGAATCGCCGTGACCAACCTCGACAAGGAGTTCTGGCCGGAGTGGGAAGGAAGGCGGCCGCTAACGAAGCGCGACCTTCTCGTCTACCTGGCGCAGATCGCGCCGCACCTCCTGCGCCACACACGCGACCGGCCCCTGACACTTACGCGCTACCCGAACGGCATCCTGGGCGAGTACTTCTACCAGAAGCACTGGGAGGGCGTCCTGCCGCCGTTCGTCGACACCGTGACGCTCTGGTCCGGGCAGAACGAGAGCGACCAGGAGTACCTTATCTGCAACAACCTGCCAACGCTGCTCTGGCTGGGGCAACTGGCGGACATCGAGCTGCACACATGGTACTCGCGGGTAAACCAGGAACCGGATGGCGCACACCTGCCGGCGAGCTATGCAGGCTCGGGCGAGGAGCTCGAAAGATCGCGCCTGAACTATCCGGACTTCATCGTGTTCGACCTGGACCCGTACATCTACTCGGGCGGGGAAGCGAAGGGCGCGGAACCGGAACTGAACCGCAAGGCCTTTCAGAAGACCTGTGACGTTGCGTTCTGGCTCAAGGAGCTACTGGACTCACTTTCGCTCTCGTCGTTTGTGAAGACGACGGGCAAGACCGGGCTGCACATCTACGTGCCGATCCTCCGTCAGTTGGACTACGACACGGTGCGCGCGGCGGCCGGGACGCTCGGCAGGTTCCTGGTGCGGGCGCATCCACGTGACATAACTATGGAATGGTCGACGCAGAAGCGCACCGGCAAGGTGTTCTTCGACCACAATCAGAACACGAAAGGCAAGACGCTGGCTTCCATCTACTCGCCGCGGCCGGTGCCGTGGGCCGGGGTGTCAGTGCCGCTGCGCTGGGGGGAGCTGCGGGACGTCTATCCGGCGGAGTTCACGATCCTGAGCGTTCCTGACAGGGTCGCCGAGACGGGCGACCTGTGGGCCGAGATCCTGGCGAATAAGCACGATCTCGGGGCCATGCTGGAGGCGGTGCCCGTGGATCGCGGATGAGAGGAGCGAGTATAGGTGCGCGTGGGCTAAGGAGTCGGCGTTGTGACCGATGCGTAGTCGTATTCGCCGAAAGCCGCGACATGGCCTTCCTCGAGGTCTATCAGCAATTGAAAGACCCTGAGGTCATTGACGGTGTGATGGTCCTGTCTTCTCGCTTTGGAGCCGTCCGCTTCTCGAAGGAGCGTGCCGTTTTCGTCTCTTTGCAGGTACGGCCAATCGGCTTCAACCGTTTGCGGTGTTTCGAGGACAACTTCGACCACCACGCCGACCAAGACATCGTCTTCAAGCCAAGGTCCGACACTGCCGATTGAGTAGAGAGAGCGTTCCACGATTTGACACAGAAGTGGATCCGCTTCGGCAATCAGACCGGCTTCGGTGAGCTGGTCGGCGGTTAGTTGCGGGACGTTGTAGACCGAGGGATCGAGCGGGCCCGGGTCGGGGATGACGAATTCGAAACTGCAGTCCGCAGGAACCGTGGCCGTTGGCGACGAGTCGCGTTTGACGAGGGGGCTATCCCCCGGAGCACCGTCTCCACAGGCCAATCCGGCAGTCGCGAATACGGCAACCATCACCGGGAGTGCCACTCGCGTGAGAGCTAGTCGCGTCATCGTGGTTGTCATGCGCTCTCCCCCCGGCTAGATTACACCAACAATGGCAGGCGGGCCTCCATCGGGCCTGACCGCAGGACAGAGTCTGTTATGCCGTCCACCCGCCTACTCCTCCTCGTCGCCGCTGCCGTCTTCACTGCTGACGCCCGGCAGGTCCACGAGCATGGCGATGAAGATGTAGATCAGGGCGCCCGCCGCGACGAAGTAGCTCCCGGTGACGATCGCTCCCGCGAGCCACGCGACGGTGACGCCGAGGTTGAAGAGCCACCAGCCGAACGACGTCGAGAACACTCTATCCGGCTCCCTCGACGCAGCTATCGGGAGGCACGTCCGGCCGCAGCGCCTCGAAGATCGGAAATCTCAGCACGCCCGC
>JBBISJ010000035.1:0-23584 GCA_037441345.1 Chloroflexota bacterium
GATGGACCCTTTTCTCTTGCGCGCTACTGTCTCACATGTTTCTGAACGAGATCAGAAGTTGTCCTTCGATGACGGCGCGGTAACCCCTCGCTCTCCATCAAGCCGTCAATCCCGCATCCCCGGCGCCACAGGCAATCCCCGGTGAAACAGTGCCATACCGCCTCACTGGCCCCCTCGTCTAGACGCGCCCGCCGTTTGCGCCGCGGGAGCTCAGTGGCTCAGACTCGTTTTGCCGGGCCGATTCGCGCTCTGCTACACTGGATCAGGCGTTGCGGAATGGTGTAACGGTAGCACGACTGACTCTGGATCAGTTAGTCTAGGTTCGAATCCTAGTTCCGCAGCCACGCTATTTGTGGCGCATTCGTCTAGCGGCCCAGGACGCCGCCCTCTCAAGGCGGAGATCACGGGTTCGAATCCCGTATGCGCCACCACACTTTTTATATCTAAAAAGCCCCCTCAGCGCCGATGACTTGTGCTAAGGGGGCTTATCAATTGTGGCCATGTTATGGCCATTTGGGCTGGATCAGGCGTTAAGGAGACCACCGAGAGACACAACGATGACAGCAAGTATGGGTAAGATTGTCGCTGCCTCGCAGACAGACAGATCTGATGCGGATCACTGGCCTGTTCGATCAGACTTGGGACGATGCTTATGGATATCCGAAGTGAAGACGCCAAGGTTCGGATAGTGCCTTTCGGGACCGTCTGCATCTCAGCATTGATCCCCGCACCACGACCGGAGACACCCGACGCAAGCGACCAGCTGGAGACGATCAGGCCAATAGCTGGAACTACCGCGCAGACACGAATCGTGTCGCTGCCCCTGTTTCTCGCCGGGGGCAACTGGCCAGTCCTCCACTCGCCTCTAGGCGCCGTCCTGCGTCCAACCTTCAAAGCCGACGATAGGCATCTGATTCCGCGGTTCCTGCTGGATAGTCCCGCGCCTCAGCCGCCTGGCGCTGCTGGCCCTTGAGAAGGTGAGCATAAACGTCCATCGTGAAGGCTGCGGATGCATGGCCCGTCCGCGAATGGACGGAGCGCTGGAAGCGCGAAATCCACCTCAGCTAGCCCGTACGTCCAGCGCCGGGACCGTCCGGGCAATGTAACCCACATTACAATCACTCTGATGGCCCCCGCGCCATGCTGGGGACGAACCACAGATAAGGAGGAAAAAGTGGCGGACATCAAGGTATATGGCGCCCCATGGTGCCCCGACTGTCGCCGCGCCAAGCAGTTCCTAGGCGAGCAGAGGGTGGCCTATGACTGGATCGATATCGACCAGGACCAAACGGCGGCGTCCATCGTCCGCGAGGCTAACGGCGGCAAGCAGATCATCCCGACGATCGTCTTCAGCGATGGGTCATTCCTGGCAGAGCCGTCGAACGATAGGTTGGCAGCGAAGCTAGGGCTCAAGCTAAGCGCCGAGCGACGCTACTACGACCTGCTGATCGTCGGGGGCGGACCGACCGGCCTCTCGGCGGCGATCTACGCCGCACGCGAGGGGATCGACGCTCTTGTCATCGAAAGGAGCGCCCTGGGTGGACAGGCCGGCGTCACCGAGCGCATTGACAACTATCCGGGATTCCCCGACGGGATCGGGGGCGGCGAACTTGCCGACCGGATCATTCGCCAGGCACGCCGCTATGGCGTTGAGCTTCTCTCGGCCGTCGCTGTCGGCCAGGTTGGGCGCGACGGTGACGATGTGGTCGTGACGACCGCAAGCGGCGATCAGTACTGCGGCCGGGCGGCGATCATCGCGACGGGCTCAAGGTATCGCCGGCTCGGCGTACCCGGCGAGGAGGACCTCATCGGCGCGGGCATCCATTTCTGCGCCACGTGCGACGGGCCCTTCTACAAGGGAGCTGAGGAACTGCTTGTGATCGGCGGTGGCAACTCCGGGCTGGAGGAAGGGCTCTTCCTCACGCGCTTTGCAAAGAAGGTACGGATCATCGAGCACTCCGCGAAGCTCAAGGCTTCCTCGCTCCTGCAAGACAAGGTCATGAGCCACCCGCAGTTCGAGGTACACACGAACATGGACGTGACGGCGTTCGAGGGCAACGGCAAGCTCTCGGCGGTCCGCGCTCGCGACCGGGTGAGCGGCGAGGAGCACGTCTTCAGCCCGGCTGCCGCATTCGTATTCATTGGGCTCGATCCCAACACGGCATTCCTGAAGAACAGCGTGGACATCGACGCCTGGGGATTTGTCAAGACGGACGAGAAGATGCAGACGAGCCTCCCCGGAGTGTTTGCTGCCGGGGACGTCCGTGCGGGATCGACGAAGCAACTCGGCGCGGCGATTGGCGAAGGGATAACGGCACTGTTGATGGTGCGGCAATACATGGAAAGGGCAGCGACCATCGCCCGCCATGAGTCGGAAGCCTGAGCGGCTCATGGCAAGCGGCCAACGGAAGTCGGTGAACGGGCGGGTGAACCGCCTGTATCACCGCGCGCTCGACCTCTCCCTGCGTGTCGACTCCACCGCCACGCTTAACTCGGGTGTTCCCGGCGGCGCCCCGGCCGACGATGTCGCGGCGGAGCTTTCATCAGCCGTCAAGATGATGAAGTCCGAGGCCTTCGTTCCCGCCACGGGCTCTGTCAACTACCCGGCACTCAGGAGCTCTGATTCCTACCAACGGTACCGGGCGTGCAGCGCCCGCCTCTGCGACTTTGATCTCGACACGCTGACCGGGCGCCAGGAGAAGCTCGCCTTCTGGATAAACCTCTATAACGCACTCGTCGTTGACGGGATCATCAGCTACGGCCTCGCAAGCGTCCATGATGACCTCGGCTTCTTCCGGCGGGTTGCATACACGATAGGCGGCGAGCGCTACTCCGCAGACGACATCGAGCATGGGGTTCTACGCGGGAACCGCAGGCACTTCCACCCAGCGATCTGGCTGCCCCAGTTCGGGCGGGATGACTCTCGGCTGGCGCGCTCCGTGTTGCCGGCGGACCCGCGAATTCACTTCGCGCTGGTCTGCGGGACGCGTTCGTGTCCGCCGTTCGATTCCTACTCCGCTGAAAACCTCGACGCTCAATTGGATGCGGCCGCTTCATCCTTCATCAACGGTGGGGCAGTTGCGCTTGATACGGCCGGCGGCGTGGTCTGCGTATCGCCAATCTTCAAATGGTACCGGCGCGACTTTGACGAAGCTGGTGGAGCCGTCGAAATGATGCTTCGGTATCTGGACGACGGACCGGTGAAGCGTGCGCTCCGGGCTGGCACCGGGAGAATCCACTACCAGGACTGGGACTGGTCGCTGAACGCAGCATAGCGGCCGGTAAGCGACTTCACAACGTCACGTGGCCGGGCTTCCAGAAGGACCTGAAGCCCCCTGGAGCCCGGCCGCCGCGAAGCTCACGAATCCTTTCGCACCCGTACACCGGCTCAGGCTATAGGACCACTATGTCGAAGCCGTCCTCGACAAGATCCGCGAAGCTCGGGTGGTTCATGTAGTCGGATGCCAGCGGCTCCCCCTGGGCCTGCAAAGCCGCACGCACACCGAAGGCTCCGGAGCAGAAATCACATACAACATAGGCGACTTCCATCTGCTTTAGGGCGTTGAAGAGCGCACCCATCCTGTGGTCATCCTCGTCCCGGGGATCGACCCACTTCGCGAGCCAGCCGGTGGCGGCGCCGTCGAAGATTATCCGGACCTCGTGCCCGCGTTCCTTGAGTTCCCTGGAGTAGACCATGGAATGGAACATCCGGGCGTGCGTCTCGTGGGTACCCGGGCCCGCCTGGAGCACAATGCCCACTTTCCGTGGCTGTCCATTTCGCGCTGCTGAAATCATGGTCAGGCCGCGTAGACTGCGCCGCCGACGGCGCCGTAGACGGCGTGAAGGCCGAGGATTGCCACCGGGGCCATGGCACTTACGCTCAGGCCGAAGAAGCCGGGATAGGGCACGGTCCCCGTTCCGCCGAGTGAGTCCATTCGTGGGTGCATCACGTTCATCATTCCCATCATGGCGCCGGCCATCGTGCCATGCGCCAGCCCGAAAAGCGCGCCCCAGACCGCGACGCTGCTGGTTATGGAAAACGCCTCGAAGAGCGCCCCGTATGCGACGAAGAAAGCCGCTCCCATCATGAGGTGCATCATCAGCCCCAGCACCCAGGCCGCCGCCCCCCTGGGAACAATCATCGTGCCGAGCATCATCGGCATGTCCATGCGCATCCCCATTGCGAAGCCCATGTAAAGCATCGCCGTCATAACCACCGTGCCGGCGAGCCCCGCAAGAATCGCCTGTCCAATATCGAATTCCATGTCTTGCCTTCCTTCTTCATGTGTTGAATCCACGGGTTCCAGTCCCGGAATGGGACGGATCCGTGTCCGTTTCCGGGCAGGGTACCGGTCTCGAGGGCGGTGGCCGGGCTGCCCGACTCACGTGAAGCTTCCGCGCCGCCGGGAAGGAGATTTTCATGGCGCCTCCCTTTCGATCATGCTGGTCTGGACTCGGGTCTTGCGCGGCGCTCCTGCGCTCAGCCGAATCCTGCCGACGATGCTGGGGACCGGCGGCAGATCGACGATGGCCCCGCACTGAAGACAGTTGAGGAACTGGCCGTGCAGATCGGATTGGCGGTACATATCGCCGGCGCATCTCCGGCAGCTTTCTTTCCGCAGCATTGGGACTCCTTCCAGCCATTCTTGAACCTGTATCCATGATCACCGGCCGTCGTGAGGCGATCAGTAAGCCAGTACACCCTTGAAGGATTTGTCGCCGGCGCTCCGCACTCAGCAGGATCTGCGGGAGCCGGGAATGCAAAACCGCCGCAGCGCTGTCCTGTGAGAGCGCCGCGGCGGTGGTCCTCGCCGGCCCGCCAGGATCAGGCCGTGAACGTGTTTGGTGCGCGGATCGGAGCGGGGCAGTTGACGACGAACGACTTTCCGTTGGTGTCCGGCGTCCCGGGAAACTTGAGAGGGATTCCATGTCCCGCTCGGGCATGGCACCGTAAGCTGCCTTACGTTCGGGCGCCTGGAAGACGATATCGCGCGCGCCGGGGTCAGCCGGCGTTACCCTGTCGCGGCGCGGCGCTCAGGACTGCGCTCACCGTCGCCACCAGGAATGGGGTCAGATAGGTCAGGGGGATCTTCCAGTAGAGATCTGGTGCGGCGCGGCCATCCAGCAGCAGGTCGCCCTGGTTCACGGCGACAAGGAACGTGCCGACCACAAGGGAAATCCACATGGACCGCAGGAGAATCCGCCAGCCGGGCAAGGCCCGGATTTCCGGTGAGTGATTGTTGTCATGGCCCGAGGTCATCTTGATGCCACTCTAGTGACAAACTTCCTCCCACTCGGTGATCTGGACTACATCCACGGCATGAGCCGGCGACTTCAATAGATGTGAACGAGCCCGCGGATAGCGCTGGCGACCGCCAGTAGTCGCCGGGAGGATGCGATGTTGAAAATCGATTGTGAACTGCCCTTCGAACCGGCGAAGCTGTCATTGTGGCGGGAGGCTCTGTGGGCGGGCGAGTGGTTCAAACTACGGTCTTCCGACGTTTACGCAGGCAGAGGTGTCCCTCATGGCCGAGGTGAGCCCGTCGTCCTCGTGCCCGGGTTCTTGTCGACCGACCGGTCGCTTGAGGAACTGCACCACTGGCTCGAGCGAATTGGCTATCGTGTCTTCGGATCGGGGATCGGACGCAACGACGATTGCCCCGACGTTCTTCTGGCGAAACTCCTGGAGGCCGTGGACGCCGCTTCGGATGCCGCGGGCGGCCCGGTCCGGATGGTCGGCCACAGCCTCGGGGGGACGCTTGCACGCGCCGCGGCTGTCCGGCGTCCGGACCTTGTTGGCCAGGTCGTGTGCCTGGGATCGCCCGTGGCCGGTTCAGGCGTCAATCCGGTGCTGCTGCGACTTGCAAGGCTAGTCAGCGCGGTCAAGCCCGTGCCATCGCAGGTGCCGCGTGCCCACGAAGGCCACTATCACGACGGAACATGCGTCTGCGACCTTTCGGAGACGCTTGCCGAGGAGATCTCATCTGGAATTCCGCTGGCGTCGATCTCCAGCAGGACAGACGGCGTTGTGGAGTGGGAAAGCTCGCAGCTGCCACCTCCGGGAATTAATGTCGAGGTCAAGGCAAGTCACATCGGGTTGACGGTCAACACTGAAGTCTACCGGTCACTTGCCTGGCTGCTGGCGCAGCGCCGGCCTGACGATCGCGGTTATTGGACGGACGAGGCATAATGGTGGTTCCAATGGTCTGTCCCACTTACAACACCCACAAAGAGGTCGCCGAGGTCAGGGTTGATGCCCGAGTCCTGTAGCTGCCCGGGGGAGGCCGGCGCGGCGACCTGCGAGGTAAACGCCACAACTGCAGACCACGTCTGCCCGTCCTGCGGCGAGCGGGGGAAGCCGGTTAACCTGGAAACGCTGAAGGCGCTGCTGGCGATCCCTTTGACGGAGATCCGGCACCCAGCCTACGGATTCTGTCGTACAGAGACGTGTCGCGTCGTCTACTTCAGCATAGCCGGGGGGCAGGTGTTCGAGGAAGACGCTCTCCGGGAAACGGTGTATCAAAAACACCCAGGGCTCGATTCCGCCTTCGTCTGCTATTGCTTCCGGCACACGGTAGGGGCAGTGAAAGCTGCTTTGGCTGCAGATGCCGGGAAGGGAGTGGTTGACGCTATCACGGCCGGAATCCAACGTGGCCTATGCGCCTGCGAAATACGGAACCCCCAGGGAAGCTGCTGCCTGGGGAACGTACACTCGCTCCTTCGCCTGTAGCCATCGAAGCGGACTGTAACGTCTCGCGCGCAACGGTCGTCAAGACCATCTGATGGAGGTCGTCATGCACGAGTCCGGAAGCGCGCCGGCCGCGCGCGTGCGCATTGCGCGCCGACTGATCCGCAGGAGAGAGCTCATCGGACTGCTGCTCTGGGTGGGAACCGTAGGCGTCGTCTACGGGACGCTGACGTTGCCGTTCAACATACATCTATTTGTTATGTTCCTCTGGTTGCTTGGTAGCGGTGTGACGTTCGTGGTCCTCACCCGCATGAACCTCGCCGAGACGGAAGCCGTTTTCACGGAGAGCATGTGCCGAGTCGCCGAGGCGCACGACAAGCTGATCGAGCAGATGGCGACCTACAGCGAGGCCCGCGACTCGCTGACGGGCGAACACCTGGAACGGGTTCGCAAGTACGCAATGATGATAGGGCGAGAGCTCGCACTTTCCGAGAAAGAATGTGCTGACATTGGCAAAGCGGCCATCGCTCATGACCTGGGTAAGATCGGCGTTCCAGACAGCGTCCTGGGTAAGCCGGGGCCTCTCACTGCAAAGGAATTCGAGGTCATGAAGGAGCATACGCTGATCGGGCAAAGCGTCCTCGGCGATTCCCCCTTATTCGAACTGGAACGGCAGTGCGCGCGCCACCACCATGAGCGCTGGGACGGGTCGGGCTACCCGGACGGTCTTTCCGGCGAGGAGATTCCATTGGTAGCACGGATAGCGTCCGTCGCGGACGTCTTCGATGCGCTCATGTCGAGGCGGCCCTACAAGGAACCCTGGCCTCGAGAAGAGGCGCTCCAGTATCTGCGCCAAAACGCCGGGACACAGTTCGACCCCGCCGTCGTCGCGGCATTCCTCCGAAGCCAGGGGGAGCCAGGCGCGGTTGGAGCCCGGCGCGAGCTGGCAGCCTAGTCCCTTTCGCCAGGCGCCGCAGGTGATCTCCTTACCGCTGCCGGATCGCCACCGGCGGGCTGCTGATGTTGCATCCGCCTGAGCAGCCACATAGCGCCACCGATTCCAAGGGCGGCACCTGCGACGATCAGAACCTCGTCCCGGAGCCAGGCGGTCGCGTCGCGTATCCACACATCCGCTTCATACGAAGCCTCCTCGAAACCAAGGTCGGCATACGTCGCGCTCAGCGCGTTCGTACCGTTGAGGAGGATGAAGGAGGCGCCCAGAAGAATGAACAGGGTGCCGGCTATCAGGTTCGTCGAGTGGACGCGAAGCGGCCCCATCTCGACGCCAAACCCACGCAGCAGTCGCCGTTTGCCCAGGTCGAGGCGGTCCCAGACCAGCGCAAGGATGAAAAGAGGTATCACCGTGCCGAGGGCGTACACGGCCAGCAGAGCTCCGCCGTGCAGGGGATTGTCGTCCGTCGCCGCCACCGTCAGCACGGATCCGAGGATAGGACCTGAGCAGAACCCCCCGAAACCGTACACCATTCCCAGCGAATAGGTGCCGAATAGGCCCTGGGCATCAGACGCACCACCGGACGGCATTCGCAGGACGCCCAGTGATCGCCCTGCGAGTTCGAGGACGCCAAAGGCGATGAGAAGAACCCCGGCGACCGTGATCATCGTCTCGCGGTTGTCGAGGAACAGGAATGAGGCTAGCGACGCCCCCATGCCCAGGGGGACGAAGATCGTGGCGAGCCCAAGGTAGAAGATGAAGGTCCGGGCCGTAAGGTCGCGACGGCTCTGAAACGCGTACGCAAAGAAGGCCGGAAGGAGAAGCGCGCTACAAGGAGAAAGGAGCGACAGGACGCCGCCCAAAAATGCCGCGGCGAAGGATATCTCCACCATCTGCGGTCACCGTGCCTGCTCGAGCGCGGCCTCTATCACCGATTGAAAGGTGCCAAACGGCTGGGCGCCTGCTAGATACTCGCCGTTCACCAGGAACCCCGGCGTGCCGTTTATACCCTCATCCCGTCCCAGGCGGAAGTCTGCCGCCAGCACGTCCTCGTACCTGAAAGAATCCAGGCAGGCCGTAAACGGCGTGGCGTTGAGGCCCAGCTGATCGGCAAACTCCAGCAGATTGGCACGACTGAATGCCCCGGAGCCTATCCCCCGCTGGTTGCGGTAGAGCAGATCGTGGTAATCCCAGAACATGTCTTGCTCTCCAGCACAATGCGCGGCCCGCGCCGCGGCCACCGACTCCTCGCCATAGTGCTCGAAGTTGCGCCAGACGAACCGCACCCTCCCGGTGTCGACGTACTCCTCGCGGAGCGCCGGCAACGTCTCGGTCTCAAACCGCTTGCAGGACGGGCACTGGAAATCTCCGAACATCACAACTTCCACCGGCGCCGCCGGGTCGCCCTCAATCGGGGGCGTGTAACCAGCCGGATAGGAAGCGGAAGTGTCTTGAGAGGATCCTCCGCCCGCCGAAATGAGGAAGAACGCACCCACGATCCCCACGGCGGCTGCGGCCACGGAAACGTATGGCCACATGCGCCCGCGCGCCGTGCGGCTGGCCTCGCGCACGCGGGCACGTCGCCGCTTCGCCTCCTTAACCTGCCTGGACTGCCTGCTCATCTGGCCACCTGCCGGTTTACAATATGGTGGCCGAGGATATCCGTACTGTAATCCGGATTACAGTACGATGCGCCAGGTCGGATCCATGCTGAAGCGAGGCAACCACTCCGCCAGTGCACTCATGGATACCTTGCGTCTCGACATCTACGTGGAAAGCGGCTGCGTCGGCTGTGACCGAGCAGCCGAGGTGGCCGACTGGGTACGCGCGCATTACCCCGGGGTAACCGTGCGACTGCTGCGCCCGGGCGAGGGTCCCGGTGAACAGGCGCGGGCGATCCGCGCCACACCGTCGTACTTCCTCAACGGGAAGCAGGTGTACCTCGGGAACCCCGGCCCTGAACAGCTTCGGGCTATGCTGGGCAACCCGGCGGGAGGCGAGTCGTCGCCATGAGCCCACTGTTTCGAATAGGATCCAAACGCGACAAGCGCCGCGCCGTTGTTCCGGCCAGTGACGTGCACGCCAAACTGGGACTCCTCCGCGCGGCCGATCTGTTCCGTGGGCTCGACGACGCGCAAATGTCGCACGTCGAGAAGGTCACGGTCATGTCCCGGTGCGAGCGCGGCAGGCTTGTGTACTCACCAGGCGACTCGCAGGAGGCGCTCTTCCTGCTGAAGGACGGGCTAGTTCACCTTTAC
This sequence comes from Chloroflexota bacterium, assembly GCA_037441345.1. Lineage (GTDB taxonomy): Bacteria > Chloroflexota > Dehalococcoidia > SM23-28-2 > RBG-16-64-32 > DATKKM01. Next base: position 9,899 of record JBBISJ010000035.1, read on the forward strand.
CGGATCACTCCCGAGGGCAAGCGTCTCACCACGGCGGTTATCGAACCCGGCACCCTCTTCGGGAACATGGCGTTCACCGGCACGTCCATGGCGGAAAACTTCGCCGAGGCGCAGGCGGACTCCATCCTTTGCGTGATGAGTCGCCACGACCTTGAACAGTTGATCCTGGAGTATCCGAGTATCGGGGTTCACCTGCTGGACACCCTGTCCCTGCGCCTGCAGGAGCTGGAGGCGCGGCTTGAAGAGGGCCTCTTGCGGGATATGCGCGCCAGGGTGGCTTCGGCCTTGCTGCGGATGCAGGAGCACCAGGGCTCAGACGACGTCACAACAACCCACCAGGAACTCGCCGACAGCCTCGGCACATACCGGGAAACGGTCAGCCACACGCTCGGCCAATTGCAGGAGGATGGTTGCGTGCGCCTCGGCCGAGGTAAAATCACCATCCGCGACGCGGCCGCGCTGCGGGACCTCATCGGCTCGGGAGCGGCTGTCAATGACCGGGCATAGGCCGGCACTGACTGGACTGTGTGCCAGATTACACGGAACCGGCACGAGTTCGGGGCACGATTGTTGCGGAGACCTTTGAATCGTGCGCGCACTCCCCTCAGGAGCCTTGTTGGGCCGGCGCCTGTGGCCGCTGCTGATCCTGTCTGCAGCGGCCGCCTGCGGCGCGCCTGACGGCTCGTCCACTGACCAGAGTTCGAGCGAAGACGCGCCCGTCGTCGAGGGATGGCAGACCGACTGGAGCAAGGCGACGATTGACACCTCGGAGCTGGTACGCGGGATCGGAGCAGCTGACCCGCGCGACCAGATCCCCCCGCTTGACGAGCCGTCATTCGTCGGATTCGATGAGGCTGACCAGTGGCTGGACGACCGCGAACCGGTGGCCCTTCTCCAGGCAGGCGGCGAGACCCGGGCGTACCCCGTACAAATCCTCACCTGGCATGAGATCGTCAACGATGAGGTAGGCGGCATCCCTGTCGCGATCACCTATTGCCCGCTCTGCAACACGGCCATCGGCTTTGACCGCCGCCTGGACGGGCGCATCCTGCGCTTCGGAACCTCAGGCTTGCTCCGAAACAGCGACCTCGTCATGTGGGACAGGGAAACTGAGTCCCTGTGGCAGCAGGCCACCGGCGAGGCCATCGTCGGCGAGCTTGCCGGAGCTCAGCTCACCTACTTGCCCGTCTCTCTGATCTCCTGGAAGGACTTCCGCGAGGCCTATCCAGATGGGAAGGTGCTCTCTCGAGACACCGGCTTTTCCCGCGCCTACGGGACCAACCCTTACGAGTTCTACGACTCAGCTTCCGCACCCTTCCTCTTCGACGGCGAGATCGACGACCGCTATCCCGCAATGGAACGTGTTGTCGGCGTCCAGGTGGGAAACGAGGTGAAGGGGTACCCGTTTAGCGTGCTCGAGGACGAGCGCGTGGTCAACGACATCGTCGGGGGACAGGACATCGCCGTACTGTGGGGCTCTGAAGACACGGCATCTGCTCTCGATGCCGGGGAGATCAAGGATGGAAGGGCCGTGGGAGTTGGCATCGCGTATAGTCGTGTGCTCGACGGAGAATCGCTCAATATCGAGTGGCGGGACGGACAGTTCGTGGACCGCGAAACGGGATCAAACTGGAACATCCTGGGCGAGGCCGTCTCTGGACCGCGCGCTGGTTCTCGACTCGATCCTGTCGTCCACGCCAATCACCTCTGGTTTGCCTGGGCCGCGTTCTTCCCGGACGCGGACGTCTACGGTGGCGGCTGATTTGGCTGGCCAGCGCTCGTTCAAGGCTCGCCTGGTTGCCCTGCTGGGCCTGGTGGCAATCGTCGGGATCGCGGTCGTCGGCCTGCTTTACGCGGACGTGCTGGGCCGCCCGAATGACGTTCTGTCGGCAGAGCTCCTAGGACCCGCGGACGGGGAGAGCTTCGGCACATCAACAGGAGACCTGGCGCCGGACTTCATCGTTTCCGATCTTGATGGCGATCGCCACCGCTTAAGCGATTACAGGGGAAAGGTGGTCGTGCTCAATTTCTGGGCCACCTGGTGCCTCTTCTGCGTATTCGAGATGCCCGAGCTCATGCAGTTTCAAGAGGCTCACCGCGATGAGGTGGCCGTCGTCGCCATCAACCGTGGGGAACCGGTGAGCCGCGCCCGCTCATACCTGGAGGGCGTGACTCTCCCCGATGGGTCGCCGGGCGTGCCCTTCACGCTCCATGCAAGCGACCCGGACGATAAGCTGTACAGCGCGTACCGGGCGATAGGTATGCCATCCAGTTACTTCATCGACCCCGATGGCAGGATCGCACACATCGCTAACGGACCGATAACGCTTGATCAGATGGAGGAAGCCCTTTCCACTTCGCGGTAAGGAGATCAGCAAATGCCATTCAAAGACGGAGGCTACGACGACGCAGAATTCTGGGGCCAGGTGAAATCGGACGCCCCTACTTTCCTCGCGTTCTGGAATCACACCTGCGCCCCGTGCAAAGTCATGGCGCCGATCTTCGAGCGACTGGCGAAGCGGTACCGCGGCAGGATGGAGTTCATCGCAATTAGCGTCTACGACAGGGAAGACATCGCAAAGCGCTTCGGGGTGACATCCACGCCGACGTTCATCCTGACGCGGCGGGGCAAGGCGCTTCGCCACGCATACGGCGTGATCCACGAGTCGAAGCTTGCCGAGCTTCTGGACCAGTATGCACCCCCCAGCCCCGGCGGCGCGGAGGTGACTGGCAGGCGGGGGCTGCTCAGCTGGTTCAGGCGGTGATGCCGCGTACCCCGCGGGTAAGCTGGCGCCATTTTGGGGCCATCTTGGCTGAAAGGGCCTGTCACGAGGCATGATCAGTCGCTCTGTTTGACCGTCGTTACAGATACGGATTGGCCCGTGCTAAGGGGGCTTAACAATTGTGGCCATTTGCCACTCACCGCCGTCGCAGGAGGGCTTGGCGGTACCTACCACCCAGGTTCTCGGGCATGTCGGACGGATTGCTAAGACTCCCATCGGCGGCGGCCCCGAACCACCCCGGCCAGCGCTCAATAAATGGATCTTCGCAACTCGAGCGTGTTCGTCTGATGGAGCCAATACGAACGCCGATCGAGTGTCGAGCGCTGAGCTATCAGCGGCATGACCAATCCTGCCAGACGTCCCGATTGATGCGTGCCATCTGGCACCTGTTCTGAATTTCACAAACTGAAACACTCAGTCCTGAGAACAACCGGCCCCAACTACGGAGGTAGGCGATGGCAGCAACGAACACCCGGCGTAGCTTCCTTCGGAAAGTGGCCACCGGCCTTCCCGCTCTGGCCGCTGGCGGAGCCCTCGCGCATATAGGGCTGGCGTCGCCGAAGAAGACTTCCGAGTTTCCCGGCGACGCGTCGATCTGGCGCCAGAAGTTTCTGTCGCAGGCGAAGGCTGAGCGCGGCGGCGCAGTTGCGACCGACCTGCTGGAGATCCCGGTGCGGCCCTCTGAGGTGCCGTTGGTTGCTGATATCGGTGGCGAACGCGGACTCGCGGCGGCGATGAATGCACTGGCAGAGGCGCCACAGAGTTCCAACGTGATCCGCATGCAGGAAGAGCTGAAGAAGGCGATGGAGAAGCCGATCGACCAGCGCAAGTGGATCATGGTGATCGACCTCCAGAAATGCATCGGCTGTTCCGCCTGCACAATCACCTGCAAGGCAGAGAACAATCTCCCGCCTGGCGTCGTTTACCGGCCGGTTATCGAAGAGGAGATCGGAGAGTTCCCGAACGTCACGCGCAGGTGGCTGCCGCGCCCCTGCATGCACTGCGACGAGCCGCCATGCACCGAAGTGTGTCCGGTAAGCGCGACGTGGAAGCGTGAGGACGGGATAGTGGTCGTCGACTACGAAGCGTGCATCGGTTGCCGGTATTGCCTCACCGCGTGCCCATACGGAGCTCGATATTTTGACTTCGGAGACAAATACACCGAGGACACGCCAGCGGTGCAAGCCTACGAGAAGGCTCCCTCGCCGGAATACGGAAAGGAGTGGACCCGCGACGGCGATGGATCACCCGTCGGTAACGCCCGGAAATGCACGTTCTGCATCCATCGCCTGGACGCAGGGATGCTTCCGGCGTGCGTCACTACCTGCATCGGGGAAGCAACATTCTTCGGAGACAAGAACGATCCGGACAGCCTGGTCAACGAACTGATCGCCAGCCCGCGGGTGATGCGCCTGAAAGAAGAACAGGGCACAGAACCCAAGGTCTACTACCTGGTGTAGGAGGCTCACATGCAGATATCTGTAACGTCCAAACCGGCGACGATCTCCGCGGGGCTCCTGTGGGGCGTGGCGATGGCAATCGGCCTGATAGGCATAGGCCTGAGGCTCGCTACGGGGCACGATCTGGCGAACTATACAAGCAGCATTCCATGGGGTCTCTGGATTGCGGCCTATGTCTACCTTGTCGGGCTGTCAGCGGGAGCCTTCCTCATCTCGGCACTGATCTTCGTGTTCGGAATGAAGGCACTTGAACCGATAGGGAAGCTGGCGCTGTTCACGGCACTCGTGGCGCTGATCTCGGCGCTCCTCACCGTCTGGATGGACCTGGGTCACATGGAGCGCTTCTACTACGTCTTCCTGCGTGGCAATCCGGGCTCGATGATGGCCTGGATGGTCTGGCTTTACACCGCCTATTTCCTCCTCTTGATTACTGAGTTCTGGTTTGCCATACGGGCGGACCTTCACAGGACCCTCAGCGACGCAGGCATCAGGGGACGGATCGCATCGCTGTTGCTGGGACGGTTCGGAGAGGCGTTTGGGAGACGCGATCCCGTGATGGTCGTGCACCCTTATGATCGAACATCTGACCAGCGCACCCTGCGCATCCTCGGGGCCTTCGGGGTCCCCCTGGCGGTCGCCTTCCACGGTGGAGTTGGAGCGCTGTTCGGGGTGGTTGGCGCTCGCGGATACTGGAACGCCCCCCTTTACCCCCTGCTCTTCATCGTTGGCGCGCTTGTCTCCGGGGGAGGGCTGCTCACATTCATCGTGGCATTCTTATGGCCCGACAAGGGGACCGAGCGGCACCGAGAAATGGTCACGACGCTGGGCCGGATGGCGCTGGGCATGCTGGCCGTCTACCTGATCATGGTCTGGGCCGAATTCAGCATTACACTGTATGCCGACATCCCCGCCGAGGCCAAACCCCTGTACCAGGTTCTTGGCGGCCCGTACCCCTGGGTGTTCTGGGTTTTCCAGGTCGCCCTTGGGTCGGTGATCCCAATTGCAATCATGCTGTACAAGCCCAACTCAGTGCCCTGGGTGGGATTCGCGTGCGGCCTGATCGCAATGGGTTTCTTCGCTACCCGGCTCAACGTAGTAATCCCGGGCCTGCTGGAGCCACAGATTCGCGGCCTGGATACCGCGTACACCGACTTCAGGCTGCTCTATGAGTACTTCCCAAGCGCGATGGAGTGGCTGGTACTCGTCTTCATCGGCGCATTAGCAACGGGGTTGTTTGCGGCGGGTGTCAAGCTCCTGCCGATCATGGATAAGGGCAAGGAGGCCGGATCATGAGCGACGGTGACAAGATCCTGGGAACACAGATGGATCGGCGACAGTTTATCAGCACGTCGGCTCTGTTGGGCGGCGGGGCCGCCCTGGCCATTCAGGCGCCCTGGCTGCTGGATACGTTGGACGGATCTCCTGGCCGAGAGATAGTCCCCAACGCAGAGTACGTCCAGGCGCGGCCGGAGAACATCATCTACACGGTGTGCCAGCAGTGCAACGGGCAGTGTGGCATCAAGCTCAAGTTCAAGGACGGAGTCGTCGTCAAGTCTGACGGCAACCCGTACAGCCCCTGGACAATGCGACCACATATGCCTTACGACTCGTCTCCATTTGACCTTGCCACTGTTGAGGGCGGCATCTGCCCCAAGGGGCAGGCGGGAATCCAGACCGGCGCGGACCCCTACCGGATCGTGAAAGTCCTCAAGCGCGCCGGACCGCGGGGTTCCGGCAAATGGCAGAGCATCGACTTTGCGACCGCCATCAGCGAGATCGTGGAAGGCGGCAAGATCTTCGCCAACGTATCGGGTGAGGAGGAGCGGGAGATAACCGGCCTGAAGGACATCTGGGCGCTTCGGGACGCGGATGCGGCCAAGAAGATGGCCGATGATATCAAGAAGATCCTTGGAGAGAAGGACAAGGACAAGAAGATGGAGCTGGTCAAGAACTTCAAGGCGGACCACGCTGACCAGCTCGACACCTTGATCGATCCGGAGCACCCCGACCTGGGGCCCAAGAACAACCAGTTGGCGTTCGTCTGGGGCCGTCTGAAGGGTGGGCGCAGCGAAATCATTTCCCGCTTCACGAAGGACGCATTCGGATCGACAAACGCTCACGGCCACACCACTGTGTGCCAGGGCTCCCTTTACTTCACCGGGAAAGCGATGAGCGAGCAGTTCTTTGAAGGGAAGTTCACCAAAGGCAAGAAGTTCTTCTGGCAAGCGGACCAGGAGTCCACCGAGTTCATGATCTTCGTCGGCGTGAACCCGTTCGAGGCCAGCCAGTCACCGCCTCTGCGGGCGCGCCGGATAACGGCGGGCCTGGCCGACGGTGGCCTGAAGTACGTCGTTGTCGATCCGCGCATGTCCCGGTCCGCCGCGAAGGCCTGGAAGTGGCTCCCGAACAAGCCCGGGACAGAGGCTGCCATAGCCCTGGCCCTGATCCGGTGGATCATCGAGAATGGCCGGTTCGACGCGAAATTCCTGTCTGCTGCGAACAAGGCTGCGGCGACCGCCGTTGATGAATACTCGTGGTCCAACGCGACGTGGCTCGTCAAGATCGACGAGAACGGCGAGCCGGGGAAGTTCTTGCGAGCGTCCGAGATCGGCCTGGCGCCGAAGGAGACCAGGGCCACGGAGGACGGAAAGGAATGGGAGTTCGATCCTTTCGTTGTGTCCTTCAACAACGAACTGGTTCCCTTCGACCCGAACGATGACAAGAATCCCGTTGTTGGCGACCTGCTTGTTTCGACTAAGGCTGGCGAGTTTCCGGTCAAGTCCTCGATGCAACTGCTCTGGGAGGAAGCCTCAAGTAAGACCGTGCAAGAGTGGGCGGACATCGCTGGCGTCCAGGCGGGCGACCTCGAGGACATCGCAGCTGAGTTCACAAGCCACGGCAAGAGGGCGGCCGCCGATATTCACCGCGGTGTCGCCTCCCACACGAACGGCTTCTACAGCTGCGGTGCATGGCTCAACCTCAACCTTCTCATCGGCAACTATGACTGGAAAGGCGGGATGAGTGCCGGCTCCACCTACGACCAGACCGGAGGCAAGGATGGACAGCCGTATCCCCTGCTGGAGATGCACCCGGGGAAGACGACGAGCTTTGGTATCAGCATCATCCGGCACGACGTCAAGTACGAAGACACGACGCTGTTCGAGGACTACCCTGCCAAGCGGCCGTGGTTCCCCCTAGCGAGCGACATCTACCAGCAGATCATCCCGTCGGCCGCGGATGGCTACCCGTACCCGCTGAAAGCGCTGATCCTGTACATGGGGACTCCGGGCTATTCACTGCCGGCAGGGCACACGAATATCGAGATCCTGGCGGATCCTGAGAAGATACCGCTGTTCATTTGCAGCGATATCGTGATCGGCGAGACGTCGATGTACGCCGACTACATCTTCCCGGACCTGCCGGTGTACGAGCGCTGGGAGTTCGGCGGGACACACCCGAACGTTATCTGGAAGGTTCAACCCGTCCGCCAGCCTGCCGCCGTTTCCCCGAATGAGACCGTGACCGTCTTCGGGGAAGAAATGCCGCTCAGCCTGGAGGCCTTGATCCTCGGCCTCTCCGAGAAGCTGGGGCTGCCAGGATTCGGTCCGGGCGGTCTTGGCGACTACGGGGACTTCACACGGCCGGAGGATCTCTACCTCAAGGAGGTGGCTAACGTGGCATTTGGCCACAAGGCCGACGGATCCGAGGCAGTCCCCGATGCCAGCGACGCAGAGGTGGCGCTGTTCGTGAACAGCCGTCGTCACCTTCCCCCCGCCCAGTTCGACGAGCCGCGGTGGGAGGGTACCGTCTCGCCGGACCTCTGGCGCAAGGTGGTGTACGTCCTGAACAGGGGTGGCCGCTTCGATGACTACGCGAAGGCATACGACGGTGAGCACTTGAAGAACAAGTACGGCGCCCTCATCAACATGTACCAGGAGAAGACCGCCGGCGTGAAGGACTCAATGACGGGGAAGCACTTCAGCGGCGTTCCGCGTTACTTCCCCGCCTACACGGACTCCATGGGGAACCCGATCGAAGATGAGAAGGACGGATACGACCTGCACATGATCACCGCTCGCGAGATCACCCACACTAAGAGCCGGACCATCGGCAACTACTGGCTGCTGGGCATCAACCCCGAGGGCGTCTTCGCGATCAACAAGGTCGATGCCGACCGCCTGGGGCTGAAGGACGACGACGAAGTGAAGCTGGTTTCTGCCAGTAACCCCGAAGGAGTCTGGGACCTTCGGAACGGCACGAAAAAGCCGATGATCGGAAAGGTCAGGGTGATCCAGGGGATCCGCCCGGGCGTCGTCTCGTTCTCGCTGGGCATGGGACACTGGGCGTACGGATCCAGCGATGTCGAGATTGACGGTGAGACTGTGAAGGGCGATCACAGGCGCTCCAGGGGCCTGCACGCCAACGCGGCCATGAGGACCGACACCGTCAACACCAATACTTGCCTCTCCGACCTTGTCGGTGGCAGTGCGGTGTTCTATGACACGCGGATCAAGCTCGTGAAGGTCTGAGCCGACGACATCGGCCGGGAGTAACAGGAGGTCTGAAATGGCGCAAATACCGGAGGCGTTTCAAGCGATCGGACAGGCGTATCCGGGCGTCATGACGGCATACGAACAGCTGGCAACGGCAGCTCATGACGCGGGGCCACTTGATGAACGAACGCGACGACTGGTCAAGCTCGCCATTGCTGTCGGGGCCAGACTGGAAGGCGCCGTTCGCTCACACGTTGCCCAGGCCAGGGATGCGAACATCTCCGACGCTGAAATCGACCACGTCTTCCTCCTGGCGGTCACAACCATCGGCCTCCCTTCCTCGGTTGCCGCTCGAACCTGGGCAAGGGAAGTCAACTCGGGAGAACAATCATGAAGATAGTCCCAAGGACCACAACCATAGCGGCGTTGTCTCTCGCCGTCGCCACTGCTCTTGTATTGACGATGGCGTGTGGCGACGACAACGGGTCGTCCGGAACCCCGGAGCCGACCCTCCCGGGCGACACCAACGGCGGTGGCGAGACCATCGAAACGGAGTCGTTCGACGTGGCAATGGATGATAACTTCTTCGATCCCGCAGAGATCACGGTAACCGGCGGTGTGCTTGCGAAAATCAACCTCGTGAACGCGGGCAAGGCGATCCACAACATGCGCATCGCCGGAGAGGACAACGCATACCTCAACGAAGATGACGCCGTCGCCGAACCGCCGCTGGTCAACGAGGGCGAGACATCCGTGCTCGAATGGATCGCACCAGCCGCAGGTGGCACGTTCAACTTCCGCTGCGACTTCCATCCCGACGCTATGGTCGGAAAGATCACCGTAAGCCAGACAGAGGACACATCCGGGGGTGGCGAAGAAGGCCCCTGAGCGACGCATCGCGCACCGGTCAACCGATGGACTATATGCGAAGTATCGCATATAGTCCAAGGCGTGAGCCTTGCGGCTAAACTCTTCTCGGCACTCGGATCTGAAGATCGCCTGCGTATAGTGAACCTCCTCCTGGCTGAGAAGGATGGGGTCTGCGTATGCGAGCTCGTCGATGCCCTCCGGATTCCCCAGTACGAAGTCTCGAGGCAGCTCGGCGTGCTCCGTGAGTGCGGCGTCGTGTCCGGAGTGAAGCGAGGCACCTGGGTGTATTACGGGGTACAGGATGGTCTTCCGTCATTGGAGGGCGCCATACTCGAAGCGATCCGCGATCGGCTCACCGATGACACGTACCGGAATGACCGGGAACGCCTTGCCGGTCGGCTGCTGATCCGGACGTCCGGCGTTTGCACCATAGGCTACCCGGTGGACGCACCATATCGTGAGGTTATCCCCTTACGGGAGGTGTCTGACCATGTCTAACGTTGTCGGCAAACGGTACTTCTGCACGAGATGTGGCTCCGAGTTCATCGTCACCAAAGGTGGCGCAGGAACCCTGCACTGCTGTGGGCAGCCTATGGAGATCAAGCGATAGAGCCATGCAGCGAGTCCTGTTCGTTTGCACCCACAACACCGCGCGGAGCCAGATGGCCGAAGGACTCCTCCGGCACCTCGCCGGTCATGAATTCGAAGTGTTCAGCGCCGGCACGGAGCCGGGGGCGGTTCACGGATTGGCCATCGAGGCAATGGCGGAGATCGGCATAGACATCAGCGCTCAACGCTCCAAGACGGTGGACCAGTTCCTGCGCCAGGATTTCGATTACGTTATCACTGTATGTGACAAGGCCAGAGAAACATGTCCATTGTTTCCAGGCGCGACGACAACTCTCCACTGGAGCTTCAGGGACCCGGCCGCCGCCAGGGGCAGCGAGGCTTCGCGGCTTGCTCGATTCCGGGCCGTAAGAGATGAGATAGCGGCCGTCGTGGGACGGTTTGTCAGCGATGCGTCAAACCGAAGGGGCGGCGAGTCCTGGTAGCGAAGGCCCGAAACTCGCCCGCCGTTGAGACTTCGGTTTTCCGGCAGCTATCCACGCTGGACCGCTACCTCCCTGTCTGGATCGGCCTTGCCATGGTTTCGGGTCTTGCCCTGGGACGGCTCTTCCCCGACCTGAACGACTCGCTAGAACGGACCAAGGTGGATAACACGTCACTCCCCATCGCTATCGGGTTGCTGGGGATGATGTACCCGGTGCTGGCGAAGGTCCGCTACGACCGGCTGGGCGATGTGGCCGCTGACAGACCACTGCTAATCTCGTCCCTCCTGCTCAACTGGGTCGTCGGTCCGGCGCTGATGTTCGCGCTTGCCTGGATCTTCCTGCCGGACCTGCCGGAGTTCAGGACGGGCCTGATCCTCGTCGGGCTGGCTCGCTGCATAGCCATGGTGCTGATATGGAACTCACTGGCCTGCGGCAATGGCGAGGCGGCGGCCGTCCTGGTGGTGCTCAACTCGGTGTTTCAGGTGATCGCGTACTCCCTACTCGGGTACTTCTACCTCGAGCTGATGCCCGGATGGCTCGGTCTCGGGCAGCAGGCAGTGGAGTTCGCGGTCGCCGACATTGCCCGGTCTGTCCTGGTCTTCCTTGGCCTGCCACTGGTCGCAGGACTTGCCACGAGCCTCGTGGCGCGCCGGCGAAAGGGCGACGTGTGGTACGAGACCCGGTTCCTGCCGCAGATCGGGCCCGTGGCCCTGTACAGCCTCCTGTTCACCATCGTGGTTCTGTTCGCGATCCAGGGGGAATCGATAACTTCGCAGCCGCTGGACGTTGTCCGGATCGCCGCACCACTTGTCTGCTACTTCGCTCTGATGTGGACGGTAGCCTTCACCTGGGGCCGCGCCCAGGGCCTCGGATACCCTAAGACCGCCACCCTTGCCTTCACGGCTGCGGGCAACAACTTCGAGCTCGCTATTGCCGTCGCCATCGGGACGTTCGGCATCACCTCAGGGCAGGCGCTCGCCGGTGTGGTTGGGCCACTGATCGAGGTGCCGGTCCTGGTCGCGCTTGTCTACGTGTCGCTCTGGGCACGTGCCCGCTTCTTCGAGGCGACCCGTGAACCGGGGGGCCCTCGGCGCGCCACCGCCGCATGAGGCCGTGGGGTGAAGATAAAAATTGGCACGTTATGGGACAGGCTGGGAAACGCTGGGGCGGCTCCGGCCGATCTCTCAAGGCGGAGATCACGGGTCCGAATCCCGTATACGCCACCAATTCCGCCACACAAGTCCCCATCACCTCACGGTTGATCAGGGGACTTTCCATTCCCCGGCACAGCAAAGCCGTTACCTGTGGCCCTTTCCCATAACGGGACCTTCGGTTCAGAATGGTGCCGTGAGCGCCAATACGATCACCGTCCGGGCCCTGTACCCCAACCGGCCGGGGATGCTCGGGGCCATAGCGTCGGCGATAGGCGATGCCGGCGGCGACATCGGCGGCATCGACATCATCCACGCCGCCGGCGAGTCAATCGCGCGGGACTTCACGATCGGGGTCAGGAACGAGGATCACGCGCAAGCAGTCGTTGCGGCGATAAAGGGCGTCGCCGGGGTTCACATCCGCAGCGTATCCGACCCGATCCTCCTGGCCCACCACGCCGGCAAGATCGAGATGCGGAGCAAGCTGGAGATCACCAGCCGGGCTGACCTGTCAATGGTGTACACGCCCGGCGTCGCCAAGGTCTGCCGGGCGATCGCCGATGACCCGGATTCCGTCTGGCGTCTGACCACAAAGGCGAACACCGTTGCCATCGTAACCGATGGGACGGCCGTCCTGGGCCTGGGTAACATTGGGCCGCAGGCCGCGCTTCCCGTGATGGAAGGGAAGGCGATGCTCTTCAAGGAGTTCGGCAACGTGGATGCGTGGCCGGTCTGCCTGGGCACCACGGACCCGGACGAGATCGTCCGAACAGTCGCGGCGCTGGCGCCCGGGTTCGGCGCCATCAACCTGGAGGACATCGCCGCGCCGCAGTGCTTTGAGGTTGAGTCACGCCTGCGCGAGTTGCTCGACATACCCGTCTTTCACGACGACCAGGACGGCACCGCCGTCGTTGTGCTGGCGGCCCTCCAGAACGCCCTCAAGATCGTCGGCAAGGCGATCCAGGACGTCAAGCTCGTGATCTCGGGCTGCGGAGCCGCCGGAGTGGCCTGTGCGCGCATGCTCCTGGACCAGGGCATCGGCGATATCGTCGCGGCGGACCGGGAGGGCCTCCTGTACGAGGGACGCGCGGCGCACATGAACGGCGTCAAGCAGTGGCTGGCGGCGAACACGAACCGCAACGGCATGAGCGGCTCGCTTTCGGACGCGATGGAGGGGGCGGACGTCTTCCTCGGCGTTTCCGCGCCCAACGTCATCACCGCCGCGGACGTCCAGAAGATGAACCGCGACCCAATCGTCTTCGCACTGGCAAACCCGGACCCCGAGATCAGCCCCGAAGAGGCGGCGCCTTACGTGCGGGTGATGGCCACCGGCCGCTCGGACTACCCGAACCAGATCAATAACGTCCTCTGCTTCCCCGGCCTCTTTCGCGGCGCGCTTGATGTGCAGGCCCGCGAGATAAACGCCGAGATGAAGGCGGCCGCCGCGCAGGCGATCGCCGCTACCGTCGGCCGGAACGAGCTGAGCGAGGAGTATATCGTCCCGAGTGTGTTCAACCGCGCGATGGCGCGGGACGTCGCGCGGGCGGTGTCACAGGCGGCGCAGAAGACCGGTGTGGCCCGGCGCAAGCGCCCGGCGCGCACTCTGGCCGCCTCTGCCCGCTAGACAGCGCCCCGGCGTAGAAAAAGGGGCCGTCCCTTCGGACAGCCCCCTTTCACCCCGCCCCGCGTCGCCGTGGCTAGTTCGCCAGCAGCTCCCCTAGAACGCGATAAGCCCGCGGGTTGTACACCAGCCCCACATGTGTGCCACCCACCTCAAAGTTACGCCGCGGGTCTCGTTCTCTGGCGTCGTGCCAATCGACCACGCCGTCCTCTCGCGTGTAGATCGCCGCGTGGTCGATTGAGTGGGGCAGCGGCCG
>JBBISJ010000036.1:0-23211 GCA_037441345.1 Chloroflexota bacterium
AGGAGGCCCGGGGCGGAACGGGTTGCCCCGGGCCTCCGTTTCCGCGGGCGCGAGTGTCAGCTCGGTGGCCTTGATAGCCCTCGCGCCCGTGTCACGTATGCAACTCAGAGCCGGTCAGGCGGTCCGGCGCCCCTCGATCCGGGACCCGGCCACGATCGCGCCGACGCCCCCGAAGGCGAGCAGCGCGCCCAGACCGGCCAGGGCCATCGCCCACTGAAACCAGCCTTCTTCTAGCGGCGGGCCGCCTCCTACCGGCATCGCCACCGCGCCTGCCGGGACCGGGGCGGGTTGCGCGGGAGCCGCGGGTGCAGCAGGGTTGGCCTCCGGGGCCGGCGTGGCCTGGGGCGCCTCGGTGGGCGCCGGCGCCGAAGCCTCGACGACCACCGTCGCCACCATCTCCGGGTGGAACGCGCAGTTGTACGTAAACGTGCCCGCCGTCCCGAAGATCTGCGAGAACGTCTGCCCGGCCTTCAGCATCCCGGAGTCCCAGGTGCCTGTGTCGGACGTCGAGGTGTGCGGCCGCGCGCCGTCGTTGGTCCATGTCACCGTCGATCCTGCGGCGACCGTCACCGAGGCCGGCGAGAAGAAGTTGTCGCCAACCGAAACTGTGTTCACCGCCAGCGCCTCCCCGGTCATCCGCAGGCCGGAGTAGACCAGCCCCATCGCCACGACGATCAGGATCGCCGCCAGGGTGAGCGAAGTCCGCCCGATAGTGTTGAGCATCTCAGTCCTCCTTGCCCTTCCCCCCGGGAGGGCGCTTCCTTCCTGGTTGATAGGCGGTTTCAGATTCATCGTTAGGTCACCTCGTCGTCGTCGATATCGATCAGCGGCGGCCGTCGCCCGGCCGGTGCGCTGCCTGCCACGGCCCGCTGCCGCCCAAACAGGAACGTCCGCAGACCGAGCACGATCGCGAGCAGCACGCCGAGCGCCAGCAGGACCAGCCACGGCGTGCCACCGCCGGGCAGGCTGTCCAGGATCGGCGCGCTGCCGGGTTCCTCGGACTGCTCCTCCACGGCTGCGCAGCCGTTGATCTTCCGCTCGCCGATCTTGACGGCGTTCGATGTCTCGACTTCAGCGCCGGACGCCGTCGTCAGGCTCAGCGTCGCCACGTACTCCCCTTTGCCGGGGTCCTCCGGCGCGTCCAGCCGCAGGAACGTCGCATCGCCGGGGACGACGCTGCCCAGTTCCGCGGGCCGGCTGAACACTTCCTTCCCGTCCTTCGTGTCCAGGACGAGCGTCCCTTCCGCCTTCGTCAGGACGTTGCCGTCGTTGCGGACCGCCGTTTCGAAGTAGTTGCTGCCTGTCTCCTGGTTGAGGCAGATGCGTCCCAGCAGGAGCGATGTCTCGGTAACGCCGGGGACCGTCACGACAACGGCCACGCCGGCGCGCTCGGTCACGGACGCACCGACACCGCCGGCCTGGCCGGGCTTCGGCGGCGCCTCGACGACCCACCCCGCCACGTGATCGCCGGGGGTGGCATCGGCCGGCACCAGCACTTGGAAGGGGATGACGAGCGCCTCGCCCGCAGGCACCTGCACGCTCGTCATGTCCGTGTGGAGCCAGGCGAGCGTGTTGTGGCGGATCTCCCCGGCGGCCGCGAACGCCGTGCTGCCGTTGATGGACGTGATGCCGTCCGCCGCGTACAGCTCGAGCGTGATCGCGTCGGCGCCGTTGTTCGTCACCGTGACCCAGTCGTCTGCCCGTGCCCCTGGCTCCAGCGTGAATTCGAAGTAGGGCCGGTTCTCGGCGCCGTTGCGGGGCTCCTGTGCGGGCTGTATGCCGAATGCCAGCGGGCTCTGCGCGAAGGCCTTGTCAGCCGCCGCAATGGCGAGGACGACCCCGAGCAACCACAGCGCGCCGGCTGTTAAGACTGTTTTCCTGGATATGTTCCCGTTCATTCCCCGTTCCCTTTTCATGGCCCCGAATTAACGCTGACAACGATCGAGGCCTCGTAGACCCCCGGCGCAGCGCTCGCCGGAACGAGCAGGCTGAAGTCGGGGACGAAGTCGTACGTGCCCATGCCCGCGCCCACCGCTGCGGCGAGCAGCTTGAGGGGCAACGCGGCGCTGAGCGCCTGGTAAGAGCTGGCAAGCGTCGCCGGCGGCGTTCCGCCGGAAGCAGTGGTGATCGAGCCGGGGAGCAGGCGGACCCGGAAGTTGCCGGCCGGGATCGTGCCCCCGCTCGAAGTGAAGTCGGTCGAAGTCAGGCTGACGTTCCAGCCCGCCCCCGTCCCGCGGCTGTCGATGGCCCGCCACGGGGAAGGGCTGACCTCCACGGTCTGGTCCAGTCCATCGAGCGTCACGGTTGGGAATGCTACCGGGTAGGCGTCCACGGAGAGCGTCCCCGCGACGAGAGTCAGGGTGGCCTGGACGCTTCCTCCTCCGCCGGTCGTGATGCTGACGACGACGAACGTCGCCGCGCCCCAGTTGCCCGCCGCGTCACGGCCCCGGACGTAGAGCGTGTGGTCGCCGGGCGGCTGCGTGCTGAGGTCGACGTTTGCGGTCACGGCCTCCGTCACGGCGTTGAACGCACCGTCTGCCGCGCTCATCGCGGCGCCGGTCCCGGCCGCGCCGAGCGTGTCGACGAAGTACTCGGCGGCCGCGATGTTCGAGTTCCCGGCGCCCGCGTCGCTCACCGTCGCGGTCAGTGTCACCGCGCCGCCGCCCGCGTCCGTGGCGGTCACGTCGCTCGTGGCCGGGCCGGTGGTGTCCGGCGCTGCGGGCGTGTAGTGCACCTGGGCCGCGACCCAGTCCAGCCGGAAGCGCCCCGATGTGTTGTTCGCGACATCGATGACGCGCAGCCGGAAGTTCGCGTTGGACAGCTCGGTGGTTGACCACGTTCGGCCCCACGTGTCCCCCGCACCCCCGAGCGTGTAGTTCGCGAACGAAGAGGTGAGGTTCGCCGTCTGCTTCGCCGTGGTCCAGGTAACGCCCGCGTCCCATGAGATCTGTGCGCAGATGAAGCCGGTCGCGCTGTCGAGCCGCGCGCCCACCAGCACCTCGATGCCGTTGATCGCCGCGCCGGCCGGGACGCTGAACCCGTAGTTGTAGAAGTTATGCCGGTCCTTTCCCGTGTCGGTGCAGGAAAGGGTGCCGTTGGTGCCGCTGTCCCGGTCTTCCGCCTCGCCGTTGGAGTCGGTGAAGGCCTGTGCGGCGTTGGTCTCGTAACCGTCGCCGTCGCCGCCGCTGGCCACGGCCTGCGCCGCCGGGTTGCGGAAGCCCGTGGAGTCCGCCGTCGCCTCGCGCGGCCCCGCGACGAGAAACAGGGAGAGGGCGAGGGCTGAAAGAACGAAGGCAACCAGCCGGCCAAAGCCGCTGCTGGTCGTTGAAAGTGCCTTCTTCCTCATTGGTCCCGTTCCTCGTTCCTGTTTCTGTTGGCGCCCCCGGGGGCTGACAACCCCCGGGGGCGGTTCCGGTCCTGCTACGGCCCGGAGTTAATGCTCACCGTTACGTTTGCCGTGTAGGCGCCGGCGGGGGCGCTCGCCGGGACTGTGAGCTGGAAGTCCGGCGTGTAGTCGTACGTGCCCATGCCCGCGCCGCCGGTGGCCTGCAGCACCTTGAGCGGCGTTCCGCTCAGGGACTGGAAGCTGGTCACCAGTGACGTGGGCGCCGTATTGCCGCCGACAGTGACGATCGATGCCTGGAGCTGGCGCATCTTGAAGTTGATTACGTCGATCGTGCCGGCGCCCGTGAAGTTCGTTGAGGACACCGTCACGTTCCAGCCGTCTCCCGTGCCGCGGGCGTCCCTCGCCCGCCAGGCGGCGGCAGTTGCGCTCACTGTCTGGTCGGATCCGGTAAGTGCCACGCTCCCGAACGGGATGTTCTCCGCAGTGTTCGTGAGGTTTCCGCCCTGGATCGTCACGCTGGCCTGCACCGCTCCCGCTGGGGGTGGCGTCTTGTTCAGGCCGCCCGAGAGCGCGACCCACGCGCCGACGTTGCCCGCGGCGTCCGTGCCGCGCACCTCGACCGTGTGAACGCCGTCTGAAAGCGCCCCGACCGGGACGTTGGCGGTCACGTTCTCGGTTGAGCCATTGAAGGTGCCGTCGACAGCGCTCATGGCCGTCGCTGTGCCGCCGTCGATCCGGTATTGCGCGGACGCGATCGTGCCCAGCGGAGTTCCGGTGTCGGTAATCGTGGCGGTCAGCGTGACGCTCGAAGATCCGTTGGTCGGGTTCGGCAAGGCTGCCACCGCGCTCGCCGTCGGCGGCGTCGTGTCCGGCGCCGGCGCCTGGACTGTGACCTTGCCGACCATCAGACCGGCAGCGATGTTGGCGTCGATGACGCCGGGGGCCGCCTCGGAGCGGCTGGCGTGGAGTGAGCAGTAGTACGTGAACGTACCCGCGCTGCTGAACGTGCGGCTGTACGTGTTCGTGCCCGAGCTCCGCAGCGTCGGCGACTGCCAGTCCGGGTTGCCCGGCACCGTCTCCGCGTACGACGTCACGTCGTGCTGCCGCCCGTCGGGAGCGCTGTTCCAGGTCACGCTCTCCCCCGTGTTGATGGTGACCGCCGCAGCGTTGAACTGGTTGACGCCGTTGGCGCCGCCGCCGTTGGTCTGGCCGACAATTACGGTCGCTGGAGCGGCGGCCACTTCCCTCCAGGCAAAAAAGGCCAGGCCGGCGACGGCCAGCAGGAGAATCCCTGCGGCGAGGCCGGTCCGGCGGACCGTTGGATGCTTGGTGCTCATGGTCGAGAACCTCCCGTTCGTATTACTTGCTGCATCCAGCGTAGGTAGGCCGCTCGTAGCCTCACTACGAACGGTGGTAGGAATGCGAATCAGACCAAAGTCCGGGCTGTGCGTGGGGCGTCGCCTCACCGCGGCGGGCCGGATATCACGTAAACTGGCAGTAATACGGCCCGGCCGCGCGAATCGCGGCCACCCAGGCACCCATGGACATTGAGCATCCCTCCGTCGCATCGGGGACCGGCCCGCTCCCGGGGGCATGGCAGGCCGGTCTGGCGGGCCTTGTCCGCCGGACGACGCTGACTCAGCGCTTCATAGTGCTGAGCCTCGGCATCCTTCTCGTCGGCGCCTTCGTCATCGGCCGCTACGTCTCCGGAGAAATCGAGAGCCGCGTCCTCCACCGCACCGCCGCCATCACCGCGCTTTACGTGGATAGCGTCATAACTCCGCACCTGCAGGGGCTGGCGCAGGGCCACGACATTAGCGAGGAGCACCGCAGCGACCTGGACGAACTGATGATCGAAAGCGATCTTGGGCGCAAGATCGCCTCCTTCAAGGTCTGGCATACGGATGGCGACATCGTCTATGCCAAGGACCATGCCCTTATCGGGATGCGTTATCCGATCGGCGACGACCTGCAACAGGCGCTGGACGGCTACATCGCCGTCGAGGAATCCAACCTTCAGGACGAAGAGAACGCGCTCGAGCGCCTTAACTGGGACGAACTGACCGAAATATACGCGCCGGTCCGCGAGGCGGGGTCTGGCCGCATCATCGGCGCGATGGAGATATACGAGGACCCCGGTGATCTCAATGCCGAGATCGCCGACTCCCAGCGGACGGGGTGGTTGATCGTCGGCGGGTCCACCGCGGTCATGTACCTGCTTCTCGTTGGCATGGTCACCGGGGCCAGCAGGACCATCGACCGCCAGCACCGCCGCGTCGAAAGCCTGGCGGAGGAGAACGCCGCGCTCGCAGACCGGGTCAAACGGGCCGCCGCCCGCAAGACAGAGACCGATGAACTGCTGCTGAAGCGCGTCGCGCAGGACCTCCACGACGGACCGGCGCAGGACGTGAGCCTGGCCCTTCTACGCGTGGACGCCGTGCAGCCGGAGAAAAAGGATGAGAGTGGAGATGTCGCCCTCATGCGGACGGCGCTGCAGGCCGCCCTCAGGGAGATCCGCCAGATATCCGCGGACCTGCGCATGCCGGAGATCGAGGCGCTGCCCCTGGGCGAAGTCATCAAGAAGGCGGCCGCCGATCACGAAGAGAAGACCGCGGGCCGCGTGCGCGTGGCGCTCTGCCAGGGCATCCCGGACGTCGATCTCCCGACGAAGATCGCCCTGTACCGCGTGACCCAGGAAGCGCTCAACAACGCCAGCCAGCACGGCGGCGTCAGCGAGTGCGACGTGCGCCTGAACATCGCCGCCGGGTTGCTCGTGCTCGAGATTGCGGACAAGGGGAGCGGGTTCACCGAGTCACCGGCCGGATCCCGCGCTCAGCGCGGCGCCTCGCTCGGGATCAGGGGAATGAGGGAGCGGATCGAGATGCTGGGCGGCAGGCTTGAGATCGACAGCGAGGCCGGGGCAGGGACCGTCGTCCGGGCGGTCCTGCCGGTGCGTGGGCTGACACAGTGACGGAGGCAGTGCGTGTCGTCGTCGCCGACGACCACCCCCTGTTCCGGCAGGGCGTCATCCAGAGCCTGCGCGAGGCTCAGGGCATCTCGATCGCCGGCGAAGCGTCCACGGCGGCGGGCGCGGTGGAGGCGGCCCGCGAACTCCTGCCCGATGTGCTGCTGCTGGACATGCAGTTCCCGGACGGCACCGGTCTGGAGGTCCTCGACGCCATTCAGAACGACTCCCCGTTCTGCCGCGTCATCATCCTCACCGTTGTCGAGGACGAGGATACGCTAATCGAGGCCTTGAAGCGGGGTGCCCGCGGCTACGTGCTGAAGGGCGTATCCTCTCCTGAACTGACGGCTGTCGTGTCCGCCGTCGCCGGCGGCGAGACGTACGTCACGCCCCAGATGGCCGGCCGCTTGCTCAAGGAGATGACCGGCCGCCGTGACCCGGACCTGCCTCGTGTCTCCGACCTCACCGGCCGCGAGCGCTCGATCCTGGACCTCGTCGCCAACGGCCTCACGAACAAGGAGATCGCCGACCGGCTCTTCCTCAGCGAGAAGACGGTCAAGCACTACATGACCAACATCCTCGAGAAGCTGCACGTCCGCAACCGCGTCGAGGCCGCGCTGCTCCTCAGCCGCCAGAAGCGCGGCGGGTAGTGGGGTGACGCGCATGACCAGCACTCGTGCCGGCGACTGCTCCGACCGCAGGGATTCGGATAGGCCGGTCTCGGTCGCCTCAACCGTAGTCTGGTTCGCCGGCTCCGGCGTCATCGCCATCGCGAGCCAGGTCCGCACCCATTGAGCGGTGAGGAGCAGATCCTACGCGGGTCTGCTCCTCACCGCTGTCAGGGGATCCGGCGCCGCCGATTGCCCGCTACGGCCCGGCCGTGACCTCCAGCGTGCCGTACATCCCCTGCTGGTAATGCCCCGGTATAGCGCAATAGAGGACGTAGCGCCCAGGTTCCAGCACGGCCGCCGCCACCTGCGTGCCCTCGTCGCCGTCCGCCGCGGGCACGTCGAACTCCACAATCGGCTCGCCCACCGTGGACAGGTCCACCCTCGCCTTGCTGATCGGGAGGGCAGCAGGGTCCAGGTCGGTTTCGACGACCGTCAACTGGTGGGGATACTGGCCGTGGTTGTGACCGCCGATATTCGCCGTCGTCGGCCCCGCAATCGTGAGCGGCTCAGCCTCCAGGCTCCACTCGTCTAGATGGACGTGTACGGCATGCTCCAGGCCGGGCGGCTCTTCATCGTCATCATCGCCGCAGGCGGCGAGGGCAAACGGTGCTGCGGCCAGCATCAGGAGTGCAACGGCGGTGCGAAAGCGCATGGCTTAACCTCGTACGGTTGGTCCGGTGGAATCGCCAGAGTACGTCGCGCCAGGCGCCTCGTCAATTGGACTAAAGTCCATTACATCGCGTTCCGCGCAAAACATATAATCCCGGCCACTGGAGAGGTCTTTTCGTTATCGTGGGCCCTCCGCTTGTCCGGTTGGCCCTGTGAAAGGAGCGTCATCGTGAGAGCGATTTGGAATCGCCTTCCCCTGTTTCTGATTGTCGCTGGTGTCGCATTGCTCGCATCCGCTGCGGCGTGTTCGGGCGACGACGATGACGGCGGCGACGACGGCGGAAACGCCGGCGGGACCACCGTCGATGTCGTCCTCAGCGAATTCGTCATCGCGCCTGACCCCGCATCCGTCCCGGCTGGCGAAGTAACGTTCAAAGCCACCAACGAGGGCGAGGAAAAGCACGAGATGGTCATCGTCAAGACCGATCTCGCATCCGACAGCCTCCCCACCAAGGCCGACGGAGCCGCCGACGAAGAGGGTGCCGGGGTCGAGCTGATCAACGAGATCGAGGAGTTCGACGCCGGCGGCTCAGAGGAGCTGACGGTGTCCCTTGAGGCCGGCAACTACGTCCTGTTCTGCAACATCGTCGAGGAGGACGAGGCCCACTACGAAGAGGGGATGCACACCTCCTTCACTGTCGAATAAGCGGTGGGCTCATCCGGGAACGGCGCTGGAAGCGCTGCTTAACCGGCCGCGTCAGGCCCGGCGTGCGACAGCGTAGAGCCGCACCGGCGTCTCGAAACCCTTGAGCGCCGCCTCGCCCGCGTCGGCGAACTCGAAGCCTTTGCCCGCCGCGAGCTCGCGCACGACGTTGGAGACGAGGACCTGGCCACGCCCCGCTTCGCCGCAGACCCGCGCCGCCATCTGGACCGAGGCGCCAAACAGGTCGCGCTCCTCCGCTATCGGTTCCCCGGCGTTCAGTCCAGCGCGCACCTTCAGGTCCGTACCGTTGGCGCCGTTGTGCAGAGCGATGTTCACCTGGATCGCCAGGGCGCAGTTCAGCGCCCGGCTCGCGGAGGGGAACGTCGCCATTATCCCGTCGCCGGTGTGCTTGATCTCGACGCCCCCGAACGCCCGGAGGCTATCCCGCACGACCGCATTGTGGGCCCGCACGAGGTCTTGCGCGCCCGCGTCACCCATGCGTTGCGTGGTTGCCGTCGAATCGACCATGTCCGTGAAGAGGATCGTTTGCAACCCGTCGCGGACCGCCTCGCCGGATGCGCCCTCGCTGCCACCGAGGAAGTCCTCGATCGCCGAGATCAGTGGCTCGACGTCGCCGAGGCCGATCACGTGGATGTCCCCCTCCAGCGCGACGAAGCGGGCGCCCTTGATCTTCGCCGCCATCTCGCGCCCCTGCGCGAACGGGCAGACCTTGTCGCCGCGCCGGTGCAGCACCAGGGCGGGAACGCTCACCTGCGGCAGCAGGTCCGACACGCGGAAGTCGAACAGGCTCTTCATCGTCGCGATCGCCGCGTCGCCGTTCGCCGCCTGGCGCATGTACTCCGTGAAGAAGACGCGGCTCTCGGGCGAGGCGCCGGGAGCGAAGACCTCGAGCAGCGTCGACGAGCCGATGCCGCCCCAGTCGTGCCGCATCAGGCTGACGAAGCCTTCCACCATGTCCGTGAAGTAGGCGCTCGTCCCATCGTGATAGGAACCGTAGAGGATGAGCGAGTGCACGTTCTCCGCGTGCCGCACGGTATAGGCGAGGGCGATCGGCCCGCCCTGCGAGTAGCCGAGCAGGGTGACACCCTTCAGCCCGAGCCCGCTAATGATCGCGTCGAGGTCCGCCAGGTTCGCCTCCGGTGAGTAGTCGGTCACGTCACGGTCGGACAGCCCCGTACCCCGCTTGTCGTAAAGGATGACGGTGTTGTCCCGCGATAGCCGCGAGTACATCTCGTGGTTCGGCGCCGATGACAGGTCGAGCTCCAGGTGGCTGATCCAGCCCGGCACGATGACCAGCGGTGGCCCGGACCCGAACGCCGCAACCGCCAGGCTGACCCCGTCCGGCGCCGTAATGAACTGGATCTGCTGCTGCATGGCGGTAGAATAGCACGGCTGCGCAAGGGCACTGCCTGCCCCAATGAACCCCGTGGGGTCAGGGCCCCAGCCCTGCCTGCCTGCGGCTACCTGGGGTGCGGCGCGCCCGTCTGCCCCCACCAGGACGCAACTTTCTCCTCCCAGCGGGTCCAGCGGTCGCGGCCGATCATGATTCCGAGGCCGGTGGCGAGGAGCGCCATCCCGATGACGAGGGCGATGATCCAGTTCGGAAGGGCGTTGAGGGCGTCGAAGAGGACGCGGCCGCCGACGAGGACGAGGCCGCCGAGCGACGTGCCCAGGAGACCGCGCCGCTGGAGGGTGACACCGGCCGTGAAGAAGCCGGCCGCCTCGATCAGCAGGATGAGCTCGTATCGCCAGCCGCCGTCGATCGACTGGAGGAAGGACGGGAACATGATGACAGCCGCGCCGAGCGCCTCGACGTAGACGGCGCTCTCGTCGAGGCCGGGCACCAGGTGGTAGCGAGACAGCCCGATCAGGCCGAGGAGGACGAAGTATGTCCCGATGACGGCGGTGTACGCCTGGATGTTATCGGGGCTGAAGCGGCCGATCTGCAGGAGCACGGCGACGAGCATGACGGCGGAACCGGCAATGACGACCCAGCCCCGCCGCGCTATCGACGACTCGGCGAGTGCAAGGATGCCCGCAAGCCCGGTAGCCAGAGTCGACCACTCGTAGAGTGCCGAGGTCTCGAACGGCTCTCCCTCGAAGAGACCCGCCTCAGCGTCGGCGGAGAGGATGCCGAAGCCCACTCCCGGAGAGGCGATCGCAAATGCCGCGCCGGCGGCCCGGAGGGCGTCGCCCCAGGCCTGCAGTCGCGGCCGGAGGGCGAACCCGGCGGCGTAGATGGCGAGGGCGATGCCGGAGTAGGCGATTGGGATGGTGTACAGCGGCCAGTCCAGCTCCTGCCGCCAGGCGATCACGGCGGCGAAAGCGAAGACGGCGGCGGGCGCGGCCAGCAGCGGGGCGTTCTCCCGGGCCGCCACCGCCACGTAGGCAAGCACGAACACCGAAAGGATCGCTGCCAGCGTCGCGGCGTCCGGCGAGATCGACAGGGCGAAGATGCCCGTGAGCAGGGCGATGACGTACACGTGGATGCGGAGATCGGACCGGATCCACCGGATCAGCGCGCCCCCGGCAAGGAATCCGAGGCTGAGGCCCATCACGGGCAACGCCAGGGAACCGGTCCCCTCACCCTCGGCCGCGGGCAGGCTGCGCAGGATGTCCAGGTAGCCGATGACGACGGTGAGACCGGCCAGGTATAGCCAGCCCGACCCTACCCGCACGGGGATGCTCTGTTGAGTAGCCAGCAGTTTGTCCAGCGTCAGTTCGCTGCGGTCAACGAGCGCGGCGCCGGTATACAGCACGGCGGCGGCGAGGTGCACGCCCGCTCCGGTGCGCAGGTGGCCTTCGTAGACGCCCTCGAACGGCAGCCAGCCCAGCGTGACCGCCGCCGCGGCCGAGAGGTCTCGTGCCGATTCGTCCAGCCACCGGGGTGACCAGATCCGCCCGCCGAAGCCGTAAGCCAGGCCGACGCAGGCAAGGCCGGCGCCGTAGTACTCGGGGCCTGCATCAAGTGCGTAGGCCACCGTCACGCCGTCGCCGCCCAGGGTGACCAGCAGGGCCGCAGACGAGGCCCACAGCTTCTCGATGGACGCATCCAGGGCGAAGAAGGCTGCGGCCGCGGCGAACGCCAGGGGCAGGAAGATCCGGGTGTCGGGCTCGTACGCTGTGTCGGGGGCGGTCGCAGCGAGCGCGGCGATGACGGCGACGGAGAGCCCGGCCACGGCAGCGACCCGGCCGCAACCGATAGCGCCGGAGCGCCACGCCCGTGGGAACAGGTTGTCCACGCCTGCCACGGGCGCCAGGTGGGCAGCGGCGCCAAGGACCACGGCGGGACCCAGGGCGGCGAAGGCGTAGTACTCGGCGCTGACCTCGAGGGCGTAGACGACGCCCGCCGTCACCCCGAACACGGACGCCACCAGGCCGAGCCCGGCGGCAATGCGCCACTCTTCCGACGGCCGGAAGTCTGACACGATCGCCAGGCCGTAGAACGCTACTAGGGCGCCGGACAGCGCGGGGAGGAACCAGAGCGTCTCCGGGGCGTAGTTGGTCTCCTCGCTGGCTGCCGCGTAGACAGCGCCCACCGCGACGCACGCACCCGTGATCGCGGCGGCATGTGCCAGCAGGAGCCAGTCGCGCCGCATCATGGGCGGCCCGTCGCCGATGATCTTCGGGAGGCCCATGGTCGCGAGGCCAAGCAGCACGGCGGCAGCGGCTACCGCCGCGAAGGCGTAGTACTCGGGGCTCCAGTCCGCTCCGTAGATGACGGCCGCGGCCATGCCCGCGATGGATAGGCCGAAGCCGTAGCTCGCCAGCAGGTCGCCGTCGCCGAGCGCCGGCATGCGCATGCTGAGGTGCGTCGCGTAGACCAGCGCGGCCGAGGCGAAGACCGCGAGCAGGAACCAGCGAGTCCCGACGGCGTAGCTGCTGTCCGGGTCGGCGTCGACGCCGGTGGCGACGACCGCCACGACCACGCCGACCGCGGCGGCGACGTGGGCAAGCACAAGGGCATCCGTCTTCGCCGTGGGGTAAAGGAGGTGCTCGGCCAGGCGTGGCAGCGGCGAGCAGACAGCGGCCGCGAGCGCCAGCCCGGCGCCGATCAGTGAAAACGAGTAGTATTCGGGGCTGAGGTCGAACCCGTATGCGACGGAAGACGTGAGTCCGGTAAGGGCGGCCGCGCAACCGGTTGCGGCGATGCCGGCGCCGCGAAACAGCTGGATGCCGTAGAAGGCGAGTGCGAGACCGGCCAGAGGCGCAGCGAACCAGCGGGTCGATAGGTCCACGTCATCCTGGTTCAGGGCGATGGCGGCGCCCACCGCGACGGCGATGGCGAGCACCACGATGATGTGCGCCTGCCACACCCAGGTGTAAGCGACGCGCTGCCTCAGGACCTGGGGGACGCCGACCTCGGCGGCGGCGACCAGGACGGCCAGCGCCAGGAACGGCGCCGGCGCCCATTCCACCGGAAGGCCCAGCAGGAAGACCGTGGCCCCCGCCGCGCTCGCGAGGGCGACGCCCGCGGCGAACGAATACTGCCGTCCCAGGCCAAGGGCGCTGACACCGGTGTAGAAGGCGGCCGAGACCAGTGATCCGGAGAGCCACATCCCCTCGTCGCTGAAGTCCGCTTCGATGACGCTGCCGGCGAGCACGAAGTTCAGGGGCACAAGGACAGCGCTGACGCCGATGAACACGAGCCCGGCTACCCGCACGACGGGGATTCGGAAGCAGACGACACCGGCGGTAAGGAACGCCAGAGTATAGGCGGCAAGAAGCGCCACCTTGAGGGCGCCGGAGAGGGCCTGGCCCGAGTATCCAACGTAGATCAGCGCTGCTACGACGACCAGGAAAGCGCCGGCGAACAGGAACAGGCTGGCCTGCTGCTCGGCGAGCCAGCTCCAGTCCCGGGGTTTGCGGGGCCTGGGCTCAGGCCGGGGCGCGGCCATCGGCGGGACGGCCGCGGCCGGTCTCTCCAGCGCGGCGCGCAGATCGGCGAGTTCGCGTTCGTAGCGCTCGATGAGAGCTGCCCGCTGGGGTTCCGGGACATCGGCCCACAGGTCAGAGGTGCGGGCCTCCCAGAGCAGGAACTGAATTCCGGCGATGCGGCTGCGGAGTCCTGCGGTGCTCGGTGCCGGGGGCGCCGGCACGGTGGGGCCGGACCCGCTGGACGAACCCCTGCTCGCAAGCCAGAAGATGAAGGCAAGGCCGGAAATGACCAGGAAGAATCCCAACAACGACTCCATCAGGCAGCCCTCCATCGTCGCCAAGCGATAGTTGTCACGTCACAAACCTCTCACCGCCACAATTTAGGCCCGTCCTGTCATCCATCCGTCCCCCCGCTGTCATTCTTCACCCGCCCCGCTCATCCTGAGCCTGTCGAAGGGTCGAAGGACGCCATGGCCTGCCCATCCGCCGTGCCCTGCCACTCAGACCGCCGGCAGAATGCCCAGTTGCTGCAGCAGCGACGCGAGGTTCCAGTAGTCGGAGTTGCGCTTGATCTTGTCCCCCGCCAGCTCGCCGACCGACGCGCCGCGGATCGAGAACGGCTTGCCCGTGGACGGTAGCCCCGTCATGGAAGGGCCGGTCTGGGTGCCCGTCATCACCCATTCCGAAGCGATCCGGTCTCCCGCAACAATCAGACTGACAACCTCGAAGTTGATATCCGGCGTCGCGTCGAACATCGACCTGGCGAACTCCCGTATCTGCGGTTTACCGGTGTTCACCAGCCCCAGCGCGACATCCTCGTACGTCGCGTCGTCGGTGAAGTAGGTCATGACCCTTTCGATATCGTGCGCGTTCCACGCAGCGGCGTATTTCCGCAGGTCCTCTTCAGAAAGCGACATTTCGGCCTCCTTTTTCAACCCTTCACTGCATGCGTTAGACTCGCCCAACCAGGCTGCTCAACAGGGCGCGCGTACGCGCCAGCGATCCAGCTTCGTCCTTGCCATCTGGAAAGGCACCGGCGAGGAGGTCTGTGGCTCCCGCCGCAGCGACCGCGCGCACTCCGCGCTCCACCTCCGCCTCGTTCCCGATGATGGCGACATCCAGCGGTCCCTGGACGCCTTCGATGTCCAGCATGCGCCGGTATGCCGGCAACAGGCCGTAAATCAGGGAGTCTTGGGCAGCGCGTTCCCGGGCGGCGGCCGGGTTGTCAGTTACGCAAACGGCCAGGGCGACACCGATTCGCGGGCTGGGTCGTCCCGCCTCTGCAGCCGCGGCGGTGATACGCGGTACGATGTGCGTCTCGACAGTCTTCGGCCCCGTAAACCCGGTGAGCGTGCCATCTGCGAGCTGGCCTGCGATCCGAAGCATCATCGGCGCCATTGCAGCGAGAAGGATGGGCAACGGCTTGGCCCCGGGAACGTGCATAGGCCATGTGGTATTCACGCGGAATTCGCTCCCGCGAAAGGCAACGGTCCCTTCATGGACAACTGCCCGCAGCACCGAGAGGTACTCGCGCGTGTGGTGCGCGGGGCGGTCATACGAGAGGCCGAACATGTCTTCGATCAGGATCTTGTGGGAAGGGCCGATGCCCAGCGCCATCCGCCCACCGGTGGCTGCTTGCGCGGTGAGGGCCTGCTGGGCCATCACCAGTGGGTGCCGGGGGAACGTCGGCACGACCGCGGTGCCGAGTTCGATGCGACTGGTCTTCACCCCGGCCAGGGCAACGCTCGTGAGCGCATCCGCGAATAACGTCTGGGCGAACCATACGCTGTCGAAGCCTTCTCGCTCCGCCTCCACTGCCCGCTCCAGGTGTTCGTCCAGTCCCTGGAGCTTGCTCTCCAGGCTCGCCATCCCGCCGTACATGATGCCGATTCGCATGGCTTTCCTCCTGACTCGATATGAGTTAGCCGAACAAGTTGGTGCCGATCCTTACCCCGTCGCTCGTCTTCGCGTACTGGATGCGCGGTTCCATCACTCCCCCTGGTTTGCTGGTCTGCTGGTTTGCTGGTTCGGCGAAGCCACCACGGCCAACACCCGCACCGGCTCCCCCACGCCCTTCAGTTCCCGCTCGCCCCGGTCCTCGAACGACACCCCCGCCGACGTCCGCGCCAGGCCCCGCAGCGTGTCCGACACCAGCACCTCACCCGGCGCCGACAGCGCCGAGATGCGGGCGGCGATGTTCACCGCGCCGCCGTAGACGTTACCGCGCCCGTCCGGGTCCTCTTCTCGGATGACGTCGCCGGCGTGCAGGCCGAGGTGCAGGGGCATTCCGGCGGATGCCCCCGCCGCCCCGCAGGCCAGCGCCGCCGCGATCGCCTGCCGCGCGCTCGTGAACACGGCCAGCACGCCGTCACCCAGCAGCTTGCCCTCCACGGGCGTGCCCCCGTTCTCTCGAATCACATCCCGAAGCGCGCCATCCAGCGCCCGCGCCTTCTCCCGGAACGCCGCGTCTCCCAAGCGCTCCGTCAGGCCCGTAGAGTCCGCAATGTCGGCGAACAGGATGGCCGTCATACCCGAAGGTAGAGGCTGCGGCGCCGCTTCCTCGCCTTCGCTCAGGAACTCGTCGACTAGGGCTAATGTCGCGCCCCCTTCGTCGAATTGAGGCGGCCCGAGCAGCCCCTCGAGGACGGTTAATCGAGCATCAAGGATCTGGGACGCCAGGAGTCGGGCCTGGCTCAGGTCCGCATAACGTACCTCGTTAGGGTGGATTACCAGAGTCGGACAGAGAACCCTTGGGAGAAGATCGGTCACATCGAAGTCGTACGAGGCATTCCAGTGTGCCTTCATCGCCTCCGGTGTAGTGCAGCGCGCAAGAAGCTGCGAAAACCACCCCCCGAGCTCGGGGTTCGACCAGCCCGCGGCGGTGCGCGCCATGGTCTCCGTGAACAGCTGCCAGTCCCTTTCCATGAGCGCATGCATGGCCTGGATTTCAGCTAGATCCCCAAAGCCACCGCGGGCGTATGACGCCCACAGTACCAGGCGCGTTATCCTTTCCGGGTTTCGGGCTGCATAAGAGACGGCGATCGGCCCGGCGTCACCAGGCGCCACTAACGCGGTGCGCTCCAGTCGCAGCTTCCCGACCACCGCTTGCAGGTCGAGGACGTGCGCTTCCAGGGAGAAGTCAGCTACCTCACGGTCGGAGAGACCAGATCCCCTGCTGTCGTACCGGATGAGCCGTCTGCGCGCGGCGAGCCCTTCGTAGGCACGCCGGGCGGTGGGCCAATCCCACTCCATGCGAATGTCGGTAAATAGGGGAAAAGGCATCCAGACAAGGGGCGGCCCCTCACCCACCTCCCAAAATGCGATGCTTACCCCGTCCGCGGTCCTGGCGTACTGGATGCGCGGCTCCATCACCCGCCGCCCTGTCTTGCTGGTTCGCTGGATTGCAGTCTTGGCGAAGCCACCACGGCCCACACCCGCACGGGCTCCCCCACCCCCTTCAACTCCCGCTCGCCCCGGTCCTCGAACGACACCCCGGCCGACGTCCGCGCCAACCCCCGCAGCGTGTCCGAGACCAGCACCTCGCCCGGCGCCGACAGCGCCGAGATACGAGCCGCGATGTTCACCGCGCCGCCGTAGACGTTGTTCTCCTCGCGAATCACGTCGCCGGCGTGCAGGCCCAGGTGCAGGGGCAGGCCGGCACAGTCGCCAGCGCTCCCGCAGGCCAGCGCCGCCTCGATCGCCTGTCGGGCGCTCGTGAACACCGCGAGCACGCCGTCGCCAAGCAGCTTGCCTTCCACGGGCGTACCGCCGTTCTCTCGGACGACACCCCTCAGCGCGCCGTCCAAGGCCCGCGCCTTCTCGCGAAAGGCGGCGTCGCCTAGCCGCTCGGTGAGGCCGGTTGAGTCGGCGATGTCCGCGAACAGGATGATCGCGGTGCCAGAGGGGACGTCTGGTGGCGGGTTGTTTTCACCTTCCAGGACAAAGTCCGTGATGACCGAGGCCCATCGCTCCGCCGCCTCGAAATCCTCGAAGACAGACAGCCCCGGCGTCCTGGACAAACTGGTGAAACGGGCATCTGGTATGCGCGCCGCCACGCCCCGGACAAACTCAGGTGACGGCCAGGGCGCGAACGGGTTTGGGAAGACGAGAGTCGGTGCCTGCACCTGCTCGAGGTCGTCCGTCACATCAAACGCTTCGACGGCTCGGAACATCGCTACCGCCTGTTCTTCGTAGACGCATTCTCGGAGCATCGCTGCCCAGATCCGGATTTCCGCGTCCGGCACGTCGAAGCCAAAGGATACGCGGGTCAACGCTTCAGAGAGAGTATTCCAGTCGGTACCCGAGTCGCGCAGCGCACGCACGGCGCGCCCTATCGGCGAATCGTTGACTTCCGAGCCGCGGCCGAACGGCCCCATGAGCACAAGCCGCGAGACCCGCTCTGGATTCCGGGCGGCGTAGCGTATGCCCATCGCGCAAGCGTTGGCGTACGTCCAGAGCGTGAAGCGGTCGAGCTGCAGCCGGTCGGCCACCGCGTCAAGGTCCATCTCAAGGGCTTCGAGCGAGAAGCCGGTCACGTCGCGCTGCGAACATCCGGCCCCCCTGGCGTCATACCGGATCAGGCGTGTCCTTGCCGCCAGCCGCTCGTAGAAGTTGCGGTAGGTCGGCATACGCCACTCCAGCTCGATGTGCGTCCAGGGAAAAGAGTGCGACGCGACCAGCGCCGGTCCCTCGCCCAGCGTCCAGAAGGCGATGCTGACGCCGTCGCTGGTCTTGGCGTACTGGATGCGCGGCTCCATTAGGCGCCCCTATCGTGCGAGCCACACCGGCAGCTGTGGAAGAAACCAAGCACCAACATCCCTACGAGCGTCACGCCGGTCGTGTCGGAAGCGTAGACGACCGGACGCGAACCGGGCCGAAAGCACACGCTCCCGAAAGGATGGTCGCTACGGCCGGCCGTAGGGGTCTATCGGGCAATGCACACGAATACGGTGCGGTTTTGCCCTACGCGGCCACGCCTGCGAAGGCGAACGCGAGGCCCGGTTGGCCTGGACCCGCCTCTAACACCTCACACCTCGAACCTCCCAACTCCACGCCACTCGCCCCTTGGAGATCACGGCGCCGGTCCAGTACCCTCAACCTGTGACCCTCGACCCTCAACCCTTCACCCGCACCGCCGCAATTGAGTTTCCCGTCCCACACTCATGCACCGGACGCAATCAAACGGCCCCGTGTCTGGGCGCCATTCAGTTCGTATCTGCCGGGCGGACCGAAAAGAAAATTCTCACGTACTCCAATCAAAATCCAGATACGGGCGCGTAATCTCAATCAAGCGCCGGGCAGTGAGCTCAGGCGGCGCAGGCGGCGACGAAGGCGCGGAAGAGCGGTAGCGACTCCTCGCGGATCTCCGGCCGTTCCGGGTGCCACTGGACACCGGCGACCCAGCGCAGCGCCGTGTGGTCAGCCGCCTCGACGTAGCTGTCGTGCGACGTTGCCGTGACCCGCAGGGACGGGGCGAGCCGGTCCCTGGTCACTCCCTGGTGGTGACGCGAGTTCACCCGCAGGGCCTTCTGGCCGGGGTAAGCCTCAGCCACGTGCCCAGGGCCGTCCAGCGCGATCTCGTGCCAGGCGGAGTCGCCGTCTTCCAGCCATTTGTGGCCGTTGCCGGGGATGTCCTGGAGCAGCGACCCCCCGAGCGCCACGTTCAGGAGCTGGTGCCCGCGGCAGATCGCCAGCACGGGCAGGTCGGCGTCCAGCGCGGCCTGCAGGAGGCCCATCTCGTGCGCGTCGCGCTCCTTGTGCGGCCGGTCCGTGCGCTTGCCGCGCCGCTCGCCGTACAGGGCCGGGTCCACGTCCACGCCGCCCATCAGGAGCAGCCCCTGCGCCTCGGCCGGCAGCGTCTTCTCGTCAACGAGCAGGCAGCGCGCCCCGGCCGCCTCGAGCGAGTCCAGGTAGTAGCCCGTGCGCTCCCAGGTAGGCGCGCGCCATCTCGGTATGGCGATCAGCGGCTTCATGGGGGTTCAGGTTAGCGGGCAGGGAGGCGCGGCGTCTACTTGATCAGCCGCCGGCGCATCAGCGTGATCGCCAGCAGGTACGCGGGGACCGTCACGATGGCGATCCAGGCGAGGTCGATGAGGTAGTCCGCCTGCAGGTGGCCCTGCGCCAGCCCCCGGTACACCCGCACGACGTGGTAGGCGGGAGTGAACCAGGCAACGGTGCCCACCCAGTCCGGCATCTCGTCCAGCGGGAAGAAGGCGCCGGAGAGCCAGAACTGCGGCGTGATGTAGGTCGCGAAGAAGTAGTTCAGGGAGCTGACCGACCGGGCGATCGCGGTGTAGCTCAGGGAGATCGCCGCGAACATGATCCCCGGCAGGACCGAGAAGGGGATGATCAGGAGCGCCAGCGGCGAGTCGATGCCGCCGAACAGCAGCACCATCGCGCCGACGTAGAACACGCCGATCACGGACCGCGTGGCCGACCACAGCACCTCGCCGGTCGTCACCTCGTCCACGGTCACGGGTGTGGCGATGATGGCGCTGAACGTGCCCTGCTGGTCCATGCGGAAGTAGGAGCCCCAGGCGCATTCCGCCGTGGCCGTCCACATCGGGA
The DNA here is from genome assembly GCA_037441345.1 of Chloroflexota bacterium. Lineage (GTDB taxonomy): Bacteria > Chloroflexota > Dehalococcoidia > SM23-28-2 > RBG-16-64-32 > DATKKM01. Next base: position 19,761 of record JBBISJ010000036.1, read on the forward strand.
AGACGGCGAGCAAGGCGGGGCCCAGGAAGTCCACGTAGTCGATGTCCTGTTCGAAGCGCACGAAGTCCCCGAGGCCGACGCCCAGGGCCAGCAGCGTGACGAGTGGCTCGACGAGTGGCCAGATCAGCTCCGAGCGCCAGACGTTGAGGTAGACGTCGCGGTTGCGCCGCCAGACGTGCAGGGCCCGCAACGAAACTTCAGGCAGGCGGAAGCCGGCGCCGCGCGGATGAGGAAGCGCGATGACGGTCATTCGGACCCCAGGCCGCGGCCGGTGAGCTTCAGGAACACGTCCTCGAGGTTGGCGCGGCGGTACACCACGCGGTCCGCGTGCTCCTCGACGCTCTTCGGGTCCAGCCCTTCCGCGCCGCGCGGGAAGACGTACACGATGTCATCGAACCGCTCGATGTCGAGGCGCGGAAGCTCCAGCAGCTCACGCATGACCGCAGCGGCGTCCCGGCCGCCGAGGTGGATCTCGATCACGTCGTCCCCGGCGTGCTCCTTCACCAGTTGCTCGGGTTCGCCCTGGGCGATGATCCGGCCGTGGTCGATTATTATGATCCGGTCGCAGAGGTGCGCCGCCTCGTCCATATAGTGGGTGGTCAGGAGCATCGTCACTCCCTGGGAGACCAGGTACCGCAGCTTCTGCCAGACGAGGTGCCGGGCCTGCGGATCGAGGCCGGTGGTCGGTTCGTCCAGCACCAGGATCTTGGGCGAGTTCAGCAGGCCGCGGGCGATCGTCAGCCGCCGCTTGAGGCCGCCGGAGAGCTGCTCGATGCGGTCGTGCTGCTTCTCGGTGAGCTGGAACAGGGACAGCGCGTCCGTAATGCGCTCGTCGGCGACTCGCCTGGCGAGGCTGAAGTAGCGGGCGTAGGCGCGCAGGTTCTGCCTGACGGTGAGGTCGGGGTCCAGGTTGTCGTCCTGGGGCACGACGCCCAGGATCGCCTTGATCTGGCGGGCGCGCCGCCCGACGTCCATCCCGTCCACGGTCAGCTCACCGGCGGTGACGGGCGAGACGCAGGTGATCATCCGGATGGTGGTGGTCTTGCCGGCGCCGTTGGGGCCCAGCAGGCCTACGCACTCGCCGCGGCGGACGTCGAACGACACCCCGTCGACGGCAGTCAGATCCCCGTATCGCTTGACGAGGTCGCGCGCAACGATGATCTGTTCGTCCGCTGGCAGGCCGCTGGTCTCCTGGGTCGGAACGGTGAGGATGCTCACTTGTGAAATGTTAGCAGGCGAAATCTGCCTGAGTTCTCGCCAAAGAGAACGAGTTTGCCGGAAGGGAGGTTAACCCCTGGTCGGTGCCAGCACCAGCAGAAATTCGTAGACGAGGTTCGCCGCGAGGAGTGCCGTGATCTCCGATGGGTCATAGGCCGGCGCCACTTCAACAACGTCGAACCCTGCCAGGTCCAGTCCGCGAAGCCCGCGCACTAGCCCCACGATCTCACGGCTCGTCAGCCCCGCGACTTCCGGCGTGCCGGTTCCGGGGGCATAGGCCGGGTCGACCGAGTCGATGTCGAGGGACACGTATACCGGCCGGCGGGCCAGGCGCTGGATGTCCCGGAGCGTCGTCTCGACGCCCTGCGCCGCGAACTCGGTCGCCGTGAACAGGTGGAAGCCGGCAGCGCGCGCCTCGCCGATGAGGTTCGCCGATATGGAGCCCCGGATGCCGACCTGCACGGAGGCGGAGGGATCGATCAGGTCCTCCTCCGCGGCACGGCGGAACACCGTCCCGTGGTGGTAAGGGCGCTCCGGCGTCCCGGCCCAGAAGTCCGGGTGTGCGTCGAAGTGCACGAGCGACATCTTTCCGTGCCGCTTCGCCAGCGCCCGCAGCGCCGGCAGGCTGGTGGAGTGGTCGCCGCCGAGGATAAGCGGGAACACCGCGGCTTCAACGATCTGCTGAAGTTCGCCCTGGACGTGGGCCAGCGTCTGCTCGATGTAGCCGGGGTAGACGTCGATATCGCCGTAGTCCACGACCCTCAGCGTGTCGAACGGCGCCTCGATCTGGTCTGGTTCCCAGTGGTGCGGCCGCAACTGGCCGGAGGCGTCCCGGATGGCCCGCGGGCCGAAGCGGGCGCCGGAGCGGTAGAGCGTCGCCATGTCCATTGGCACGCCGACGATCGCAACGTCCGCCTTCGAAAGGTCGCGGGATGCCGGGCAGCGCGCGAAGGTGTAGGCACCGCCGTAGCGTGGGCCGCGCTGCCACTCATCCGGGTACAAGCGATCACTCACGATGTGGATGATAGCAAGAAGGCCGGGAATGCTCCCGGCCTTCGCTCAAGATGCGCTGTTGCGCTATTCCTCGATCTCTTCATCCAGGTCGATTTCGGGCACAGCGGGGCGGCCGCTGATGCTGAAGCCGCGCTCTTCGCTCTCCTCCTCTTCGTCCTCGGCAACGGCGCCCCAGTCGTCCACTTCTTCCGCTTCTTCGTAGAACGCCTCGTCGTCCGTGTCGTGGCGGACCATGCCGGGCTTGGAGTACGCGCGGAACTGCTCCGTCACCACGGGGGGGAAGGATAGCTTGCCCGTCTGAGACGCGTGCTGGAACGTCTCACGGATGAACAGCTTCACCCGGCCTTCGTCAAGCGCAGAGATAGCGGCGACGTACTCGTTGCCGCCTTCCATCAGCTTCACGAGCCGCTGACCGAGCCGGGGCTCGACATCGCCGATGTACTCGCCGTCAGGCGTCCGCACCGCCAGGGTGCCGTTGGTCCGTTCCAGTTGCACCTGGTCGCCGGCCGTCATGCGGTTGGCGATGTCCATGTCGGGTCGGACAAGAAGGGTTACGCCTGTCTTGCCAGTCTCTTCGATGAACATCTGCGGCGACAGCTTCTGCGCAGCCGGGCGCGGCGGAGCGGTTTCTCCCAGCGTCGCCAGCCGGGCCAGGTTCTTTCGCGCGATCGAGTTCAAAGGGTCAAACTCGAGCGCCTTTTCATATGAGTCGCGGGCGTCGGCGTACCGGCCCAGCTCCGTGAACGCCTTCCCCAGCCGGTTGTAGGCGTCTACATCGGTTGGGAACGAGTCGACGATCTGCTGGTTCAGCTGGACGGCTTCGCCCCAGCGCCCTTGCAGCGCCATCTGGATCGCCATCTCCGCCTGTTGCCGCTTTGCTCTTGTCCGGTCTTCCGCCTGAAAAACCATATCGCGTGCTCTCGTCTCCTGACCTTCCCGTTATCGTCTAATCGCCCGTGAATCGCGACATTCTAGGGGCAACCGAAGATTATTCGCAATAGGCTGCCTGTCGCTAATCGTTAGTAACGTTTGACATGCCTCCGATGGTTCCTTTTGGCCGCTAGATTCAGACGACCGCCCGCGCGTTCTTGTTACCCGCCGGGCTGGCGAGAATGTGGGTAACTTGCCGGGGCCAGGGCGTGCAGTGAGACAATACAGCGCGGAATGGTCGGGGTGGGCGGATTCGAACCGCCGACCTCACGGTCCCGAACCGTGCGCT
>JBBISJ010000037.1:0-10966 GCA_037441345.1 Chloroflexota bacterium
TGCCGGGTAAGCCAGCGGCTTTGCGACATCGAAGGCGCCAATAGCCGCCCCCGCCCGGGCGAGCGCCAGCGCGGTGGCGCGGCCCTGGCCGTGGGCGGCGCCGGTGATGAAGGCGACTTTTCCGGTGAACTCGCGGTCAGACGTCATGGGCGAAGGACCCTGCAACACGGGAGCATGTGAGGACTGGGGGAATGGGACAGTCGAATAGTAGAACAAGGGACGTGGGGCTTTGAAGAATCATCCTTCGGTCCTCGTGTAGGGCTCGAGGTACCCGTCGAGGTTGACCTCGAGGGCGTTGTTGATGACGTTGGTGGCGAGCATCATGGCTCCGAAGGCTGTGAGAGCGACGATCTGCTCCTGCGAGAACTCGGCGGCCAGGCGCGCGTAGAGCTCATCGGGTACCCGGGAGCCCGGCGCCGCGAGCGCCCGGCCGAAATCCACGACCAGCTGTTCCCGCCTGTCCAGCGCAAGTTCGTCGGGGTCGTCACCAGACTCGATGAGGAGGCGACGGAAGAACGTGGAACAGACCAGGCAGTCGGTGTCGGCGGAGATGGCGTGCGCGAAGATGGTGGCCAGGCGCTCCCCGAGAAAGGGCTGCACGGCATCGCGAAGTGGGTACCACTCCATCAGCGCGTGGAAGGCGGGCAGTGAGTGGAGCAGCGTGCGCTTCATGTTCGTCATCCGCCCGTAGCGAACCACACCGTCGGCGAAGGCGGCGCGCTGCTCTGGCGTGGCGCCTTCGGGATCAACGGGGGGGATGCGGGACATGGCAGTGCTCAGGTTACGGCGGGCGGCCGGACGTAATCCAGTCCCTTCGCGGTCCGGGTGCTGCTAGAGCAGCGTGTCCGCGGCGATCGCGGCGAAGAGAAGGCCGAGGTAGGCGATGGAGTAGCGGAAGAGCGCCAGCGACTCTCGGGCCCCTGGGGATTGCCAGAGCCTAAGCGCGTAGTAGATGAACGCAGTTCCGAGAATGGCGGCGGACACGATGTAGACGAGCCCCGCGCGCCCCGCCACCCCCAGGGCCAGCGACGCTGCCACGAGGGCGATGGAATACCAGAGGATCTGGCGCTTCGTCTCGTCCGGACCGGCAACAACAGGCAGCATCGGCACGCCGGCCGTCGCATAGTCACTACTGTAGTTGATCGAAAGCGCCCAGAAGTGGGGCGGCGTCCACAGGGTGACGATGGCAAACAGCAGGGCTGCTTCCAGGCTGATCGTGCCCGTCACCGCTGCCCACCCGATCACCGGGGGCATGGCGCCGGCAGCACCGCCGATCACGATGTTGAACGGCGTTGAGCGTTTGAGGACGAGCGTGTAGACGAAGACGTAGAAGGCGAAGGCGAACAACGTCAGGAAGGCTGCCAGCGAACTGACGAAAGCCTGCATGAAGACGAACCCCGCAAGGCAGAGGGCGATTCCGAACAACGCCGCCCGCTCGGGCTCCACCTGCCCGGCAGGCACGGGTCGAGAGCGGGTGCGGCGCATCTTCTCGTCGATGTCGCGATCGAAGTACATATTCATCGCGTTGGCGCCGCCGGCGACCACTGATCCGCCGAGGACCGTCGCGGACACCAGCCACAGGGAAGGCAAGCCGCGTTCGGCCATGATCATGGCCGGGATAGTCGTGATCACGAGCAGCATTACGATGCGTGGCTTTGTGAGCTTGAGGTACGCAGAAAATGCCGCGACGATGTCGCGGGTAGCTGTTGACCGCGTAGTTACAGTGCTTGCCAAGGTCAGGGAACGCCTTTCGCGACATACCGGCCGTCCTGCCAGGTAAGCGCTGCTGTGAACACTAGCACGACCCAGACGGCGGACGCCAGCGCCAGGTGCAGGATGCGAACGGACGTGGCGAGGTCGAACCAGATGTTGGCAGCGCCCAGCAGCACCTGGGCAACGAACAGCAAGAGGGCCGCGGTCAGTCCCCACACCACCAACGCCGGCGCCCCGGCGCGAACGCCCTTCAACCAGAGCCAGATCATCAGGACCGCAGATGCGGCGGCGACAAGGCGGTGGGCGTAATGCAGGTATCCCGCCTCGCTGTCCGAAGGCGTCAGGGCGCCATCGAAGAGCGGCCAGTCCGGGTAGGCGAGGCCCGCGTTTCGCTGGGAAACGAAGGCGCCGGAGATGATAAGGGCGAATACTCCCAGTGCCGCCAGAACCGGCAGCAGTTCCACGGCGGAGGTGACTGTTCCGGTGCGGAACAGCCGTGCGGTGATGAAGATGAGTGTGCTGATCAAGGAGAGGGCAATCGTGAGGTGGACCGCCACGACACCCGCAGCCGTCTCAGTGCCAACGGTCAAGCCTCCGACGAGCACCTGGACAGCGAGGATGAGCGCCGCGGCGACTGCAGCGCGGCGCATGGCGGGATCGTCCCTGGACCTGCGCCAGACCGGCAGCACGAGGCCAAGGATGAGGAACCCGATGACAGAGGCCACGAGGCGGTGGGTGAATTCGATCCAGACCTTCGTTTCCGCAGGGGGAATGACCTGGCCGTGGCAGAGCGGCCAGTCCGGGCAGGCAGTACCGGAGTTGGTGGAGCGGACCACGCCGCCGACGACGATCAAGGCGTAGGTGGCGATGACCGTGAGCAGTGCGAAGTGACGAAGGTGGAACGAGGAACGCAAGCGACCGAACAGGCCCGCAGATCGGCCGGCTTCCCCCGCAACGGTAGCCGTCATCTACCCGGATCTTGCCGGCGCGCGCGGAAACGCAACAGAGGGGGAAACGGGGGACAACGCGTGTGACATGGGACGGCCGCCTTTGTGTTGAATATCACAAACAGCAGCCAGCCCTGTCAAGGCAAACAGCTTGCCCTTGTGGAGCCGCTCTCGCATACTTCGTGAAGAAAACCACTACCCGGGAAGATGGAGCTACTCGATGGCCGATGAGCAGGCAACAAATGGCGCGGACCCGGTCGAGAAAGCGGCCGCGGCAATCCGGGGCGGGCTTCCCGCCACGATGCTGCTGGCGGACGTGATGGGCCCGCCGCCGGCACCGGGGCAGCCGGCCGCCTACGTGCCGCCGACGCACGCGCTGCGAACGGAGGCCCGGCAACTCATTCACGACCGGGCCCTGAAGGATATAGCGCGGCTGCGGTTTGCGTTCCCGACCGAGGCATACCGAGACTTCAAGACATATGTGAACCACCCCGTCCGGGCCATGGGCGTTGAGCTCCCGGACGGACGCGTGGCATATCCCGACATCGTGGTCGTCCAGCATCCCGAAAATAACTGCAAGATCGTGGCTGAAGTCGAGACGAACGAGACGGTGCGGGAAGCCGTCGCGCGGTGGGAGTGGGCCCTCTACGCTGAGCTCGCACCTCTGTATCTGTACGTTCCCGTTGGAAAGGGTGACGAGGCGGCGGATCTGTGCAGCAGACTCGAGATCCCGGTGGCCGGCATCCGTACCTGGCGGTACCTGGCCGGATACGAAGAGCCAGAAATCAACGACCACAGGGGGTAGCGGGGCACGGGGCGGGCACCCAGCGGGCAGGCAATAAGAAACCGGCCGCAAGTGGGGTTGCCAGCCACATCGCCCATTCCAAGGGATTCCCCCACCCACGGGCCGGTAAAGCAACGACGCCCAATCGTTGCATCTAAGAATACGGTTTGAGGGGCGAATCAGATCCGGTTTGAGAACGACGGAATTCGTTCAGAGTTTGCGATCAGCCCTCGATGGATTCGACGCGAAGGCGCATTGTGCCGGCGGGGACGGAGATCTCAACCTCATCCCCCGGCCTCCTGTCCAGCAGGGCCTTTCCCACGGGGGACACGCTGGATATCTTGCCCTCGGCGGCGTTGGCTTCCGTGGGGCCAACCACTGAGTATTGCATCGTCTTCCCGGTGTCCACGTTCTTCACACAAACGAGGCTCCCCACGCGCACCTTGCCGGTGCGAGCAGAGGCGTCGACGATTACAGCCCTCTTGAGCGTGGACTCGATGTCGCGGATGCGCGCTTCGATGTGGCCCTGCTTGTCCTTCGCGGCGTCCAGCGGCGCGTTTTCTCGAAAGTCCTTGTCAAGCATGGCCTTGCCGATCTCTTTGCGCACTGCGATCCGCTGCACCATGAGATCCTCAAGCTCCGATTTGAGGTTCGCAACGCCATCGGCAGTGAGTTCCACGGCGGACGGCGCTGCGTGATGCCCGGCGGAGGAGGATTTGGATGCCTTCTTGAGGCGGAGGTGGGGGGCCAGGCTCTGGTCGATGTAACCACACTTCTTCAGGAAGCCAAGGAACGACCGCATCTGCTCCGCGCGGCGGGTGGTTTCGGGATTAGCCGGGCCCATTGACTCAGCATATGTGGCAACGTCGTGGGCTTTGAGGGTAGAGACCGGGCTGTCCGACTTGTTGAACCAGCCCATGAAGCGGTTCAATTCGGTGGCGGCCGGCTGGCGGGCGGGACCTTTCAGGGTGTCCAGGAAGCTCTCGACAGCCGCGCCCAGGGTTGGTTCCGCCATGAAGCGGATTCTATGTTCGGGCGCCGCGCGGAGTCAAACGAAGTGCGCCGTCCGACCCCAACCGGCCGCGCGGGCTAACCGGTCTTGCGCGCCAGCGAGCGCAGGCTGGCGCGGGCGCGGGCATCAGCGAGGAAGCGGGCGAGGCCGCGCTGGCGGGCGGCAGTCGAGGGATGCCGGGCCTGGAACTCCTCGTAGGCTTCTATCGCGGTGTGAAGGAGTGGTTCGAGGCGTCCCCGGTAAGCGGCGTGTTCGCGCATGATGTCGTCAATGGTCCGACCGTCCTCGATGTAGGCCGAGAGGGCCTCTTCAAGCACCAGTTCAAGCTTTTTCTCTTTCATAGGCTCTGGGCCGCTTCTTAGGCTGGCCCATCATCTCCCTCAGCCGGACGATGGCCTTGTGCTGTATTACTTTCACGTTTCCGTCGCCCTTGCCCATCGCCCTCGCGGTTTCCGCCACCGAGAGCCCGGCGCCAAAGCGCAGGGCGATGACCTGGCGCTGGGCGTCGGGCAGCTTCTGAGCAGCCGCCATGACCTCGTCCAGCACCGACCTGCTCTCCACCAGTTCCTCGGGCCCGTCGGAATCGGAAGGGTGCCCGTCGGAGAGCTGCCCCGGCTTGCCCCTGGCCGTGTCCTTACGCCGCTGACTGATGATCGCGTTGTGGGCGATCCTGAACAGCCACGCTGAGAAGGGGGCTTCCCGCCACTGGAATCGTCCTATCGCTTCCAGCACTCGCATGAAGACCTCTTCAGCCAGGTCCTCGGCATCGTATTGGTTGCCCGTGCGGGCAAGGATGTAACGGTACACGCGAGGGAAATAGCGCAGATACAGCTCGGACAGCGCCTGTTCGTCGCCCGCCCGGGCGGCGTCAACGATCAGACGGTCGCTCTGAGCGTCACCATAAGGGCTCACGGGGCATCCTCCCATTAAGCCCCCCGATATGCATTTCGGTGGTTGCGCCCCGTATCTTACCCTATTTTCCCCGTCACTTCTATCAACGCCCCTGAAAACGCGAAGTTACCCACATTTACGTCTACCTGACCTTGCCGCGCGTATTTCACGACAGAAATCCCGACAGCTTTGGTATTCTGAACGAGATGCGCCTGCCGAATTTACGGACCGCTGACCGCCGGCTGATGACGGGGCTGGGCATCAGCCTCGGCTCCCTGGTGCTGCTTGTCACCGGGCTGTACTTCCTCCTGAGCGCGGCCCTGGCGGACACCGTTCACCTCCCTGCCCAGGGAACGATCGAGGACATTGTGGAGGACGGAGGCCAGGAGGGCTCCGGGAGCGGTGGCCCGGGGGCCACTCCGCTACCAACGGGGCCAAGGCCGACGCGGATCGCGATTCCGCGCGTTGTGATCGATGCGCCTGTCGAGGCGATGGGATTCGAGGAAGGGACCAACATCCCGGCTGTCCCCAACCGCGGCGACCAGGTGGCATGGTACACGTTCTCGTCCAGTCCCGGCCTCGGGGCGAACGCGGTGTTCAGCGGTCACGTGGACTGGCAGACCCCTGACGGCTCGCCGATCCCGGGGGTCTTCTACCGGCTGAGGGAACTGGTGATCGGCGACGAGATAACGGTGACGCTGGAAGACGGGAAGGTACTGGAGTACCGGGTGACCGGCAACGTCGCGGCGAAATACGACGACGAGAACGTGGTCCGGTCGATGGGGCCCGTGCCGAAGGACGTGATAACACTCATCACGTGCGGCGGGAGCTGGATCAAGGACAACCGGAAGGAAACGGGCGGAAGCTACAGCCACCGGATCATTGTCCGGGCAGAGCGGGTCACGCCGGCCGTGAGATCGGCCACTTCTTCGAGTTAGCGCTGGAGCTCGCTACCAGATATAGAAGGGGACCTGCGAGCCGGGCCGAACGGTAACATCCGCCGAGTCACCAGCGCCGGCCCATGACGACCCGGTGGTGTCCAGGCGTTCCCTCAAGTTCGCGAGCACGTGCCACCAGGGCGCGTCAACATGCGGCGGTTCGGGGGTAGGCGTGGGCTTCGGAGTCGGCTCTGGCGTCGGCTTCGGTGTCGGCGCGGGCGTCGGAGCCTTTGTGGGCGCCGGCGGCGGCGGTGGGGCCGGTGTTGGTTCCGGCGAGGGCGGCACGTACGGTGTGGGCGTAGGCGCGGGTGGCGGCGGCGGTGGCGGCGGCGGCGCGGAGCCACCCACGACGCCTCCGAACTCGGTGGCCCAGTACCAGCCGAACGATGAGGCCGCGTTGTAGGAACGGGCAATGCCGATGGCCACGTAGTTGGGGCTTAGCATGTTCGCGTTGTGGCCGGGGGAGCCCTTCCAGAGGTCAAACGCCTGCTGCGCGCCGGCAGCACCAGCGACGAGGTTCTCCCCGCGCCACGTGTTGTAGTTGTATCCCAGCTGGTCCATCCGCTGGAACGGGTCTCGGCCCAGCGAATCGGTGTGGCTGAAGTAGTTGTTCGTTGCCATGTCGTCCGCCATCCAGCGGGCGACGACGTTGAGCTGGCTGGAGGCCTGGAGGGGGGCGAGACCGTTCTGGGCGCGGTAGTTGTTGATGAGCGTCAGGAAGGTGGACTCTTCACTGTCCAGAGCGTGGGCACGGGGCGCCGAAGTGAGCGTCGCCGATACTGCCGCGAACGCAAGTATTACCGAGGCAAACAGTGCCATCCTGGCGGCTTTCCACGCCGCCCGCACCAGACCGCCGCCAGAACCCATATGCTAAACTCCCCTGCAGTCTTCACAGGCCACCGATCGCGGCCTGTTACCGGGCGGGAGGCGGTTCAAGGAGTTGCGCCCTCCGCCCGGCGTACGTCTCCGTTGCAGTGATTTAGACGGGCCCCCTCCGGAGGCGTTACCCTCTAATTCGTTGACAGAAGTTGCAGGTGGGTTAAGGATTCTGTTAAGTATCGAGAAGGCTGCCAGGCTCGACCGCTACGCCGCCCTGCTGCTTGAAGCGAACCCCCGCGCCGGGCTCGTCTCGGGCCGAACTGACCGGGCTACGCTCTACCGACGCCACATCGATGAGGCCCTCGCCCTCGCCGCCGCTCTTGATGCGCACGGGGTACTCGCCTCGCCCGTCATCGACATTGGCACGGGCGGGGGACTGCCCGGGTTGCCGCTGAAGATCGCGCGGCCGGAGCTCGAAATCACGCTCGTCGAGGCTAACCGGAAGAAGGCGCAGTTCCTGCGAGAGGCGGTTGCGGACCTAGGCCTGGCGGGCATCACCGTCATCTGTGGCCGGGCGGAAGAGCTCGCCCGCGACGCCGCGCATCGCGAGACGTACGCGCTGGCGCTCGCCCGGGCGGTTGCGCCGCTGCGGACGCTCCTGGAGCTCACCCTTCCGTTCCTGCAGATGGGTGGAATGCTGGCGGCGCCGAAGGGGAGCAGCGCCGCGAGGGAGATCGAAGCGGCGGAACACGCCCTGCGAACGCTCGGGGGTGAGGTGGTGCGGTGCGAACCGTTGAGCGTCCCGAATGCCCGGAAACCGACGCCAACACTGGTTATCGTGAAGAAGGTGGCCCGGACCCCGGATAGTTATCCGCGCAGGGCGGGAATGGCAAAGAAGCGGCCTCTATGAACAATCAGCAGCCAACTTGTGTTGCCCATGGGGAACGGGCTGCTACAATGCGACCCATCAAAGGCCCATGAATAGACGAACCAGGGCTCAGGTGTCCGTCCGCGGCAGTGGCCGGGGCGGCGGCGCGAGGGGCGCCACTGGCTACCAGGTACTCGCCGGCTGGCTAGGCAGGGTAGCGCGGCTTGACTTCTCGGTATTCGACGAGGTGAAGACCGAGCGCACAGCCACCGCGAGCGCGATACTCGTGGTATTGGGCGCCAGCCTGATGGCGGGGATCGGATCATGGGTCTGGTCGTTCCAGCACGATAGCTACAGCGGCCTGGGCGCGGGAGAGGTGTTCATAAAGGCCGTGCTGGGCGGCACCATCATTCAGACAGGTGTTTTCTTCGTCTGGGTCTACCTCACGCACCTGGTGCTGACAAGGATGTTCGCGGCGCAGGTGTACTTCCAGGAGCTGGTGCGGACGATGGGGCTGGCCTTTGCGCCCGTGGCATTGAGCCTCTTCGTGGGAGTTGCTCCGCTGGCAGTCCCGTTCGGCGTGCTCTCGCTGGGGCTGGCGTTCCTGGTGACGAACGTGGCCGTGGAGCAGACGGCAGGTGTGACGGAGAGGGAGGCGACGTTCGCGAACCTGGGCGGTTTCACGGCGTTCCTGGTCTTCATGGGCGCCTTCGCGAACGTGGCGGAAGCGGGTGTGTTCGGCGGACTGGCGCCGGGACTGCTGTTCTTCTCCCTGGATTTCTAGCTACATCATCACCCGGCCACCATCGATGTTGATGGTCTGGCCGTGGATGTAGCCCGCATCTGGCCCCGCGAGGAACGCAACGAGTTGACCGATTTCGGCCGGTTCGCCTTCGCGGCCGAGGGGGATCGTCCGCATAACGGCATCCCGCAGCGGGCCCGGACGCGTTACGTCCTCCATCCGGTAAGTGCTGATCAGTCCGGGGCAGACGCAGTTCACGTTCACGCCGTGGGCCGCCATCTCCATCGCGAGCACCTGCGTGAACAGGATCAGCCCCGCCTTGGTGGTGGCGTAGGCGCCGAACATCGGCATGCCCTGCCTGCCGGCGATGGAGGAGATGTTGATGATGCGGCCACCCTCGCCCTGTTCAATCAGCGCCTGTCCGACGGCCTTTGTTACCAGGAAAGTGCCGGTGAGGTTCGTGTCGATCACCCGCCGCCACTCGCTTTCTTCCAGGTTGACCAGTGGGACGCGGTCGTTGCCCCGGCCAGCCGCGGCGTTGTTGACGAGGATGTCGATGCGGCCGAATTCGCCGCGCGTTTCTGCCACCAGTTTCGAGACATCGGTTGCGTCGAGAACGTCGACGACGAGCGGGAGGGCGCGACGGCCCAGTGCCCGGATTTCGTCGGCTACGGAGTCGACGTCCTGCCATCCCATGGCCCGCTCCTCTTCCGGGAAGGCGTCAGGAGAGCGTCCGGAGCCGGTCACGACGACGTCGGCTCCCTGCCTGGCGAGTGCGAGGGCGATGTGCCGGCCAATGCCGCGGTGGCGGCCGGCGCCGGTGACGACGGCGACTTTTCCGGAGAGAGGCGCGCCAGGCATGGATGCCAGTATACGGCGCGAGACCGATGGTCCGGCAGGACTCAGCGGCCGCCGAAGTCCAGGGTCACCTCCCAGTTATGTCTCTCGATCTCCTCGCGCTGGAACGTCTGCGGTTCGCGGTCTCCGATCTTGATCACGTAGGATTCCGCTTCCGGCACATCGTCGGCGCGGAAGGCGAACCAGCAGGTGGACAGGGAGTTGGAGGGCGGCCCGAGCTTCGTATCGGCGAGGACTTCGCCTGCCTCGTCCATGATGATCACCGGCGCGCCGGTCTTCAGATCGGCGAACTCGCCGTACCCCTGGTCTTGCCGGGTGCAGCCGCCGCCGGTGTAGGGGTGGATCGGATCGTAGTGGTAGACGCTGACCAGGCCGTGGATGACGGACGGTTCGGGCTGGAACCACATCCAGCCGAGGTAGGCGATGACGCCCCCAAGCCCGAAGAGAAAGGCGGGCAGCGTGACCCACTGGAGCTTCGAAATCATGGCGTTGGCACCAAACATAAGGACGCCAAACAGGTCCGTTACGTTAACGCGCCGGCGGTGAGTGGAAAGGCTTCCTCGCAGGTGGTACGATTCGGCGCGCGAAGGAGAAGGAGGGGAACGCATGACGGCAAAAGAAGTGATTGATACCTACATGGCGGCATGGAACGAGAGGGACCGGGCAAAGCGCGCGGAGATGCTGGATCGGTGCTGGGCCGACGACGGCGTGTACGTTGACCCGATGTCCGATGTGACGGGGCGCGAGGCTCTCTCCGCGGTGATCGACGGGTTCCAGTCGCAGATGCCGGGTGCGGGCATCATCACGGCCACCGGCCTGGACCAGCATCACAACCGCGCCCGTTTCGGCTGGAAGCTCGTCATGGAAGACGGAACCACGCGCATCGAAGGCATCGACGTTGCCGTCCTGGCGGCAGACGGCCGGCTGGCGAGCATCACGGGATTCTGGGGGGTGAACCCGCCCGCGGCGGAGTGAGATGACAGGCGATTGCCTGTTGTGCCGGATCGCCGCGGGCGAAGTGCCGGTGCAGAAGCTGTACGAGGATGACCTCGCCTTCGTCTTTGACCTGCCGGAGGCCTATCCCGAAAGGCAAGCGCCGGTACACTACCTGGCGATATCGAAGCGGCACATCGCGTCTGCAGCCGAGATCCTCGACGACCACGCGACGATCATCGCGCGGATGTTCGCCGCGATCGCGCAGGTGGCGCGGGAAAAGGGAGTTGCGGACACGGGCTACCGCATCGTCACGAACGTGGGGGAAGACGGTGGCCAGACGGAGTTTCACTTGCACCTGCACGTGCTGGGGGGAAGGAAGCTGGGCGCGAAGGGATAGGGACGAAGACAGGAGCCAGGAGCCAGGAGCCAGGAGCCAGGAGCCAGGAGCCAGGAGCCAG
>JBBISJ010000037.1:11142-21917 GCA_037441345.1 Chloroflexota bacterium
GAGACAGGAGCCAGGAGCCAGGAGACAGGAGCCAGGAGCCAGGAAGTAGCGTAGTACGCCCCGATTGTTGCATTGTTCCATTGCTCTATTGTTTGAATGCTCGCCTGCCCCCATGCCCGTATACTGACCTCATGGAGTCCTGGTGCGTCGGGTACGAGGGCAACGAGGACGTGGAGCGCCATGCCGGCATCGAGGCGGAGAGGCAGGGCGAGGGCCCTGGCCCAGGCCGCCCATCGCTGCGCCTCACCGTCGTCTCGGACTATATCTGCCCGTGGTGCTACATCGGGTTCACCCGGCTGGAGCGGCTGCGCGATGAGTTTGACATCGAGCTGGACGCCTGCGCCTACGACCTGCGGCCGGGCACACCGCCGGAGGGGATTTCGCGGGCGGAGGCAAGCAGGGGTCGCGTCTACCCGCCCGGATACATCGAGAACCTGCTGCAGACCGCAATCGATTCCGGCATCGACATGAAGCGGCCGGCGCTGATCCCGAACACGCGGCTGGCCCACGAGGCCACTGAGTTCGCGAAGGAGCACGGCAGGCTGTGGGAGGTGCACCGCGCCCTCTTCGCCGCGTACTTCGAGGATGAGCGGGACCTGGGCAGCGTCGATGTGGTCTGCGAGGCCTGCGCCGGGGCGGGCCTCGATGCCGATGCCCTGCGGGAGGCGCTCAGCAAGCACCGGTACGCCGGCGAGGTGCAACGGCAGATGGAGTGGAGCCGCGAGAACGGCGTCACCGGAGTGCCAACGGTGGTGTTCAACAACCGGTTCTCGCTGGTGGGCGCGCAGGACTACGACGTGTTCCGCGACGTGGCGGCGCGGGTGGTGAAGCTGACGGCGGAATCCGGTTAGGGGCACCGGCAACAGGCTACCGGCGGCCGCCTTGGGCTACCTGCCGCTCACCCTGAGACCCTGGAAGGTCGCCCTCGGCGGGAACCGTCACTCGCTGGGTTCCATTGACGGTGTCGCCGTCAAAGGCGCTTCAGTTGGTACAAATGTTGGCACGGGCGTTGCGGTCGGCCTGGCGGTTGGGACCGGTGTGCCCACAGGCGGGGTCGCGACGATCTTTAGCTCCTTCGGGGCCAGAAAGAGTGCAACGGTGACAAGGCCCCTGGGCGCGTCCTTGTGCATGAGGGGCATCACAAACGCAAGCCTGACATCGTCCTTCAGGAGCGTCCAGATGACGGTCTCAGCCTTCGTGCCCTCGTTCTCCAGTGAGGACGCGGTAGGAGCGTCCGTCGAAGAGCCGGTCCGACATGAAGTCCATCGCCCAGGTTTCGTTGCGGGCACCCGGCTCTACCCGCTCACCCCGGTAGCGGCAGGAACGCTTCCGCTTCGGTGTCTTTCGCCGGATCGCCAGACCTTCTTCCCGGTACAGCCGATAGACGCGCTTGTGGTTCACGGACCAGCCCTCCCGCCGCAGAAGCACATGCTCACCTCCTCTGCCGTCGCACCTGCCTGAGCCCGCGCGTGGGCGGCCCGTGCAGCGTCGGCGATCTCGTGGCAACATGAGACGCCGAGACAGCCAAGCAGGGTTCGCATCTGCGTCTTCACCGTGTTCAGGGAGACACCGTGCATCCCGGCGATTTGGCGACAGGAGAGCCCGGTGGCCGCCTCGCATAGCCGCGCCTTTAGCGCAGGCGCAAGATCTCTGTCATCCGCGATGGCGAGGAGGGCCCGGTCAACAAGGTCCCAGACCTCCGGACTTCCGCCATCGGGCTGGACCAACGGCACGCCAAAATCACTGTTCATCGACGACCCCCTGGTTCAGCTTCTCAGCCGCGCCTCGATTGTGAGTCCAGTTGTGAGAGTTGTCTCTCAGGTACCCCCCCCAACCGCGCGTCAGGCTAGGCCCCACACGCCGGCCTGGCCGCCCCCGCGCCAATTCCCTCTCGGACTTCCACGCCCCAATCCCCAACCGTCAACCATCCAACCCTGACGTGAACTGGAACGTCGGGCTGTTTTGTGCGATGCTTGCCCTCGCCTGAAATCACGCAAGGAGCCCAAGATGGACTTTCGATTTACCCCTGAAGAGGAAGCCTTCCGCAAAGACGTGCAGACGTTTCTGAAGGAGGAACTGAAACCCGGATGGGACGAGGAGTTCGACGTAGAGAGCGAACTCGGTGTTGAGGCGCAGGGGGAATTCGCGAAGAAGTTCAACCAGAAGCTTGCGGAGCGTGGCTGGCTCGCCCCGGCCTGGCCGAAGAAGTACGGCGGGATGGAAGCGAGCATCATGCAGCAGACGATCTACAACGAGGAGATGGCATACGCGGGCGCGCCCGTCGGCTTCAACATGGGCGTGGCCTGGGTTGGGCCGTCGCTGATGTTGTACGGGACGGAAGAGCAGAAGAACGAGTTCATCCCGAAGATCACGAGCCTGGAGCACACGTGGTGCACGCTTTACTCGGAGCCGGCAGCCGGGTCCGACCTGGCCGCGATCGAAACGAAGGCGGTGCGGGACGGCGACGACTGGGTGATCAACGGGCAGAAGATCTGGACGACGGGCGCGCACCGCTCGAACTGGGGCTGGCTGGCGGCCCGCACGGACCCGGAGGCGCCGAAGCACAAGGGGATCAGCATGTTCCTGGTGCCGATGGATGCGCCGGGAATCACGATCCGGCCACTCGTGAACATGGCCGGAAACCACGGCTTCAACGAGGTGTTCTTCGAGGACGTGCGCATCCCTTCGAATTACCTTGTCGGGACCGAGAACATGGGCTGGTACATGCTGGCGGTGGCGCTGGACTTCGAGCGGTCTTCGATCGCCGGGTCGGCGCGCATCCGCCGCGCCCTTGGCGAACTGGTCAATTTCACAAAGGAAAACCCGCAGTTCATCGAGAACAACCCGCATATCCGGGGCCGGCTCGCTGACGTCGCGATCGAGGTGGAGATCGGGGCGGCGCTTTCCTACCGGGTGGCCTCGATGCAGGCCGGCGGCAAGGCGCCGAACTACGAGGCGACGATCGCGAAGCTTTACTCGACGGAGATGAGCCAGCGATTCGCGTCCACCGGGATCGAACTGCTGGGGCTGTACGGACCGCTGCACCCGAAGAGCAAGTACGCGAAGCTGAAGGGGAGCATGGAGCGGAGCTACCAGCTGGCAGTGGCGGCGACGATCGCCGGCGGCACCAGCGAGGTGATGAAGACGATCGGGGCGATCCGCGGGCTGGGTTTGCCCCGGGCGTAGGATCGCTCTGGTTGGTCAGGGCTGGGGCCCTGTTGATTGACTCTCAAGCCCTGCTCTGAACCCGCCGCCTGTCAGGTTGGAAACCTGACCCCCGGGTGACGATAGGCGCTGGCCAGCGCTGAGGACCAGACCCGCAACTAATGCCAGTTATCCGCTGACAACACCTCCAGTCCGTCGTAAACTCGGACACCTACATGGCCTGACGATTGGAGGGAATCGCTATGCCCCGCACTCTGGTTCTTGTTGGGACGCGCAAGGGCGCGTGGATCTACTCGTCGGACGACCGGAGGAAGTGGTCGATTTCGCAGCCGATGCTACCGGGCTGGACTTTCTATCACATGTCTGCGGACCTGCGCCGCGACCCGCCGCGGCTGTACGCAGCGGCGAACCACTGGGCGTGGGGCCGGTCGGTTGCCAAGAGCGACGACCTGGGCGAGACGTGGGACTACCGCAGCAACGGGCTGGCGTTCGCCCCGGACATGGCGGAGTTCATCGAGTCGCTGCCCAGGAGAGCAGAGAGTCCGGCGCCCGGGGAATGGAGCGGGACCGCTCCCGGGACGATCGGCAACGTCTGGTCGGTCACCCCGGGCCACGAGAGCCAGCCGGGGGTTGTGTTTGCAGGGACGCAGCCGGCTGGGCTGTTCCGGAGCGAGGACTGGGGCGAGAACTGGGCGCCGGTCGATTCGATCAACAAGCATTCAAGCCGGCAGTACTGGACTGGCACGGGCGGAGGCGACTCCTGCGTCCACTCGATCCACGTAGACCCACGCGACCCCGAACATATCTACCTGTGCATCGCGTCCGGGGGGTCGTACGAGTCGAAGGACGGCGGCGCGACGTGGAACCTGATCACGCACAAGGCGGTCGTGACGAACACGATGGGCGCGAAGTTGATGCAGGAGCTGGTGGAGCAGTTCCCGACGGAGCTGCCGCCGGGGATGGACCCGGCCGCGATCGACGAACTGCACAAGATGCAGATCGACGCAAAGAACCCGGACCGGCTGTGGGGACAGGCGCACTTCGGCGTGTTCCGGACAGACGATGGAGGCGCCAACTGGCAGGACGTCACGGAAGGGTTGCCCTCGTTCCACGGCTTTCCGATAGCGGTGACGAAGAAAGGCCCGGACGCGGCGTTCGTGGTGCCGCTGGACTACGGCCAGGACAACTTCCGCGTCGCGCCGGGGCAGTTCGCGGTGTACCGGACGCGTGACGGCGGCGGGACGTGGGAACGGCTGACGAAGGGGCTGCCGGGCCCGGACGACTACCAGTCGGCGTACCGGGAGGCGATGGACACCGACGGACACGACCCTGCGGGTGTCTACGTGGGGACGGCGAACGGCGAGGTCTATGCGAGCGCCGACATGGGGGATAGCTGGCAGCGGCTGCCGGGGACCCTGGCGCCGATACTGAGCGTGACGGCGGTGGTGCTAGACTAGGCAGCGATTCACGGGAGTAGTCCAAGCAGGGGGGAATCAGTGGCCGATTCGATATTCCTGATTGAGAGTGGGGGATCTTTGGTACGCATGAGCGAGTCAAAGTACGAATCGGAGGATTTGCTGCAAAGCCTTATCGCCGACTACCCGCAGCTACTTGCCGGTGACCAAATCAGGCCCGACGCGCCTCGCCGCTGGCTGCTTGTTCAGCGCGAAGGCGGAGTGCCGGATCAGGAAGGTGGAGATGATCGATGGTCAGTCGACCACGTCTTCCTGGACCAGGATGGCGTTCCGACCTTGATCGAGGTCAAGCGCAGTTCAGACACGCGCATCAGGCGAGAGGTTGTTGGGCAGATGCTCGACTACGCGGCCAATGCCGTCGTTTACTGGCCACCTGAGCGAATACGGGCAATCTTCGAAGCCGGCGGCGAAGCGGCGGCGACCCTCGAAGATTTCCTGGACGGTGCCGACGCCGACGAGTTCTGGAACGGTGTCAAGACCAATCTGCAAGCAGGCAAAGTCCGGCTCGTGTTCGCCGCAGACCGTATCCCAAAAGAACTTCAGCGGATAATCGAGTTCCTGAACACCCAAATGGATCCAGCCGAGGTGATCGGGGTCGAAGTCAAGCAGTATGTTGGCGGCCCTCAGCCTGACGCACCAATCCGAACACTCGTGCCGAGGGTTGTCGGCGTAACTGCCGCCGCTCAAACACGGAAAGGGTCGAGCCGCGGTGAGTCTCGCGAGTGGACGCTGGATGAAATCGTTGCGGCCCTCGAAGCCCGCGGCACGCATAGCGAAGCGACCGTCCTGAAACAAGTCGCCGCATGGGCTTCCCGCGCCGGATTAGCTGTGAAGCTGGCCGGTGGGGCTACCTACCCCAACTTGACCGTGAATGCCGAGACGAGATCAGGAGAGTCCGTTCCTGTGGTACAGGTCTGGGCGCAGCTCCCTCAAAACCAGCGGTCATACTTGGTGTTGATGCTGTCCAAGGTATGTGGCGTGGGTCGTCTCGCGGACGAGCGCGATCGGCTGACAGCAGCGATTGGTGATCTCGGAGTGCGGACGATGTCCCCGCTCTCCTCTGGTAAAGACCCGTCGATTCGGCTCGACGACTTGGCTGAGTCGGATTTGCTCGACCGGCTTCTTGAAGTTGCTAGCGACATATGCGCTGAAATCGCTGCGACCCAGTAGCCTGATCGTCGTATCTCATCACGCCCCAAATCCCTCTCGTCGCGACCAAGACGCGATGCCGCGTGGCCGCAATGTAGGGTATTCCCTGACAGCCTGGTGGGGCGTTGACTTACACGCGGCGGCTATCTCATCATTAGCCAACGTGACACAGACACTCCGCGTGCTGCGCCGCAACCGCGCTCGCCTGCCGCTTCTTCTGGTACTTCTGGCGCTCCTGGCGCTGGTGCTCTCCGGCTGCACTACGGACACGCCGCAGAACACGTTTGACACCAAGGGCGAGGTGGCGGACGCGCAGGCGAAGAGCTTCCTGATCGCCATGTGGCCGGCAATCGTGATCATGATCGGCGTGCTCGGCGGCATCGTGCTCATCGCCCTCCGCTGGCGGGAGCGCGATCCTAACCAGCCACCGCCGAAGCAGGTCCACGGCAATACCCGGCTGGAGATCGCCTGGACGATCGCGCCGGCAGTGCTGCTGCTGGCCATCGGCGTGCCGATGGTGGCGCAGATCGCGGACCTGGGACGCGAGCCGGCCGACGACGCCTACATCATCAACGTCGTGGGACAGCGCTATAGCTGGCTGTTCGAGTACCCCGAGGAGATCGACAGCGAGGGCAAGCCGATACAGACGGTCAACGAGGCGCACATCCCGGTGGGGCGGGAGGTCTCATTCCAGCTACGGTCGGTGGATGTCATCCACAGCTTCTGGGTGCCGAAGCTGGGCGGAAAACGGGACGTGTTCCCGTGCAACCTCGTCACTCCCGAGCCGGAAGCCCCCCCGACCCCGCACGGAGAGCGCCCGCCCTGCGACGGCGGGCAGATGAACATCCTCTGGCTAAAGGCGGACGAGCCGGGCAGTTTCTCAGGTCAGTGCGCGGAGTACTGCGGACTTGAGCACGCCCGGATGACGATGACGATCCACGCGGATGCGCAGGCGGATTTCGACGCCTGGGTGAAGGAGAAGCTGGCCGGCAGCAGCGGGGGAGGGAACTAGCTGATGGCGACGGTCACGGTCCCGAAGCGAAGCGCGCTGGCGGAGGCGCTGGCGGGCGCCAGGCACGCCGCCGACACGGGCCACGGCGTCCTGAGCTGGATCGCGACCGTGGACCACAAGCGCATCGGCATGCTGTACGGGATTTCGGCGTTCCTGCTCTTCCTGGTGGGAGGGCTGGAGGCCCTTCTCATCCGCACCCAGTTGATCGTGCCGGAAAGCGGCGTCCTGACGAGCGACCAGTACAACCGGCTGTTCACGATGCACGGCGTGACGATGGTGTTCATGGTCGTGATGCCCCTGAGCGCTGCTTTCTTCAACCTGCTGGTGCCATTGATGATCGGCGCGCGGGACGTCGCGTTCCCGCGGCTGAACGCTTTCAGCTACTGGTCCTTCCTCGGCGGCGCCATCTTCCTGAACGCCAGCTTCTTCACCCGCGACATCTTCAGTGGTGAACTCGGCGCGCCGGATGCCGGCTGGTTCGGCTACGCGCCGCTCAGCCTGCCTGACTTCACCCCCGGCCACGGGATGGACTTCTACGCCCTGGGTCTGCAGATCATGGGGCTTTCGTCCCTCGCGGGCGGCCTCAACTTCGCGGTGACGATCCTCAACATGCGGGCGCCCGGAATGACGCTGTTCCGGATGCCGGTGTTCGTCTGGATGACGCTGGTAACGTCGTTCCTGATTATCTTCGCGATGCCGGTGATCGCCGTCGCGCTCTTCGAGCTGACGTTCGACCGGCTGTTCAACGCGAACTTCTTCAACACTGAGGCCGGCGGCAACCCCATCCTGTGGCAGCACATGTTCTGGCTCTTCGGGCATCCCGAGGTGTACATCCTCATCCTTCCGGCGTTCGGGATCATCTCGGAGATACTACCCACCTTCTCCCGCAAGCCGTTGTTCGGCTACCCGTTCGTGGTGTTCAGCGGAATCGCCATCGGCTTCATGAGCTGGGGTGTGTGGGTCCACCACATGTACACGACGGGCCTCGGGACGATCGCCAACTCCGCGTTCGGGATCTCGACGATCCTGATCGGCGTGCCCACCGGCATCAAGATCTTCAACTGGATGGGGACGATGTTCGGCGGCGTGATCCGCCTTCGCGTGCCGATGATGTTCGCTATCGGGGCGGTTGCGACGTTCACGATTGGCGGGTTGTCCGGCATCACCCATTCGATGGTGCCTTCCGACTACCAGCAGCAGGACAGCTACTACGTCGTGGCGCACTTCCACTACGTCCTGTTCGGCGGCGCGATCTTCGCCCTGTTCGGCGGGATCTTCTACTGGGCACCGAAGTTCACGGCGCGGATGTTCAACGAGACGCTGGGCCACGTCCAGTTCTGGCTGATGATGATCGGCTTCAACCTGACGTTCTTTCCGATGCACATATCCGGCCTGCTGGGCATGCCGCGCCGCATCTACACCTATTCCGACGGGATGGGATGGGACCTCTGGAACCTGATGTCGAGCATCGGTGCCTTCACGATCGCCGCGAGCATCCTGGTCTTCATCGCCAACTACGTGTACACGTTCGTGATGAAGCGCGGCAGAGAGGCCGGGGATGACCCGTGGGACGCGCGCACCCTGGAATGGTCGCTCCCTTCGCCTGTACCGCACTACAACTTCGCGGAGATCCCGCAGGTCCATTCACTCGATGATTTCTGGCACCGCAAGTACCGGGAGGACGCGGAGGGCAACGTTCTCCCGGTGGTGGCGGGAGGCGCCGTTGAAGTTGCCCACGGCGGCGACGGGGGCGGTCACGAGGAGGCCGGCCACGGGATCCATCTGCCGTCGCCTTCGTACTTCCCGCTGATCGCAGCGCTGGGCCTACCGGTGATGGCCACGGGCCTCATCTACGACTACGCGATCGTGCCTGTCGGTGCCGCTCTGCTTGTTGTGGGGTTGTACGGCTGGGCGCTGGAACCGGCGACGGAGGAGGACTAGAGTGGCGCACGCCGCAACCGGCCATCTCGAGACATCCACGGGGCTGGACAACAGGAAGCTGCTGATGTGGTTCTTCCTGGCGTCGGACTGCCTCTTCTTCGGGTCGTTCATCGCGGCGTACCTGTTGTACCGGGACCGCAGCCTTGTGGGGCCGTACCCGGAGGACCTGTTCGACATCCCGTTCACGTCCGTGAGCGCCTTCGTGCTGCTGATGAGCAGCGTCAGCATGGTGCTGGCCCTGGCCGCCATCCAGCGCGGCAACGTCCGGGGGATGCGAATCTGGCTCTTCACCACGGCGATGCTGGGGACGCTGTTCATCGCGGGGCAGGCTTACGAGTTCACGGAGTTCTACCACGAGGGGCTGACCCTGAGCACCAACCTGTTCGGGACCACGTTCTTCGTCCTCACGGGCTTCCACGGCGCGCACGTGACGATAGGCGTTCTCATCCTGCTCTCCCTCTTCGTCTACTCGCTCCGGGGCGGGATCCAGCAGAAGGACAGCCTGAACGTGGAGCTGGCGGGGCTCTACTGGCACTTCGTGGACATCGTCTGGATCGTCATCTTCACGCTCATCTACCTGGTGCAGCCGTAAGGGGGCGGGCATGACTCTGGCCGACTACCGTAGACAGCGCGGCGAACCGCTTTTCGATGAACAGGCCGCCGCCGTTCAGCACGAGGAGCACCACCCCAACGCGTTCCAGTACCTGCAGATCGGCATCATCCTGTTCGTGATCACAGCGATCGAGGTGGGCATCTACTACATCGATATGTCGCACGACCTGCTGGTGGGACTGCTGCTCGCGCTGTCAATCGCGAAGTTCAGCCTGGTCGTGCTCTGGTTCATGCACCTGAGGTTCGACAGCCCCGTGTTCAGGACGCTGTTTGCGGTCGGGCTGGGGGCAACGCTTGCTCTCTTCACCGTGGTGATCGCCGTGTCGCATGGAGGGCTCGTCTGAGAGCCGCCGCCTGACGCAAAGCGCCGGGCAGAAAGGATTGGGTGAGGGTGGTCCCCCTGCACATAGCCGGGTACGAGTGGCTGGACTGGCACCTGCACGCCGACGTTGTCCTGCTGGTGTCCGCCATGCTGGCGGGGTACTGGTTCGCGGTGACGGCCTGGAGGGACAGGCTCCCGGACGCCGGGCGGGTGAGCGGCAAGCAGGTAAGCCTGTACTGCGCAGGCGTGCTAACCGTTTACCTGGCCGCGGGTTCGCCGATTCACGACATCAGCGAGCGATATCTGCTGAGCATGCACATGACGCAGCACATGCTGCTGACGCTGGTCGCGCCGCCGCTGCTTCTGGCGGGCATTCCCACGTGGGTGTACCAGGGCCTGCCTGGCGGCAGGGCAAAGGCAGCGGCAAACCTGCTGCTCAACCCACTGGTGGCGATCTTCGCGTTCAACATGGTGCTGGTGCTGACTCACCTGCCGCACGTCGTGGACTTCGCACTCCGCCACCACTGGTTCCATTTCGTGGTGCACGCCGCCATCTTCACCACCGCAGTCCAGATGTGGTGGCCGGTGATCACGCGCGTGCCCGGACTGCCGCGGCTCTCGTACCCGTACCAGATGGCGTACCTGTTCGTGCAGTCGCTCGTCCCCTCGGTTATCGGTTCGTTCATAACCTTCTCGCAGTCGCCGGTGTACGAGTTCTATGCCGAAGCGCCGCGTATCTGGGGCCTTTCGCCGATCCAGGACCAGCAGGCGGCCGCTTTCGTGATGAAAGTCGTGGGCAGCCTCATCCTCTGGGGATTCATCGCCGTGGCATTCTTCCGGTGGTACGCAAAAGAAGCGGCCGATTCGAAAGGCATCCCCTGGTCCGAAGTTGAGGACGAGCTTCAGCAGATGGGCCTCACTTCGCCCCGTTAGGGCTTGCGGGCGACGCTGTCGGGCTGGTTCTGAAATCCAGAGCCCTTGCGCTCTTGACAGGCAGCTGACGGGGGCATACGAGTGATAGATACGTAGGACAGGTCACATGAATCCTGATCTCGTTCAGAAACATGTGAGACAGTAGCGCGCAAGAGAAAAGGGTCCA
>JBBISJ010000038.1:0-21586 GCA_037441345.1 Chloroflexota bacterium
TCCGGGGGGCCCGGCAGCTCAAGATCAGCGACCGGATGAGCTTTGATCAGGCGCTGCGGGCGATCCTGCGGCACGACCCGGACATCGTTCTGGTGGTGACGCGGGGGTGCGAGATGGGCGGTGGTACTGAGCGAGTGAGAGTGACCATGCAGGAGGCGGAGATGAACGAGATGGCATTGATGGTGAACGGAATAGACAAGTACTTCGGCGGGGGATTTGATGCGCGTTCGCTGCTGCCCTGGCGCGGGCCGTCGGCGACGACGCGGACGCAGGTCCTGCACGGAGTGTCGTTCTCGGTCCGGCGGGGCGAGGTGTTCGGTCTGATCGGCGCAAACGGGTCCGGGAAGTCGACGCTGATCCGCATCCTGAGCACGTTGCTCCTGCCGGACGCGGGCCGGGTGGAAGTGTTCGGGCGGGACGTTGTTGCCGAGGCCGGCGAGGTGCGGGCGCTGATCAACCGGGTCTCGGCTGACCCGTCGTTCTTCCGAAACATGTCCCCGTACGAGAACCTGCTGTTCTTCGGCCGGGTGTACGGGCTGGGCGGCGGCGAGATACGCAGGCGCGTGCCCGAGGTGCTGGGCCGGCTCGGCTTTGAGGACGGCAGGATCCGCGAACCGATGAGCCATCTGTCGCGTGGACAACAGCAAAAGGTCGCCGTCGCGCGGTCGTTCCTGACGTCGCCGGTGCTGATGTTGCTGGACGAGCCGACGACGGGCCTCGACCCACGGTCGAAGCGCGACGTGCAGCGGTTCATCCAGGAAGTGCAGCGGGATCACGATGCGACGATTATCCTGACCACGCACGACATGGAGGAGGCGGAGATCCTCTGCGACCGCATCTCCTTCATCGCCGGTGGGCGGATCGTCGCCGAGGGGACGGCGTCCGACCTGAAGCGGCGCGTCGCGGACGGCCGGGAGCCCCACGCGGTCAGCATGGACGACGTGTTCATGGCGCTGACCGGCAAGGATATCGATGAAGACGAGCAGCTGGTGGAGGCGCTTGTGTCATGACGACGATTGCAGACCGAATGACCGCTCCGCGACCTCTCAGTCCAGTGATCCTGGGCTGGGCGTTCGTGGAGCGGCAGACGAACCTCTGGAAGCGCTACTGGGCGTGGGAGCTGGTATGGCTTGTGTACGGAGTGGTGAACACGCTCGCCATCACGTTCATCGCGAAGGAGGTGGAGCAGGCGGGGATCGCGGGCGCCAAGGAGGCGAACGACCTCGTGCTGTTCCTTCTCCTCGGCACGCTGGTGTGGGCGTACCTATCGGCGGTGCTGGACGACGTCAGCCTCGTCGTCACCTGGGAACGCTGGGAGGGGACGATCGAGCATACGCTGATGGCGCCGGTGCCGCGCTGGGTCCACCTGGTGGGGACGGCAGCGTTCGGAGTGCTTCACGCGATCGCCCGCACACTGCTGATCTTCCTCATCGCGCTGCCCTTCTTCAACGTTGATTTCGGGCAGGCTGACTGGGGCGCGGCGGTTGCCGTGATCGCGGTAGGAAGCGTAAGCATCGCCGGGCTGGGCATCCTGGCCGGCGTCCTGCCGTTGCTCTACCCGGAGCGCGGCACCCAGATGTCCTTCATGGTCCAGGCGGTGGTACTGCTGGTATCGGGGGTGTACTACAGCGTCGAGGTGCTGCCGGCGTGGCTGCGTGTATTCGCCGCCGTGTCGCCCGCGACCTACATCCTGGATGGGATCCGCGGTGCTCTGATCGATGGCAAGAGCGCGGCTGACGTGGCCGGTACGCTGGTGTTGCTCGCCCTGTTCGGCGCGTTCCTGTTGCCGGTAAGCATCGCCGTCTTCGCCGTAGCCGAAAGCTGGGCGAAGAAGACCGGGAAGTTGAAGAGGCAGGGATAGGCAGGCCATGAGAGCGAGGGGGCATAAGAGCAGTGGGGCAAGACGCGCACGCGCTGTAGGGGCGCAGCAATCAGCGCCGCGATCGTCTGTAAGGGCGCAGCAACCTCAACGCTCGCCGAGAACCTGCCAACTCGCCGTGGTTGCTGCGCCCCTACGAGGTTGCGTTCCTTGAAGCGGACCGGCCTCTGGGCGCAGGACGACTTCCTGAAGCTCTGGACGGGGCAGACCGTCTCGGACATCGGGTCGCACCTAGGCCACGCGGCGCTCGTCTTCACAGCCGTCATCGTCGTCGACGCCAGGCCCCTTGAAGTGGGGATGCTCGCAGCGGCGGGGATCCTGCCACAGGTGCTGTTTGGCCTGTTTGCCGGCGTCTGGGTTGACCGTCTCCCCAAGCGGCCTTTGATGATCGGCGCCGACATCGCCCGCTTCGGCCTCCTGGGCACGATCCCGTTCGCTTACGCGACGGACGCGCTGAGCATCTGGCAGCTCTACGCGGTTGCCTTCGGGGCCGGGGCGTTTACGATCCTGTTTGATATCGCGCACCTGACTTACCTGCCGGCGCTGGTCGAAAAGGAACACGTCCTCGAGGGCAACTCGAAACTGGCCGCCAGCCACGCTGTCGCGGAAGTCACCGGCTTCGGGCTCTCCGGCTGGCTCGTGCAGGCCGTCAGCGGGCCGGTGGCGGTCCTCGTAGACTCCGTGTCATTCCTGGCCTCTGCTGCCGCGCTGACCGGCATCCGCAAGCCGGAGCCGGAGCCGCAGCCGGCGGAGGAGCGCGAGGGTGTCCGCCGCGAGATCGCCGAGGGGGGGCGGGCGATCATGCACCACCCGGTCCTGCGCGTCACGGCGGCGGCTGAAGCGATCTCCGAGTTCTCCTTCCGGGTGTTTGGCGCGGTGTTCCTGCTGTATGCGATCGACGAGCTGGGCTTCGAGCCCGGGATCCTCGGCGTCGTCTGGGCCGTCGGCGGCCTGTCGTCCTTCACAGGGGCGATGTACGCGGGGCGGGTGGCGGCCAGCCTGGGCCAGGGCAGGGCCATGACGCTGGGCCTCGCGGGGATGGGGGCGGCGATGCTCCTCTTCCCTGCCGCGCACGACGCGTCCATTGTCGCGCTGCTGCTGATCACCGCCCAGCAGCTCGGCGACGGCCTCTACGTGATCTGGGATGTCAACCAGGTCTCCCTCCGGCAGGCCCTGGCCGAACCCCAGGTGCTGGGGCGGGTCAACGCTGGATTCCGTGTGGCCGGACAGGGAGCGATGCTCGCGGGGGCACTGACCGGCGGCCTGCTCGGCGAGCTGATCGGGCTGCGGCTGACGCTGGTTATCGCGGCGTGCGGGCTGTTCGTGGCCGCCGGCGCGGTCATGCTCTCGCCGGCGTGGGGAGTGAGGCGGGCGGTGATCCAGGAAGCGGCGGTGAGTGGTGAGTGGTGAGTGGTGAGTGGAGAGTGAAGAGTGGAGGGTGAAGAGGACGCAGGGGGCTGGAGCCAGGAGCCAGGGGGACTGGCCGACAGGCCGGGTTGTCATCCCGTGGGAGCGGGATCTGGTGGGGTGCGGGGAAAAGCGTGGAGGCTTGATTGGGTTTGTGGATCCGTATCTGCAGGTTGATTGGGCTTCGCGATATTTTTCGTTTCTGTGCCGCCGCCGGATACGATTTGGCGGCCTCGCGCAGGGGGCTCGGTTGATTGCGTGAGAGGCATGAGCGTGGACGGGCGAACTCAATTGCGAAGGGCGCCCCCTCGTGCTGGAGGGCTCCGCCAGGGGCGGACAGGTGAAGGCCCTCCGCTACGGGTACGGGTTGTGAAGGTGCTGAGGGCATGGTACGGCAGGGACGGGCAAACTCTAAGGGGTGGATGGCATTGTTGTAAAACGCTCTGTCGGGAGATGGAGCGGTGTTGCGATTCACACTATCTGGGCTTCTTGGTGTCCTGGCCTTCGCGGCGGCATGCGGCGAGGCTGATGAAGATCTCCCGAACCCCTCACTGACGGCACAACCTTCGGCTGCTTCGCCAACTGCGACCGAGACCGGCGAATACCTCGCCGGATTCGATTCCAAAACCATTAGGACCGTCAGCCTGCGATGAGCTCAATTGCGCGGGATGGAGGGCTCCGCCAGGGGCGGACAGGTGAAGGCCCTCCGCTACGACGTGCGGGCTGGGAGGGTGCTGGCGATTGTGGATTCCGGCTTGCGCCGGAATGACGGGGCGGGCCGATCCGCCGGCAGGGGCGTATATTGTGACCGGCGTCACTTGACAGGGCTGCACATGTAGGCGATTTTGGATGCAGACCCCCACCGGGGGGGTATGGGTATGAACCTAGCGATACAGAACTTGCTCCAGGACAAGGTCCGCTTCGCGCTCAGCGTGGTCGCGATCGCGCTGGCGGTGATGCTGATCCTGTTCCTCCTGGGGATGCGCGAGGGCGTGCTCCGGACCTCGGTGATCTACCTGGACCACGCTCCCGGTTCGGTGGCCGTCCTGCCGCAGGGTGTGAAGAGCACGAGCGCCGGGTCGGGCCAGTTCCTGTCGCCCGAGACCGCCGAGGCGGTAGCGGACGTTCCGGGCGCCGAGCGGGTAACGCCGGTCCTGCTGGTGATGGCGATCCCGGAGCTTCACGGCAGCAAGCAGGTGATCAGGCTCGTTGGTTACGACGATGCGCTCGGAGGCGGCCCATGGGACATGGCGAAGGGCCGCGAGCCGCTGGCGGATGATGAGATCGTCCTGGACCGGGTGCTGGCCAACAAGCACGGCTACCGGGTGGGCGACCCGTTCGAGGTGGCGGGCCGCAGCCTGAAGATCGTCGGCCTGTCCAACCAGACAAGCACGTTCTCGGGGAGCTTCGTCTTCGCCCGCAAGACGCTGGTGGAGTCGGTGGCCCTGGCGCCTGGGAGCGCGAGCGTAATCCTGGTGACGCCGGAACCGGGAACAACAACCGCCGAGCTCATATCTGCGCTGAGCGCCGTGCCGGGCACGAACGTCCTCCCGAAGCGCGAAGTCATGGAGAACGACCGGCAGGTCGTCGCCGGCATTTTCGACCAGGTGATCTTCCTGATGGTCGCGGCCGCGTTCATCGTGGGGGCACTGGTCGTGGGGCTCGTGATCTACGCGGCGACGATCGAACGGCGGGGAGAATACGGGATTCTGAAAGCGATAGGCGCCCGCAACGGAATGCTGTACCGGGTGGTGATTTTGCAGGCCGCGCTGGCTGCCGGCCTGGGGGCGCTCGCCGGTATCGGCTTTGCCTTTGCGATGGGCGAACTGGTGATGAACATCAAGCCGCAGTTCCTGGTGGCGATACAGCCGTCCGCGGTCACCTTGACGATCGCGGCAGGTTTCGTCATGGCGCTGCTGGGCGCCATGATCCCGGCGCGGGCCGTGGCCGGCATGGCGCCGGCCGAGGTGTTCCGGAGGTAACGGATGTTTCGCCTGGCCATCGCCAACCTGGTGCAGAACAAGACCCGCTTCGCAGTGTCTGTCGGCGGCGTGGGGCTGGCGCTGACGCTGGTGCTCTTCTTTGGAGCGGTATTCGCGGGCGCGCAGAGCAGACTGACCGTTTACATCGACAGGGCCGGGGCGGACGTGTGGGTCTCCCAGCAAGGCGTCAGGACGATGCACATGTCGGAGTCGGCGCTTCCCGCCGCCGTCGCAGAGGACGTGAAGTCGATCCCCGGAGTAGAAGAAGTTGTCCCCGTCCTCTACACGGAGGGCGTGATCGAGGCCAACGGCAAGGATTACATCGTCTACGTGTTCGGCGTGCCGGCGGGCGCGCCGCTGGGGGGGCCGGAGCGTGTCACGGAAGGCGCGCCGGAGCCCGGGCCCGGCGAGATCGTCATCGACCATGCCGTCGCCTCCGAGGCGGGGATCAGCGTCGGCGATGAGGTCATGGCACTCGGGCAGCCGATGACGGTTGCCGGGCTGACGTCCGGCACGTCGACGCTTGTCAGCTCCGTTTCGTTCGTCCGGTTCGAGGACTTCGCCGCGGCCCGGGGCGAGGGCCAGGTGATCAGCTTCGTGCTGGTGAAGGTGAAGCCGGGCGAGTCGCCGGTGACGGTGGCGCGCGTGATCGAAGCGCAGGCCGGCGATGTGACGGCACAGACGCGCCAGGAGTTCGCCTCGGAGGAGCGCAAGCTCGTCCAGGACATGAGTGCGGACATCATCAGCATCATGAACACGGCTGGCTATGTCACGGGCCTGGCGGTGATCGTGCTGACGATCTACATCGCCACGGTCGCACGGCGCCGGGAGTACGGGGTCCTGAAGGCGCTGGGCGTGCGAAACGGGCGCCTCTTCCAGATCGTGTTCGTGCAGGCGTTCCTGACGGTCGTCATTGGCCTGGTGTTCGGGCTGGGGCTGACGCTGGCGCTCTCCGTCGTGATACCTGAATTCAACGAGCTCATCGTTCTTTCGATAAGTACGGGTTCACTGCTCCAGGTGAGCGCGATCTCGGTGCTCCTGGCGGGAGCGGCGGCGCTGCTGCCGGCCAGGCAACTGGCGGGCCTTGAGCCGGTGGCGATAATCCGAAGGGGATGAAAATGGAAGCTAAAGGGTTGCACGTGGACCGGGTGACCAAGCGGTTCGGGTCGGAAGACACCGAAGTAGTCGCGGTGCGTGAGGTTTCGCTCAGCGTTGAGCCGGGGGAAGTGGTGCTGATAATGGGCCCGTCCGGGTCGGGGAAGACGACGCTGCTGTTGATGCTGGGCGGGCTGCTGAAGCCGACGGAAGGCACGATCAGGATCGACGGCGTCGAGCTGAGCGCGCTGTCGGAGAGCAAGCTGCCGGACATACGGCTGCGTCATTTCGGGTTCATTTTCCAGGACTTCAACCTGCTTAGCGCTCTGAACGTCCTCGACAACGTATCCATCGCGGCTGAACTCGCCGGCGTGACCCGCAGGGAGGCTCGGCGCAGGGCCGCCGCGCTCCTGGGCGAGCTTGGCCTAGGCCGCCGACTGCGCTTCTCGCCGGAGAAGCTCTCCGGGGGCGAAAAACAGCGGGTGGCGATCGCGCGGGCCCTCGTCAACGACCCGGCGCTCATCCTCGCCGACGAACCAACGGCCAACCTCGACTCCAGCCACGGCCACGAGACGATGCGCCTGCTGCGGGAGATCGCGAAGGGCCGTGGGCGGGCAGTGGTGATCGTCTCGCACGACCAGCGCATCCGCGATATCGCGGACAGAGTGCTGTGGCTGGAGGACGGGCAGTTCAAGGAGGCCGTCACGATGGCGGTGGACCCGGTCTGCGGGATGACCATAGAGGCCGGCGGCCCGATGGCCGTGTACGAGGGAGTGACGTACCACTTCTGCGCCGAAGGTTGCCGCCGGGACTTCGAGGAGAACCCCGGGCGGTTTGCCGGGCCATCCGTACCGCCCGCAGCTGTGACCAACGTCACTTGACAGGTGCGACGGACGTATCCCATCTTGGATACACACCCCTACCGGGGGGGTCTGGGTAGAAGTAGTGAGTGGTGAGTAGTGAGTGGTGAGTAGTGAATGGAGAGAGTGAATGCTGCCTGAGAAGAAGACTGACGTACTGAAGCGCCTGGCCTTTATCGAGGGGCATGTCCAGGGCATCAAGCGCATGGTGGAGCAGGACAAGTACTGCGTTGACGTGCTGAAGCAGACGTACGCGGTCCGCCGCGCTATCGAGAAGATGGAGCAGCTGATGCTGGACAACCACCTGCACACCTGCGTGCTGGAAGGCATCAAGGACGGCCGAGACGAGCAGGTCATCGGGGAGCTGCTGGACCTGTACGAGCTGGCGAACAAGTGAGAGAGCATTCGAGCAGGAGAGCATGAGAGCGGGAAGGAGTTAAGTCATGGAGTGGGCATTCGCAATCGCGTTCGGGGCAATGGTGCTGATCTGCCCCCTGATGATGATCGGCATGATGGTTGGGGGCTGGTTGTTCGGCCGGCGCTCGGGCGGGTCGGTGCACTCCGGCCACGGCATGATGATGTGCCACGGGATGCACGGCTCGCGTGAGGGCGATTCGCCGTCGGTTGACGAACTGAAGGCCGAGCGCGACCGGCTGGACCGGGAGATCAGCGAGTCGGAGCGCCGGTTGACTACCGGCGATGTCCACGGATGACGGCAGTCCGCGAGAACGATGGCGCCCCGGAGACGGCCGGCAAGATCATCCGCTGGGCGCGCCTGTACGACTTCTTCTTCGCCCGCAAGCTGACGGCCGAGCACCGCGCGGCCGTTGATGCGGCCGGCCTGCAGCCGGGCGACAGGGTACTGGACGTCGGTTGCGGCCCGGGGACGATGGCGATCTATATGGCCGGGAAGGTCGGCGTGGCGGGTGAAGCCGTCGGGATCGACGCCTCGGTGGATATGGTCGCCGTCGCCCGCAGGAAGGCCGGGAGACAGGGCTCGAGGGCCCGCTTCGAGCCGGCGGCGATCGAATCGCTTCCCTTCGCGGGCGCGACGTTCGACGCGGCGACGAGTTCGTACATGCTCCACCACCTGCCCGAGGATGTCCAGGCGAAGGGCCTCGCGGAGGTGGCGCGGGTACTGAAGCGGGGCGGGCGGTTCATCGTCGTCGAGTTCTGGTCCGAGAGCCACAGCTTCTTCGGGCATCTGCTGTCGATCTCTGGACGCGCTCACGGGCACAGCGGCTTCGCCGGCCTGAAGGCGAAGCTGGAGCAGGCGGGTTTCGGCGCCGTCGAGCAGATTCCTTCTGACGGGAAGGCCTCGATGGTCGTGAGGGCTGCCAGGTGAACGAAAGGTGGGCAGGCAGTTGAGTTTCTACGACTGGCATCAGATCGGGATGCTGGCGGCGTTCGGCGCGGTCCTGGCGGCGCGATCGGCGCTGATGATCGCCCGCGACGGCTGCAGTCCGTTCACGCCGGGCGCTGGTAAGTCCGGCACCCGGCGGCTGATCGAGATTTCGTTGCTGCCCGGGTTCGCGTTGTGGATCGTCGTGCTGCTTGGCTCGGCGATCGGTGAGGCGGGCGACCTGCCGGGTGTCCTCGGTGGGACGGTCGTCGACGCCGAATGGGCGCGAGTCGCTGGAAGCGTGCTGCTGGCGGCGTCCGTCGGGCTGTGGGTGTGGGCGCTTGTATCCCCCGGCAGTTCGTGGCGTGTCGGGATCGAAGAGGAGACGCCGGGGGCGCTGGTCACCACGGGGGTGTTCGGCCTCTTGCGCAATCCGATCTTCGCGTCGATGGACGCGTTGTTCTTCGGGACTTTCTTGATCCAGGGCACCGTCTTCTTCCTCGCAGCGTTCGTGATCGAGGCGGCGCTGACGCACTTCCAGATCCTCCAGGAGGAGGCGTTTCTCGCCCGCGAGTACGGCGGCGACTACCGGCGCTACCGGGAGCGGACGCCGCGGTACCTCGGGTTGCCGAAGGAGGGCCGGTTGTGACCGTACACGATGAGCACCGGGCCCTGAAGGAGATCACTCTGCCGGTAGCCGGAATGACGTGTGCCGCCTGCGTGCGGCGCGTCGAGAAGGCGCTGTCGGGGATCCACGGCGTTGAGCAGGCGACGGTGAACCTGAGCGCGGGCAAGGCTGGTGTGACGTACGACCCAGCGGCCTGCGACGTGCCTGCGATGTGCGAGCGGATCGAAGAGATCGGCTACAAGGTGCCCGCCGCACGCATTGACCTGCTTGTGCTGGGCATGACGCCCGGGCACTGCGAGAACGTGATCGGACCGGCCGTGCGCGGGCTGGCGGGTGTGCAGGACATCGCGTTCAACTTCGCAACGGACACGGTATCCGTGGACTTCCTTGATTCCATCGTGCCCGCGGCGGAGATCAAGAAGGTGATCCGCAGCCTGGGCTACGAGGTGCTCGACAAGGGCGAAGGCGAGGAATCGCTGGACCGCGAGCGGAAGCTGCGGCAGGAGGAGATCAGGCGGCAGTGGGTGAACATGCTGATCGCCTGGCCGGTAGGGCTGATCGTAATGCTGCTGACGTTCAGCATGTACGATCCGTTGGATTCGTTCATGCCGGACTGGGCAGACAACAAGATCCTTCTGTTCGCGCTGACGACGCCGCTGGTGCTGGGGCCGGGGCGCCAGTTCTTCGTCCATTCGTGGAACGGGCTGCGCCGGGGCGTGACGGACATGAACCTGCTGTATGCCACCGGCATAGGCGCGGCCTATGGAATCGCCGTGATCAACACGTTCTTCCCGGACGCCGGGTTCGGCGGTGAGCGCGCAACGTTCTACGAGGCGGCGGCGCTGCTGATCGCGTTCATCGTGCTGGGCCGCTACCTGGAAGCGATCACGCGGGGGCGGACGTCCGAGGCGATACGAAAGCTCATGAAGCTGCGACCGAAGCGGGCGACCGTCATCCGTAACGGAGTGGAGACGGAGATCCCGGCCGATGAGGTGGAGATCGGCGACACCGTGATCGTGCGGCCGGGCGAATCGATCCCGGTGGACGGCAATATCGTCGACGGATACTCGGCCGTCGACGAGTCGATGGTGACCGGTGAGAGCATCCCGGTGGAGAAGAAGGCGGGGGACGAGGTGATCGCCGGTACGATCAACAAGACCGGGGCGTTTCGCTTCGAGGCGACGCGCGTCGGCGCGGACACCGCGATCTCGCAGATCATCCGCCTCGTGGAGGAGGCGCAGACGACGAAGGCGCCGATCCAGGCGCTGGCGGACCGCGTGGCTGGCAATTTCATCCTGGCCGTGCACGCGCTGGCGCTGGCCGTGTTCCTGTTCTGGTTCTTCGCCGGCTACGACCTCTGGTTCTCGGCCGATACGCGGCTGATCCTGACGCCGTACGAACTGAGCGAACTCGAGGTGTTCGGTTTCGCGCTGCTTGTCTCAGTGACTGTGCTGGTCATCTCCTGCCCGTGCGCTGTGGGCCTGGCGACGCCGGCGGCGATGATGGCGGGCACCGGCAAAGGCGCCGAGTACGGCATCCTGTTCAAGGGCGCCGACGCTGTCGAGGCGGTGTCGAAGGTGCAGACGGTGATCCTCGACAAGACGGGTACCTTGACGAAGGGCGAGCCGTCCGTGACGGACATTGTCGTTACCTCCGGCCCGGAAGAGGCGGCCCACCGGGCCGTCTCTACGGCAGGCGATGTGCTCCTCCTCGCCGCCGCTGCTGAACGCAACTCGGAACATCCGCTGGGCGAGGCGATCCTTCGACAGGCTCAGGATGAGCGGATTGTTGTGCCGGAGCCGGAGTCATTCGACTCGGTGCCGGGCCACGGGGTGAAGGCGACGATCGTCCTTCGACAGGCTCAGGATGAGCGGGTGGAGGCTCAGGATGAGCGGGTGGAGGTTCAGGATGAGCGGGTGGACGTACTGCTGGGGAACCGCAAGTTGATGACCGAAAACGGAGTGGGCATCGATGACGCAATCCCGGATGCGGAGCGGCTGGAGCGCGAGGGCAAGACGGTCATGTTCGTCGCCCGCGACGGCGTACTCGCCGGGCTGGTGGCCGTCGCGGACACGCTGAAGGAGACCTCGGCGAGGGCCGTGGCCGAACTCAAAGGCCTCGGGCTCGAAGTTGTGATGATAACCGGCGACAACGAGCGCACGGCGTCGGCGATCGCCTCGCAGGTCGGCGTCGACCGCGTACTGGCGGAGGTGCTGCCCCAGGACAAGGCGGCGGAGGTGGCGAAGCTGCAGGCGGAGGGGCGTGCCGTCGCCATGGTGGGGGACGGCGTCAACGACGCGCCCGCCCTGGCCCGCGCCGACGTGGGAATTGCGATCGGCTCCGGAACGGACGTCGCCAAGGAAACCGGCAGCATCATCCTGATCCGCGACGACATCCTGGACGTTGTTGCGGCGATCCAGGTCGGGCGCCGGACGATGCGCCTGGTACGGCAGAACCTGCTGTGGGCGTTTGGCTACAACACGGCCTCGATACCGCTGGCCGCCGGGATCATCTACCCCTTCGTGTCGCAAATCGTCAGCCCTGAGCTGGCGGCGCTGCTGATGGCGACGAGCAGCTTCTCGGTCACGATGAATACGCTGCGGATGCGGGGCTA
Organism: Chloroflexota bacterium; assembly: GCA_037441345.1. Lineage (GTDB taxonomy): Bacteria > Chloroflexota > Dehalococcoidia > SM23-28-2 > RBG-16-64-32 > DATKKM01. The sequence continues at coordinate 11,808 of JBBISJ010000038.1, forward strand.
CCGGCCGCCGGTGAAGCGCGGACCGCCGACTGCGCCCGCGGAGCAGGAGGCGAAGGGCCGGGAGCTGGTGGAGGCCGCAACGTGAGGGTAACGGAGGCCAACGTCAACCAGGTTTCGGCGGTTGTGTTCACGGCCATCTCGACCGTGGCCGCCGGGGTCTTCTTCGTTGTGACGCTGGTCGGCGACTACGACTGGGTGGCCCGGGCAGGGGGCACCTTCTGGGTGTTCCTGCTGGCGATGATCATCACGATGCCGACTGTCATTCCGCTGATGCGGGCGCGCGCCACGGGCACACCCGTGCAGTTCGGTGTGCACGATCACGCCGCAACGATGGCCGCGGAAGCGAGCGCCCGGACGGCCAAGGACCCGGTCTGCGGAATGGACGTCGACCCGGCGAAGGCGGCAGGCATGTCGGAGTTCAGGGGGCGGACGTACTACTTCTGCAACCTGAACTGCAAGAAAGCGTTCGACGGCGACCCGGAGAAGTACACGGGTTCGTGAAATCGGCACGGAGGTACGGCGATGTGGCGTGACGGAGGTTCCGGCTGGTGGATGATCTGGGGCACGGTCAGTCGACAGTAGCCAGCAGCCAGCAGCCGGTAGCCAGCAGCCAGTAACCCAGCTGGATGGGTGGCGCGGGCCGACCTGCGATACGCTTGTCGCAGGAGGTGACGTGATGACGATCGTACCCGCTGCCACGGTCGAATGGGCGAACGCACAGAGCCGGCGCCTACGCGAACTGCTAACGGCGCCGGAGATCCTGATAATGCCGGGCGCGTTCAACGTGTTGAGCGCGCTCCTGTTCCAGTACGTGGGATTCAAGGCGATCCAGGGCAGCAGCGCCGGCTTTGCCAACGCCATGGGCTACCCGGACCTCGGCATCGGGCGCGATCGCACCGTGGAGGTGACGCGTCAGGTCGTGGAGGCGGTCTCGCTGCCGGTGAACGCCGACGGCGAGAACGGCTTCGGCGGACCCGACGACGTCCGTGAGACGGTCCGGGCCATGGTCGGCGCCGGTGCCGCCGGGATGAACATGGAGGACCGCGAACGCGGCGAACTCGTGCCGCTGGAGTATCAGCTGGCGAAGATTGCAGCCTTCATGGAGGAACGCAAAGCACTGGGCAGCGAGTTTCTGCTCAACGCCCGCGTCGACGCCTTCGTCGTGATGAGGGACGACCGGCCAAGAGCGCTGGTGGAGGCGGTGCGTCGCGGGCAGGCGTATGCCGGGGCCGGGGCGGACTGCGTTTTCTACTTCGGCGTGTCCGAGCCGGACGATATCCGCACGCTGGTGAAAGAAGTGCCCGCGCCGGTGAGCGTGCTCGCAATGCCGGGTGTGCCCGGCCCGCGCGAGCTGCAGGAGCTGGGCGTGGCCCGGGTGTCCTACGGCAGCCTTTTCCTGCGTATGGCCGTGTGCGGGGTCAAGCGCTTCTGCGACGAGCTGCTGATCCAGGGGACGCACGAGTCACTGGTGGACGCCATCGACGGCAGCACGATGAGGGCGGTGCTGGAGGGGCGGCGAAGGGCGTAGGGGCGAGGCTGTTGCTGCGCGTAATGGATTCCGGCTTTTGCCAGAATGACAGATTTCGGCGTAGGCGTAAGCGTAGGGGCTGCGGCTAGTACCAGTCCGGGCAGAAGGGGATGTCATCCACCGCGAACAGGCGGTCCAGCGTTTCAAGCGCCCGGTCGTCGCGGACGCGGATCATCCCGCATCCCGCGGCGACAGACGGCCGAATGTGGCCGGTGTAGAGCGGCGCCAGCAGGTTGACGCTCAGCTCAGCGTCCGGTTCGGTGTCGGTGCGCTCGGCGCGCATCTCGCCGCCGGAGCCCTCGATCCGCCACGTGCCGTCGTTCTCCGGTAGCGTCCGGTCTTCCACGCGAAGCACGGCGGAGGCAGGCTGCGCCCCGAAGTACGGGCGTGTGGTGAAGGCCCGCTCGATGTCGACGATTCGCAGCATCGCCCCCTCGGCCGCCGTTTTCTCGACGACGGAGGGGTCTTCGAACAGGTCTGGCAGGCAGTCGTCCGGTCGTGTGTCCCAGACGATGGCGTCGGCGAGGTCGTGGGTCAGGATGTGCTCCCAGAGGCCCAGGTAGGCGTCGCCGTCCAGGGCGACGAGGTCCCAGACGACGAGTTCGTGGCGGTCCCAGTGGACGTAGCGGCCTGCTGCGCGGTCCTGGTAGAGGGCGTATCCCCTGTCCGCGCCACGCTCGTTCGTCCACACCACAGCGTCCCTGTCCACCGGCCCGGCCGTGTCATGGTCGCGGAGCACCGCCTCGCGCCACCAGACTTCCACCCGGGTGAAAGGGCCGTTCCGCCGCTCGATGGCGGCGCGGTAGATCTTGTCGAGGCGCGCCCAGTCGTCGTTGCCAACCGGCGTTACCGAGCCGCGGCTACCCTGGAACCGCAGTTGCGCCCGCTTGGGCGGGAAGCGGTAGCGCTTCTTGCCCTCGGCGCGCTCCCACCCATAGCGCCGATAGAGAGCGTCGTGCGGCGTGTGCAGGCCGGATAGCGCCTGGCCGCGCTGCCGCATCAACTCCAGCGCCATCTTCAGCAGTTTGCGGACGTGTCCCTGCCGCCGGTAGGGCGCCAGGCAGGCGACCGGTCCGACAGCGCCGAACGCCGTCGTTGAATTGCCCATCCGGCGCGCCTGAGGGATCGTCCGCACGTCGGCGACCAGCTTGCTGTCGACGAACGCTCCAACGGTCCAGTCCGGCGGGAAGAACTTCCGCATTTGCTCGGTGCGGTGCTCGTTTGGCATGTTGTAGAACGCGCGCGCCTCCAGGAACGCCGCCTGTTCGTAGTCGTCGAGCGTGAGAAGCCGGTATTCTGCGCTCATGCCTGCTCGTCCTTCGAGACGCCTGCGTCCGCTGCGGCGGACTGCGGCTCCTCAGGATGAGCGGAAGGGGTGACGCCTGCGTCCGCTGCGGTGGACTGCGGCTCCTCAGGATGAGCGGAAGGGGTGACGCCTGCGTCCGCTGCGGTGGACTGCGGCTCCTCAGGATGAGCGGAAGGGGTGAGGAGACGGTACTCCGTGGTCACGCGACGCCCCTCCGCAGCAAGCGCCCGGCGTGTTCCGCGACCTGGCGACCATCTTCGGCGGCGACCTCGCCGTTGATGATGACGTGGGAGATGCCCTCCGGGTACCGACGCGGGTCCTGATAGGTGGCGACGTCGGCGACCGTGGCGGGGTCGAAGATGACGATGTCGGCCGCCCAGCCTTCGCGCAGGCCGCCTCGCTGGGCGAGCTGGAACCGCTGCGCGGGCAGCGAGGCCATCTTGCGGACGGCCTCCTCCAGCGGCATCAGCCCCTCTTCGCGGACGTAGCGTTCGATGACGCGCGGGAAGCACCCGTAGAGCCGCGGGTGCGGCTTGCCGGTCGCTGAGGGGATGCCGTCGGAGCCGACCATGCAGTGGGGATGGGAGACGACGCGGCGCACGTCGTCCTCATGCATCGAGAAGAAGACGGCGACGGCGAGTGGCTCTTCGGATAGGACGCGGTCGAGGGCGGCTTCGGGGCCGATGCCGAGCATGGCGGCGATCTCCGCAAGGGTCTTGCCTTCGTATTCGTGCTTAACCGCGCAGGAAGCCACCAAGATCTCATTGGCGTCGACTTCGCGGTCAACTCGCCGGGCGGCGGCCAGGACCGTGCTCCCGGCCATGTATGGGTAGACGTCGATGGTGACGTCAAGGCCCGACGCACGCTGCTCGTCGATGTAGGCCAGCGACTCGCGCGTCCTGCCCCACATCGACTTCGCGGCTGCCTTGTGGTGCGAGACCTGCACGGCGGTCCCGGCTTCCCGGCCGATAGTCACCGCCTCTTCGACGGCCTCCATCAGGCCCTCGGCCTCGTTGCGGATGTGGCTGACGTACGGCGCGTTGTGGGCCGCGGCGGCCTTTGTCAGCGCGATCAGCTCGTCTGTCTGCGCGAATGTTCCCGGCGGGTAGATCAGCCCGGTCGAGAAGCCCACTGCGCCGGCGGCGAGACCCTCGTCAACGTAGTCGTACATGCGGCGGAGTTCGCCGTCGTCAGGCGCACGGGCGTCCATTCCCATCGCGGCCGCACGGACGGCTCCGTGCGGTACCAGGCAGGCGACGTTGACGGCCGGCCGGGCCGCATCCACGGCGTCCATGTACGCGCCGAACGTGTCGTAGCCGCCCTCGGGCACCTCGCCGAGCACCAGCTCGATGCCCGGCACGCGCCTGCCGCCGGGTGTCGGAGCGATCCCCGCGCCGCAGTTGCCGACGATGTCTGTGGTTACGCCCTGCATCAGCTTGAAGTCCATGGGCGTTGCCAGCACCGCACCGTCGTCGTGGGCGTGCACGTCGATGAACCCCGGGGCGACGACGAGGCCCGTGGCGTCGATCGTCTTTGCGGCCGAGGCGTCGAACTCGCCGATACCGGCGATGCGGCCGTCGCGGACGGCGATGTCGCCGGTCCGGGCCGGCGCGCCGGTTCCGTCGATGATCGTGCCGCCGGTGATGAGAAGGTCGAGGGTTGGAGGCATAGCCCCCGCACCGTATCAGGCAGGCGGGAGGCCGGTCAACGGCGGGTCGGCATATCCTGGGCGCGGGCGAATGATCGGGTGGGGGGTGACACCTGCCTGTTGCGACGCCGGCCCGGGGTGCAGCAATCTGCAGCTCATGAACGCCACAATCACAGCCACCGCCCCCATTTACGTTCCCGCAGCCGAACATTCGGCGCCAGCCGCCGGAACTGCGCTCCGGGATGCCGCCCTCGTCGGAGCGAACGCCGACATCCACGTTGTGCTCAAGCGTCACTTCGGCTGCGATTCGTTTCGCCCGTTGCAGGAGGAGATAATCAGGGACGCGCTCGCGAACCGCGACGTCCTCGTCCTTATGCCGACGGGCGGCGGCAAGTCGCTCTGCTACCAGTTGCCCGCGCTTGTCCGGCCGGGGCTGACCGTGGTGGTCTCGCCGCTTATCGCGCTCATGAAGGACCAGGTGGACTCCCTCCGGAGGCACGGCGTCCCCGCGGCGGTGCTCAATTCCACGCTCGACTACAGGCAACTGCATGACGTTACTGCGGGATTGCGTGAGGGCAGGTTCCGCCTGCTTTACGTCGCGCCGGAACGGCTGATGAAGCCCGGCTTCCTCGCCGAGGTCGCAGGATGGAGGCCGGCGCTCTTCGCCATCGACGAGGCGCACTGCATAAGCGAATGGGGGCATGACTTCAGGCCCGAGTACCGGCAGATGGCCGAGCTCCGGCTCCGCTTTCCGGACGTGCCGATGATGGCGCTGACCGCGACGGCCACCGAAAGGGTGCGGGCCGACATCGCGGCGCAACTGGGCCTTCGGGACCCGGGGGTGTATGTTGCCAGCTTCAACCGGCCGAACCTGCGCTACATCGTTGAACCGAAGGTCCGCCCCAAAGAGCGCCTGGTGCAGTTCCTCCGTGAGCGACCCGGTCAGGCGGGCATAGTCTACTGCGGCTCGCGCCGAGGTACAGAGACGCTGGCCGAAAAGCTCAGGAGCGACGGCTTCAAGGCGGCGGCGTACCACGCGGGCATGGAGTTGCGGGACCGTGCGCGCAACCAGGAGGCGTTTCTGCACGACCGTGTATCGGTGATCTGCGCGACGATAGCGTTCGGGATGGGGGTGAACAAGCCGAATATCCGCTTCGTGGTGCACTACGACCTGCCGAAGAATATCGAGAGCTATTACCAGGAGACGGGGCGTGCGGGACGCGACGGCGATCCGGCAGACTGCCTGCTGCTCTTCGGCAAACACGACCTGATGACACACGAGCGGCGGATCGAGGAGAAAGAGTCGGCTCACGAGCAAGAGATCGCGCGGCAGCAACTGGAGGCGATCGTTGACTTTGCCGAGTCGAAGAAGTGCCGCCGCCGTGCGCTGCTGGCGTACTTCAGCGAAGGATTTCCGGGTGGCGGGTGCGGGGCCTGCGACAACTGCGCCGGGAGCGCCCAGACGGCGGTCTCCTTGCCCGACCCAGTGCAGGCCTCCGCGTCCGCCGGGCCAGGTCAACGAGCGGGCGTGACCGAGGACCGTACGCAGGACGCCCGGCGCTTTCTTGCATGCCTGGACGAGATCACGCGTGAGTCTTTCGCGGTGGGCGCGGCCTGGGTGGCTGACGTGCTCACGGGATCGGCGAACGGGAAGATCGCGAAGCACGGCCATGATCGCCTGCGGGCGTTTGGTCGAGGCCGGTCGGTCGGCAAAACGGACTGGATGGAGATCGGAAAGGAGCTGGTGCGGTTGGGGTTCCTCGAGCGCACTGAGCATAACGCGCTGACGATAACGCGGGCAGGACGGGAGTTTGCGCTGGGTGAGGCTGGAGTGGCCGTCGTTGTTGCTGGATTGCGACCGGGTGCCGAGGGCACGTATGACAAGACGTTGTTCGATCGACTCCGAGTGTTAAGGAAGGAGTTGGTCAACGAGAGGAAAGTCCCTGCGTACATGATCTTCACCGATCGGACGCTTCGGCAGATGGCTAGCGACTACCCGCAGACCCCGGAGGCGTTCTTGCGAATCAGCGGCGTGGGCCAGGCCAAGCTACGGGACCTGGGCGGGCGGTTCATGGACGAAGTGACGTCCCACGTGAAGGCGAAAGGCAAGCAGTAGAGACGACCCGTCAGGTCGTCTCTACGACAAACGCGCACCGGGCGATAGCCCCCGCGTGATACTCTGACGGCGTGCCACTTTTCGTCTTCACCGGCGCCGATGGGCTCTCTCGCAAGGAGGCGCTCGACGCCCTCAAGCGGCGTCTCGATGCCGACGGTGCCCTCGTCACGAATACGACGGTGCTCGATGCGCGATCGGCTACACCCAGGGAGGTGATGGCGGCCTGCGACACCGTGCCGTTCCTGGGTGAGCACCGGCTCGTGGTGCTGGAAGGTCCGTTCTCGGCTGGAGGTGCGAAGAGGGGGCGGCGTAGGAAGACGGCGGAGCAGGCCCCCGAGGATCTCGGGCCGTGGGGAGAGTTGGTGGCGTACGTCGACAGGATGCCGCCCAGCACGACGCTCGTGATCGTGGACGGTAGTGCAGGCGCGGCTGTCGAAGCGCTCGGGAAGATGGGTGAGGTCCGCCGGTTCCCCGTGCCCGGAGACAAAGAGGTTACGGGCTGGGTGATGAGACGGGCGAAGGCGATCGGGCTGAAGCTTGACGGCGCGGCGGCGAAGCTGCTGGCGGAGTTGATCGGGCCGGACACGTGGATGTTGGCCTCGGAGATGGACAAGCTGAGCGCGTATGCCGCGGGCGCGGTTGTCCGCGAAAATGACGTGCGGGCGCTCGTCAGCCGTGCGAAGGAGCACAAGGGTTGGGAGCTGGCCGACGCGGTTGTCGAAGGGCAGCCCCAGCGTGCAATGCGACTCGTGCAGGAGATGCTTGAGGACGGAGCAGCGTGGCCTGTGCTGCTTTCAACGGTGGCCGGCCGTTACCGCCGGATCGCGATCGCGAAGGCGATGATGAACGACGGCGCGAGCGGATCTGCCATCGCGACCAAGACTGGGCAGAAGCCGGGCCGCGGTCTGGACCGGCTGCTGTACCAGGCGCGGCGGTGTTCCTGGCCGGCGATCCGCGAGGCCTATGCGCGCATCATCGAAGCGGAACTCGACGTGAAGGGGCGTAACGTGAACGAGCGCGTGGCGCTGGACCTGTGCATACATGATCTGGCGACGTGGGCGCGGTGGGGCGCCGGCGGTGCTAGAGGATCTCTTCGAGCAGGAGCTGCAGTGCCAGCCCGGTGACGAACAGGAGCCCGAAGCGGCGGTTGTGGATGAAGGCCGCACCCACGAACCAGAGCGGCCAAGCCCGGTAGCCTTCCGGTGGCATCTCCGGCTTCGGCTTCGCGTAGATGCGCCAGACGAGGCGCATCAGCGGCAGTGCGCCGACCACCAGGACGAGGGCCCACATCTCCTGCCAGACGGCGAGGGCGCCCGCCGTGACGTACATCAGCACAGAGAGGGCGATCGTCACATGACGGGCAGGCGCTTCTCCCAGCACGATCGGCATCGTGCGGATGCCTTTGGACTCGTCGAAGGCGAGCTTGTCCAGGTGTTTGCCGAAGAGGACGGTGGTGACGCCGAGGCCGTACGGGACGGATGCCAGAAGCACCCAGCCCGGCAGTTCTTCGGCCATCACGTAGTATGAGCCGCCGATCATCAGCGGCCCCCAGACGACGAAGACGGCGATCTCGCCCAGGCCGAAGTACTTCAGGGGGATCGGCCCGCCGGAGTAGAAGAGCAGGACGAATGCCCCGGAGAGCGCGAAGATCAGAACCTCCGGACCGGCGACGTAGGTGAGGTAGACGCCGATTGCCGTGGCGAAGGCGAGAATGAGGGCGGTGACGAACAGGAACTCCTGCATCCCGCGGCGCTTCTCCACGAACGGATGCGGCCCATACGTGGCTCTTGGGGAATCAGGAGTATCGATGCCGTGCCGGTAGTCCCAGAAGTCGTTGACCAGGTTGCTGCCGGTGTGCGCCAGTACGAGGCCGACGGCCACCAGCAGAAGCAACCAGGGATCGAACACGTCGTCACGGATGGCGAGCAGCCCCCCGATTACGGCAGAGATCGCTGTCATGACGACGACGGAAACGCGTCCAAGGATCAGCCAGCGGCTGATCGGGTCGACCTCGCCCGGGTCGACGCGAGGGATCGTGTAGAGGGCGCGGAGCCACAGTCTCGGGCCGTTCAGTTGTTCGGATGCTGTTGTCATGCCGCCTCCGCTCTACGGACGGTTGCGCACAATTCTACTGGATGGGTGCTTGCTGTGCTGTGCAACTTCCCCTCCCCTCCCCCCTGCCCGAGGGGAGACAAAAGTCTGGGGGACACCCCCAGACCCCCGGCAAAGGGGCTCCGCCCCTCCTGCATACCCCGTATTCAGGGACTGGTTCACCGCCGGGGAAGAACGAGCCGCGGACACGCTGCTGGGTGACGAGTTCATGGCCGGGGAAAGACAACAGGGGACACCCCGATGTCGGGTTGAAACCTGACCCCCGTCCATTCTGTTCAGATCAGGGCAGGTGCCGGGGATCTGCGGCTTCTGCGCTCCACTGCATTCTGAAGAGGACGTAACCGTGCTAAGCTACGCGGCTTTTTCGAGTTCGAACGCCTTGTGGAGAGCGCGAACAGCATCTTCGACGCGCCCCTCGTCGATCAGGCAAGTGATGCGGATTTCGCTCGTTGTGATGAGTTCGATGTTGATACCCGCGTCGAAGAGGGCTTTGAACATACGCCCGGCGTAACCGATGCCAGACGTGATTCCCGATCCGACGATGCTGACCTTGGCGAGGTGCGTGTCGGCGAGTACCTCGGCGGCCTGGATGCGCTCCGCTATCGGACGGATGAGCGTCATCGACGTGTCCAGGTCGTGCTGCGCCACGGTGAAGGTAACATCCGTCAGGCGTTCGACGCTGGCGTTCTGGACGATCGTATCAACGCTGATGGAGTTCTCGCCCAGAGGCTGGAAGATCGACGCCGCGATGCCGGGCTGGTCCGGGACGCCGCGGAGGGTGATCCGCGCGACGTCCTTGTCGTGGGCGATGCCCATCACTTTGTTCGTGGGTTCCATGTATGGCCCTCCATGTATCAGCGTACCTTCGGCATCCGAGAAGCTGGACGCGACGAGTATTGGGACGCGGTAGACCGCGCCCAGTTCCACGGCGCGGTTGTGCATGACCCGGGCGCCCCAGGTTGCCATCTCCAGCATCTCTTCATAGCTTGCATCGATCAGTTTGCGCGCTTCCGGACAGACGCGCGGGTCTGCCGTGTACACGCCCTCGACGTCAGTGTAGATCTCGCAG
>JBBISJ010000039.1:0-21468 GCA_037441345.1 Chloroflexota bacterium
ATCGTCTTCCCGCTGGTCCTTCGTTCCTTCGGCATTCTCGCTACCATCGTCGGCCTCCACTCGGTGCCGATCTTCGCGAAGGATGACCCGCACCAGGACCCGATGACACCGCTCAATATGGGCTACTACATCGTGTCTATCCTGTCGGTAATCGGGCTCTTCATCACGACGAAGGTCATGCTCGGCGATGAATGGTACTGGTTCTTCTTCTGCGGCCTGATCGGCATCGGGACCGGAATCGCCTTCGTCTATATCACCCAGTACTACACCTCCGGGAGCTGGCGGCCGGTCAGAGAGATCGCCGACGCGTCGCGCACCGGCCCGGCTACGAACATCATCACCGGCACCGCCGTCGGCCTCGAGACGACGGCCGCCACGGCGGTCGCCATCGGGTTCGCCCTTGTTGCCTCGTTCGCGCTCGGCTCGGAAGCCGATATCCCCGGTGTCGGCGGCTTCACCACCGGCGTCTTCGGCACAGCCGTCGCCACGATGGGAATGCTGATGTCGGCCGCCTACGTCCTCTCCATGGACACGTTCGGCCCCATCACGGACAACGCGGGAGGCATCACCGAGATGTCCGGCGCGCCGGAGAGCGCCCGTCACATCACCGACGCGCTCGACTCGGTGGGCAACACCACCAAGGCCCTGACCAAGGGTTACGCCGTAGCCTCCGCCGGACTCGCTGCCTTCCTTCTCTTCAGCGCCTACCTCGACAAGGTGAAGGAGCGCATCGGCTTCCCGCTGAACGAAGAGCTACCCATCGACCTGTCAAACGTCGATGTGTTCGCCGGCGGGCTTATCGGCGGCATGCTCGTCTTCCTCTTCGCCGGCCTCGCCATCCGCGCGGTGGGTGCGGCGGCAGGCGACATCATCGAAGAAGTCCGCCGCCAGTTCCGCGAGGACCCGGGAATCATGGCCGGCACTTCGCGCCCCGACTACGGGCGCGCCGTGGACATCACGGCCCGGGCCGCCCTGCGCACCATGATCCTCCCCGGCATCCTGGCGGTCGGCCTCCCCATCGCCGTCGGCCTCGTGTTCCGCTACGCGCGCGGCGAGGACTACGGAGAACTCGAGACGGCATCAGGCTGGCTCGCCGTTTCCGGCATGCTGATGATCGGTACGATCGTCGGCATCCTCGTTGCGACGTTCTTCAACAACGTCGGCGGCGCCTGGGACAACGCCAAGAAGTACATCGAGGCGGGGAACCTGTCCACCGATGGGCAGGTCCAGGGCAAGGGCACGGACTCCCACAAGGCAGCCGTAGTCGGCGACACCGTCGGCGATCCGTTCAAGGACACCGCCGGCCCCTCGCTGCACGTCCTGATCAAGCTGCTCGCGACAATCACGCTGGTCATGGCGCCCCTGTTCATCGCTTAGCAGCCCGCCAAGTCACCCGTCCACAACACAAGTCACCTGAAGGCCAGACTTCAGTCTGGCCTTCCTCCGTTGCGGAGCACCCGGCTGGTAGACTGACCTCGTGTCAAAACTGCCCCGCAAGACACATGCCATGCGCGTCCTCGACGCCCGCGGCATCCCCTACACCGCCACGACCTACGACGAGCACGGCGATTTCCACACCGCCGAAGAAGCCGCCGCCATGCTGGCCGTCCCGCTGAACTCCGTGTACAAGACCCTTGTCGTCCTGCGCGAGGCTGATCCGCGCCGCCGCCCGCTCATCGTCATGGTCCCGGCCAGCGACCAGCTTGACCTGAAGGCGCTGGCTTCAGCCGTGGGGGAGAAGAAGCTACGGATGGCGACGCAGCGCGAAGCGGAGCAGATTACCGGAATGAACGCCGGCGGCATCTCCGTCCTTGGCCTGAAGAACCTTGCCGCGTTCGGCGTCTACATCGACGAGCGCGCCCGCAAGCTCGAAACAATCCACATCAGCGCCGGCGAACGCGGCACCGAGCTGGCCCTGCGCACAGCGGATCTCATCGCCATATCCGGCGCGCGCTACGTCCCCGCAACCACGTAGGGACGAGTTTACAGACCCCACCGTGTTTCGGCGCCCTCCGTCCGGGGGAATCCACATCCGCTCATCCTGAGGAGGCGCCGCAGCGCCGTCTCGAATGACGCAGCGCCTCCAGCACGCTCCGGAGATCCTCCGGCAGGGGCGACTCGAATTCGATCTCGCGGCCGCTTCCCGGCATCCGGAAGCCAAGCCTGTGCGCGTGAAGGAACTGCCGGCCGAGTAGCTTCGAGGCGCGGCCATAAACGGCGTCGCCGACGATGGCGTGGCCGATTGCCGCCAGGTGAACGCGTATCTGGTGCGTCCGGCCCGTCACTGGCTCCACCTCCAGCAGCGAATATCCGCCGGGCAGTTCGTCCCGGACGCGGTATCGCGTGACGGCCTCCCTGCCGCCTTCCACGACAGCCATCTTCTTCCGGTTCTTCGGGTGCCGTCCGATCGGCGCTTCGATCTCCCCCTCGCGTGTCTTCGGTACTCCGCGGACGAGTGCGAGGTACGTCTTGTGCACCTGGCGTTCCTTAAGCTGGGACTGGAGCGCCTTCATAGCACGGTCGTTTTTTGCGACGACCAGCAGGCCCGACGTGTCCTTGTCAAGCCTGTGGACGATCCCCGGCCTCAGCGTGCCCCTGATCCCCTGCAGATCCGGGCACGCCGCCAGCAGCGCGTTCACCAGCGTGCCGCCCGGATGGCCCGGGGCCGGATGGACGGTCAGCCCGGCCGGCTTGTCGACGACGACGATATCCGCGTCCTGGTAGATGATCGTCAGCGGGATCGCCTCGGCTTCGAGGCCAATCTCCTCAGGCGGCGGCACTGTTACCAGCACTTCCGTCTCGTTCCGCAGCTTCTCGGAGGCTTTCGGCACGCGGCCGCCGATGGTGATGAGGCCGACGTCGATCAGTCTCTGAACATGAGACCGCGTGAGTTGCGGCAGGCGACGCGCAACAAACAGGTCGACGCGCTCGCCGGTTCGATCAACGATCAGGCGGTATTTCCGCATCAGGCCCCTGGTTCGGCGGTCCGGGCTGTCGCTCACCCCAGATCATGAAGCCGATGATCACTGCGGCGACGCCGAGGAATATCGACGAGTCTGCCACGTTGAACGCCGGGTAATGATCGAAGTCTATGAAGTCCGTAACGCGGCCAAGCCGGATGCGGTCGATGAGGTTCCCCAGCGCGCCGCCGAGCATCATTCCGATCGCGGCGCCGGAGAGCCAGTGGTCGAACGGGGGATTGCGATAGTAGAGGTAGATAGCCGCCACGCCGACGAAGGCCATCACGATGAGGAACGCAGTCTGCTCCTGGAGCACCCCGAACGCGGCACCCGTGTTGGTGACGTAAGTGATACGGAACGGCAGCCCCCAGTCCGGCCACGACTCGCCCCGTTCCAGTGACGCCCTCACGATCGCCTTCGTCGCCTGGTCCGCGATCACCACGAGGGCGGCGGCAATCCAGAACGACGCGCGGCGCATGGAGGTCCTTGCCTTCACCTGTCCGTGTGGGTGGACGGACGTTTCGGGTAGCACCTCTGCCCCCTGGAGGATTGAGGTGTCGTCTGTCTGCATCACTCTGAGATGATACAGGTTCTTGTTCGGTCACCTGGTCGGGTCAACCTGGCTGCGCGCGGCGCCCATGTTCAAATGGGCCGCGCTCCGCTATCCTCGTAATACCCCCATCAGCTCAGGAGGGAGAGCATGGCCTTCGATATCTTCACGCGCCGCCAGAAGCAGCGCGAGCAGTACGGCAAACGGTTGCCGCCGGGTCAGCACGTCGTCGAGAACTGGCCCGTGTTGACGTACGGAGGAACGCCGCGCATCGACCTGTCGGGCTGGCGGTTGCGCCTGTACGGACTGGTGGAGAAGGAGGTGGAGCTAACGTGGGAGGAGTTCCAGGCGCTGCCAGTGACAGATGTGAAGACCGACATCCACTGCGTGACAACATGGAGCAAGTTCGACACGAATTTTGCGGGCGTCTCGATTCCCGACCTGATGTCGCGCGTCCAGCTCAAGCCAGAGGCGAACGCAGTCGTCGCGCATTGCTACGGCGGCTACACCACGAACCTGTTACTCGAGGACTTCATAAGGCCAGAAAACCTTATCGCCCACACCTATGAGGGCGAGCCGCTGGCGCGCGAGCACGGCGGGCCGGCGCGGCTATTCGTTCCCCACCTGTATTTCTGGAAGAGCGCCAAGTGGGTGAACGGACTGGAGTTCGTGCCCCGAGACACGCCCGGCTTCTGGGAGCGCTACGGCTACCACCTCCGCGGCGACCCGTTCAAGGAAGAGCGTTACTCGTAGCGCTGTAATTCAGCCCATGGCACAGAAGACAACCATAGTCCTGCCTGAGACGACACACCGCCGGGTCAAACAGGCAGCTGCTGAACGGGACAAGTCCATGGGCGAGTTCATTCGCGAGGCGATCGAAGAGAAGCTTAAGCAGGCCCGGCCGAAGCCGAGGAGCATCGGTATCGCCGATTCAGGCCGGGCCGGTATCGCCGAGCGTGCTAGCGACGCCTATCGGCCGGATCCGTGGCACTCATAGTCGACACCGGCCCTCTGCTTGCATCGCTGGACCGCTCAGAGCCGGAACACGCCCGTTGCAGGCACCTCCTCCGGCTTACGGACGAGCCGATCCTCATCCCGACGCCGGTCCTGGTCGAGCTTGACTACCTCATTCGCACACGGCCATTCACCGGCGTATTGCTGGCATTCCTGTCTGATGTGATCGAGGAGGCCTATTCCGTCGTTGACCTGGCACGCGACGATTACGTGCGCGTCCGTGAACTCTGTGACAGGTATGCCGATTCCGACATCGGCTTCGGCGACGCCGCCGTCGTCTCGATCGTGGCGCGTCTGAACGAGCCGAAGATCGCCACGCTGGACCACAGGCACTTCGGAATCATTTGCCCTCGCCACGTAGAGGAGCTTGAACTCCTGCCCGGCTAACCCGCAGCGGAGCAGCCCCAGTAAGCACACCGGCGCGACTGCAGGCAAACTCAGCGCTAACTACCCGGGCGATCTCTGTCTTGACCGATGTCGCCCCGCCCGTGCTACTATCGGGCTGCTTCGCCAGACCGGGCCGAGCGGCCCGGAGGCGATCTCACACCAGGAGGTCGGCATGCGCTTCATATTCGGCCTGATCATCGGTATCGCCGCGGGCGCCGCCGTCGGACTGATACTCGCCCCGAAGTCCGGCAAAGCGATGCGGGACGCCCTGTCCACGCGCATGCAGCGCGACGGCCAAGAGGCCGAAGAGGCGGTGACTGCTGGCTAACACGGCCGACCAGAAACTGATCGTCGTCATTACATCGGACGACGAGGCTGATGCCCTCATCCACAAACTGGTGGAGCGCGGCTACCCAGCCACCAAGGTGAGCAGCACCGGCGGCTTCTTGCGCCGCGGCAACGCCACTATCTTCTCGGGCGTGGACGCTGCCGACCTGGACAACGTGCTCCAGATCATCCGCACCCAGTGCCAGGCGCGCTCCGAGTTCGTGCCGGCGCAGGCGCTTCCGTTTCCTGAGAGCATCTATCCAGCCGAGCCGGTACAGGTGCGAGTAGGCGGCGCGATCGTCTTCGTGCTGCCCGTGGAACGGTTCGAGAAGACTTAACCTGCGCCCGGTGGCTTGCCGGCTCCGATCGGCGTCACGCCGGTCGCGTAGATGTAGATCCTGTTGAAGAAGCGGGCCAGCAGCGGCTTATGTTGCCCGCCTTCCAGGTCCGCAATGTACCGGCCCAGGACCGCTCCGTAACCCTTGAGCGGCAGGGTTTTGAAGTACCAGTACTCCTCGCCCGCGTGGACCAGCTTTATCACCGGCTGCTCGTCGCCATACTCCACGTAAGGGAGTTCGCGGCCGCCGACGGCCAGCGTCTCGATCGTGTCGGGTCGGACGTCAATCACTCCTTGCATAGCGTTGCTCAAGATAGCCGCTGCGGGCGGCACAGGCAATCGGGCATTACCCCCCCAGGTACTGATTGAGTGTCAGGCCGCTCGCCTTCCAGGCCGAAGCCTCGGTCTCACCGATGAACCGGAAGTGCCACGGCTCGTATGCGTAACCGGTGATCGCTTCGGCACCGGCCGGATAGCTCAGCGCGAAGCCATACTCGTGGGCATGAGCCTCCAGCCACTGCCCGGCAGGCGTGCCACCAAAAGCCTCTTCCAGCTTCCATCCCGCGTCGGCCGTCGAAAGATCGACCGTCGTGCCAAGCTGGTGCTCGCTGTGACCGGCCATCGCGCTCACGCGCACTGCCTCGTCGTAGCCCAGCGTATTGACCCAGTACTGAAAGGTGGTTTCCTGCTGCGAATACGAGCGGTAGGCCGAGACAACGCCGATCTCATGTCCTGCCCCCGCTGCCGCGTCGAGCATCGCCACGAGGGCAAGCAGCGTCTCTGACCGAACGCTACCGCCGAACGCCGGGCCGCGGTATTGGGCAGGCACCGCCTTCAGGTCCGGAGGGACGTACGAGGACGGCAGCGCGTGCTGTTTGTCCACGAGCCGCAGGATCGAGACTTCGCCACCGGGTGTTTGGCCACCACCATCTGTTTTCGGAGGTTGCGTGGGCAACGGTTCCTGCCCGCCTGCAATGACGAGCACCTGCCCGATCTGGATTGCGGCCGGGTCTTCAATCCCATTCGCCGCCGCAATCGCATCCACTGTCACTCCGAATCGCTCGGCTATCGCGCCCAGTGTGTCACCCGGCTCCACGGTGTACGTCAGGGCCGCCGGTGACGCAGTTGGCGTCGGATCGCCGGCCGAGGGCGAGCTGGTGCCCGCGGTTTGTGTGGCGATCGCCGTACCGGACGTTTCGGCCGGCGGAGAGCCTCCGTCGCCCCCGCACGCCATGACAACCGCGAGGCAGGCGACAACCGGAAACAGGAACCGGATCATCATCTAGAGAATACGAGCGAGTGACCGTTTCGGTCACGCCGCGACGCCGAGAGCAGCGATCAGGCGGTACAGCTTGCCCCGCTCTTCCTCGATGCCCTCGGTCAGCCTGGCGACGGCCAGGGGCAAACGCCAGGCGTCAACCAGGTCCTCGTCCACGCTCGCGCGCCGCCGGTACTCTCGCGCGTACATCGCGCCGAACAGCTTGCCCGCCGTCGATGCCAGCACGCGCACCAGCACCGGTGTCCCCGGGGGAGGTTCGCCGATCGCAACCAGCATCTTCGACCGGGCAAAGTCCGCCTCTGCCGGACCACGCGTCGCATTCGTCCAGTCGATAACGACGGGCTCGCGGCCCTGCATCATGACGTTGCCGGGGTGGTAATCGCCGTGCAGGAGGCTGTTGCCCCTCGGCAGTTCCCTCAGGCGCGCGACGGCCGCCTCCGCGAAACGGGGCGGTACGCGGTCCGGGTTCAGTATGTACCGGGCCAGGCGATCATGGGTTTCTTCCAGCCCGGAAGGAGCAGACACGGCGTTGATAGCAGCATGCGTCCGCCCGCAGACCGCCGCGACCGAGAAGAGACGCCAGGGCTGCCTGCCGAGCGCCGTCAGCAGGTCAGTCCCGTTCAGGCGCTCCATCACGATGCCAAAACGCCCATCCACGGCCTCCAGCCCGTAGACGGTTGGCACCCGCACGCCGCCGGCGGCCGCCTCCCGCATTAACCGCGCCTGACGTTCGGCCTCGGCCTCGCTGCGACCCGGCCGGAAGAGCCGCAGGATGCGGTCGCCCTCCCACGCGAACATCTCGGCCTCACGCCCTTCCGCGATCTTCTTCAGTGCGGTGACCATAAGGACGCTTCTAACACTTTTCTTAACCGTTTCTTATCTCTCGCGGCACTGCCGGGCGCTACGTTGGATTGTAAAGTACGCGCTCTCTCCGGCCGGTGTGCGCCGATTATATCCGCACGGGAGTACCGGCTGATGTGACCGCCGTCATAGCTGGGGGACGCGGGGTCTCGTCCACCGTGTTAACCGGATGTTGACGAAAGTTGGCGACACGTTAACCGCTCCGTCCACGCCCCTCTATGACACTAGATTTGCTATGAGGAATGGCAACGGGGGTATCCCCCGGAAATCCAGTAGCCCGCCGGCTCAAACGAACACGGGTGCCGGTAGGGCAACGTCGGCCAGCGCTGCCAGGCGTGACTCGACTCCCGGCCGTGAGGCGAGCCGCGCCCGGCCGGACGCGAAGGCTCTGCGGGCCTACCTCGCGAACTCGGCCGCCACGATCATCGCTCTCCTGGCGATTCTGGTCATTGAACTCGCCTACGAGCAGCTCGGCTGGCCCTTCGGCATGAAGGAGTACATTGAGATCGCGGGCATCCTCGCTCTGACGGTCGCCTTCGGCCTCTTTGCCCTGGGCAGGTGGAAGGAACTGGTGCGCGAGAAGGCGGAACGCGGACGTGCGGAAGCGGAACTCAACAAGCTATCTCAGGCGGTCGAGCAGAGCCCCGCGTCAGTGATCATTACCGACGTGAATGGTCGCATCGAGTACGTGAATCCCCGGTTCACGGCAGTGACGGGATACACGTTCGACGAAGTCGCCGGCCAGAACCCCCGCATTCTCAAGTCGGGCGAGACACCGAGGAGCGTCTACAAGGACCTCTGGAGCACAATCACGGCTGGCGGTGAGTGGCACGGCGAATTCCGCAACAGACGCAAGGACGGCGAGGTCTTCTGGCAGGCCGAGTCAATCTCTCCGATCCGCAGCCCACAGGGAGCGATTACCCATTTTCTCGCGGTCGGCGAGGACGTCACCGAGCGTAAGCGGGCCGAGGAAGACCTGGTCCGCGCCCGCGAACAGGCCGAAGCAGCCAGCCAGGCGAAGTCCGAGTTCGTCGCAAACATCAGCCACGAGATCCGGACACCCATGAACGGCGTCGTCGGCGCCATCGATCTCCTTCTCGACACCCGGCTGGAGGACGAACAGCATGAACTGGCGGCAACCGCGAAACTCAGCGCCGACACGCTGCTCACCGTGATCAACAACATCCTCGACTTCTCAGAGATCGAGACCGGCAAGCTCACGCTGGAGTCCGTGGACTTCAGCCTCGCCGAGGAGGTCCGGGAGGTCACGGCCCTCCTGTCCGCCCGCGCTGCGGAGAAGGGCTTGAAGATCACCTCGTCAATTCCTCCCGACCTCCCCGCCACGGTCAAGGGAGACCCACTGCGCATCCGGCAGGTGCTCATCAACCTGATGGACAACGCGATCAAGTTCACCGACGCCGGGGAGATCCGAGTTGAGATCCAGGTAACCTGGCCGTCGTCGCGCCGCGTTCCCGTCCGCATCGCCGTCCATGACACGGGAATCGGCGTACCCGAGGAACGTCAGAAAGCGATATTCGAGAGTTTCGTGCAGGCGAACGGGTCAACGAAGCGCCGTTTCGGGGGTTCCGGCCTGGGCCTTGCCATCTGCCGGCGCCTGACCGAACAGATGGGCGGGAAGATGGGACTCGAGAGCCGCGCGGGCCACGGGAGCACCTTCTGGTTCGAGCTGAACCTGGGCAAAGCCTCACCATCTCGCGCAAGGATCCAGTCGCAGCGCCACAACGGCGCGGCAAGGACGAGGAATGCCGGCCGTGGACTCCGAGTGCTCCTGGTAGAGGACAACCCCGTTAACCGCAGAGTCGTCCTCAAGCTCCTGCAGCGCAACCATGTCGTTGACGCCGTGGCAGACGGCCGGCAGGCGCTCGAGATGATCTCCGAAAATGATTACGACGCCGTCCTCATGGACGTGCAGATGCCGGAGATGGACGGCTTCGAGGTGACGGCCGAAATACGGCGGCGCGAGGCTGAAACCGGCGGGCATCTGCCTGTTATCGCCATGACAGCGCACGCCATGAAGGGAGACCGGGAGCGCTGCCTGAGCCACGGTATGGACGACTACCTCAGCAAGCCGGTAACCGGCGAGTCACTGACTGCCATCCTCAGCGCGTGGGCACCCGCGCACAGGGACGCCCACCCACGCGCAGACAGAGTCGCCCTTGCGGCGCCGGCCGACCTTGGCGAGGTCCGCCGGATCTCCGCCGGGGACGATGGGTTCATGCGTGAGCTCATCGGCGAGTTTCTCTCCTACACCCCCGGCCTCCTTTCTCAGCTCCGGGTGGCGGTCTCCGCGGGCGAGCGAACGAACGCCGAGGGCCTGGCGCACGCGATCCGCGGGAGTTGCCGCATTCTCGGCGCACAGGCCCTGGCCAACGCCTGCCTGGCGTTGGAGGCAGCGGCCCGAAACGGCCGCCCGAAACACCTCACCCCTCATCTGGCGGATGTTGAGCGTCAATACGAACACCTCCAGAAGTACCTCACCTCGGCCACGGAGGTGCGCGCTTCATGAACCCCCTGCGCGTCATGCTGGTGGACGACCATCCCGTGGTGTGTCACGGCTTGCGCAAGATGCTTGAGGCGCCCGCGGACATCGAGGTTGTCGGACAGGCCGGCGACTCCGCCGAGGCCCTCGAAAAGCTGCGCGCTCTGCGCCCGGATGTGGCGATCGTCGACATTGGTTTGCCCCACGCCAGCGGTATTGAACTCGTCAAGACCGCCGCAGAATACGGCATCGCAACGCGCTGCCTCGTCCTGAGCGCCCACAGGGGAGGCGACTGCGTCCTTCGCGCCATCAAGGCCGGAGCTCGAGGCTACCTCCCAAAAGACGGAGTTGAAGCAACAGCGCTCGCCGACTCCGTGCGCCGCGTAGGCCGTGGGGAACTCGTCCTCCACCCGGATATCGCCAACGATCTTGCGCTGGCGCTGGTCGCCCCCCAGGATAGTGACAACACACCGCCGCTGACCGAGCGCGAGGCACAGGTGTTGCGTCTGATTGCGCAGGGCATGCAGAACAAGGAGATCGCCGGCGAGTTAAGCCTGACCGTGGCCACCGTAAAGCACCACGTCGGCCGCGTCCTCGGCAAGCTGGGCGCCGGCAGCCGCACCGAGGCCCTTGTGAAGGCGCAGAAACTCGGGCTCCTCGCAGAACACAACGGCCCTCGCTAGCCTCCCTTAAGCATCCTCAGCGTGGCGCCCTGAGAACCCCCAACCGGACGCCACCCTCCCACTGACCGGCCACCCCTGCATCACGCATACGTTCGACCAAAGTCGAATGCGTGGTGCTACCTAATCAAGCCGCCGGATTCAACCTCCTCACCTACCGGGGCCGTGCGCTGCCCGGCAATCTGGAACTGAGGCCAGGAGATGGGGAGGGGCCGGTAATCCTCTCCGGACAAGGGCCTGACCGAAACCTTATAGCCAAATGGGGAGGGGATAGATGCCGACGTTCTTTGGCCCGATTTACCGAGGGTGGCGGAGCAAGCGGCCATGACTCTCGACGAACTCGCTCTGTTCGCTTCGTACCTGGCCCTCGAATGGTCTCTTTCTGAGACCGCCCAGCGCGAGGTCCTGGTGTGCGGCGCCACCCTGGCCATGAGGGGCGGCCGCCGGCGAGCGGTGCTGGTTCACATGGAGATCCGGGCGGAAATCCTCTCCATCGCCGGCCGCCAGGCCCGGGAGGATGCCGATGAACTGTGGCGAATTATTGAACCAACAACGTAACGCACATCGCAGGAGACGGGCCGGGTCCAGCGGGCGATCCGTCTCCCCTCCTGTGGTCCGGTGGAGGTGCTGCGGGTCGTCCCTTCAGGGCTCCCTCACGTCCGGGGTCTCCACCGCACCACAGGGGGCGCGAGCGATCAAGGGAATCGCTTACGTCTGAACCCACGGATCAACAGCACGTTCATCAAGTCCACAAGGGAGGGAGAAAATGAACGCCATACGTCTACCGCGGACAGGAAGGTTGCTGCCGGCCGCCCTTCTGCTGCTCCTTGCCGGAGTCCTGGTGCTTGCAGGCCGGCCCGCAATGAGCGGTGTCGAGGCGGCGCCGGCTACGGCCACTATCGGCGGCGGTATCTTCACCGGGTCCCAGAACCTCGATGGGACACCCAATACCACCACCGCCGCGCCCCTGATGGGCGCACAGGTGATGGTGCAGAACCAGCACTCGGGTGGTGCGTTCATCACGTACGGCACCGTCACCGGGAACAGCTGGACCGCCACGGTCCCGGCCCCCGGCGACTACATCGTGATGTTCAGCGCGCCCGGTCATGACGCGACGAGCCGGGAGTTCACCGTCGCGGAGGGCGACGTCCAGGCGAAGGACGCATTCCTCCCGCCGCTTCCCCTTCCTCCGGGAAGCCTCCTCGTCTATTCGTTCTACGACAACATGGTGAACGGCGAAGATGACGCGCCAGACGACCCGCCTCTGAATGGAGTGACCTGGACCGTCACGGACGAAGACGGCGCCCCCCTGGCAACCGGGGTGACCGGCTCTCAGCCGTCGATCACACTGCCGGATGGTTCGGTGATCGCCGACACGGCGGGCCTGTACTACTTCACCAACCTGCCCCCGGGTGAGGTCATCGCCACCTCCGACCCATCCACGGCGTACCTCGCCAGCAACCCGGGCTTCAACTTCGACGCGACCACAGAGTTCTATCTCATGAGCAGCGAGGAAGGCGGTCACGCCTGGGACCCCAAGCTCTATCCGGGCGACCCGGGGACTGAAGCCGGCGGCTACCTGGTGTGGCACGGCTACGTCGAGAAGCTCGGGCAGTTGCCACCGTCCCCGGACGCCGGCAGCATCAGCGGCACACTGCTGGACGCAGACATGGCCTTTGACCCGGCCGAGCCGGACGACGCACTACTGTCCGCGCGACACCCCGGCGTGTCCGCCAACACCGTGGTGCCGGATGGGTTCGTGGTTCTGTTCACTGACATGGAGACGATCCCGACGCACCCGGTCGCCACGACCGAGGCTGATCCGGTGACGGGCGAATACTCCTTCCTGAACGTCCCGCCGGGACGTTACAAAATGTTCGTGTCGGACGTCCCAATCGACTACGTGTGGGTGCAACAGGCGTTGACCGTTGGCGCCGACGAACACTTGACCGGCGTCGACCCGCTGGTCCCGCGATTCTTCGCTCGCGGGCAGGGCTATGTTTACGACAACTCCACCATTCCGCCCACGCCCATCGCCGGCGCCACCGTGCGAATGCGGCTGAAGGACGGCAGCGTGTGGAAAAAAGAGGTGACGGACGCCTCCGGCTGGTACAACTTCGATGACCTTCCGGAAGTAGAGGTCATGGGCTACGTGGATGTCGAACCGCCTCCCGGGTATCGCGGCGCGATCATCACAGACACCTTCTACCCCAACGCTACCTTTGACGAGACCTGCGACCCGAGCCCGCCGGGACCTCCGTGGCCTCCGTGTGTCGATCTCGGGACCCCGTACGACGTGACGCACAACGGAATGAACCGCTACATGCAATGGTACACGGCCAACTACCGCGCCGACCTCTACCTGGAACCGGTCCCGGCCGGCGAGGCAGACATTGGCGGATTCGCGTTCAACGACCATTTCACCACAGGTACCTGGGTCGGTGACGGCGTGTTCGATGAAGACGAAGAGCGAACGTTCGAAGCCGTGACCGTGGAGTTGTGGGACGCCACAGGGACGACGATGCTGGCGACCACGATGACGGGGAAGTTCGACGAGACAGCAACTGCGGCCCAGGGATGGCGCAAGCCGTACACGTGGCCACCGGACGAATGGGGCGGCGTCTTTGTCGGCCCGCTCCCCGGGTACTTCGAGTTCCGGGGTCTGGCGCCGGGCGACTACCTCGTCAAGGTGACCCCGCCGGCAGGATTTGCCCCTTCGCCCGCTGGTTCCGAAACAGTCGCCGTGACAGTCAGCGGCGGCGACCACGCCTCGGTGAATTTCGGGATGAACACCACGCCGCCTGGTTCGCCCTTTGGAGTCCCCCTGGCCGGTGAAATTGAGGGCGGCGTGTTTGACGACCTCAACCTGGAGACACAGCCCCTGAGCCTGCTCTTCATGGAGAAGGCCGGTATCCCCGGCGTTCCCGTGGGCGTCTACGACCACCTTGGCTACAACCTGGGCGTAGGCTACATGGGCCACCCCTGGTGCTACGACGGCTCAACGATCTGCCCGCCGGGCCAGCCGCCGGTGCAGAAGCCGGAAGTGGAACGGCGCTTTGCGTCGGGAGTCCACATCTACGTCGGCAACGACCCGTCCTTCCCCGGCTACAACCCGTGCTACACGCCGCTAACCCTGGCGTACGAGTTTGGCCAAGGTAAGTACAAGTTCGAGGCAGACTGGTCGCTGGTGCCCAACGCCTTCCTTCCGGGTGGCGGCTGGCTGGACTGCTCCGCTCCGCTACCCCTGGTCCTCCCCATGGCCCGCCCGGCCATTGACGCTGTCACTCCGGGTGGCAGCTGGGTCATCACCGGGTCCGGCTTTGGAGCCGAACAGGGCTACTCGACCGTCACGCTCAGCGGCCGGGAGATGCCCGTAATCTCGTGGTCCGACACCGAGATCCACGTTGCGGACTCACCGGACGACGTCAGTGGGCCGGTGGTTGTCACGACCACCGACGGCCCCTCCAACGGCATGTATCTCGACACGGGCCTCATTCCGCCACAATCGGTGTTCGTCGACGCCGCCAACTGGGGCACCGAGGACGGCACTCAGGCTCACCCGTGGAACACCATCTCGGAGGCGCTCCAAAACCTTCCCGCGGCCACGCCGCGCTATGTCTTCGTCGCGGCGGGCACCTACCACGAGCGTGTCCAGGTCAGCGAATCGGACGTCTACCTGATCGGCGCCGGCCCGATGGAGACAATCCTGGACGCCACTGCCACGGCCAGCCGCTCCCATCAGGGCTTCGGCACCGGCGGCGGTCCGGCGGTCTTCGTGGGCGCCGGCGGCATGGAGGGCAGTGTCAGCAACGTCGTCGTCAGCGGCTTCACAATTACTGGCGGCAGCGTCGACGACGAAATTGGCGCCGGCATCTTCGGCGACTACGGGAACTCCAGCCTGGACATCAACAACAACGTCATCGTCCGCAACAGCGGATACTACGGCGGCGGAATCTGGCTCCACCTTTCGAACCACGACGTCCAGATCTGGTCAAACACCATCGCGGAGAACGGCAACTACGGGGGCTACGCCGGCGGAATCAGCGTCAACGACGAGCCAGAGTATGCCACGGAAGAACACGGCGAACCGGAGCACGTCTGGGATGACCACAACCCCGGGCCGCCTCCGGGCTCGTACGAGATCCACAACAACCACATCTTCCACAACTTCTCGCCTGACTACGGCGGCGGCGTCTCCCTGTACGAGGTCAAGGACCACCTCAAGATCTACGGGAACGTGATCGAGGACAACAAGGCCGACGACCACGGCGGCGGAGCGTTCTTCGAAGACACCGGGCCCATCGACATCCACGAGAACGAATTCCTGCGCAACTACAGCCGTGATGACGGCGGCGCAATCAGCTTCGAAGACGTCGGCGACGACACCGCGCTCGTGGACATATACAACAACCTCTTCGCCGAGAACGTGGCTGACGACTGCGGCGAGAACACGGCCCGCGGCGGCGCCCTGGCCTTCGACGACACGTTCTACGTCCGCGTGTTCAACAACACCATCGTCGCCAACGTCGTGGCCGGGAGCCGCGACCCCGCCGGCGGCGGCATCGACAGCGAGCGCAACGGCCACGAGTACAACGGGAGCGACCCCCTCGGCCGCGACGTGGCGCCGGGGTTCAGCAATCCGTGGATCTTCAACAACATCATCTGGGGGAACATGCGTCTGGAGTACGACCAGATGGTTGGAGATGAGGAAGAGGACGGCTGCACCGAATGGGGCGTCAACCACGAGTACACGGAAGACAACCTGCACGTCGACAACCCGGCCCTCCAACCCGAGTGGGAAAGCCACGGTAACTCAGGCAGCTTCTCGAACGTCGAGTACAACGACATCTCGGATGGCAGCTACGGGGACCGGACGGGGAACATGGCCACCGACCCGCTGTTCGTCGAACCGGCGTCGGGCAACTGGCGGCTGGCGGCCGGATCGCCGGTCATCGACCAGGCCCCGGCCTGCGGCGCGCCGCGGATCGACCTGGACACGCACCCGCGCAGTCCGAAAGAGGGCCTCATCGACATGGGCGCCTACGAGTACCAGTGGGCCAACCCCGGGTCAATCACCATCGTGAAGGCTGCCTCGCCCGCCGACGGGATGGACTTCGGCTTCACCGGCGACCTCGGTTGCTTCAGTCTGGACGATGCGGCGACTAATGGCGATGCCGTGTTCAACACGATCACCTTCGAGGGCCTGAGTGCGGGGACCTACGAGATCTACGAAACCGCAGTCGCCGGCTGGGAACTGCTGGATGTTCAGTGCTCCACTTCCAGGTTCGAGCTGCTCTCCGGGCCGACCGCCAGGCACACTGCCGAGCCCGTCACCGGAGTGTCCGTGGACCTGGTTGAAGACGAGGCCGTCACCTGCACCTTCGAGAACCTCGGACCACCGGACGCCCCGGGTGACCTGGTGGCAACCGTGGTGTCCGCCGACCAGGTGGACCTCACCTGGTCCGACAACTCGGACGTGGAGGAAAGTTTCCGGCTGGAACGCGCGACGGATCCTGCCTTCAGCGAGAACCTGACACCGGAGACCCTGCCCGCCGACACCGAGGCGTTCAGTGACACTTCGGTGACCGAGGGCACGACGTACTTCTACAGGGTGCTCGCTGTGAACAGCGCCGCGGACTCGCCGCCCTCCAACGTTGCGGAAGCGCGTGTCGTCACTCCCGCGGCTCCGTCTGTGCTGCTGGCCCAGGCCTCAGGCAGGACCCAGATCGACCTGTCGTGGATCGACAACTCCGACGACGAAGAGGGCTTCCGCCTGGAGCGAGCATCCGATGAGAACTTCAGCAAGGATGTGCACTCGGAGAGCATTGCCCCCAACACCACGAGTTTCAACGACAGGACGGTGGTGGCCGGGACGACGTACTTCTACCGCATCTACTCAGTCAACCCCGTCGGTGACTCGGATGCGTCCAACGTCGCGTCTGCAACGACGCTGCAGCCCGCGCCGGCGGCCAGGCCGCTGGGCAGCCAGGGCGGCCCTGCCGCTCTTCCCAACACGGGCGGAGGGTCCGGCGCCGGGCCGTTCGGCCTCCTGTATGCGTGGCTTGTCGTCCTGGCGTCTGGCGCCGGCAGCATCGCCATCGCGACGGTTCCCGGCTCGCGGCTCTCCGGCGTTCGCCGGCGCGTATCGGCCGTCCTGCCGGCGTTCCGGGGGCGTCAGGATCAGGCGTTGCTTAACGACAATGAGACGGAATAGAGCACACCTCAATTCCGGCATCAGCGTCTGCTGACCGGTCGCGGAGGGGTCCAGGGGTATCCTGGGCCCCTCCGTTTCGTCCGCCCTGGTCTTCGCGGCACTATCCATCGGTGCGATAATCACGGCGCCATGACCATCGACTACGACCGCTGGTCCGCCACGTACGATGTCACCCGCGGCGCGAGTGAAGGCGCAGTCCGGGAGATCATCGACGCGCTCGGCCCGCCGGCAGGCCGTTCGCTGCTTGATATCGGCTGTGGTACCGGGAACAACGCTCTCCCGCTCGCTTCCGCCGGGTTCCGCGTCGCGCTCGCGGATATCGCTCCGGCCATGGTAGCGCGTGCCGCCGCAAAATTGCCCGCTTCTCCAGCCGTCGTGGCCGATGCGCAGCGCCTGCCCTTCCGGGATGCGGCATTCGATTGCCTCGTCGCGGTCAAGGTGATGAACCACATCCCCAATCGCGACCAGTTCATGGCGGAGGCGCGACGCGTGCTGCGCGACGGCCCGCTCGTGCTGCTGCACGCCACCCGCGAGACGATCCGCGCCAACTGGATCGGCCACTACGTGCCATCCATCGTGGAGGACTCCCGCTACCAGGCCGAAGCCGACACAGCCAGCGCCCTGCGCGCAGCCGGTTTCTCCCGCGTCACAGTGTCGCGGTTCTGGTACGGCAGCGACAGTGACGGCTCGGCCCAGGCGCTGAAGCACGACCCGGAGGCGTTCCTGGCCGACATTCACAACACCTCGCTGCTGTACCGGCTCACACCGGCCGCCATCGAAGACCTGGTCTCCGCCGTCCGCCGCGACCGCGATTCCGGAAGGCTCGCCGGACTGATGGCAGACTACCAGCCCCTCGTCGCGGAGTTCGGCGACGGCTCGATCTTCGGCGCCCGCCCATGAGTGAGCCAGTGGTCCGCGAGGCCACACGCGCAGACCTGCCGCGACTGGTGGAGTTGCTGGCCCAGCTCAGCCCGGGCGACCCATCGCGCGAGGACTCCTCGCGGATGGCGTTGTACACGGAATCGTTTGATGCGGTGGAGCGGGATTCGTCCTACCACCTCCTGGTCATCGAGGACCGGGGCCGCATAACCGGGACGCTGGCCCTCATCGTCATCCAGAACCTGTCTCACCGGGGCGCGCCATTCGCCATCATCGAGAACGTCGTTGTGGATGGGGCGGATCGCGGAAAGGGCTACGGCGAGATGCTGATCAACCAGGCCATTGTGCTTGCGCGCGAGCACGGTTGCTACAAGGTGACCCTCACCAGCAACAAGCGCCGCACGGACGCCCATCGGTTCTACGACCGGCTCGGGTTCCAGCGCACACACGAAGCGTTCCGGCTCGAACTGTAGTTCGGCCCGGTCGCTGCCACGAACCTGTATTGACCCGAAGCGCGGCGTGCGATAATCCGGCCATGGTCGGCAGGCAGCCGCGCAACGCGCTCAACATGTTCGCCGAAGCCGCCCGCGAGCGTGCCGCACGCAACGCGCCGCTCGCGGCACGCATGCGGCCGCTCACGCTGGACGAGTTCGTCGGTCAGGAGCACATCATCGGACCCGGAAAGGCCCTCCGCCGCGCTATCGAAGAGGACCGCATCCCTTCGCTCGTCTTCTGGGGCCCGCCCGGCTCAGGGAAGACGACGCTGGCCCGCATCATCGCCACTCTCACCGGCGCCCAATTCGAGACCGTGTCCGCCGTCTCCTCCGGCGTCGCCGACCTTCGGCGCGTGGTCCAGGAAGCGCGCGACCGGCTGGGCGAGACCGGCCAGCGCACGATCCTCTTCATCGACGAGATCCACCGCTTCAACAAGGCCCAGCAGGACGTGGTGCTGCCGCACGTCGAGGACGGTACCGTCACCCTCATCGGCGCCACAACCGAGAACCCATCGTTCGAGGTGATTTCGCCGCTGCTCTCGCGCTCGCGCGTATTCCGGCTGGAGTCCCTGACCCCCGAACAAGTCGAGGACCTCCTTAAGCGATCCCTGACGGACAGAGAACGCGGTCTCGGCAACATGGACCTGGCTGTTGAGGGCGACACACTGCGCGCCCTCGCTGCAATCGCCGGGGGCGACGCCCGCATTGCCCTCAATGCTCTCGAACTCGCCGCGCAGACCGCGTTGCCAGACTCGGCCGGCACACGGAACGTGACCATGGAGCACATCGAAGAGGCACTCCAGCACCGCGCCGCGCTCTACGATCGCGCCGGGGACTGGCACTACGACATTGTCTCGGCGTTCATCAAGTCGGTTCGCGGCTCCGACCCGGACGCGGCGCTGTACTGGCTCGCGCGCATGCTGGAAGGCGGCGAAGACCCCCTGTTCGTAGCGCGGCGCATTGTCATCCTGGCGTCCGAAGACATAGGACTCGCCGACCCCCAGGCACTGCAGGTCGCCATCGCCGCGCAGCAGGCCGTGCACTTCATCGGGATGCCGGAAGGCTTCTACCCGCTGGCGGAAGCAACGATCTACCTGGCGACGGCGCCGAAGTCGAACTCGGTCGGCAGCGCCTACGGGCGGGCCGTCCAGGACGCCCAGGCGACGCTTGCCGAGCCTGTGCCCCTGCACCTGCGTAACGCGGTCTCACCGCTGATGCGGGAAATGGGTTACGCGAAGGGATACAAATACGACCACGATTACGGCAGCCACCACTCCGGCCAACAACACCTGCCCGAAGGTTTGAAGGACCGGCGGTACTACTTGCCGGGAACCCTGGGATTCGAGAAGCGGATCAGCGAATGGCTCGCCCAATTGCGGGCGAAGAGTCAGGATTAGCCGGTGCGGGAGACGAGTCCTTCGCGAGCCTTGCTGCCGTTGCCGTTGAGGCTGCCAAGCAGCGTGCGCAGGGCAACACCCTTGATCGTGGGGTGGCGAAAGCGGGCATCGAGATTCAAGGAACAGTGATGCTTCCGGCCGTCACGTTCTACCTCCAGCATCCCCGCGCGCCGCAGGTCCCCGATGACGCCCCAGATCGTCCGGCGCGTCAGGACTAGGCCGTCCGCGATCTCGGTGATCGTGCAACCAGGATGGAGTGCGATGTAGAAGAGGACGGATCCGTGGCTGGACCAGATGTACCAGCCGTTCTCCAGCGGCTTAGTCATTCGTTCACTCCCATGTCACCACTGCCTCCACGAAAAAGCGCGCAAGGGCTCTCGCTTGCATTGGGGGTGCGGCGATGAGTTCTCTAGCGCGCAATGCCAAGGTACGCGTGCCGGCCGGCCGCAGGGTTAAGGCCCGGTTAGAGGCGCGTAATGTATCGGTGAAACGCACCGGATTGTTGATGTCTGTCACTTGCCCGTAGACTCGCCTTCGCGGTCGGCAGTATCTTCGCGGAAGGATGAACGCAACGGGCAGAGGAACTGCGGCACACACCCCTGATCGATCGGCGACTCGCCTCTCCACGACTCCACTCCCTCGGGTTATTGCCCCGATGCTTCCGGGGGCCGCTCCCGACCCTTTCGACTCGGGCGCTCACATCTTCGAGGTCCTGTGGGATGGCGTGCGCGCCCTGGCGTTCGTCGAGGCCGGGGCTGCCCGGCTCCAGGACCGCTGGGGTCGCGACATTACCCACCGCTATCCCGAACTGGGGACCATTACGGCCTCGGTCAAGCAGGACGGCCTCGTAATTGACGGCGAGATCGTCTCCCTCGACGACGATGGCATGCCCTCCTTCATGCGCCTCAGGTCGCGCCTCGGCGTGGACGACCCCTCTCTGGCGCGGACGTTGGCAGACGACGCACCCGTGACCTTCCAGGCGTTCGACATCGTCTACCGGGAACACCAGCCCCTCACGGGCTGGCCCCTGCGCCGCCGCAAGGAGATGCTTCTCACCCAGGTCAGGCCGGGGCACGCGATTGACGTGCCGGATTGGGTGGAGCGCGACGGTCTGGCGTTCTTTGACGCGGCCCGGGACCACGGGCTGGAAGGCGTCGTCGCGAAGGAGATCGATAGCCGGTACGTGCCGGGCGAGCGAATGGCGTCCTGGCTCACGATCAGGGCGCACCACAAGGGACAGTTCGTCGTCGGCGGCTACACCTACGGCGGGGAGTGGAACCCGCGCGGCGCCCTGAAGTCGCGGCCCCCAATCTCCTCGCTGCTCATAGGCCTCTGGACCCCCGGCGGAAATTTGCGGTTCGCCGGCGAGATCAAGGGCGGCTTCAGCGCCGCTGAGACGGAGGAGATCGCCCGGCAGCTTGATGAACTCGCCGGCCCAGCCTGCCCATTCGAACGGCAGCCGCCCGCGTCACGTCTCGTCTTCTGGTGCCGGCCGGAGATGGTTGTCACGGCCCGCTACGCCGGGCATGACGCCGCGGGCGTGCTGAGATTTCCGATCTTCGAGGCGCTGCGGCCGGACGTGCCTCCCG
>JBBISJ010000040.1:0-20015 GCA_037441345.1 Chloroflexota bacterium
TACTTCACCTCCGCCGCGGCGTTGCTGATGACGACGCGGCCTTCCTGCGTGCGGGCCTGCAAGAGTATCTTGCCGTTGCCCTCGTCCCACATGTCCGTGGTGATCGTGTCGCCCGGGTAGACGACGCCGGAGAAGCGGCAGGAGAGACCGACGAACTTGCTGGTGTCGTTGCCGCAGTACTCCTGGAGGACAGCGCGGCCGACGTGGCCGAAGCTGCACAAGCCGTGCAGGATCGGCCGGTCATAGCCGGCCATCGCGGCGAACGCCGGGTCGATGTGCAGCGGGTTGCGGTCGCCGGAGAGCCGGTAGATGGCGGCCTGGATGTCGAGCGTCGGCATCTCCACGCTCTTATCGGGCGCGCGGTCCGGGGCGGCGTTGCCCGCCTCCGGGCCGCGTTCACCGCCGAAGCCGCCGGCGCCGCGGACGAAGACGCCGCTGGTGTTCGTGAAGACGGTCTCGCCGCCCGCGTCCTTCGTCGTCGTCTCCAGGGTCACCAGTGCGCCCTTGCCCTTGTCGTAGACGCCGGTGACCTTGCCGGTCGTTGTCAGGCTGCCGCTGGTGGGGATCTCCTTGTTCAGGCGGAACGACTGCTCACCGTGCAGGAGCATCACCGGGTTGATCTCGACGCCGGCCGAAAGGCCCATCAGCGCCGGGAAGGCGGGGATGACCGCGAACGTCGGCAGCGTCTTCAGGCCGCGCTCGAAGATGAAGGTGAGTTCCTTCGCGCCTACCCCGAGGGCGTAGAGCATGACGTCGCGCTCTTCGTAGTTGAATGTAGTCGGTGGCAACTCCAGGCCGACGGCCTCGGGGCTGAGCGGTTTTCGGTCTGCCATGGCTCTAACCCTGCGCCGTTGCCGGCTGGAGCCGCGCGGAGACCTCGGCGAAGGCGTTGGCGAACTCCTCGGCGCCCGTGAGGTCGCTGATCTTCGAGAAGTTGTCGCGGATGTCTTCGATGGAGGCGTGCGGCAGGATCGCGCCCTTGCCCTCGACGATGGCGGCGCGGCCGAAGTAGCCGCCGCCCGCCGTGAAGATCTGGCCCGACACCGCGCACTCTTCCGAGCAGAGGTAGGCGACCATCGGCGAGACGTATTCCGGCTTGAGCTTCTCGAGCACCGCCGGTGGCATCACGTCCTCGGTCAGGCGCGAGGCCGCGACCGGGGCGATGACGTTGGCCTTGATGTTGTACTTCGCGCCCTCGAGTTCCAGTGTGCTGGCGAGGCCGAGGAGCGCGGTCTTGGCGGAGGAGTAGTTGGCCTGGCCGAAGTTGCCGTAGAGGCCGGCGTTGGACGTGGTGACGATGATCCGGCCGTACTGGTTCTGGCGCATCACGATGAAGGCGGGTTTGATGACGTTGTAAGAGCCCTTGACGTGGACGGCGTAGATCTTGTCCCAGTCCTCTTCCTCGATGTTGTGGAAGGCGCGGTCGCGGAGGATGCCCGCGTTGGCGATGACGATGTCGACCTTGCCCCACTTGTCCAGGGCCGCCTTGACGATCGCCTCGCCGCCCTCGACGGTGTCCACACCGTGCGCGTCGGCAATCGCCTCGCCGCCGGCCGCGATGATCTCCTCGACGACCTTGTTGGCCATCTCGCTGCTGGGCTTGCCGGTGCCGTCGCGGGCGCCGCCGAGGTCGTTGACGACGACCTTCGCGCCGCGCGAGGCGAGGAGCAGGGCGTGCGAGCGGCCGAGGCCGCCGCCGGCGCCTGTGACGATGGCGACGCGGCCATCAAAACGTACGTCACTCATGGTTGGGGAACCTCCAGTTCTACTTACCCATTCGGGTCCGCGCCTTCTTGTGAGGCGCCTGTTTCTGCTCGCATATCCGTCATTCCGGCGCAAGCCGGAATCCATGGTCCCGGCAGTTACTTAGCGCCTGCTCAGCCAGCCGGAGCCGGGGCATGGTTATTAATTTCACAACCGGGGGCGTATGTCAAACAGAGAGACGCGCCCCCCGCTTACCAGATCGTGATCTTGGCGGGGTGCTTGTGTGCCCGCAGCCGCGTGTCCTTCGTCACCAGTGACCAGCCGTGCTCGATGGCGGTGGCGTAGATCAGGCGGTCGGCCGGGTCGCCGGGGAACGCGCTCGGCAATGCAACAGCAGTCGAGGCGATCGCCGGAGTTGCGGGTACGGTGCGGACCTGGGCGGCCAGCGCCTCGAGCCATGACCGTATCGGGGCCGTGAGGAGGATGCGCTCGTGCGCGGCGAGCCACGCCAGCTCGAACCAGGAGATCGAGGCGGCGGCGAGCTCGTCGGCGGCGGCGATGGCCCGTCGGGCGTTCGCGCTGAGCCGGTCCGGTTCCGCTGACCACCAGTGGAGGACGTGGGAATCGAGCAGGACCGTTGTCAGGGGGTCTCCCAGGGCGCCCCGGTCCTGAATAGATCGTCGTCCTCAGCGTTGCTCATGGCGACGCCTGCGAGACGTCCCTCAAGAGCATGCGGGCCCCTGAACGCAGTCAGTCGGGCGACGGTCAGGCCATGCCGGGTGATCTCGATCTCTTCTCCCCGCTCGACCTCATCCAGCAGGCCCAGGAGCTTGGCCTTGACCTCGGTGGCGGTCATCTGTCTGGTCATATGGTCATTATACTGACCATTAGGCGCAATGCAAATCCCCTGGCGCGCGGGGACATGCCAACGGACCCGCCGCCAATTGACGCCCCCTCGCTCTCCCACCAATACTACGGGCGAACGCCACTCGAAGGAGGCCCCCCATGCCCGGAAAGGCCAGGTCCAACCGCAAGTTCTGGAGCGTCGTCTCGCCCATGCCCGCGCCCGTCCTCTCGATGCAGGCGAAGATGGCCGAGGACGCCGGCCTCGAGGGGCTGTTCGCGCCCCAGGTCTACGGCCCGCCGTTCATACCGCTCGCCGCCGCTGCCGCGGTCACGCAGCGCGTCCGTCTGGCGTCCGGCATCGCGCTCGCCTTCGTGCGCAGCCCGTTCGAGACGGCGATGGCGGCGATGGACATGGACCGGATCAGCGGCGGCCGCTTCACGCTTGGGCTCGGCGCAAGCGTCCAGGCCTGGAGCGAGGGCATGTTCGGGATGGAGTACGGCAAGCCGCTGGCGCACATGCGCGAGGTCGTCGAGATAATCCGCCTGGTGAACGCGAAGGCCCACACCGGCGAGCTGAAGAAATACGAGGGCAAGTATCACAAGCACGACTGGTCGGTGTTGCAACCGCCCGCGCCGCCCGTCCGGCCGGACATCCCTGTCTGGATCGCCGCCCTCCGCGGGCCCTTGATCAGCCTCGCCGCCGAGATCGGCGACGGTGTCATCGGCCACCCGATCTGGTCGATCGGCTGGCTGACGGAGGAGATGCCAGCGTACCTGAAGCGCGGCCTCGAGCGCGGCGGCAGGAAGCGCTCTGACGTCGAGTTCAACGCCTGGCTCTGGGTGGCGATTAGCAACGACAGGAAGCAGGCGGTCGAGGACGCTAAGCCCACGGTGGCTTTCTACGCCGGGGCCGCCCAGTACGAGGAGTTCTTCGCGGCGCACGGCTTCCGCAAGGAGGCGAAGATCATGCAGGAGGGCGTGGCGCGCGGGGACTTCGCCGGCGTCGCGCACCTTGTGCCGGACGAAATGGCCGAAACGTTCGTCCACTGCGGAACGGCCGACGAGGTGCGCAAGAAGATCGAGCCGGCCTGGGAGACGGTGGACTCGCTGACGCTGGTGCCGCCCGTCTACACGCTGCCTCCAGACAAGCTGATGGCGTACACAGGGGCGATCGCGAGCACGTTCTACGGGTGACCGCATTCCGTCGAAGGCCGGACTTCAGTCCGGCTGGACGGACGTGGCTGCTGCCTGGTCAGACTGAAGTCTGACCCTCGGGGTTCTGGCGAATGGCGTACACGGGGGCGATCGCAAGCACGTTCTACGGGTGACACCGCGTTCCGTCGAAGGCCGGACTTCAGTCCGGCCGGCGCGACCGGCCGGCAGACACGGCGTCAGACTTCAGTCTGACCTTCGGGTTCCGGGTGGATGGCTGCAGGCACGGGCGTAACATGATGCCATGGCCCTGCGCTTCCTCGAACGCGAGCTGCGGCAGCTGCTGACGGAGCGCGGCCGCGACGACCTCCTCGAAGCAGGCGAGATCCGCCTGACGGACGACGGCGAGACGGTCTACGTCCACCTGCTGCCGCGCCCCGGTTGGCCGCACCGGGCGCAGGGCCGCGCCTACGTACTCTCCTACGAGGACTACGCGCCGGAAGGGTCCGACGTGATGTACTGCTACCGCTGGCTGGTCGGCGAGGCGCGGCAGAGCATGCGCGAGAACGTCGACGGGATCATCCGCTGGCTGGAGGGCCGGTGAGTATTGTGGAGCAGAGGTAGCGGGAGAATCGTAGCTGCCGACCCGAAGGTCCGCAGCTACGAGGGCCTGCCGGGCAGGTCTAAAGACCTGCAGCTACGACGACGGTGTCTGCGGGGGCAGGTCTAAAGACCTGCAGCTACGTTGGTGGTAGCGCGCGCTGGAACCGACCCAGCGCCATCAGTGGGAAGTAGTTCCGGTAGAGGTGGTACTTGATGTAGAAGTCGCCGGGGAAGCCCGTGCCGGTGAACTGCGGCTCCAGCCACTGTCCGTCCTCTTCCTGGCGATCGACGAGCCAGCGGGCGGCGCTCTGTATCGCGTCGTGGTTGGCCTCCGCGCCGTCCACCGAGAGCAGACCCAGCATGCCCCAGGCCGTCTGGGAGGCGGTGGACTCGCCGACGCCCGCCGATGCCGGATCATCGTAGGAGGCGCAGGTCTCGCCCCAGCCGCCGTCCGGGTTCCGGTGGCTGCGCAGCCAGGCGGCGGCGCGCCGGAAGCGGCCCTTCGACATGTCGCGGCCGGCCGCGTGAAAAGCCGGCAACACGCCGCCGGTACCGTATACGTAGTTCACTCCCCAGCGACCGAACCAGCTCCCATCGGGCCGTTGCTCCCGGCGCAGGTAGTTGAGGCCGCGCCGGACCGCCGGTGAATCGCCCTCGCCTAGCAGGCACAGCGCCTCGATGACGTGCGCCGTCACGTCTTCGGACGGCGGGTCGATCACCTCGCCGAAGTCGCAGAACGGGATCTCGTTCACGAGGCGGCGAGTGTTGTCGCGATCGAAGGCGCCCCAGCCGCCGTTGGAGGACTGCATTCCCAGGAGCCACGCCTTCCCGC
Source organism: Chloroflexota bacterium (assembly GCA_037441345.1). Classification (GTDB taxonomy): domain Bacteria; phylum Chloroflexota; class Dehalococcoidia; order SM23-28-2; family RBG-16-64-32; genus DATKKM01. Next base: position 5,138 of record JBBISJ010000040.1, read on the forward strand.
GCTCGATGGCGGCGAGTTTCCGTCGTTCGTCACGGCCTTCCAGACGCGTGCGGTGGAGCGCGATCAGCACCTCTGCCGTGTCGTCGGTGTCCGGGTAGAGGTCGTTCTCGAACTCGAAGGACCAGCCACCGGGATCAATGCCAGGGGCGCGGACCTGCCAGTCGCCGCCGGTCAGCACCTGCTCGCGCATCAGCCAGCGCGCGGCCGATTGCAGCGCGGGGTGATCGGGCGCCAAACCGGAATCCAGGAGCGCGATCATCGCGAGCGCGGTGTCCCAGACCGGCGACAGGCAGGCCTGGGGGTTGAACGTGCGCTCGTCCTCGATCGCCCAGCCGTGCTCGAAGCCCTCGATGCCGCGCTTCATCACGGGGTGGTCCAGTGAATAGCCCCGCACCTTGAGGGCGATCAGCGAGTACACCCACGGCGGCTGGATGCCGCCCCACGAGCCGTCAGCTTCCTGGTGGGCGATGATCCATTCTTCGGCGGCCCTGTAGGCGCGCTGCCTCAGTCTGCCGGGTGTCAGGGTGAATCCTGACACCCCATGAGAAGTGCCGGGGCGATACTGACGCACCAGCGCCTCGGCGTCATGGAAGAAGCGCTTCCAGGTGGCGCCCCGCGGCCGGGGTGGCTCGTATCGCGTCTCGCTGCGGGGCTGCGGGTAGAGTTCGTCGATGCGGGCGTGGTCCGGAACGGCGCAGACCGGGCGTTCATTCAGGATGATGAGCATCGGGACGATGGTCGCTCGGGCCCAGGAGGCGAAGTCGTAGATGTTCAGCGGGAACCAGTGCGGCAGGAAGATCAGCTCCGGCGGCAGGACCGGCACGCCGCGCCAGTCCCACTGCCCGAAGAGAGCGAGCCAGATCTTCGTGAAGACGCGCACCCGCGGCACGCCACCCTCCGAGATCACCCACTCGCGCGCCTTCTTCATGCGTGGGTCATCAGGCGAGACCCCGGCCAGCTTCAGCGCGAAGTAGGACTCCACCGTTGCGTTGAGGTCGGGAGGCCCGCCAAAGTAGATCGGCCAGGTGCCGTCCGGCCGCTGCTGCTCGCGCAGGTAGTTCGCGACTTTCTGCCAGCGTTCTGCGGTTCCGGTGCCGAGGAAGTGCGTCAGAAGCAGGTACTCGGCGGCCATGCAGACGTTCGTCTCCAGTTCCCCCACCCAGTAGCCGTCCGGGTGCTGGGTGCGGAGGAAGTAGTCCTGCGAGCGCCGGAGCGTCTCGTCAAGGGACTCTCGCAGTACACCGGGCGCGGCGGCGGACGCACGCATCAGCAGATGTCCCGGTGGAAGTGCTGGATGAGCGGCGGGAGGAGACCCGCCATGACGATCGCCAGGTTCCCGAGCCCCAGCCGGGAGCGTTGCGCTTGCCCCGCGAGGGCCGCCGCGGCCTCCGGGTGCTCGCGGAGGTAAGCGAGGAGCGCCTCCTGGTTGAACGTGCCGTCGTCGCGCACGGCGCCGGTCTGGCTGATCTCGTCCGCGGGTCCGTCGGAGATCGCGCGCACGGCCAGGAACGGGAGCCTGCGGGCGGCAGCCGCTTCGCCGATCCAGTAGCTCTCCATTTCGACGATGTCGTGCGCCTTCCATGAATGGTGCGCGGCCTTCTCTTCCTCGCCCCAGGCCACTTCATCGACGGTGATCGAGCTGCCGGTGCGCACGGGCAGGTCAAGGCCCCGCGCCGCCGCCTCGGCCGCTTCCATCAGCCCCGGATGTGAGGCGATGGTGTCCTCGACGCCCGAACCGCGGCGGGACTCGTGGTCCACGTGCTCGCATACCACGACGTCGCCGGCTTTGAGGTCCGGGTGCAGCCCGCCCGCAATGCCCACGGACAGCACGGCGGCGGCCTTGTACTCGGAGAGCACCGCCTCGGCGGCGGTCCGCGCCCGGGGCCCGATTCCGGTCTGGCAGATGACCGCGCCTTCAACTTCGAACACAGGGAAGACGGCCACGGTAGTCTCCCGCTGTACCGAAAGCGATGCGATGCAGGCCGACACCTCCGCCTGGAGCGCGGCAAACACGGCGATCATCGCGTGGCCGCGGGCTCCTTCTCCGACTCAGAAACGGGCGCCGAAGGCGGCGGCCGGTAGCCGGGCCGCGCAGAACGGCGGACCATTTCGCCGAACGCCTTCGGGCTGGAGAGCGCTTCCTGGATGGCGGACCCCTCGTAGCCGCAGTGCATCATGCAGTTGGCGCAGCGGGGGTCGCGGCCGAAGCCGTACGCCTTCCAGTCCGTCTCCATCAGTTCAGCGAACGTTGTGACGTGCTCATCGGCGATCAGGTAGCAGGGCCTCCGCCAGCCGCTCGGCGTGTAGGTGGGCGTCGTCCACTGGGTGCACTCGTACTCGCGGGCGCCGGTGAGGAAATCAAGGTAGAGGGGGTTGTTGTAGAAGCGGATCCCCTCGCGGCAGCCCGCGAAGATGCGGCGGAAGAAGGAGCGCGCCTCATCGCGCTGGAGGAAGATGTCGTGGTGGGCGACCTCGGCGTACTGGAAGCCGGGCGACACCATCATCCCCTCGACGCCCATGTCGTTCAGCATCGCGAAGAATTCGTGGTACTCCTCCGGCTCGTTTCCGTTGTAGAGCGTGGTGTTGGTGCAGACCCGGAAGCCGGCCCGGCGGAACTCGGCGATCGCCTTGACCGCGACGTCGTAGACGCCTTTCCGCTCGACGGCCGCGTCGTGGGTCTCGCGCAGGCCGTCCAGGTGGACGACGAACGCCAGGTTGGGGGACGGCTTGAGTTCCTTGAGAGCGCGCCTGTAGAGGAGGGCGTTGGTACAGAGGTAGACGAAGCGCCCCTGGCGGATGAGGCCGCGCACGATGCGCCCTATCTCCGGGTGCATCAGCGGCTCGCCGCCGGCGATGGATACGACGGGGGCGCCGCACTCGCGGGCGGCGCGCAGGCACTCCCCGGCGCTCAGTTGGCGGTCGATCACCGGGGCGTACTCGCGGATGCGGCCGCAGCCGGTGCAGGTGAGGTTACACTCCTCGAGCGGCTCGAGGATCATCGTCAGGGGGAAATGAGTGCGGCCTGCCAGCTTCTGGCGCAGGAGGTACCAACCGAGCTTGAGACTGAGGCTTAAGGGCCTGCCTGTTGCCACGCTTCTCCTCCGTGGGGTCAGGGCCCCGGCCCTGGCCTACTCGCCGATGATCTGGACCACGACCTCGCGCTGGCGGGCGTGGTCAAGCTCGACGAGGAAGAGGCGCTGCCACTGCCCGAACATCGCCCGTCCGTCGACCACGGGCACGGTCTCGCTGGCGCCGAGAAAGAGGTGTTGGCAGTGAGAGTGGCCGTTCGGCTCCTCGTCGGCCAGGGAGTGGCCCCACTTGTTGTGGGCGTAGTCGTGGAGTTCGGGGAGGATGCGCTCGAGCATCTCCTCCATGTCGGCCAGGAGGTGGGGCTCGTTCTCGTTGATGGTGATGGCGGCGGTGGTGTGGCGGGAGAAGACGGTGACTGTGCCGTTCTCGATGCCTGACTGGTGGAGGAGCTGGACGACGTTATCGGTGATGTCGATGAACTGGGGGCCCCGTTCCGTCTGGTAGATGAGCTTGTGGGAACGTATCTTGAGGCCCGTCGCCTCGCTGGTGGTCTTCAGCACTCGCGGCTCCTTCCAGGAATGGGCCGCCCGGAGGGGCCCGTCTACAAGCGGGAAGGTTATCACGTAAGGATGTTAGGGGAAACGAGGGCGGGACGGAGAACCAGGAGCCTGGGACCGAGAACCGCTATGGAGAGGTTGGGGGGGTTGCCGAATTTGCGGGCGCGAGGATGATCTCGCCCCCACTGCCACCCGTAAGCGTCGCCGCGGACGACATGGCCGCCGGGCGCGAGGAACGTTCCGAGAAGGTCCGACAGGGCTTCTTGGCCGGATCCGAGTTCCGCGCCGAAGCTGCCCAGGCGCAGTGATACGTCCTTGCCCGTGCTATTCAGGATGCAGAGGTGCTGGGATGGCAGCGCCCGAGCGCAGCGGGGATAGGGGACATCCGGCCGCAATTCGATGGTAACGGTGTCACTGTATCGCGCCGGCGAGCGCAAATTACACTAGCCGGTCGGCGCTGGGGGCGAGAGAGGGCGGGATTACGGACTGCCGGTGACCACCGCGCTCGCCGCCAGCGCCCCGCTGCGGACGGCGCTCTCCATCGTGGCGGGCCAGCCGGTGTCCGTGTAGTCGCCGGCGAGGTAGAGGCCGCGCACGGGCGTGCGCTGGGCGGGCCGGAGGGCGGCGACGCCGGGGCGGGCGGCGAAGGTAGCGTGGCGCTGCTTGACGACCAGGGCGCGGTCGAGAGATGCGCCGCGCAGGCCCGGGATGAGCGACCAGAGTTCCTTCGTGAAGAGGGTGACGAGTTCGCCGTTCGGGGTGTCGGCCCAGCGGTCCGCGCCGCTGAGGGAGATGTCGAGGTGGGTCCCCGGGCGGACGCCGGGTAGGGGCGCAGCAACCTCCGACGGACAGGCTGTACGCAGGTGCTGGTCTGCAGGTTGCTGCGCCCCTGCGGGCGTTGGCTTGTTAAACAGCCATTGTATGGGCGTGTTGAGGAAGGCGGCGAAGCGGTGGCGCCAGGGTTGGGCGCCTGCATACCACAGGTGCAGGTTGACGATTGGCGAGGGCGCGAGGCGCTCGATGCGGGCAAAGAACGGGTCGTCGCGGACGGGCGAGGGGAGGACGGCGGGGAGGGAGCCGGGATCGAGGGCGAGGACGTACGCGTCGGCCGTGAGTTCGCCCGTGCCAGTCAGGACGCGCGAGACCGCTCCGTCTGCGACTTCAACTGCACGGGCGTCTTCGCCGAGACGCACTTCGCCGCTCCGCTCCCTCAGGTAGCGGAGGGCCGCCTCGCCGATCAACTCGCTGAGGCCGACCTTCGACCAGCCAACGTTGGCGCCAGTGCGGGAGCGGAGGAAGCCCTCCTGGAAGACCATGAGCGCGAGATCGGCGTTGACCTCGGCGATGTCGCCGTTGAGCGTGGGGAGCGTGATCAGGTTCCACAGGGAACGGATGGCGTTGGGCGATTGCCGCTTCTCGCGAAGCCACTCGGCGAACGTGACTGAGTCGAGTTCCGGGTGGCGGGCGCGGTCCAGGGACTGGATGTGCGCGAGGGCCCAGCCTGCCGCGGCTTTCTCGGCGGGCGAGAGGGACTTGAAGCGGAGCAGGGACGGCAGCAGGTGCAGGGGAGGCGGCAGGTCTGCCGCGGCGAGGACGCTTGTGCCCCAGACTTTGTCGACAATGGGCACGCGTAAGCGGCGCTGCAGGAAGGCGCGGTCGCGGACGCCAAGGCGCTCCAGCAGGCGGATGTACTCGGTGCAGCAGCCCAGGAAGACGTGCTGGCCGTTGTCCACGGTTGCGCCCGTATCCTTGTCGGTATACGAGTAGGAGCGGCCACCCAGGAAGGGCCGCTTTTCTATGAGGGTCACCCGATAGCCGGCGTCGGCCATCTCACAGGCGGCAGTGATCCCGGCGAGGCCGCCCCCGGCGACGACTGCCGTGCGGTCAGCCATCAGCCGGCCACGGCGCGGACGAGTTCCCTGCCGGCCAGGGCCAGCTTGTGGCCGGTGGAGATGCTGACGCGCTCGCGGAGGATGACGGCGGGGTGACGTTCGATGTCGTCGAGGATCGCCCCGTAGATGCCCGCCATGACGCCGACACAGGCGCGGGGACGGGCCGGCAGCAGGGGCAGCAGGCGGCGGCCCTGGCGGAAGTAGTCGCGGGCGCGGCCGGTCTGGTAGGCCATGAAGTGGCGGAACTCCCGGGACGTGCGGCCGGCCAGGAGGTCATCCTCCGTGAAGCCGAACCACTCCATCTCGTCCCGGGGCAGGTAGATGCGGCCACGCTCCGCGTCCTCGCGGACGTCGCGCAGGATGTTGGTTAACTGGAGAGCCACGCCCAGGTCGGCGGCGTAACGGCGGGCACGCTCGCCGCCGCGGTAGCCGAAGATCGCGATGGATATGAGCCCGACGGACGAGGCCACCTGGCTGCAGTAGTCCCTGAGGTCGTCGAAAGTCTCGTAGCGGTTGCAGGTGATATCCGTGCGGCAGCCCTCCAGGAGTTCGTAGAGGTGCCGCGGGGGGATGTCGTACTTCGAAACGGCGTGGAAGAGCGCTCGGAAGACGGGGCCCTCCGGCTCGCCGTCGAGGCAGGCGTCGAGCGCGGACTGGTACGCGGCGAGCTGCGCCGCGGCCTCGGCCGGGGGAAGGTCCGAGTCAACGATGTCGTCGGCCTGCCGGGCGAAGGCATAGGCAGCGTAGATGGCGCGGCGCTGCATGTCCGGGAGGAGCGAGAAGCCGTAGTAGAAGTTCTTCGCCTCCCGGCGGGTGAGGTCGCGGCAGTGCTCGTAAGCAGCTTCGAGTCCGGTGGCCTGCGCAGCGCCGGTGTGCGTCCGGGCGGCGATCAGCCTCACGGCGCCGCCCCCACGTCTATCCGGCGGGCCAGCAGGGCGCGGGCGAGCAGCCGCGCCCTGTCGATCCGCGAGAGGCGCGGGCGCTGAGTAAGGACGTCGTAGTTGATGCGCGCGATCTCGTAAAGGATGGCCAGGCCGCCGAGGGTGAAGAGGCGGAGGTCCATGCGGAAGCGGCCGGCGACCGTGTCGATGAGGGGCAGGCCGCGGCGGAAGTAGTCGCGGGTGCGCTGGACTTCGAACTGCATCAGCCGGCGGAAGGCGCGCGTCGGGCGACGGGTGAGGACATCCATCTCGTCCACGCCGAAGGCAACAAGGTCCTCGCGCGGGATGTAGACGCGGCCCTTGCCGACGTCCTCCGAGACGTCCTGCCAGAAGTTCGTGAGCTGGAGGGCGGTGCAGGTGGCGTCGCTGAGAGCCTGCCGCTCGGGATCGCTGTAGCCGAAGACATGGAGGACGAGCTGGCCGACGGGGTTGGCGGAGCACGAGCAGTAATCGAGCAGCTCCTCGAATGTCTCGTAATGCTTGACGCGCTGGTCGCGGCGGTTGGCCTCGATCAGGCGCTCGAACGGCTCGGCCGGGATATCGAACCGCCGGATCGTGTCCGCGAGCGCAACGAACAGCGGGCCGGACGGCTCTCCGGCGTAGCAGCGGCGGAGTTGCGCCTCGAATTCGTCCAGGAGGGCGAGGCGGTCGCCTTCTGCCTCGTCGCCCAGGTCATCGACGATCCGGCAATACGCGTAGACGGCGTAGATGTGGGGGCGCAGCTCGCGCGGCAGGAAGACGGAGACGACGGGGAAGTTCTCGTAGTGGCCGAGGGCGATGCGCCGGCAGTGCCTGTACGCATCTTTCAGCGACGGTGCGGGGGCGGTGCGCTCGGCCAGCATCGAGGCCATTGTACGCAGGTTGCCGGGCGCGCGGCACAGGGGTCGCGGGCGCAATTTCTTGACCGCAGGAGGAGACGCCAATTACCCTCGAACGGCAAGTTATCAACAACACGAGGAGGCCCCATGGGAAAGATCATCGATTGTGGCAAGGTCAATCCGGCGAGCGGTTGCGGCCACGTGGTCCGTGGTGACACGGAGGAAGAACTGCTGAAGAACGCCGAGGTGCACGCGAAGGAGCACGGGTTCACGGAGGTGACGCCGGAGCTGATCGCGATGATCAAGGCGAATATCGAAGAAGAGTAGCAGCCGGGCGGCAAGTTGCGGCGGGGAGCGCAGCCCCGCTGTTTCATTTCAGGCCACGTCGGTCAGCGGCACGCCGTCCGTGCTGCGGTGCGACTGTTTCGCGGCCCTCAGAGCGTCGTCAGCGGCGGCGAGCGCAGCGTCCAGCGATGGCTGCTGATCGGGCCAGAGGGCGATTCCGATGCTGACCGGCACGCGGTCTCGCCGGCGGGCGGCCAGCATGGCCTGGACGCGCTCCGTTGCGTGCCGGGCCGAGTCGCAGGGGAAGATTACGACGAACTCGTCGCCTCCGAAACGGGCGACGATCGGCGCATCCGCGAATGATTCACGGAGGGCGCTGGCCAGGCTCACCAGGAGGCGGTCGCCGGCGAGGTGGCCGAATTCGTCGTTGTAGCTCTTGAACTGGTCAACGTCGAGCACGACCACGGCCAGGGATCTGCTGGCACGCGGCGGGTTCGCGAGGAAGCGCGAGAGCTGGCGGCGGTTCGCTGCGCCTGTCAGGGAGTCGGTGATGGCCAGGCGGCGGATGACGCGGCGCAGGCGCCGCTTGCCCTCGAACACGATCGCGAGGTTCACGGCGATGAAGGCAAGGAGGGCCGTGGTAACGGTGGCCACGCCGGCGCCCGCCTGGTACCAGCCCGCTGCTTGAAGGATGGTGGCGCTCAAGGGGTAGGTGGAGACGGCGATTGTGTTGAAGGCGGCTGCCTGGAGCGTCGGGCGCTCCGCCGAGGCGGCGATCATCAGCATGATCAGCGCCAGCCAGATCGGATAGCTCATGTTGGCGACGGCAAGCATGACGAAAACGATCGATGCGAGGTCGAGGTACAGGTAGACGGCGTCGTACCAGCGCATTGGCCGGCGCTGCGACCAGTGCCAGGTGGAGAGCAGGTTCGTGAGCACGATCCAACCGGCGCTGCCCGCGAGGGCGAGCCGGTGAACGTGCATCAGGCCCGCCAGCGAAACGCCGACGTACGTGGCGAGCACGGTCCAGGCGAGCACCACCAGCATACCCAGATAGGCGTGGTCGAAGCGGCCGGACTCGGTCTCGGCGTCCGACCAGTCCAGGACTGCCTCGTCCTCCCGCAAAGCGTGCAGAGGCTGTTGATCTTCGGATGTCACGTATGAAACGACGGAAGGTCTTCGGGGCCTGTTGCCGGGGAAAAGGGCAGGTAAAGTTAAGGACGCGGTTACGTCGGCATCCCGAACGGGTTCCGCCTCAGGACTCGGGAGATCGTAAAGGACACCAGGGAGATGACGAGTGCGCCGATAAAGGCGGGCCAGAAGCCCTGGACGGCAAACGCGATGCCGAACCAATCGCATACTTCCTCCGTGAGGAGGACGATGAGCGCGTTGATGACGAGCAGGAAGAGGCCCAGCGTGAGCAGCTGCAGCGGGCAGGTGAGGAAGATGAGCACGGGCCGCGCTACGGCCCGCATCGCCACGTAGATGAGCGCTGCCAGGAGCACCGGCTCCATCCCGTCCGTCAGCCAGCGGTCCCGGCTGTACCAGACGTCGTTGACGAACAACTCGGCGGCCACAAAGCCGGCCACCGTGATGAGCCAGCGTACGGCCACGCGGGCGACCCAGGGGACGTCGGCGCGGTCCCACGGCGGCTCCGTGTACCACAGGAACGCGTAATGTGCGCGGGGCAAGGCTGACTCCGCCGGGATTGTAGCAGATGGTAAGCTGGCCGCCATGGTTGAAGAGGGCCATGGCAGATGACAGCCGGTGCCGTGCCGGGATACCGGATGCGCCACCCATCGGCAGATGACCTGGACCGCGTTGTCGGGCTGATCAGGCGGCATGAGATCGCAGAGTGCGGCGAGGCGGATACGACGGCAGATGACGTGCAGGCGGCGTGGAATCGCGCCCGCTTCACGCTCGTCGCGGACGCCTGGGTCATTGAAGGCCCGGGCGGCGCCACAACGGCCTACGGCGACGTCTGGCCGCGCCAGGGATTCACGGTCGTCGTTGCCGACGGCTACGTGGATCCTGACCATACGGGGCGCGGGCTCGGCGCGTGGCTCCTGCGGACCATGGAGGAACGCGGCGCCACGCTGGCGGAGCAGGCGCGCGACGGCGAGCGCGTCGTGCTGACGACGACGGTCAGCCATCTCAACGAAGCATCCCGGCGGTTGCTGGAGGAGCGAGGCTATCTGCCGGAGCGATACTTCTGGGAGATGCGCATCGCGATGGACGCGCTGCCGCCCGCCTTCGCGTTGCCCGAGGGCGTATCCGTGCGGACGTTCCGCGACGACGACGAGGCGACCCTGCACGAATTGATCATGGACGCTTTCAAGGACAACGATGGCCACCAGTGGACGACGTTCGAGGAATGGCGGGCGTTCATGATCGAGCGTGAATCGTTCAACCCGGAACTCTGGTTCATCGCCGAGGATTCCGGCGGCGTGGTGGCGGCGGCGCTGTGCCCCGACTACGACGAACGCGGCTGGGTGCGCCAGTTCGCGGTGCGGCGGGACCACCGCCGCCGCGGGATCGGCCTGGCGCTCCTGGCGCACGTATTTCGGGCCCAGTACGCGCGCGGCAAGCGCGAGGTGGGGCTGGTCGTGGACTCGTACAACCGCACCGGGGCGCGGGCCCTCTACGAACGCGCGGGCATGGCCGTGGCCAAACAGTACGACATGTACCAGAAGGACCTGCGGCCCGCCGAGTCATCTTAACCCTCGACCCTTCGCCCCTGACCCCTGACCCTTCGTCACCCTTGACCCTCGACCCTCAACCCTAGACCCTATCCTCCATGGACGCGTACAAAGCGATCATTACGAAGCGGGACACCCGCAGCTACACGGCTGAACCCATAGGTGAAGAGAGTCTGCACCGGATCCTGCAGGCGGGACGGATGGCCGGCAGCAGCAAGAACCGGCAGCCCGTGCGCTTCGTCCTGGTAGTCGACAAGGCGAACATGGCGCTGCTGGCGAAGTGCGGCGATTTCAGCGAGCCGCTCGGACCGGCAACGGCCGCGATCGCCGTCTGCATCGGGCCGGAGGGCCTCGACTTCGATGCCGGCCGCGCCGCCCAGAACATCATGGTCGCCGCCTGGAACGAAGGCCTGGCGTCCTGCCCGGTGCGCATTCACCACGAGGACTGCGGCCGTGAGACGCTCGGGCTACCGGAGGGATGGCGCATCTCCATGGTGATCGCGCTGGGACACCCCGACCCGAACGTGCCGATGTCGCTGGGCCGCACGCGCAAACCGTTCGATGAGTACGTCCACCGGGAACGCTGGAGCGGCGGCGCGGAGTAGGCGGCAGCCGGACATTCCATCCCGAAACACGCCGCATTCTCCGATGTTTGAAACAACGGGAGACTCTTCGGCTGTGAACGGCGAATCAATCCTTGAGCCAGAGATCCGCTATGCGAGGACGCAAGACGGTGTCAGCATCGCCTACTGGTCGATTGGCGAAGGGTCGCCGCTGCTGTTCACGCCGCCGTACCCGCTGGGGCACATCCGACTGGAATGGCAGAACGCGCGCGTGCGTACCTTCTACAGGCGGCTGGCGCTCGGTTGCACCCTGGTGCGGTTCGACCCTCGAGGGGGCGGATTGTCCACCCGGGAAGTGACGGACTACTCCCTAGAGGCGCGGGTCGGCGACATCGCGGCGGTGGTGGACCGGGCCGGCCTTGGGGAGATCGCGCTGCTGGGGTTCGGGCACATGGGGCCCGCGGCCCTGACCTACGCGGCCCGCCACCCGGCGAAGGTATCGCGGTTGATCCTCTGGTACAGCTACGCACGATACAGGGACTACGTGCAGAACCCACGGGTGGAGGCGGCGCGGTCCCTGATTAAGCGCGACTGGACGTTATACACGGAGCTGGAGGGATTCAGGGCGAGCAACTGGACAGGAGGCGAAGAGGCCAGATGGTACACGGAATTCCTGCGCCAGTGCGTGACCCCGGACAGCCTCCTGGGGGCATTCGAGGGACTGCAGGGAGTGGACGTGGCGTCATTGCTGCCGCAGATCAAGGCGCCGACGCTGGTGTTGCACCGCGAGGGCAGCGATCTGCTGCCGCCGGGGGTGACCAGGGACATCACCGCGTCGATCCCGGATGCCCGGCTGGTGATGATCCCCGGGACACGGATGTCTCCCTTCGAGGAAGCGGCGGAGACGATTTTGCAGGAGATCGAGGGGTTTCTCTCAGGCGCCGAACAGCCAGAAGGCCTGACGCCGCGCGAACTGGAAGTGTTGCGCCTCCTGGCCGCGGGCTTGAGTAACGCCGAGATAAGCAGGGATCTGGCGTTGAGCGTTCGAACTGTGGCCCGGCACGTCACGAACATCTACACCAAGGCCGGCGTATCCAGCCGCTCGCAGGCCACAGCTTACGCCATTCGCCATGGCCTGACGGCCTAGCCAACTTCCGCTCATCGGCGCGTATTCTGTTCGCGTGAGCGACAACCGCCCTCCGGAACTTGCTCTGCCACTCCTGCGGCCGCACGCTCGCATGTTCACCATCGCGGTATGCTGAGCGACATGCAGGGCGAGGGACTGCAGCGACCCCGGATCCAGTACGCCTGGACCAGTGATGGCGTCGCCATCGCTTACTGGCGGATCGGTGATGGACCGCCGCTCGTTCACATGCCGATGTTCCCGCTGGGTCACCTCCTGGGGGAATGGGGGCTTCCGGCTGTCCGGGGCTACTTCAAGGGATTGGCTGCCGGTTGTGCCGTGACTCATTACGACGGTCGCGGTACGGGGTTGTCCGACCGAGACGTAGACGACTACTCACAGGAGGCGAAACTGCGCGACCTGTCGGCGGTCGTGGACGGCGCCAGCCTGGCGACGTTCGCCTTGCTGGGATTCGGTCACATCGGCGCCGCAGCCATCCAGTATGCCGCGCTCCACCCGGACCGCGTGAGTCACCTGATCCTGTGGCACGCCTATGCAAGGTCATCAGACGTGACCAGCCTGTCGCGTATCACCGCTGTCCGTTCTCTCATCGAGCGCGACTGGGGGACTTACACCGAACTCGAGGGCTACCGGGTGTCTGGCTGGCAGGGCGGAGAGAGCGCCCGAGCCTATACGGAGTTCATCCGGGAATCGGTGACGCCGCACGTTCTGGCACTCGCGTACGAATCCCTCTCGAGCGTCGACGTGACGGAATTCCTGCCGAAGGTGAGGGCGCCGACTCTGATACTGTCACGGGAGGCAAGCGACGTGCTGCCCATCAGCGTTGCCAACGGTATGGCATCGGCGATACCGGACGCTCGCGTGGTCTTCCTCAGGGGCAGCGGCGCAAACCCCTTCCTCGACGTCCGCCAGGAGTTTATTGCGGCGGTGCGCGACTTCCTGGGTGGGTCGGGCCCGCCGTCGACGCTCACTCCGCGAGAGGTCGAAGTGTTGCTGCTGATCGCGGCCGGAAGGAGCAACAGTGAGATCAGCACCGAGCTCACCTTGAGCGTGCGGACGGTAGCGCGCCACGTGACGAACATCTACGCCAAGATCGGGGTCCAGAACCGGTCGGAAGCTACCGCCTTCGCGATCCATCACCATCTCCTTTAGGCCGGCACTTACGCATTTGGTGCCATCCCGACGCCGACGTCACGTTTGACGTGGCCCGGCAGACCCCCGAATCCGGCGAAAACCTACGCTGTTTGTTCGATGCGGCCCCTGGCTATCCTGCGGGATCATCGTCCCAACCGGGGATCGCCGGACGCGGGCGTCGTGGCCTGCGCCTGGCAGCCCCCGGGGATGAACCACAAGGAGGTCACAAATGAAGCGCATTAGACTGCTGGCCCTGTCCGGGTTGGCGTGCAGCATCGTCGCGGGGCTCGCCGTACTGGCAGTCCTGGTCAACCCCTTTGCCGGCGACCCGCAGGGCACAGAAGACGTCGCCGCGAGCTCGGCGGGCCCGTCCGGCACGGACGAGGGCATAAAGGTACACGGCGACTGGGTGATCGAAGTCCGCAACCAGGATGGGTCGCTCGCCGAGCGCCGGGAGTTCGAGAACGCGCTGACTGCTTACGGTGAACTCCTTCTTACGACCGCACTGGCCCGGCAGTTCCACCCTGGGGTCTGGGGTGTTCTCGTGAGCGGCGGACCCAACCCGCAGCCATGTGGGAACGCGGCTCCGGCTTGCCTGATGCGCGAACCCATCAGCAGCGCACTGGATGGCTGGAACGCCACACACTTCACGACGTTAACCGTTGCCGCCCTTCAGAACCCAAAGCGGCTGGAGCTACAGGGGAATTTTGACGCGCCACAGGATGGAACTATCAACCTTGTGCAGACCATTAACTGCTTCGGTGGCCCCGACCCGGCACTGTGCAACAACACGCAGGTGATTACCGGTACCAATATCACGGACGTCAACGTGTTTGCGGGCCAGCAAGTGCTCGTAACAGTCCGGATCAGCTTCTCGTAGCCAGTTTGTAGGGAATCGAACCGTGATGGGCTGGATGAACCTCGCAATCTTCGGCCGCCGCGGCGCAACTCCGAAGTTGCTCGTCGCCGCCTGCTCGTTCGTCCTGCTCGCCTTGCTCGCCCTGGTGACGATGGATTACGGAGCCGCGCAGACGACTGTCGTCATCGAGGTGACGGAGTCCGTCGGCGTCACTGACTCGCAGCAGGCGCTGCCGCCCGCTTCGAGCGAGGTGACCGAGGGCGTGGGTGTCGCTGACTCTGTGTCCGTTGCGCCGCCTGTGTCCATCGAGGTCAACGAGTCGGTGTTGGTCGCCGATACTCAGCAGGCCTTGCCGCCCGCTTCCGCGGAAGCTACGGAGGGCGTGCAGGTCACCGATTCCGTGCAGGTTGTGCCGCCCGCGGTGATAGAGGTCAACGAATCGATCGGCGTCGTGGACTCGCTGGGCGACTCTGACGGGGACGGCGCCTCCGACCTGGGGGATAACTGCCCGAACGCGGCGAACGCCGGCCAGGCCGACGGCGACGGCGACACGGTGGGCAACGCCTGCGACACCTGCCCGGCCACGCCCAACGGTCCCGCGGAACTGATCGTGCTGGGCGCCGGATACCAGGACGATGCCGACTCCGACGCGCAGCCCGGCATCCAGCCGCCGCCCGGCGGATCGTTCGGCGGCGACGCCTGCGATGCGGACGACGACAACGACGGCCTGCCCGACACCATGGACTATTGCCGGACAGCGGCCGAGGACTATGACGGTTGGCAGGATGAGGGCGGTTGCCCGGACATGGACAACGACGGAGACGGCATCTGCGACCCCGGGTTCCTGAGCATCGCCTGCGTTGGCTCCGACGTGGGCCGCTACCTCTGGAAGAACCCGCTTGGCAGCACCGCAGACTGCCGCAACGTTGCCGAGGACTACGACGGGTTCCATGACG
>JBBISJ010000041.1:0-18291 GCA_037441345.1 Chloroflexota bacterium
ATGGTCGGGGTGGGCGGATTCGAACCGCCGACCTCACGGTCCCGAACCGTGCGCTCTAGCCTGACTGAGCTACACCCCGGTCGCGTGCGTGCGAGACGCGAAACCGCCGGGTCACCGGCGGCTGTTTCGATGGTAGCAGAAGCTGCGGCGGACTGTCGATTTCGCGTTTGCCGCCGCTGGAACGCGGGCGGTAGACTTGGCGACGAGCGCTGGCGCCGGGGGCGGGCGCTCCCACGCGTATGCAAGACGAAACGCAGAGCCGCGGCGGCTTCCTGTTCAACGTTAACCTCGTTTTCCTCTCGCAGATCGCCATCTACGCTTTCGCCTTTGGACTGCGTGTCGCGCTGGCCCGCGGCCTCGGCGACGACGGCCTGGGCACGTACTCGCTGTTCTTTGTCGCGATCCTCGTCGCCGGCGGCGTCGCGAACCTCGGCGTGGGTCTGGGCAACATCTACTTCCTGAACAAAGGCACGTACACGTACCGCCTCCTGCTATCGAACAGCCTTGCCGTTCTACTCTGGGCGTCACTTGCCGGTCTTGTGTTTCTCGCGCTCTGGGCCGCTGCCTTTGGGCCGGAGCTGTTCGTGTCCGGGTACGCTTTCTGGCTGTACGCCGCGGCCCTCCCGGCGGTTGTGGCCTACACGCTACTGACGTCTTTCTTGCAGGCTTCCAGCCGGTTCGTCGCACTCACAGTCGTGGCCGTTTCACAGGGCGCCCTGGCGTTCGGTACCGTCGCCGTGCTCTGGGCCGCGGGAGAACTCGACGTGGAGCGCGCCGTTGCCGCCTGGACCGCGTCGTTTGCGATCGCGGACGTTGTCTGCCTCGCGCTGGTGGGTGTGGGCCGGATCGACCCGGGAATCGTCTTGCGGCCACGGACCGAGGCGCTGAAAGCGCAGGTGAAGTACGGTGCCCAGGGCCAGGCAGCGAACATGGCGGCGCTGTTCAACTACCGGCTGGACCAGTTTCTCGTGGCTGCGTTTGTCTCCCGGGCCGGCGTCGGGCACTACACGGTGGCCGTCGGCCTGGGCGAGAGCGTCTGGTGGATATCCTCCGCCGTCGCGCTCGTGCTGCTGCCGAGGCTCACCGCGATGGAGGATGAAGACGCGCAGGAGGTGACGCCGCTGGTGTCCCGCAATACGCTGCTGATCAGCGCGCTGGCAGCGCTCGGGGTGATCGCGGTCGCGCCGCTCGCAATACCGATACTCTTCGGCGGGGAGTTCTATCCGGAAGCGCTGCTGCCGCTGGTGCTCCTCATGCCGGGGATCGTCGCGGCCAGCGCCACCCGCGTGCTGGGGAGCTACCTGTTCAGCCGGGGGCGCATCGTCTACAACACCCTCGCGACCTTTATCGCACTGGGGGTGACCATAGCACTCGACCTCGTGCTGATCCCTGTTATCGAGGTCAACGGTGCCGCGCTTGCGTCGTCCATCGCATATGTGTGCGCCCTGGTGGCCACCGTCTACTGGTACGGGCGGGTCTCTGGTAGACCGGCGGGGGAGGCGCTTGCCTGGCGGCCGTCCGACAGGCGTCACTACCTCAGGATCGCGGGGCGTCTGAGGCGGAGGAAATAGAGAGGCCGTCCAACCCTCGACCCCTGACCCGTTACCCTAGTACAATGCCAGCGCTATGCGAAAAGACCTGATCGACATCCTTGCCTGCCCCATGGACAAAGCGCCCCTGGAACTGCAGGTAGAGCAGGAGCAGGGCGACGAGGTGATCCAGGGCGCGCTGCTCTGCACGAAGTGCGGGGAGCGCTACCCGATAGAGGACCGGATCCCGAACCTGCTGCCACCGGAGATGCGAAAAGCGGCGGAGGCGAAGTAATGGAGAAATCCCAGCGCACCGGACTCATCCTCATGATCGGCGCAGCGCTCGAGCTCGTGATCTTCTTCTGGGCGATTACCCGCCGCAGCTACCTCGCGCTGGCGATTCCCGTGCTGGCGGCGGTCGCCGTCGTCGACGCCCTGGCGTTCTGGATCGGCTGGACGATGTTCACCGGCGAGGACGAGGACCTGGAAGACGAGGGCGACGAGTCCGAAGCAGCGGCGGCTTAAGCGGCGCCTGACGCCGACGGATAGCCCAGGACTATGCTAATCCCGGCGAGTATCTGGCCTATTGGCTGGCGGCCGAGATGGCCAACGCGGTCGAGCAACAGCGAGCGGTCGACCGCTAGTATTTGCGGCGCCAGCGCCACGGAATCGTGCGCCAATCCGGTATCGCGGGCTCTCAAGCGGACATTCCCCGGGGAGCTTGCGCGACTGAGGAGAGTGGTGAGAGGGACGCAGGCTACGGTTCGCAACGCCGATGCGTTGAAGACGTCGCTCTGAACAACTACGACTGGCCTTCGGAAACCCGCTTCGGAGCCGGCTGGCGCCGGTAGGTCTGCCCAGAAGATGTCTCCCTGGGAGACTACCACTCCACGCTCTCAAGGGTGCGCCGGGCGGCTTCTGCCACGAATGCGTCTAGTTCGGGATCGGGCTCAGCATATGCTGCGTTGATCGCCGCCACCATCTCGTCCTCGTCGTAGCGGGCCGTGTATTCGGCCACCGCCTCGGCGTAGAGCTGGCTGCGAGACTTATTCATCTTCCGGGCCAGACGGTCTGCCTTCTTGAAGATGTGATCAGGAATGGAAACGGCGGTTTTCATACCCGGAGTATAACAGCCGTCCCGGCGGGCCGGAAAGCGCTACACCTCACCTCCCGATGCGCGCCCTCCGGGGGCGCGGCAAGCGTTCTCTACCCGGACGGGACGGTAACCGCGGCTGACCCGGTCGCGTCTTGATGCTCACTCTCATCCTGGAGTGAGGGTCATCACCTTCGCTCTCGCGAGTGTCGCCTGCGTGGTGCTCTTGCTTGCGACCGTGTTCGACCTCTGGGAACCGCCCGGCAAGTAGCGGCGACGCGCAGCCATCCTTGGCGTCGTAGTGGGGGGATGTGATTCGATTCCGGCGCTGTCAGGGGCGTCGGCTACACCTCGCGGTACTCGCCCTCCACGGTGCCTTCTTCCGCGCCCTCATCGGCGCTGCCATCCTCGCCCGGCGCGAACCCGCCGGCCTCTGTCCCGCCGTTTTCGCCCTGGCCGTAGACCGCCGACCCTGCTGCCTGCAGCGCCGCTGAGATGCGTTCCATCGCCGAGCGCAATGTATCCGCCGGGGCGTTGTTGTTCAGCGCATCGCGCAGGTCCTTGACGCTGCTCTCGATGCTCGCGCGGACATCCGCCGGGATCTTCTCGCCGGACTCCTGGACCATCTTTTCGGCGGTGTAAGCCAGCGAGTCCGCCTGGTTGCGGGTTTCGACCTCGTCGCGTCGCTTGCGGTCCTCTTCGGCATGGGCCTCCGCATCGGTCTTCATACGCTCGATCTCTTCCGGACTCAGGCCTGTGCCGGCCTGGATGGTGATCTTCTGCTCGCGGCCAGTGCCCTTGTCGGTCGCGGAGACGTGGAGGATGCCATTCGCGTCAATGTCGAACGCCACCTCGATCTGGGGCAGCCCGCGCGGCGCCGGCAGGATGCCGTCCAGGATGAACCGGCCCAGCGACTTGTTGTCGCCGGCCATGCCGCGCTCGCCCTGGAGGACGTGGATCTCGACCGACGTCTGGTTGTCGGTCGCGGTGGAGAACGTCTGCGACTTGCTGGTGGGGATCGTCGTGTTGCGGGGGATGATCGGTGTCGCGACGCCGCCAAGCGTCTCGATGCCCAGGGTCAGCGGCGTGACGTCCAGCAAAAGCACCTCGCGCACGTCGCCCTTGAGGACGCCGGCCTGGATGGCGGCGCCGATGGCGACGACCTCGTCCGGGTTCACGCCCTTGTGCGGCTCGCGGCCGAAGAACTTCTTGACGGTCTCCTGCACCAGCGGCATCCGCGTTTGCCCACCGACAAGGATCACCTCGCCGACCTGGTCCGCAGTCACCTTCGCGTCTTCCAGCGCCTGGCGGGCGGGGCCAATCGTCCGCTCGACCAGGTCGCCGACCAGCTGCTCGAGTTTGGCACGCGTCAGGGTGATCGTGAGGTGCTTGGGGCCGGAGGCGTCGGCCGTGATGAACGGGAGGTTGATCTCGCGCTCGAGTGTCGTGGACAGCTCTACCTTCGCCTTCTCCGCCTCGTCCTTGAGGCGCTGGAGGGCTGTGCGGTCCTGGCGCAGGTCGATGCCCTGGTCCTTCTTGAACTCGTCGATCAGCCAGTCGATGATCTTCTGGTCGAAGTCGTCGCCACCCAGGTGGGTGTCGCCGTTCGTCGACTTCACGTGGAACGTGCCGTCGCCAATCTCGAGGATCGAGATGTCGAACGTGCCGCCGCCCAGGTCGTAGACGGCGATGATCTTCTCCTCTTCCTTGTCGAGGCCGTACGCCAGCGCCGCCGCTGTGGGCTCGTTGATGATGCGCAGGACGTTCAGCCCCGCGATCTCGCCCGCCGCCTTCGTCGCCTGGCGCTGCGAGTCGTTGAAGTAGGCCGGGACGGTGATCACCGCCTCGTTGACGGTGTCACCCAGGTAAGCTTCCGCATCCGCCTTGAGCTTCTGGAGGATCATGGCGCTGATCTCCGGCGGGCTGTACGACTTCTCGCCCATCCAGACGCGGGCGTCGCCGTTCTCGGCGGCGTCGATCTTGTACGGCAGGATCTTGAGGTCGCGCTGCACGTCGGCGTCGCTCAGCCGGCGGCCCATCAGCCGCTTGATGGAGTAGACGGTGTTCTCCGGGTTGGTCACGCCCTGGCGCTTCGCCACCTGGCCCACCAGCCGCTCGCCGCTCTTCGAAATGGCGACAACCGACGGGACGATGCGGCCGCCTTCCGCGCTGGGGATGACGACGGGGTCGCCGCCCTCCATCACCGCGATGGCGCTGTTTGTTGTTCCGAGGTCAATTCCTATTGCTTTGGACATTCGTTATCTCCTTCTTCTCCTTCGCTTTCGTCAATGGCGGTCTCTAAAACCGCGTCCCGATCTGGTATCGGGGGCAGACCTGAAGGCCTGCAGCTACATCACATTGCTTCCTTATCTACCGCCAACACCGAATGCACGCACCAACATCGTCTCCAGCCAGCCAAAGAGCTGCGTCGACGCGAAACCAGCCAGGAAGCCTATGGTGAAGTACGAGGCGGCGGCCGTGCTGTCGTACGTCACCGCGCCCATCGCGCCGATGACGAACCTGAGTACGCCATAGACGGCGATGCCGAGGACGGCGCCCGCGAACGGGCGTGCGACGTGCCAGAACGTCCAGTTCGGGTCGTACTGGTAGCGGGGGCTGGACCCGGACTGCGGCCCGACGGCCCAGTAGAACGCCAGGAATGAGAATGCCGTCGCGCCCAGCATCGCCCCGCCTGTGCAGCTTACAGCGAGCTGGACCGCGCCGTTGCTGTCGATGTCAAGCGTTGTGTACGGCCACCACTTCAGCCACAGCGCGGCGAGCGCGTAGGCGCCCACGTAGAAGGCCGCCGCGAACCACGCCAGGGTAAACACCTTCAGCGGTAAATAACGGCGCAGGTCAGCCGACGCCCGCTCGTAATCGATCCCCGGGTCGAGCGTGCGGTCGACGCTGATGATCCTGGGCTTGCGTTCCATCACATCCCTGCTTTCTCGAATCAAGCGTTACCTTGGCGTTGCCTGCTCTTGTCCGCGGTACCGTTACCCACGGCGACCATCGCCGGCCGTAGCACGCGGTCGTGCAGCATGTACCCGCGCTGGACCTCGCTGATCACCTTGCCCTCTTCCCCGTCTATGTGAGCGACCGCCTCGTGGTAGCGCGGGTCGAAGGTCTCGCCTTCGGACTGGATGGGGCGGACGCCGGCGTTCTCCAGCGCCATCAGCAGCTTGCGGTAGATCAGGCGGACGCCGTCGAACCAGGTCATCCCGGCGATGTGGCTGTCCAGCGAGGCGAACGCCCGTTCGAAGTCGTCCACGATCGGCAACAGGTTGATGATTATCGAGGCACTGGCGTAACGGCGCGTCTCGTCGCGGTCCTGCTCCGAGCGCTTCTTGAAGTTCTGGAGGTCGGCCTCGGCCCGGCGCCAGTTGTCGAGGTAGCGCTGCGCGTCCTCTTCGGCCTTCGCCAGGCGCGTTTCAGGGGAGTCCTCACCCCCGTCCCCTCTCCCGTGCGCTGGAGAGGGGTGAGATGAAGCGTCGCCTCCGGTGATAGCAGCCGGCTCGGGCGATTGGGATGCCGGGTTCTCCATTTCCTCCATGGCGCTTCCTCCTTCGGGGCAGCTCAGGCGAAGTAGACGCCGAGCAACTCCTCCATCACGGAGGAGACGTAGCGGACGGTGGCGACGGCGCGGGAGTATTCCATGCGGGTCGGGCCGACGACGCTAAGGATACCGCGGAGCCCGGACGGGCCCGTGTAGCGGGTCGTGACAACGCTGCAGGCGCGCATCTCGTCCACCGGGTGCTCGCCGCCGATCACGATGTTGAGTTCACCTCCGGCCGGCGAAGGGTCGATAGCGCGTGAGACGTTGCGCTCCTCCATTACTTCGAGGAGACCGAGGGCCCGGGATCCCTGGGAGAACTCGGGCTGGCGCAAGAGATCACGCATACCTTCCATGAAAGATGGTTCAAGCGACATCTCATCCGACGATTCGAGGAGGCCCGCCGCCGCTTCTGCCGCGGCAGCTTCCATACCGCTGATGCCCAGCCGTTCCTTACGCAGTTCAGATGCCGTCTTCCCTGCCATCAGGGCGTTCAGCTTACGGGCTGCCGCCGAGAGTTCGTCCTGGCTACAGGGGTGGTCGAGGGCCAGCGTCTGCTGGAGGACGCGCGCTTCCTGGAGGACGACCACCAGCAGCGCCAGGTAATCGTGTACGCTCACCAACTCAAGGAGCCGGATGCGCGCTTCCGGCGAGTGGGGCGTCGTTACCACCGCGGCATTGCGGAGCCGCGCGGCAAGGATCGCCGCCGCGAGGCGCGCCCACTCCTCGAGTTCGCGCGCCGCCTGGTGGAACTGGTGCCGGATGGTCTGCTGGAGGTCCTCCGGGACCTGCTCGTCCCGCATCAAAGCTTCAACGTAGTAGCGGTAGCCGGCGTCCGTCGGCACCCGGCCCGCGGACGTGTGCGGCTGCGCGATTAGGCCGTCCTCTTCCAGAGCCGCCATCTCGTTGCGGATGGTGGCTGAAGAGACGGGGAGGTGGTAGCGGTCGACGAGCGCCGCCGATCCGACGGGCTGTGCGGTGCGGACGTGCTCGTCGATGATTATCTGGAGGAGCTGCCTTCGGCGTTCAGTAAGCATGCTGCAAACGTGATTAGCACTCGCAAGGCGAGAGTGCTAACTGCTCAAAATGCTAGCACCGGAACGGCCGCGGAGTCAAGGTAATATCCGGCCCTGGACAGCGTGACAGCGGACGTGCACACGCCCTAATCTGAACCCGTGAACGACAAGGATGCGCCGCCCGCTGAACGATGGCTGGAGATCGCCGTGGAAGTAGCCGGGATCGACGCGGAGCTGGCGGCCGATCTACTGCGCCAGGCCTGCACCGGCGGCGTCGCCATCGAGGCGCCCTCGCGGCTGGACAGGGAGAACGATCTCTACGTCCTGGACGGCGATGCCCCGGCCCTCGTGAAGGGGTATCTCCCGGTGGGAGAGGAAGCCGGGCGCGCGCAACGCTCGATGGCACTCGCACTCCAGGCGGCCCCGCTCCAGCACCCGCCCGCCTGGCGCGAGCCGGTTGAACTGGAGGAGCAGGACTGGCGCGATTCCTGGAAGAAGTACTTCGGGATCCAGCGGTTCGGCAGGCACACGGTTGTCGTCCCGGGGTGGATCGAGTACGCGGCAAAGCCAGGCGAGACCGTTATCCGCATCGACCCGGGCATGGCGTTCGGCACCGGCCAGCACCCGACGACGGCGATGTGTCTGGCGCAGCTCGAGGCTCTCGTCCGGCCCGGTGACCGGGTACTCGATCTGGGCTGCGGGTCCGGCATCCTGGCGATAGGGGCAGCGCTTTACGGCGCGGCGCGTGCACTGGCGCTCGACTCCGACGCGCAAGCCGTGAAAGCGGCGGGCGAAAACGGGGAGGCAAACGGCGTCCTGGGGGTTGTGGCGGTTCGCGAAGGTACGCTGGGCGACGGGAACGAACCCGAAAAGACGTTCGATGTCATCGCTGCGAACATCAGCGGCCTGGCGCTCCAGCGTCTCGCCCCGCAGTTCGCCAGACACATGGAACACGGCGGACGGCTCGTCGCCAGCGGGTTCCTTGATGACACGGTGGATGCCGTGAGCGGCGCGTTCACGGGCGCGGGCCTCAAGGTTGAGCGCGTGATCGAGGAAGGGGTATGGCGCGCGATCGTGGCGAGGAGGCCCTGATGGCGGATGAGTTGAGGCGGTTCTTCGTCGAGCCGGACGTCCTTCGCGCCCGCAACGTGACCGTCACCGGCGATCTGGCCCACCGCCTGGCCCGGGTGCTCCGCTACCGCCGCGGAGACGAGATCGTGCTTACGGCAGGTGGTCCGCGAGAGTATGTGGTGAAGCTGGACGGCGTCTCCGGCAACGCCGTGGCCGGCGTGGTGATGGGCGACCGGCCGAGCCCGCACGAGTCGGCCGTCGAGGTTGTGCTCTACCAGTCCCTCATCCGTCCCAATCGCTTCGATCTTGCGCTCGAGAAGTGCACGGAAGCCGGGGTTGCCCGCTTCGTGCCTGTCATCAACGCCCGCAGCCAGGTCCAGGCCGAGGAGACCTCAGCCGCCCGCGCCGAGCGCTGGCGGCGCGTCATCGTCGAAGCGGCGGAGCAGTGCGGCCGGGGGCGGCTGCCGCTGGTCGAGCCGCCCGTTGCGTTCGAAGATGCGATCCGGACGGCACGCGGAGTGAAGATCCTTCCATGGGAAGAAGAGCGGGCTCACCGCCTCGGCCACTACCTGCGCGACCTGCCCTCCCACCCAGCCGCCGTCAGCGTCTTCATCGGCCCGGAAGGTGGCTACACCGCCGAGGAGGTGGCGCTTGCCCGGGACGCCGGGGCGGCCCTCGTCACGCTCGGCCGCCGGGTCATGCGTTCGGAGACGGCCGCCGTCATCGCGTGCGGCATCATCCTGCACGAGCTGGACGGGTAGCACTCGCCCGGGCGCGGACATGCTCCCTACGGGTCAGTCCCGGCCTGCGTGAACAGGCGCGCGTCCACGCGGACGTTTCGCACGATCGCCTCCCAGTGGAGGTGCGGGCCGCTGGAGAAGCCGGTCGTGCCCATGTAGCCGATCAGATCGCCCTGATTCACCGTCTGGCCGGGCGCCACGAGGATCTCCGAGAGATGGCTGTAATCGCTGAAGACGCCGACGCCGTGGTCGATGATGATGGAGTTGCCGTACAGGTATAGCTCCTCGGCCATCGCCACAACGCCCCGGGCCGCCGCGTAGACGGGCGTACCCTCGTCGTTCGCGATGTCGACGCCCGTGTGCGGGAAGTAGGCGCCGCCGTTCACGGATCGGTGCTCGCCGAAATTGCTCGTGACGGTGCCCCGCGTCGGGATATTCCACGGGCCGGACCAGTACTTCTTCGGCGTGAACACGGACTCGATCGCCTGGACGCGCTGTCGTTCCTGGTCGATCCTGGCCTGGTCCTGGAGTAGCCCCGCCGGGCCGGGCGGGATCGTGATCGACACGAAGTCGAAGCCCCCGTCCGAAACAGTGAGCCACCCGGACGCGATCAACGTCTCACCCTCCCACACTTCCACGGGATATCCGCCAGTCGCGAAAGAGGTGGACAGGCCGATGTACGCGAACCAGACACCTGCAGCCTGATCGGGGACCATGCCATAGGGTGCCCGGTTGAACCACGCCGTGGGAACGGTCAGTCCGGCGGGGGGACGAACCAGGCGAACGATGAGGAACCCGCCCTGCTTCGAGGCGCTGCCGGAGATGTCGATGGAAGCACCGGAAGGCGGGGGTGTCGACGTTGGGACGGGCGTTGGTGCTGGGGTTGGGGAGGGTGACGGCGTGGGTACCGGTGACGGCGAGGGCGTATACCGGTGCGTTCGTGTGACCGTGGGTGACGGCGAAGGCGATGGCGTCAGCGTTGGGCTGTCGCCTCCGCCGCAAGCGGGGACGGCGACCAGGAGAGCAAGGAGGCCAGGGATCAGCAGCCGCACGGGATATATGGTAACGAACCCATCGGACGGGGTGTCGCCAGCACCTTTGGGTTATTGGCGATGGGCCATATAATCGCTGGGAATCCAGAGGAGGGATAAGATGCCGTCTGAAACGCGCTTTCACTTATGCGAGACCGCACTCGGGTGGGTGGCCGTAACCCTGTCGGATCAAGGCCTGCGCTCAATCACGCTCCCGCTGGCATCGCGCGACGAGGCTCTGCGCGAGGCGGCGGAACAGGGAGGAGGCGAGTCGGCATCGTCTGGCGAGGCGGCGCGCATCGACGCCGCGATGGACGCGCTCGCGTCCGGCAGGCCGGTCGAAGGCAATCTGCGCATCGACTGGCGCGGCATCACGCCCTTCCGCCGCGCAGTGCTCGAGGCCTGCGCCAGTATCCCCATCGGTGAGACGCGGAGCTACGGCTGGCTAGCCGAGCAGGCGGGAAGGCCACGGGCGGCGCGGGCGGCGGGCCGAGTCATGGCGACGAACCCGTGGCCGCTGTTGATCCCGTGCCATCGCGTGATCGGCAGCCATGGAGGCCTGCATGGCTATGGTGGCGGGATGGCGATGAAAGAGCGGCTGTTGCGGATCGAAGGGGCGATCTAAGCCGCGCCGATGATGCAGCAGATAGCGCTCGCCGAGATCGTTGGCCTGACCGTCGCGGCAGTCGCCCTGGGCCTTGCCGGTGTCGAGGTAGCGATCGATGCTCCGATGGATAGGATCGCGTTCGCCCTCTTCCTGGGGGTAGCCGTGTCGGATCTTGTGCTCTCTCGTGCGGTTGTGCCGCCGGCGATGGTCAAACAGAACGCGCCACGGATCAACCTGGAGACTGCCGGTTACACGATTGCGGGGAGCGCCGGGATCATGGCGGTAGGCGCGGTGCTGGTGTCGGGCAGTGGCTGGCTGGCTCTCCCGGTGGGGCTGATTGGCATCTTCAACTGGCTGACCGTGCGGATGTACCTGGAGAGCCTGCCGTACGGGATGACGGGCATCGAGGACCGCTAGGCGTACACCGTCCCCCACTCACCCACGATCTCGCCGAGCAGGTTCGTCAGTTCTGGGCAGCGCCGCACCGCCGGCAGCTCCATCTCCACCTCGCGGCCGTCGAGTTGCCGGATCGCCAGCCGCACCGGATCGCCACCGGAGTACTCCTCCAGCGTGTGCACGAGGGCGTTCAATCTGGCCTCGTCGCGCTCGGCGTCGTCGGTCTCCTCCATGACGATGCGCAAGCGGTGCACTGGCCGGTCTGCCGGCTTGCTGTCCGAGATGCGCGCGCCGCCGTTGCCGTTTTGCCCCCTTCGGTAATTCCCGCCTGTCGGCGTCTGGTCAGGGATCAGTGCGGCGGGGTCTACGCCCGCCTCGGTCCAGAGCTGCGCCTTCTGCACGGCCGCCTGCAACCGGTCGTTCTTCTCGCGCAGCCGCACGGTTGTGACAACGATCTTGCCGGTTAACCACAGCTCTCGGGTCTGTTCGTACGTTTCGGGCCAGACGGTGACTTCTATGCTGCCGGTGAGGTCTTCGATTTCGGCTGCGATGAACGCGCGACCGTCCTTCGTCGTGAGGGTTCGCGCGCCCGTGACCAGCCCGCCGATGGTCACTTCTTTGCCCACGAACTCCTTGTTCAACTCAACGATGGAACAGGTGAGGACGGCGCCAAGACTCTCCGCGGCCTGCGCGAAGGGGTGGTCGGAGAGGTAGACGCCCAGCAACTCCTTCTCCCACGCGAGCTTCTGGTCCTGGGTGGCTTCCGGGGCGCGCTGCAATTGGGGGCCTTCCAGGCCCGGCTTCTCCTCCGGCGCCATCATGTCGAACAGAGAGGTCTGGCCGCGTGCCTTCTGCTCCTGAGTGTTCTGAGCGTACACCACCATTCTCTCAAGGCTGGCCAGCAATGAGGCGCGTTCGGCGAGGGAGTCAAAGGCGCCTGCCTTCACGAGGCACTCGAGCGCCCGCTTGTTCAGGAACTTGAAGGCCACGCGCTGGAAGAAATCATCGAGAGATTGAAAGCGCCCTCGGGCTCGGCGCTCCTCGACGATGCCGTCCGCAATCCCTTCCCCAACGTTCTTGACCCGGCTGAGCCCGAAGCGTATCGCCCTTTCCGGCGTCAGCCAGAAGTTCGACGCCGATTCGTTCACATCCGGCCCGAGAAGCTGAATCCCCAGCCGGACGCATTCGCTGTAGGCCTCGGCTATGCGTTCGTGAGTGCCTGCCATCATCATGACCGCCGTCATGTACTCCTCGGGGTAGTTGGCCTTCAAGTAGGCAGTCTGGTACGCGATCATCGCGTACGACACGGAGTGCGCCTTGTTGAACGCGTAGCCCGCAAACGGCTGGATCAGCTTGAACACCGCCTGGGCGTCCTTTGGAGAGTAGCCCTTGGCGATCGCGCCCTGGACGAACTTCTCCTCCTGCTCGTCCATGATCGACTGGATCTTCTTGCCCATCGCCTTACGCATAATGTCTGCTTCGCCGAGGGAGTAGCCTGCGAACTTCTGCGCGATCAGCAGCACCTGGTCCTGGTAGACGATCACACCGTACGTCTCGTCGAGTATCTCCCTCAGGTCTTCGTGCGGGTGCTGGATCTTCTCCTGGCCGTACTTCGCGCGGATATACGTTGGGATGTGCTGCATTGGTCCGGGCCGGTACAGCGCCACCATCGCCGCCAGGTCTTTCACCGAAGACGGGCGCAACTCCTGGACGTAGCGGCGCATGCCGGCCGATTCAAGCTGGAACACTCCGAAAGTGTCGCCGCGGGCCAGCATCTCGCTCATCTTCGGGTCGTTTTCCGGGAGCGCCCCGAGGTCGATCTGGATGCCGCGCGATTCGCGGATGACTTCGCAGGCGGTGCCGAGGATGGTGAGGTTCGTGAGGCCGAGAAAGTCCATCTTGAGGAGGCCCAGTTCCGCTACGTCCCACATCCCGAATTGCGTGGTGGGCAGCGATTCGGCGTCGCCGGACGGCGGCCGTTGCAGCGGGATGATGTTGACCAGGGGCTCCGGAGCGATCACGACTCCGGCGGCGTGGGTGCTGGCGTTCCGGGCCACCCCCTCAAGTTCGCGGGCGGTATCGATCAGGTTGCGTATTACCGGGTCTGTGTCATACAGCTGCTTAAGCTCGGGGCCTTCATGCAGCGCCTTTTCGATCGTCATCGTCCCGAAGGAGGCCGGCATCTGCGGCACGAGCCGCGCCACGCGGTCGACATCTGCGTAGGACATCCCGAGCGCGCGGCCCACATCTCTGATCGATGCCTTCGCCCCAAGAGTGCCGAACGTGATGATTTGGGCCACGCGGTCATGGCCGTACCGGGCCGCGGCGTACCGGATCATCTCGTCGCGCCGGTCCTCCGCGAAGTCCATGTCCACGTCCGGCATCTCCTTGCGCTCCACGTTCAGGAAGCGCTCGAAGACGAGGCGGTGCTCCAGGGGGTCAATGTTCGTGACTCCCAGGCAATAGAGGATGATGGACGCCGCCGCCGACCCCCGCAGAGCCATCTGGATCTGTTGCTGCCGGGCGTGCTGAGCGAAGTCCGCGACGCAGAGGATGTAGTCCGCGAAACCCGTCTGTCGCACGACTTCCAGCTCGTAGTCGAGGCGGGCCCTGGGCTCCTCCGCGTCCCCCGGGTACAGC
Source organism: Chloroflexota bacterium (assembly GCA_037441345.1). Lineage (GTDB taxonomy): Bacteria > Chloroflexota > Dehalococcoidia > SM23-28-2 > RBG-16-64-32 > DATKKM01. Next base: position 13,677 of record JBBISJ010000041.1, read on the forward strand.
CGGGCCAGGCCTTCACGGCACAGGTTCGTCAGGTGCTGATCGGACGTGACACCTGGCGGCAGCTGGGCGGTGGGGATTCGGGTGCGGCCGAACTCGAGGGTTAGGTCGCACATCTCCGCTATCTTCCAGGTGTTGTCGGCGGCTTCCGGCAGGTCCGGGAAGATCGCGCGCATCTCGTCTTCGGGCTTGAGGTAGTAGTCGGCGGGTGTGCCGGACATCTTGAACCGGTTCTCCTCCTGCACGGTGGCGTTCGTGCCGATGCAGAGGAGGATGTCCTGGTACTGAGCGTCGTCTCTGTGCACGTAGTGGACGTCGTTCGTGACGACCGGCGGAAGACCTGTCTCCCTGGCGAGCCGCACCAACTCCTTCGTGAGCTGGGCGTGCTCGTCAATCCCGTGGTCCATGACCTCGATGTAGAAGTCGCCGAACAGGTCCTTGTAGTACAGAGCCGCCTTGACTGCCTGGTCGAAGCGGCCGTCCAGCAAGAAGCGGGAGATCTCGCTGGTCGCGCAGCCGGAAAGAGCGATGATTCCCTCGTGATGCTGTTCCAGAAGCTCCTTGTCCATCCGCGGCTTGTAGTAGTAGCCCTCCAGGTGTGACTTGGTGGAGAGGACCAGCAGATTGCGGTAGCCGGCTTCGTTCTTCGCCAGCAGCGTCATATGGTACGGGCTCTTGGCTTCGGGCGAACGGTCGTGACGAGAGCCCTGTGCGACGTAGGCCTCGATGCCGATGATCGGCTTGATGCCGCGCGCCCGCGCTTCCTTGTAGAACTGCACCGCGCCGTACATCACGCCGTGGTCCGTCAGGCCGATCGCCTGCTGCCCGAGTTCCTGCGCCCTGTCCAGGAGCCCGGGGATACGGGAGAGACCGTCGAGCAGCGAGAACTCGGAATGGACGTGGAGGTGCGTGAACATCAGCGAATGGTAATTGGTGAATAGTGAAAGGTAATGGTAATCGGGAGGCAGCAGCCGCGGGGCGCGGGGAGTAGTTTGCAGCGGCTCGGCATGGTTATTGGTTAGTCAGGGTTAACAGATGTTTGGGTGCTACGAGGCCATTCTAGCGAGACGCGAACGAGTTGCACAGGGGGTTTTCTCGAAACGCAAATGCCATCGTTTATGGAAGGTGGTTCGGTTACCCGCCGGCAGTCCAGCGCAACACCGGTTTGCGTGCCGCTGTCGCTTCGTCAAGCCGCCGGAGCGGCGCGTTGTAGGGCGCCCCCATGACCATCTCGGGTTGCTCGGCGGACTCGCGATCGATCGCGAGCATCGCTTCGCAGAACGCATCGAGCGCCTCGATGCCCTCGGTCTCCGTCGGCTCCACCATCATCGCTTCGTCGACGATCAGCGGGAAGTAGATGGTTGGTGGGTGGAAACCGTAGTCGATCAGGCGCTTGGCGATGTCCAGCGTCTTCACGCCGCGCTGTTTCTGGCGCGATCCGGAGAGCACTACTTCGTGCATGCAACTGCGCTCGAACGCCAGCTTGTACACAGGGCGCAGCCGTGCCTGTACGTAGTTCGCGTTCAAGACCGCGTTCTCGCTCACCGCGCGCAGGCCTTCGCCGCCAAGCGACTTTATGTAGGTCAATGCCCGCACCAGCACGCCGAAGTTTCCGTGGAAGGCCATCGTCCGCCCGATGCTCTTCTCCGGCCGCGCGAAATGATAAACGCCATCGGTATGAAGAACGACCGGCGCGGGCAGGTAAGGCGAAAGATGCGACTTCACGCACACCGGGCCGGCGCCAGGGCCGCCGCCGCCGTGCGGCGTCGAAAAGGTCTTGTGAAGGTTCAGATGCACCACGTCGAAGCCCATGTCGCCAAATCGCGCCTGCCCGAGGAAGGCATTCTGGTTCGCGCCGTCGCCGTACAGGAGCGCGCCTCGCTTATGTATCAGGCGGGCGATCTCGCCGATGTTGGGGTCGAACAGACCCAGGGTTGACGGCAGCGTGAGCATCATGGCGGCGACCGTCTCGTCCAGGTTGGCGGATAGAAACGACAGGTCAGTGTTCCCCTGCTCATCAGACGGAACCGACACGACTTCAAAGCCGGCCATCGCCGCCGTCGCCGGGTTCGTACCGTGTGCCGAGTCAGGTACCAGCACCTTGCGCCGCGCAGTGTCGCCGCGGTCATGGTGAAAGGCCTTGATCATCAGGATGCCGGATAGTTCGCCCTGCGCGCCGGCTGCCGGCGCAAGCCCGACCGCGTCCATACCCGTGATCTCGGCCAGCGCATTCTGAAGCTCGTACAGGAGTTCCAGCGCGCCCTGCGCCGTTTCCTCTTGCTGATGCGGATGCGCGTGCGCGAAGCCGGGCAGGCGGGACACGTCCTCGTTGACCTTCGGGTTGTACTTCATCGTGCAGGACCCGAGCGGGTAAAACCCGGTGTCGACGCTGTAGTTCAGCCGGCTCAGACCGAGGAAGTAGCGGATGATGTCGTTCTGCGACATCTCCGGGAGCACCAACTCGTCGCGCAGGAAGCGAGCGTCTGGCAGGTCGGCAGGCGGCACATCCAGCGCCGGCAACAGGACACCGCGTCGACCCGGCCGGCTTCGGTCGAACATCAGCCCGGCGCCGGTGCCTGGTGTCGCGCGAGTGGTCTGATGCGGCAGTTCAGGCGCCATCGTCATCGCCCTGCCTCCGCCAGGCCGTCGCGCAGCCGTTCGATCTCTTCGCGGGTGTTCATTTCCGTCACGCAGACCAGCATCCCGTCTTCTACCTGGTCCGACACGTCCAGCCCGCCGATGATGTCGCGGTCCAGAAGCCGCCTGTTGATCTCGGAAACAGGCCGAGGGCATTTTACGACGAACTCCTTGAAGAAGGGACGGCCGAAATCGACGCTGTAGCCGGGCAAGGCTCCGATGATCTCCGCGGCGTAGTGCGCCTTGTGGTAGCAAGCCTCCGCGATCTCACGCAGACCCTGCTTCCCGACAGTCGCCAGATATACAGTCGCGGCCAGACCGATGAGTTGCTGGCTGGTGCAGATGTTCGAGGTGGCTCGCTCGCGCCGGATGTGCTGTTCGCGCGTCTGCAGGGTGAGCACGTAACCCGTCCGGCCGTCCATGTCCGTCGTTCGGCCAACGATACGTCCCGGCATCTGCCGGACATGCTCGCTGCGACAGGCGAACATGCCGAGCCATGGACCGCCGAAGTTGACGGGCCATCCCAGGCTCTGTCCCTCGGCGACGACGATATCCGCCCCGTAGTCGCCAGGCGGCGTTAGGATGCCCAGCGATATGGGGTCCACCGCCACCACGTAGAGTGCGCCGGTACCGCGCGCGGTTTCGCGCAGCGACCACACGTCCTCGAGCGTGCCGAGGAACGAGGGTTGCTGCACGGCCAGGCATGCGTGTTCCGTGGAGAGCGGCTGGCCATCGACCACATCAACAGGGATTTCCGGGCCGAAAGCGTACGTCCGCACCACCTCCAGCCAGGAAGGATTGACGCTCGAATGCACGGCGATGCGGTTACGGCCGGTGATCCTGCAGGCCATCAGGCAGGCCTCGGCCAGGGCGCTGGCGCCGTCGTACATCCCGGCGTTCGCCACGTCCATCCCGGTCAACTCGCAGGTCATCGACTGCAGTTCGAACATAGTCTGCAGCGTGCCCTGGCTGATCTCGGGCTGGTAGGGCGTGTACGCCGTGTAGTACTCACTCCGGCCAATCACGTGCGCGACGGTGCTGGGGATGAAGTGCCGGTAGGCGCCGCCACCCAGGAAGCTCGTGGTGCCGTTTCCCGCGGCCACGTTCTTGTGGGCCAGGTCCGCCATCTCACGCGCAAGGTCAAGCTCGCTGAGCGCAGGCGGCAGGTCTAGCGAGTCGATGCGGAACCCGGGCGGGATGTCCGAGAATAGCTCGTCCACTGACTGCGCGCCGATGACGCCGAGCATCTGGCGCCGGTCGGCGTCCGTGTTCGGAATGTAGGGATGGTTCATCGTCATTTCAGATCCCAATCAGAGGGTACTTCGTCCCACAATTGCACGCGATCCGCTTCTCGAAGCAGCCCGTCAGACGCCGAATTCTTGAAAGCTAGAACCACCACGGTTGGCCCAGTTTCGCGAATTGCCCGCGCCAAAGGTGCGAAGTCGCCATCGCCAGTGACCAACGCAACGACTCCACTGGCCTGTGAGTTCGCCGCCCTCATCGCGTCGATGGCGAGCCTCACATCCACCCCCTTCTGCTCTCGCTTCTTCGAACCCTTTCGAAGCTCACCAAGTACCACATGTGTGTCGGGTAGCCGCATGATCTTGTCAAAGTATGCTCGTTGAGCATCTTGGCCAGCTTCATCGAGGTCGGGATCAGGAGCGTCGTAGTAGTACACCCGTCCTACGCAGACCTGTTTGGCGGCCACGCGCTGGTTCTGGACGAACATGGCGGGCTTTCGCGGATCGAACTGTTCAGACAGCCCGGCATTCTTGCGCTCCTGCCTGATATAGCCTCCGTCCAGAAAGACGGTTGCCGGGAGCATCTCTGGCAAGATTAGTGCCCCTCCGCGGCCAAAAACGCCTCGTAGTCGTCTGCGGACATGAGCTCGTCCAGTTCGCCGGGGTTGCTCAGCCTTACCTTAAGCATCCAGCCATCGCCGTACGGATCGTCGTTCACCCACTGCGGGTTGTCCGTGAGG
>JBBISJ010000042.1:0-17825 GCA_037441345.1 Chloroflexota bacterium
CGGCGATGCCGCCGCGGCCACCGCGCCGGCCGCTCGGGCAGCCGCTGGAGGAGAAGCCGGAATTCCAGGTCAAGCCGTGGATGTGGGCAGCCGGCGGCGGCGGGGTGCTGGCGCTGCTGCTCATCATCTTCCTCATCATCGTCCTCGCCTCGGGGGGCGGAGGCGACGGCGGAGAGGCGCTGCAGGACCCGGACGACATCCGCAGCACGAGCCACCGGATCGGCATCCCGTCCACGGAGAACATCATCAAGCTCGTCTGGTCGCGCCAGGAAGGCGTGAAGGCGTACTCGGTGGACTGGACGGAACAGCCGTCCACGCTGCCGGACGAGACGCCGGAGCTGGACGGGGACGCGACGGAGACATCGAGCCCGGAACTGGCGCCGGGTGAGTGGTGGTTCCACCTGCGCACCCAGGCCGAGAATGGCGAGTGGACCTCCACGGAGCACATCGGGCCGTTCAAGATTGAGGAAGAGGAGACGGAGACGCCGACGCCCACCGCGGAGCCGACGGAGATCCCGACGTTCGGACCGACACCGGAGCCCACGCCGGAGCCCACGCCGGAGCCGACCCCCGTGCCAACGCCGAGCCCGGTGCCGACGCCGGTGCCGACTCCGACGCCTCCGCCCACGCCTACTCCGACGCCTCCACCCACGCCAACGCCGACGTAGGCGGCGGTGGCAATCGGAAATGGGAAATCGGATAATCGCCTCACCGAGGAGGATGCAGAATGACCACACAGACCAGCGTCCGCATCGTCGAGGCCCGCGCAGACCACGCCCCGTTCATCGCGTGGGTGATCCTGACGGCGTTCCGCTCGCACCTGCCGAAAGGGTTCTGGGACTTCATGCGACCCGGCAGCGACGAGCAGCTACTGCGCTACCTGGAGGCCCTGACGACCTCGGACGCGCCGCACTGGGCCCACCTGCCGCTCTTCATCGTCGCCGAGGTAGACGGCGAGCCGGCGGCCGCCCTATCCGGTTACTTCGAGGAGGAGCACGGAGGCCCGAGCCTGAGGGCTGCGATGGAGGAGACGGACGCGAAGATGGGCACGGTGCCCGACCCCGAGGCGATCGGCCAGGCGCTCACAGTCCTGGCCGTCCTGCCGGAACACCCGCCGGGCGCCTGGATCGTCGAAGACGTCGCGACACGGCCGGAGTTCCGGCGGCGCGGCCTGGTGGATGCGCTGATGCAGGAGATCATGGAGCGCGGCCGCAAGCGCGGCGCGACGGTCTCGGACATCAGCGTCTTCATCGGCAACGACTCGGCGCAGGCGGCGTACGAGAAGGCTGGCTACGAGGTGGTGGGCGAAAAGCGCGACGCGGCTTTCGAGGCGGTGTACGGCAGCCCGGGCGTCCGGACGCTGCGGCGGACGCTGTAGCTCTTCTGGCGCCTCGTGGACGCTAGTTGAACTGCGGCTCCCGCTTCTCCAGGAACGCGCGGACGGCCTCCTTGTGTGCCGGGCCGCGCATGACCCTGGCGAAGGCGCGGTCCTCCTCCGCTACGATCGCGTCCACGTCCTGCTCCACCATGTGCTGATGCACCATCCGCTTGCCCTCGACGACGCACTCCGTTGGGTTGTTCGCGATCTCCGTCGCCAGTGCGAGCGCCTCGTCCAGCAACTGCTCCGTGGGCACAACGGCACGGACGAGTCCCATGCGGAGTGCTTCTTCGGCGCCGATCGTGCGGGCCGTGAGGATCAGGTCGAGGGCGTTCTGGAGGCCGACGATCTGCGGGAGGTAGACAGTGCTGGCCACCTCCGGCGTGATGCCCATGCGAATGAAGCGCATGGAGAAGCGCGCGGCCTCGCCGGCGATGCGGATGTCCATCGGCAGGGTCATCGTCATGCCGACGCCGATCGATGGGCCGTTGACGGCGGCGATCAGCGGCTTCGAGCGGCGCAGGAAGGCGGCGAGGTGCTCGCGCTCGCGCTGTGATTCGCCCTGGCCGAGGCCGTCCGTTCGCTCCTGGCCCGATTCGCGCTGCTCGATGCTGCGGTTGAAGCCACGCACGTCGGCGCCGGCGCAGAAGCCACGGCCTGCGCCGGTAACAACGATCGCGCCGACGCCGGGATCATCGTTGCATCTCTCGATGGCGTCGAGAATCTCCTCGTTCATGTCGTACGTCCAGGCGTTCAGCCGGTCCGGCCGGTTCAGGGTGACGATGCCGACGCGGCCGCGCTGCTCGAAGAGGATGTACTGGTAGGCCTTAGCGGTGACCATGGGGCGCCTCCTGCTCGTGATTGCGGGGTGATGATATGCGGGGGGAGGGGACTTGTGAAGGGGGTGTTGGACTACAACGTCTCTGGCGGCTCGCGAGCCGCCGCTACGAGCCGCCGATACATCAAGGTGGCGGGCTAAAGACCCTCCTCTACTTTGGGGTGCCAATCACGGCACGAGCACCGCCGCGCCGCGCAGGTCGCCGGAGCGCAGGCGTTGGAGGGCCTCGTTCGCGCACTCAAGCGGGAAGGTTTCCACCTCGGTGCGCACGGCGACGTGCGGGGCAAGCGCCAGGAACTCCTGGCCGTCCGTGCGGGTGAGGTTGGCGACCGAAGTGACCGTGCGCTCTCCCCACAGCAGCTCGTAAGGGAATGACGGGATGTCGCTCATGTGAATGCCGCCGCAGACGACGGTTCCGCCTTTGCGCACCGCCCGCAGCGCAGCCGGAACGAGAGCGCCAACCGGTGCGAAGATGATCGCCGCGTCCAGTGGCACCGGCGGCGACTCCTCCGAACCGCCAGCCCACGCTGCGCCGAGTTCGCGGGCGAAGGCCTGCGCCTGCGCATCGCCGGGGCGAGTGAAGGCGTACACATCACGCCCCTGGTGGCGGGCGACCTGCGCGACGATGTGCGCGGCTGCGCCGAACCCGTAGATGCCGAGTTGTCTGGCATCCCCTGCCTTCTTGAGGGAACGGTAGCCGATCAGGCCGGCGCAGAGAAGGGGCGCCGCCTCGGCATCCGGGTATGCGTGGGGGATGGGAAAGCAGTAGTCCTCCTGGGCGACGGCGTACTCGGCGTATCCCCCATCGACCGTATAGCCGGTGAAGAGCGGCGAGTCGCAGAGGTTCTCTGCGCCGCGCAGGCAGTACTCGCACCCGCCGCAGGTGCGCCCAAGCCATGGAATGCCGATTCGCTCGCCAGCCTCGAACCGCTCAGCGCCTGGGCCGCGCACGACAACAACGCCAACGATCTCGTGGCCAGGGACCAGCGGGAGCTTGGGGTTTGGCAGCTCGCCGTCGATCACGTGCAGGTCCGTGCGGCAGACGGCGCAGGCGAGGACGCGGACCAGCACCTGGCCGGCGGCCGGCTCCGGGACCGGCATATCGTCCGCCCTGAGGCCGTCGCCCGGACGGTGCAGGCGCATCGCGCGCATGGTCGCGCTAGATTGAGCGGACACCCGCGGTCTCTGCGAGCGGTGTCGCATCCGGGAGCCCGCCGGCCGCCGGATGCTCACGGGGGAACCGGTGGATGAACAGCGACGAGGCCAGCGCCAGGAGGGACACGGCAAACAGCACGCCCAGGACCAGGCGGAAGAGGCCGATGCCGGGCGCGTCCGCTTCGGTGTTCAACACGGCGCCCAGGATCCCCGCGCCGATGATGCTGCCGACGTAGCGCATCATGGAGTTTGTCCCCGCCGCAGACCCGGCGAGTTCACGGGGGGCGGACTCGATGGCGGCGGTACCCGCGGGACCGACGCTGAGACCGAGCCCGATGCCCATCACGGCCAGCACGACGAGCAAGTAAGCGTACGGGACATCTCCACCAATGCCGAGGAAGAGTGCCCCGCTTCCCGCCACGATCAGGGCCGACCCGGCGTTGACGAGCGGCCTGCGTCCGACAGAGTCCGCCAGCCGCCCCCCGGCGGGCGACAAAAGGAAGACCGGCATCGAGATGGCGCCAAGAAGAATGCCGGACTCCATCGTGGAGCGCCCCTGCACTTCTTCCAGGAAGAAGGGCATCGCCAGGATCGCCGTGTACATCACCAGGTTAGTGAGCAGGATGTACATGGTGGACCCTGCGTACGAACGCACCCGGAAGAGGCGCCATTCCGCCACGGGGTTCGCCGACCCCATCTGCAGCCAGACAAAACCGAGTAACAGGAGCGGCAACGCGATCACCGTCACACCGAGTAGCAGCGCATCACCGCTGTCGGCCGCGTCGAGCAGCGCCGTGACGATGACGAGGATCGCCGCAAACAGGGCAGCTCCTCGCCAGTCGATCGAGAGGCCGAGCGGGCGCCCGCGTGACGGATACCGCAAAACCGTGAACAGCGCCAGCGCCGCAACCACGATTGGGATGTTCACCAGGAACAGGAGCCGCCAGGACCAGAGGGCCAGCAGCGCCGCGCCGAGGAGAGGTCCAATCGCAGCGGACAGGGAGATGAGTGATCCAGTGATGCCGTTGGAGCGGCCAAGCCGGTTCACGGGAAGGCTTTCGCGCAGCATCGCCATCCCGTTGGGCATGATCGAGGCGCCGATGAGCCCCTGGCCGGTGCGAAAGGCCATGAGCACCCAGAAATCGGGCGAGACGGCCGCCAGCAACGAAAGCACCAGGAACGCCACGAGACCACCGCGGATCACCCGCACGCGACCGAGCTGATCGCCGACGCGCCCGCCCAGGGGCTGCGCGACAGCCATCGCGATCAGGTACGCCGACACCAGCCAGGCGATTTCGCCGTGACCGACGTTGAAGCCGTCGCGAAGCTCCGGCAGGGCCACCGCGAGCATCGTCGAGTTGACGGGCGCCAGGATGGCCACCATGCAGACGGTGGTCAGAAGGAGAGGGTAAGAAACAGGCAGGGGCGCGCTTGACGCCTCTGCCTGCTGCCTGTCTCCGCCCAAATCAGTCTTCTAGCTTCACGGTGCCGTTCGTCCCGTCCACTGTGACAGTCTGCCCATCGCGAATCAACTTCGTGGCGACTTTGGTGCCGACAACCGCCGGTATGCGGTATTCGCGGGCAACGATCGCCGTGTGAGAGAGGACGCCGCCATGGTCGGTGACGACGCCGGACGCGATCCCGAACAGGGGCGTCCAGGGCGGCATCGTCGCCGGGCAGACGAGGATTTCGCCTCTTTGCAGGCGGCCGGCGTCATCCAGGTGCGTGATCACTCGCGCGGGGCCGGTAATCGTCCCCTGGGAGGCGGCGTTGCCGTTCATAACCCGCGGATCCGGGTTCGGCGGGGGCGGCCCGCCGAAGAACTTCGTGACCATCGGGTTCTCATCGTCGATCACGGGTGGCGTCGTTCCCAGCGCCGGCGGCGGGTCCATCTGCTTGAAGCGCTCCCAGTCGGCGCGGCGCTCTGTGACCAGCTCGCCCAGGTCGCCCTTTCCGCCGCGAAGTGCATCCAGCATCTCCTCGAATTCGAGCGTGAACACGTCCTCGGCGCCGGCGATCCGGCCAGCCGCGGCCAGCCTGCGCCCCGCTTCGACCGCGGGGACTCGCTCCACGCAGAGCCCCTGCTGGTCGATCCAGAAGTTGTGGTCCTCCTGGATGGGCAAGTACTGCTGTGCGAGGCGGAGCATTCCCTCGAACATGCCGCGCTGCTCACCCGGCACGTCGGCAAGGAGGACCTTCTCGCGGGCCTCGCGGGCGGCAACCATGGAACGGTATTCCGCCTCCGGGTCGTACTCGTCATCCTCCGCGTATCTCTGGATGAGCTGGTAGACCGGCGCCGGGTCTTCGGCCCAGGTGCGATATGCGATATCCAACTCCGCAGCGCGCCATCCGTACACCGAGGTGTATTCGTCAACCGCGTCGCGAAACGCCTCGCCGCCCTCCGCGCGGCTGAGCGCCGCGTGTACCTGCGCCGGAGGGGTCTCCTTGATAGCGCGCAGGACCTGGGGTCGCTTCCGGGCCTCCCGGGCGAGACGCCACAGCGCCGTATCCACCTCGATGCTCTTGTTCGGGAAGCCCTGCAGCAGCTGCAGGTGCTCGCCGGCTTTCGGGGGGCCGAAGAGCTGTGTGTACACCTCCTCAAACCCCATGACGCCGCCCATCGCCGGGAACACGGCGAGGAAGTGCAGTTCGCCCTCTCGCTCCCGTTTCGCGACGATGGTCTCGAACAGGTCCGCGAGGTCGCGGTCGCCGAGCTTTGAGTAGTCGCCCCTGAGCGTATCGTTGTTGATCGATCTTGTCTCGGGTTCGTACTCATTGCGCCAGCGCTCCAGTAGGTTAGGGAGGTGCTGCATCATGCGTCCGCGCATCTCGTTGAGCCGCCCTTCCATTTCTTCCGGGTCGTAGGAGTAGGGCTCGAAGCAGCTGTAGGCATAGTGATTGATCAGCTTGAAGCCGACGCCCTTGAAGGGCATGCTGAGTTCCTGCGCAGCCTTCAACAGACCGCGGCCGAACGGCGGCATGTCCATCGTCCCGCAGAGCGGCGAGATGCCGTTGGGCCAGTGCATGAGGTCGGCGGTCCAGAACTTCGCCGCCTCCTCCGGCGAGTCCCATTCAAACGGGAAGCTCTCCGGTATGGGCAACAATTGCCCGCCCTGTTGATTAACCATTACCTGTCTCCCTCTTTCTAGCTCTTCTTCAACCTAGTCTTCGCGGCGGCGGCATCGCGTTTCCGCAGGTCTGCAATGAGCGCCCGGACCGCCCATGCGACTGCTTCGCCGGATTCCTCGCCGTTCATACCATGCTCATCTTTCATCGCCTGCCAGGTGCGGGAACTGGAAAGGTAGGCTATCACAGCCGTGGCCGCGTTCTGCTCTGCCTTGCCCAGGTGCCGCGTGATGCCCCTGACGGCGGCAGCATACGCCGCCTTCCGCCGCAGACGTCCGCGCTCGCGTATCGACCGCCCGTGAGGCGTGGCCCACTGCGAACGCACCATCGCCTCGTTCGATTCGAAATCCCGGAATATCTCTTTGATAGCCTCCGGCAACTGGTCGATATCCGCAACCGCGTTCGGGCTGGAAGGGCCGACCTGGCCGTCGAGCCAGACGGCGAACGCATCCAGAAGAGCTTCTCGCGTGGGGAAATAGCGGTAGATCGTACGAACGGACACCCCTGCGCGCTCGGCAATCAGCGGGACGTTGAACTCCGATATGCCGTGGTCGGCGAGCTGCTCAGCAGTTGCCTGGAAGATCGCCTCTCGCGTTTGCTCCATTTGCCGGTGGCGGAGACGGCTGGAGTACGACCGGGTCGAGGCTTGTGGCACGCCCGCTGTATTCATAGCACTGATAGTGCCATGAATATAATAGGCCTGTCAAGGGGGTCAGAAGCCGAATTTCACGAAAAGCCCAAGGCTCCCGGCCGCGGCGATGTAAGCTTATTGCACATGGTTCAGGTAACCGGCGGAGCGCCATCGTTGGCAGCTGTAACAGCGGTTTGCGCAGAGCCGTATGGTTTCTGGCTGGACACGGCACTGGCGCCCACGGCCGGCCCCGCCCGGTCGTTTGTTGGCGCCACACCCAGCCTGGTGTTCCGTTCGTATGGCCGCCGCATCGAGATCGACCGCCCCCGGGGTGGAGGCGAACGGTTCGAGGCAGACCCTTTCGAGGTGCTGCGTACGCTGCTAATCGAACGCGCGAGCCAGGACGGCGCTGCGGTGGGCTACCTGGGATACGGCCTGCGGCACCACATCGAGAAGCTGCCCGCCGGTGCGCTCGACGATCTTCTGCTGCCGGACTGCTGCCTGGGCTTCTATGACTCCCCGCAGGAGTTCGACCCAGCACCTCTGTCGCCGCCGGCGGTTGATACCGGGGTCGATCACTCGCCGTTCGGACGCCTGGTTTCAGGCTTCTCCCGCGCTGAATACGAATCAGCCGTACAGCGCATCCTGGACTACATACGCGCCGGCGACATCTACCAGGCGAACCTCTCTCAGCGCTTCCAGGCGCAGTGCTCGCGCGATCCCTTCGACGTGTACGGGGACCTGCGGCGCTTCTCGCCCGCACCTTACGCCGCGTTCCTGCGCTATCCAGACCACTCCGTGCTCTCATCGTCGCCCGAACTCTTCCTCCGCTACCGCCCGGACACGCGCCGGATCGTGACGCGCCCGATCAAGGGCAGCGCCCCGCGGGGCCGCGACTCGGCTTCGGACCGGGCACTAGGCGAACGGCTACAGGAGAGCGGGAAGGACCGGGCCGAGAACGTGATGATCGTGGACCTCGAACGCAACGACCTGGGGCGTGTAGCGGAGATCGGCAGCGTCCGCGTCACCGGCCTCTGGGAGCTGGAGACGTTCGCCACGGTGCACCACCTGACGTCTACGGTGGAGGCCCGCCTGGCGCGCGGGCTCGATGTCATTGACCTGCTGCGGGCAACGTTCCCCGGCGGTTCGATCACTGGGGCGCCCAAGATACGGGCGATGGAGATCATCGACGAGCTGGAGCCGGTCGCCCGCGGCGTTTACACCGGAGCGATCGGGCACATCGGATACGACGGATCTCTGGACTTGAACATCGCAATACGCACTATGGTCATCAGGGACGGGACGGCGTATTTCCATGTCGGCGGCGGCATCGTCGCGGACTCCGTTCCTGCGCTGGAGTTCGAGGAGACGCTGCACAAGGGGGCCGCCCTGGCAAGCGTCCTGGCGGGCGGCAGCCGATGACCTGGACGTACCTCAACGGCGCCTTCTTCCTCGAGGACGCAGCGCTGGTCTCCGCCGCGGACGCCGGTCTGCTGTCCGCCCACGGCGTCTTCGAGACGTTCCGCGCACGGTCGGGCACCGTCTACCGCCTCGGCGACCACGTAGCGCGCATGCGAAGTGGTGCCGCTGTCCTGTCCATCGATCCGCCGCCTGACCTGGAACACCTGCCAGAGATCGTCCGGGAACTCGCTGGGCGCAGCGAACTGCCGGACGCCCGGGTGCGCGCCACGCTTACAGCCGGGCCGCCCGGCGGTCACCCGGCGTTCGTCGTGCAGGCCCGGGCGGCAACGGACTATCCGGATGCAATGTACGAGAAGGGCGCGACGACCGTATTCTCGCCCATCCGGCGCAACGAGACGTCGCCGCTGAGCGGGACGAAGTCGCTCAACCACCTGGACAACCTGCTGGCCCGCCGGCAGGCACAGGCTTACGGTGCGTTGACTGCGCTGCTGCTAAACACGCGGGGAGCCATGGCAGAGGCCGCAACCGCCAACCTGTTCATAGTCCGCGACGGCGCCCTGCTCACGCCCCCGGTGAAGGACGGCGCCCTGCCCGGCGTTACCCGGGCCGCCGTGCTTGAACTGGCACAGGCAAACGCAATCGCGGCGAATGAGCGATCGATCGCCCCCGAAGAACTGCTGGCCGCCGGCGAGGCCTTCCTGACCGGGGCGATCATGGGCGTGATGCCGCTCGTCTCGGTGGACGGTGCGGCCATCGGGGGTGGCACGCCGGGGCCGGTCACAGTGCAGGTCCGGGACCTGTACGAGGCGGCCGTCCGCCCGCCGGTGACCTAATCGCCCATGCGCGCCTTCGCGAAATAGGCCAGCGCCAGGCGCACCTTCTCCTCAACGGGCGCGCCGTCCGGGAACTCAGCCCGCGCCACGGCGTCCACGGCCTCCGCCTGGGAGTAGCCAAGCGCCATCAGGGCGGCGACGATCTCCTCCGACTCAACACCGGGCACGCCGACCGCGGCCGATCCCTTCGTCATCTTGTCGCGCAGCTCGACGACCAACCTGGCGGCCAGCTTCTGGCCCACGCCCTGCGCCCTCGCCAACGCCGCGGCATTCCCGGACGCGATAGCGAACGATAGCTCATCCGCGTCCATCAAGGAAAGCAACGCGAGCGCGACCTTTGGGCCAACACCGGACACACCGAGAAGGGTGGCGAACAGCCTCTGCTGGTGCGCGTCGAGGAAGCCGTACAGGGTCAGAGCATCTTCGCGGACAACGAGGTAGGTGTGCAAGGCGATCTGCTTGCCCTGCTGGGCGGCGGTGATCACGGCGGCGGGGGCGTACGCCAGGTAGCCGACACCGTTCACGTCCACGACGATATGGTCCGGGCCGCGGTCGACGACGGTTCCGGCGATGCGGGCAATCACCGGCCTCTCCCTCCCCGTACGCCGGCAGCCGCTTCGACGACGCGCGAACCGCGCTTCAAGCAGTGGCACAGGGCCACCGCGAGCGCATCAGCGGCGTCTGCGGGCGCGGGCGGTTCCTTGAGCCCGAGCAACGCCTGCACCATCAGGCCGACCTGTTCCTTCGAGCCGCGTCCGTACGACGTTACAAATTGCTTCACTTCCGCCGGCTTGTACATCGAAACAGCCAGCCCGGCCGTGCCCGCCGCCAGCACCGCGGCGGCCCGCGCCTCCCCTATGGCCACGGCGGCGCGCATATGCCCGACGATGAAGTCCTCGATCGCCACTTCCTGCGGCCTTGTCTGGCGGATTACATCCGCGATGCCTTCAAATATACGCAGCAACTTCTCCTGATGGGGGGCGGTCACCGGTAATCTGATCGCGCCGTAATCCAGGCAGCGGTGGGACGAACCCTCCACGGAGACGATCCCGTAACCGGTGCAGGTCAGTCCGGGGTCGATTCCGAGGACGATGACGGGCCCGTTCGGCGTCACGGGCAGGCGGCGCTAGCCGGCCGCGTACTCCATCAGCACGGCTTCCGGGAAGTCCGCGTTGGAGTAGACCTTCTGCACGTCGTCCAGGTCTTCCAGAACGTCCAGCAGCTTGAGCGCCGAAACGGCGGCTTTATCGTCGACGGGCAGGCTGTTCTTCGGGACCATGGAGAGTTCAGCGGTCGTTACCTTGACGCCGCTTTCGGCCAGGGCCCGCCGCACCCTGTCCAGGTCAGACGGAGCTGTGATCACCTCGATGTATCCGGTCTGCACCTGCACGTCCTCGGCACCGGCGTCGATGGCGGTCAGTGCCAGCTCGTCAGGGTCGGTCCCGTCCGGCTCAATGCCGATGACGCCCCGGCTCTCGAACTGCCAGGCGACGCTGCCGGCTTCCCCGAGCGTACCGTTGTTGCGGCTCAGCGCTGTCCGCACTTCGCTGACGGTACGGTTGCGGTTATCAGTCACTGCCTGGATAAGGATGGCGACACCGGCCGGTCCGTAGGCCTCAAATGTGATCTCCTGGAGGTTGTCGGCGTCGCCGGGTCCGCCGCGTTCGATCGCCCGCTTGATCGTGTCGGCGGGCATGTTGCCTTCCTTGGCCTTGTCGATCGCCAGGCGGAGGCGCGGGTTCATCGTCGGGTCCATGCCACCCTCGCGCGCCGCGACGGAGATCTCCCGGGAAAGCCTGGTGAAGAGCTGGCCGCGCCTGGCGTCGGACGCGCCCTTCTGGCGCTTGATCGTGGACCAGTGTGAATGGCCGCCCATACGTCCGGATTGTATCGTGGGGTGCCACGGGCCGGTCAAGAAGTGGGCGGCCCGCGCTAGAATTCCTGCCATGATGATCCAGTTCGAGAGCGCTGAGGGGAAGTTCGTCTATCGAGCCGCCGCGGTCATAACCCGAGGCGACGAGGTTCTTCTCCACACGTTTGGCGATGAGTTGTTCTGGGTGATGCCGGGCGGCCGCATGGAGATGAACGAGCCGGCCCGCGACTGCGTTCGCCGGGAGATCATCGAAGAGATGGACCTCGATCCGGCCACCGACGTCCGGGTGGGCCGGCTCATCTGGATAATCGAGAACCTCTACACGCACAGGGGCGTCCGGCATCACGAATGTGGCCTGTACTTCGCGGCGGCGTTGCCCGCTGAGTCACTGCCGATGATAAGCGACAGCTTCACCGGGCACGAATGGGATGACTCGGAGCTCCCCTTCCGGTGGTTTCCCGTCGCGTCGCTGCCGGAAGTGAATCTGTTGCCGGCGTTCCTCCGCACGGGGTTGCAGAGCATCCCGCAGCACACCGAATATGTGCTTCACGTTGATGAGATGGGCTAGTAGCCCGGTGGGTTACCCGCGGCCGACCGGCAGGTCGTCGATCGGCAACAGCGACGCGTTGTCGATGAGCCTGGTCCGCCCCACCCGCGCAGCGAGAAGGAGCAGCGCCGCGCGGTCGATGACGGTCAGTTCCTCCAAGGTGGCATCGTCCGCCACACTCACGTAGTCGATGTTAAGCAGGGGTTCCTGCCTGATCGCCTCCGTCACTTCAGCCCTGACCTTCGCCGCATCCCATTGCCCCTCGGCCACCATCGCCTCCGCCTTTCGGAGCGCCCGCGAGAGAGCGAGTGCCGCCCTGCGTTCTTCCGTCGACAGATAGACGTTCCGGCTGGACATGGCGAGCCCGTCCGGCTCGCGCACGATCGGCATGCCGATGACTTCCACCGGCAAGCCCATGTCCGCCACCATGCGGCGGATCACCCGCAGTTGCTGGGCGTCCTTTTGCCCGAAGTAGGCACGGCCGGGACGAACGATGCGGAACAGGCGCGCCACCACAGTGGCCACGCCGCGGAAGTGCCCGGGCCGATGCTCGCCCTCCAGGCGCTCGACGACCGGGCCGCGCACCTCCACCCAATCATCGAAGCCTGGCGGATACATCTCTTCCACGCTCGGTATGAACGCTACGTCCACCCCCTCGGCTTCCAGCAGCGCGAGATCACGGTCCTCGTCGCGGGGATACTGTTCGAAGTCCTCGCCGGGTCCGAACTGCGTCGGGTTGACGAAGATAGAGGCTACGAGGAAGTCGTTGTCCTGCCGGGCACGGCGCACCAGCGACAGGTGACCGTCGTGCAGATAACCCATGGTGGGTACAAGACCGACGGTTCCAGTGGCCCGCGCCCGCTGCGCAGTCATCTTTCCGACGGTCCTGACTACATTCATGGCCCATCCCTATTATGCGGACGCCCCGCCGGGGGTGCAGCGGGGCGTCCAGTCCTGTCTGAGGGGGCAGACAGGGAGGGGTGAATGGAGGATGTTGTCTAGCTCACAGCGGAGGTCGTCCGCTCCGCCTCCCGGGCGGTGGGCGGCTTTATGAACGATTCCTTCTCGGTTGGGAAAGCGCCGTCCCGGACCTCCCGCGAATAGGCCTTCAGCGCCTCGACGATGGTCTCGGCGAGGTTCGCATACTGTTTTGCGTGTTTGGGGACGAAGTCGGTACAGAGGCCCAGCAGGTCGTGCCAGACCTGTACCTGGCCGTCCGTGTCAGGCCCGGCGCCGATACCGATTGTCGGTATATCGAGTTTCTCTGTGATGATGGCGGCGACGTGCACGGGCACGGTCTCCAGGACGACCGCGTAGGCGCCCGCTTCCTGCAGGGCCATCGCATCGCTGAGCAGCCGCACCGCGGCCGCCGGCGTCTTGCCCTGTATCCGGTAGCCGCCCAGCTGGTTGATCGACTGCGGCGTCAGGCCGAGATGTCCCATCACCGGTATGCCGGCGTCCACCAGCGCTCTCACTGTCTCCGCCACCTTCACTCCGCCCTCCAGCTTCACCGACTGCGCGCCGCCTTCCTTGAGCAGCCGCCCGGCGTTGCGCATCGCATCCGCAGGGCCGGTCTGGTAGCTCATGAACGGCATGTCCGCTACCACGTGCGCTCTCCGCGTCGCCCGCACCACCGGCTTCACGTGGTGGAGCATCTCCTCCATCGTTACCGGCACCGTCGAGTCGTAGCCGAGCACGACATTGCCCAGGCTATCTCCGACGAGAATCAGAGGTACCTCGGCCGCTTCTGCCAGCCTCGCCGACGGGTAGTCGTACGCGGTGACCATGACGATCTTCTCGCCACGGCCCTTCATCGTCTTAAGATCGGTTATCGAGACTCGCCTTTCCATCTCGTCCTCCCGGTAGACGCCCTCTCGGGTCGCCCCCTTGCTCCTCCACCTGGGTCCGCGAAAGAAGAAACCCTTTCGGAGACCGAAAGGGCGCAACGTCCAGGGAGCCGACGGCTCCCGCCCTATGCACCGTCTCGGTCCGCTGCCGCAGATCCAAGCGGGTCCTGGCTATCTGTTCCGGCTCACCGCCCTTCAGGTCGATGGCAACTGCAGTGTAGCAACTACGCGGACGTTGTCAACGCAGGCCGGTGTCCGGGCAGCAAAGAAGGGGCCGCGGGACTTGTCCCGCGGCCCGGACCCTCGCCTCCCTCAGCGAGGGTGGGGGCTCACTCTCGCGAGCCCCCGTCAAGGAAGAAAGAATTGTCCGTGGTCTGCTGACTAGAAGCGCCCGGGCGGAGAATCGAACCCGCGGAAATCGTCCTGCCGGGGGTCCCACCTCTGCTCGTCCAGCACCTGCGAGACCGCCAGCTTCAGTGGGGTCACGTCGCCCGTCTGCTCGACACGACGGATGATCTTCGTTACAGACTTCTTTCGCCGCTTGAACAGCTTCATCTCTTCAGGCCCCTCCCATTGGTTCGTACAGGCTTCCGGCTCAGCTTCATCGTCTCGCAGCACGGTGAACGGGCCGGTGAACGCTCCGGCTACCGGCGGTTAACAGAGCGTAAATGGTAAACGCGAGGTAAAGCATGGAATCGTGATTCCGCCTTCCAGCTTCACGCATCATCAGGGCGGCAGACCCAGCCGGGCCGCTCTGCTAAACTAGCGCCGCTAACCAACTCATTTCCAAGAACGTCCCAGGAGGTCCCCTGCCATGCGAGAAGCTGTTCTCGTCGACATGATCCGCACCCCTTTCGGCAAAGCAGGCCAGCGCGGCGTCTTCCGTGACGTCTCCCACGTTGACATGGTCATTCCGCTCATGAAGGGCATCCTGGAACGCAACAACGTTGCCGGGGAAGACGTCGACGAGGTGCTGTGGGGCTCGGTCGGTATCGCGGGGATGTTGACGCGCTCCCGACACTACATCCTGGAGGCGGGGCTGCCGTATTCCATCTCAGCCACAGACATGAACAAGCAGTGTGGCTCATCCCTCCAGGCCAGCACGCAGGGGGCCTTCGCCGTGATGGCCGGCATGTCCGACATCGTCCTCGCGGGAGGCGTCGAGACCATGGACAGGACCAACCCCATCCCGCCCGGCGACGAACGGAACCTGCAGCAGATCCAGACCACCGAGGTCATGTCTCGCGAATTCCTGCAGCCATGGCCGGACCAGGGCAAGGCGCCCCAATGGACGAAGCGCTGGTACCAGGTGACCGAGCCATGGATCATGGACATGGGCCAGACAGCGGAGAAGCTGGCCAAGGAGCGGGGGATCACGCGAGAGGACGCGGACAGGTTCGCCTTCGACAGCCACCGGAAGGCGGTCCGCGCTCAGAAGGAGGGACTGCTCGCGGACGAGATCCAGCCCATCACCATCAACTATTCGGACGGGTCCAGCGTCACGGTCGACAGGGACCAGAACCCCCGCGAGGACACAACCCTCGAGAAGCTGGCCACGCTTAAGCCCGCGTACACGGCGGACGGCCAGGTCACCGCGGGCAACGCCAGCCCCCGGACGGACGGAGCCACCATCTGCCTGATCATGGACAAGGAAACCGCGAAGGCGCGTGGCCTGCGGCCGCTCGTCACATTCCGTCACGCCGCCACCGTCGGCGTCGATCCGACGATCATGGGCATCGGGCCGGTGCCGGCGACCCAGAAGCTGATGAAGCGCACGGGCATGCGCCTGGACGATTTCGGCGTCATCGAGATCAACGAGGCCTTTGCTTGCCAGGTCCTGTCCTGCGGCAACGAACTCGGCTGGGACTGGGACAAGGTCAACCCCAACGGCGGGGCCATCGCCATCGGGCACCCTCTCGGCGCAAGCGGGACGCGCCTGATCGGCACGATCGCCTACGAGATGCAGCGCCGTGATGTCGAGTGGGGCCTCGTCACTCTGTGCATGGGCGCCGGTATGGGAATGTCGCTGGCGCTTCAGCGCGAACACTACGACTGGTAGGCGAAACCCTCCGCCCTTCCGGCCGGCCCGCGGTCAGCTTTGCACGCGGGTTAGCGGGTGGCCGGTGGGCG
Organism: Chloroflexota bacterium; assembly: GCA_037441345.1. Lineage (GTDB taxonomy): Bacteria > Chloroflexota > Dehalococcoidia > SM23-28-2 > RBG-16-64-32 > DATKKM01. Next base: position 15,781 of record JBBISJ010000042.1, read on the forward strand.
CGACGAGCGTCGTCAGGATCGCCCTGACCACACGGCGCTTGTTGTACTCGCCGCGCAGGATCGGGTCGCCCGTGTAGCGGTAGTCACCGTCGCAGGTGATCAGGGTGATTATGTCGTCGGACGTCGGCCCCATCAATTGCACGATCTCCTTATCACGGGCGGAGACCTGGCGCGACTCGGTGACGGTGTATTCGAGATAGACGCCGACGGCGTCCTTCAGCTGAATCCTGTCGCCCGGTTTCACCCTGTTCAGGTCGTGGAACACGGCGTCGCCGCTCCAGTTCACGTGGCCCGCGAAGACCGCGTTGCTGCCAACTCCGGGCGGCGCCGAGAAGTTGTACCAGGCCACCTCCTGCGCCATCAGCGGCACCTCCGGCACCAGGTCCGAATTCATGCCGTAGGCCTTGACCGGTGCATCGACATCGATCCGGCTGATCAGGATGCGAAACGAGCCGCTGCCAAACGGCCCCGCGCGGTTCTCCACGGGCACCGATATGCTGTAGTTGTAGGGCTGGTTGGCGGGGCCGCGCGTGGCCACGCGGTCGTAAACGCCGCCGGGGTCAAGCGCATACCGCCACGCCCTCGCCACCGTTTCCGGGTCGGCCGAGAAGCCGGTGGAACCCGACTCGAGGAGGTTGTAGCCAACAAACGAAAAAAGCACGACCGCGCCCAGAGCGCAGGCGCCGGTGACGGCCAGCAGCGTCGGCCGCGGCACCTTCCTCACCCTGCCGGCCACGTTTGCGATGGTTCGTCGAACGCTTAGCATCTTCCCGTTGTAACGAAATTATAATCGCGCCGTTCCGCTGAGAGTAAACCGCGCGAACGAGTCACCCCAGTACATATCTTACGTCCGTGAGCGCCCGCCGGGTGCAATACCGAGCGCTTGCTCATTTAACCGAGCGCTTTCTCGGTATAATGAGCGCTCGCTTGGTAATGCTGGCATTTCCGGGCAAAACTCTTGACGCGCCTCCAGCGACATGTCACTAATAGCACCGTCAAATGGAGCGCATAGATACCGCGATGAACGCCACCAGCACAGCCGAAGCCGCGGGCACGCCAGGGAGGGGTGCAATCAATGCGCTCGCCGCTCCGTTGCCGGGGCGGTACGAGCAAGGCGTCTTGGCCAATTGGGGTATAGCCGCACCCCGGGGGGTTTGCCACCCCCACTAAGACGCACTAGAGCCGCCGTGAATATGGGCTCTCACGGCGGCTCGGAAATCGGGAGGGGCCGCCGCCGGAATGGCGGCCCTTTTCTTTGATTCTCAGGCGCGCGCCGCTGCCGGCATCGGCGGGACCTCGGCAGCCAGGCGGCCGGAGTGCATCATGAACAGCGACCTCAGCGCCCCCTTCGTGTCGAACTCGTCCTTCCAGAGGAGGCTCCCCACGCGCAGTCCCGTGTAGATCGCCAGGAGCAGGCTGGCCATGGCATGCGGCTCCACCACCTCAGGGTCGTATATCCCGTCCTCGATACCGCGGCGCACCAGGGCCTCCAGCCATCCCAGGCGCAACGCCCACGCGCGCCGGTGTTTTGCGGCGATCGCCTCGTTCTTCAGCGCCTCAGCCCAGATCTCGATCTCCAGCCTGGTGGCGTTGTCCAGGCCCCTGTCCTGCATCGTCTGGAAGAAGAATCCCGACACCTGCCGAAACGCCGATTCAGCGGAGTCCGCCTCGCGGATCATGTCCTGCAGCCGGCTGATTACGACCGTTGCCGAGTGGTCAATGACCGCCGCGATCAGATCTTCCTTGCTGCCGAAGTAGTGGTAGAGGCCGCCGGGCGTGATGTTCGCCTCGTGGCAGATCTCGTCCGTGGTGGTCTGGTGGAACCCGTTGCGCAGGAAGCAAGCGCTCGCAGCCTCAATTATCTCCAGCTTGCGGGATTCCAGTTCCTCGGGCTTGAGCTTTGGCATTCAAACACCCCGGGATGAAAAGATAGCGAGCGCTCGGTTTCGCTGAACGAACATTACTGCCGAACGGCGACGCTGTCAAGAAGTTGTACTCGTTCAGTACATATGAGACGCGGTGTCAATTACAGGCCGCCTCAGGGT
>JBBISJ010000043.1:0-15940 GCA_037441345.1 Chloroflexota bacterium
TCCTGCGACGCCTGGGCATACATGTCGGGAGGCAGGCCCGGGTTCACGATCAGCCCGGCGGTGTGGTCGGCGCCCATCGGGCCGCTGGCGTACGTCACGCCCGTTGCTTTCAATGGCCGCGGGTCCCAGGCAGGGACCGCCTGGCCCTTCACTGCCGGCACGCGCGCGTGGTTGAACGCCTTGCCGACGCTGACCGCGCCGTTGCCGACCGTCCGGCCGAGCTCGGTGCCCGCGGCGACATCGGCCAGCAGCTTCTTCATGCCTTCGAAGTCGCCCCACTCCATCTGGCCCGCGTCCATCAGCACCGCGATGGCCGCGCCGGCCTCGACGGTGTCCACGCCGATCTCGTCGCACAGCCGGTCCAGTTCGGCCACGTCTTCCCACCGCCCGACGGCGCAGTTCGAGCCCAGCAACGCCAGGGTTTCGAACTCCAGCGCGGAGGTCAGGTAGGTTCCGTTCTCGTCGTTCACCACGTTGCTGCACTTGACGATGCAGCCGGTCATGCAGTTGTGCATCATGCCGCCTCGCGTGGCGAAGCTCTCCACTATCTTCGCGCCGGCGAGGTTCGCCGCGTCCGGCGACTGGCCCTCCGTGCGGTTCTTGTAGGGCAGCGTGTGGAACATGTTGGCCGTGGGGAGGATGGAAGATGTGCCGTACTTGAAGATCTGCGGGCCGTCCAGGTAGGCCTTGCTGAAAGTCTTGACCAGCTCGTTGAAGCCGGCTGCGTCGGCCGGCTGGCGTGGGCGCGCCCGGCCCGGATCAACGACCACCCACTTCAGGCCCTTTGAGCCCATGACCGCGCCCAGGCCGCCGCGGGCCGCGTGCCGCGCCGGCGCCCGGTACTTCTCCTGGTCCGTGCAGGCGATCGACGCCCCGCGCAGCCCCAGCTCACCGGCCGGACCGATCGAGATCGCCGATGCCGTCGCCGGGTAGTTCGCCAGCAGCTTCTCGCACGCGGCGTAGTTCCACATCCCCTTGTACTCGTCCGCCGCTACGACCTCGGCGCCGTTTTCGTTGATGACGACGCCGTAGCGCCGTTCGGGGTCCGCCGGCTTGCCCTTCACAACGACCGCGCGGATTCCCAGCTTCATCAGGTGCTGGCCGGGGTTACCGCCTGCGTTCGCTTCCTTGATGCCGCCGGTCAGCGGGCTCTTCCCCCCCATCGAGATGCGGCCCGACGTCGGCGCCGAAGTGCCGGAAAGGACCCCGGGTGCCATCACCAGCACGTTGTCCGGCCCCAGCGGGTCGCAGGCCGGGTCGCACTCGCTCAGGAGGATCTTCGCGGACAGCGCCCGCCCGCCCAGGAGGTCCCATTCCTCGGGGAACGCCTCGAACGTTGTCGTCTGGTTCGTCATGTCGACGCGGAGGAGCTTGTCGCCTTCAGCCATGAATCTGCCTTTCTGCGGTCAGGTGTTTAGCAAGCGCTAATTATACAGAGGCGCCCGGCTACGCGTCAGCGGAATCTACTCCGGTGTAAACAGGTTCTTCCCCGGCGCTGTGTCGAATGCGACGCTCCCCTTGCGGCCCACGAACTCGTCCCCCGTCATCGCCCACAGCAACTCGCGGTCTTCGGGCGTGTTCGCAATGAAGCGCTCGCCCGACGCGAGCCGGCCGATCACGATGCCCATCTCAGGGTCGCCTTCGCGGTTGAAGCAGACCGTGTACGTCTCCACCGTGGCGTCGCCGTCCGCTCCCAGAACGAAACGCGGGCCCGGCTGCGCATCCACCGCCGCCTGGTCGGCCGCGGGATCGGTCCGGCGCCATTCTCCGGCGGGCGGGAGCGCGCTGTACACGCCGGCCGCGTGCTTGGTCGCGAACCAGCCCAGCCCCGTAACGAGCGCATTCTGGCCCGGACTGGCCCTCAACCGTTCGATCGTCGTGGCGATGGAGTGCATCACGTAGTTGTTGCCCGGCCCGCCGAAGTAGGGCAGGCCGCCAGTCACCGTCAGGTCCCGCGGGTCGTCTGTGCTCAACCCCAGAGCGTCCAGACCCAGCTGCACCGCGGACGGAAAACACGAGTAGAGGTCGAAGAAGTCGATGTCGCTCACGCCCAGGCCGGCCATCGACAGTGCGCGTGACGCAGCCGTCTTGATCGCCGGAGACGACTGGTAGTTCACGCGCTCGCTGATGTACCAGTTGTCGTTCGCCTGCCCGCACCCGCGCAGGTACACCCACTTCTCCTCGGGGACGCCCAGTTCGCGCGCCGTTTCCGAGCCGGTCATGATCACCGCCGCCGCCTGGTCCACCTCGATGATCGCGTTCATCAGCTTTGTATACGGGAAACAGACCCACCGGTTGTCCGGGCGCACCATCGTGATCTCTTCCGGCGCATGTGCCTCGGGGAACCACGCGTGCCGGTTCTTCGCAGCAACGGCGGCGAACCGCGAACACAGTGCCCCCAGGTGACGCTGGTGCTCTTCGATGCCATGGCCGAGGTGGGCGCGGATCGCGTTCTCGAACATCGGGTAGATGCGCGCCGGTAGCGTCGCGCCGTGCCGAGCCTCCACGTCCGAGAACCCCATTCGAGTGTCGCCCTCGATCGACTGCGGAGTCCCGCGCGGCCAGCCGAACTTCACGTTCTCCTTCCGGGCCAGCCGCCGCGCCGCCATCGCCTCGCCGCCCGCCAGCAGGGCGATCCGGGTGCGGCCCGCTGCAATCGCCTCCGCCGTGTCGTTGACGAGCCGCTGCGGCGTTTCGCCGCCGACCGCCGTGTACAGCGTATGTGAGGGGCTCGCGCCGATCCTCTCCGCCAGCACACCGGGTGCGTCGCCGTACTGCCAGGAGATCATCCCGACAACCTGCACGGAATCGGCCTGCGACAGGATGTCCGGCCGCTCAGAGTCCTCTGCGGCGGCGCGGGCAACGCGGGCCATCATCTCAGCCGGCTCGATCGCTTCCGCGGCTGATTCCAGCCGGTTCGTCAGCTGGCCCGCGCCGATCAGGACAGGGTAGTTGGGCATAGCGTGGCGGAGCCTATCGAGCCGTCGCTGGCCGGTCAAGCGGAGATTGCTGGATGTTTATCGCGCGGGTTGTGGCCTATAATGCTCGCCATTACAGGGATTCGCCCCACAACCCAACCTGGAGGTGAAGCATGAACACGCGCATTTCATTTAGCTGGCAGCTGCTTCTGACGCTGCTTGCCGCCGCTCTTCTCGTGCTCGCTGCCGCCTGCGGTGGCGACGATGACGATGACGACGGCGGAGACGATGGCGGCGCCACGCCGACAGAAGACGGCGGCGCAACCGTCGAACCGATCGATATCTCCGGTGTTCCCGAGCTGGCGGACGGCATGCTGACCGTCGGCTCCGACATCGCCTACCCGCCGATCGAGTACTACGAGGAGGGGACGCAGAACGCCACAGGGCTGGACATCGACCTGATGAACGCCCTGGCGGAGGCGCTGGGCGTGGACGTCGAGTACAAGCAGGTCGCGGACTTCGCCGGCATCGTTGGCGACCTCACCGCCAAGCGCTACGACGTTGTGATGTCCGCCATCAGCATCACGGAGGAGCGCCAGGCAGAGATCGACTTCGTGCCCTACTTCGGCCCCGCTGGCACGGGCGTGCTCGTGCAGGCCGGAAACCCGGAGGGCATCACGAAGATCGAGGACCTCTGCGGCAAGGCCGTGGGCGCGCAGGTCGGAACGATCCAGGTCGACTACATGAACGAATTCAACAAAGGCCAGTGCAAGGACAACCCCATCGACATCAAGGAGTACCCTGACAACCCGACGTCCGTGCAGGAACTCGGGCTCGGCCGCATCGCCGCCCAGCTTTCGGACGACCCCGTGGCCGCGTATTCCGCTCTCCAGTCTGACGGCGAGATCGAGGTTGCGGTCACGGGCTTCGACTCCGCGCCTTACGGCATCGGCGTGCGCAAGGACTCCCCGGAGTTGAAGGCCGCACTTGAAGCCGCTCTAGCGGCGATACGGGATAGCGGAGTCTACGACCAGGTCCTTGCTGACTGGGGGCAGGAAGACCTGGCGTACCAGGACTAGATCACGGCGAACCAGGGCGGCCCCTGGCGCAACCCGGGGGCCGCCTTTTCCCGCGAGAAAGGCTGACATGGCGTGACCCTGGCGCTCGAGTTCGATTTCGGCGTCGTTCGCGAGTACATGTTCAACGACGTTATCCTGGACGGCGTCTGGACGACGATCCAGATAGCCGTCCTGGCCCAGCTGATCGGCGTCGTCCTCGGCGTGCTCTTTGCCCTGATGCGGGTCTCGGGGAATCGCGCCCTTGGCTTCGCCGCCGGCTTCTACGTCTGGTTCTTCCGGGGAACGCCGGCGTTGCTCCAGCTGATGATCCTGTACCTCGGTATCCCCCGCATGTTCGACAACCAGACGTTGACCACGGAGCTGACGGCGTTCCGGGCCGCGGTCATCGCCTTCGGCGTTAACGAGGGGGCGTACATGACCGAGATCATGCGCGCCGGCATCCTCTCCGTGGAGGGCGGCCAGATGGACGCCGGTAAGAGCCTTGGCATGACGCAGCTCCAGGCGATGCGCCGGATTATCCTGCCGCAGGCGATGCGCGTCGTCGTCCCACCCACCGGCAACGAGTTCATCGCCCTCCTCAAGAACAGCTCGGTGGCGTTCGCGATCGGCCTCGTGGAGCTACTCGGCGCGGCCAACCTCATCTACTCCGTCAACTTCAACGTCATGGAGCTTCTCGTTGTCGCCGGGATCTGGTACCTCGCGATCACCACCGTCTTCAGCATCGCCCAGGCCGAGATCGAGCGCCTGCTGGCCGTATCCGACCGGGAGCGGCCCCTAACCCTCGTCTCCCGCGTGCTGGACCTGATGGCAGCGAGGCGGCCGTTGTGAGCGCCCCCGGCGCCGGGCCGATGCTGCGCTGTCTCGGCGTGCACAAGCACTTCGGCAGGCTGGAGGTGCTGCGCGGCGTCGACCTTGAGGTGGAACGCGGCGAGGTGGTCGTCGTCCTTGGCCCCAGCGGCTCCGGCAAGAGTACCCTTCTCCGCTGCATCAATCATCTGGAGAAGCTGAACGACGGACGCATTTACGTCGACGGCGAACTCATCGGCTACCGCGAAGTGAACGGCCGCCTGCGCGAGGACTCCGAGCGCGAGATCGCACGGAAGCGCTCGCAGATCGGCCTCGTCTTCCAGCGGTTCAACCTCTTCCCGCACCTGTCGGTACTGGGCAACGTGATGGAGGCGCCCGTCCACGTCAAGAAGATGCCCCGAAAGGACGCGGAGGCGATTGCGAGAGAGCTACTGGCCCGCGTGGGGTTGAGCGCCAAGGCAGACGAATACCCCGGCCGCCTCTCCGGCGGTCAGCAGCAGCGCGTCGCCATCGCCCGCGCGCTCGCCATGCAACCGAAGCTGATGCTCTTCGACGAGCCCACCTCGGCGCTCGACCCGGAGCTTGTCGGTGAGGTGCTGGACGTGATGAAGTCGCTGGCCCGCGACACCGGCATGACCATGGTCGTGGTCACGCACGAACTCGGCTTCGCACGGGAGGTGGCGGACCGCGCCGTCTTCATGGCAGAGGGCGTGGTGGTGGAGGAGGGGACCCCCTCGGAGATGTTCGCCGCCCCCCGCGAGCCGCGCACACAGGCGTTCCTCTCGCGGATCCTCTAACGCGCCGTCCAGCCGCCGTCGATCGTCAGCCAGGCGCCCGTCATGAACGACGACTCCTCGCTCGCCAGGAACAGCGCGGCGTTCGCGATCTCCTCGGGCCGCCCCAGCCTGCCCATCGGCGTGCCGTTCACCGCCCAGTCCAGCAGCGGCTGCGCCATCTTCAGCGGGTCGATCAGCGGCGTGTCGATCCAGCCGGGGCAGAGCGCGTTCACTCGGATGTTGTGCGGCGCGCCGTCCAGGCCGAACTGCTTCGTCAGCCCGATCACCGCGTGTTTGGAGGCGTGGTAGGCGTAACCAACGCCACCCATCATTCCCGGCTCCCACGCCCCGATCAGGCCCATCATCGACGACAGGTTCACCATCGCGCCACCCTGGCCCTGCTTGATCATCTGTTGCAGGCCATGCAGGCAGCCGTAGTACACACCTGTCTCGTTGACGGCGATCACCTGGTCCCACGTGTACTGGGGCCCGCCGATCCCGGCGTTGTTTACCACGATATCGACCTGCCCCCACGCGTCCACGACGGCCTGGATCGCGCTCTTCACGTCTTCCTCGCTCGTCGTGTCGGCGCGCATCGCACGCGATTCGCCGCCCGCGTCCTCGATCTGCCTCGCGACGGCCCCTGCTGTCTCCTCGTTGATGTCCGCCGCCAGCACGCGCGCGCCCTCGCGGGCGAAGACCGTGGAGATGGCGCGGCCGATGCCGGACCCGGCGCCGGTGACGAGGGCGTTCTTCCCTTCCAGTCGTGCCATGGATGACCTCCGTAATCAGTGGAACAGTTGAACAATAGAACAGCGGCACCGCTGGCGGTAGGCTGCGGCATCATGGGAGCATAGAATGGTCAGGCGAGGAACAACGGACAGGAGCGGAAGATGAGCAAGCTGGGTGATCGCATACGCAAAGCCAGCCGGGTGGAGCCGGCGCCGATGGGCTTCGCCGCCGCCACATCGCGGGCGGCCGCGCCGACGATGCTCGTCCTGGCGCGCCTCGGAGGCGACCTCGGCAAGACCGCGGATGCGATCGCGAAGGGCGCAGACGCCGTACTGGTGGAGGCGGACGCGGCCAAGCTGCGGGGCGCCAAACTGCCGGACGGGGCCGTCGTCGGTGTCGCTGCGGCTGGAGCCTGCCTGAAGGACGCCGCCGCCTTGCGCGAGGCAGGCGCAGACTTCCTCGTGATCGATGGTGCTTCTCACGGTGAGGCGCTGCTGGACGAGAAACTCGGTTTCGTGATGTCTGTATCGCTTGACGAGGAGGACACCCGGCTCCGGCTGCTCGGGGAACTCTCGCTGGACGCTCTGCTAATTCACGCGGTGAAGACGCCGGTCAGCGTCGATGGGATGCTCGCCCTCCGTCGGCTGGCCTCATTCGTCCGCGCGCCGCTCCTCGTGGAGATCGACGCCGGCGCGGAAGCGAATCTGCTCCACCTTCTGCGTGACGCCGGCGCCATCGGCGTCGTGGTGCGCGCCTCGGACGTGGGGAAGATCGCCGACCTGCGGCAACGCATCGCCGGCCTGCCGGCCCGCGGCCGCAAACGTGAGGAGCCGCATCCGGAGCCGCTCGTCCCGGCGCAGGCGCTCAGCGGCGGCATCGACGATGACGACGACTACGACGATTAACCGCGGCGCCCAAATCTAACCTTGACGTTCCGGTAAGGTTGTTCCTATACTCCGTGCAATCACCCGTTCCCGCACAGGAGAACGCCTTGTCCGATAGCACAGACGCCAACCTGCAGATCGGCGAAGTCGCGGAACGCACGGGCGTGACGCAGCGCACACTCCGCTTCTACGAGGAGAAGGGCCTGCTGCGCCCGCCGACCCGCATGGAAGGCGGCTTCAGACTCTACTCAGATGACGACGTTAAGCGCGTCCAGAAGATCCGGAAACTGCAGGATCTACTGGGTATCAGCCTGGCCGAGATCAAGGAGATGGTGGACGCGGAAGGCATCCTTCGTGAACTTCGCGCGCAGTACCGGCCGGAAGCCGCGCTGCCTGAAAAGCGGCGGCAACTTGAGAAGGCGATCGAGGTGACCCAGGCGCAATACGCCATCGTCCAGCACAAGGTCAGCCAGATGCAGGAGATGGGTGCCCAACTGGACGAGCGGCTGAAGCTGTTCGCCAGCTGGATGAAGGAACTCGAAAAGCTCGAGCGCGAAACGGCCGCCGCCGGCCGTTAGGTCCGCGCCTTCAGGCCGCGCCGTCCAATAAAACGCCCCCAATCCCCTGCCCGTACTCACTCCAGCACTCGCCTCGCTCCCGGCGGCGTCAGTGCAGCGAGGTCCGGGAAGTGCAGAGGACGGACCCCGTTTGACGGGGGTCCGGAGGCGTTCCCTGGCCCTCATCCCATTTTGAGAGGAGGGCAGTGGCGGGGGCGAGCTGGCATGTCCATCGCTTGTTTCGGCTTCGGGGGAACCGTCAGCGCCGGAAAAGTCCGGGGAGTACAGAGGGGCTGAGCCCCTCCGACGGGGGTCCGGGGGTGTCCCCCGGATCTACTTATTTTGATAGGAGGGGAGGGGCGGGGTGGCCGGCGACAGTCGACCCGCGCCGCTCGCTAATGGTGGTCCCCGTGCTCTCCGCCCGACTCACCCGTCGGCGCGTGCAGCTCGAACCCCACCTTGCGGCGTACCAGGTACCCGATCAGCGCCAGCAGCGCCAGTCCGCCCGCGCCGCCGATCGTCAGCAGCGCCAGCGGCAGTATGTCTGGCCCGTCGCCGCTGTCCTCGCCAGCTGGCTCCGGCGTCGGCGTCACGCTGCCGTCCGGCTCGCCCGTTGGGCTGGGCCCGGCGCTCCCAGTCGGTGTAGCGCTGGTGCCTCCACTCGGCGTCGGCGTATCGAACGTCGGCACCGGCGTGGCTGTATTTCCGCCCGCCACGCATACGGGTGGCGTCTCCTGCGGGATCGGTTCTGCGTCCTCGTCGACCGCGAACTCGAAGCTTCCCTCGTTGACCGCCTTGTCATCCGCGGCGACGGCGCGCCACGCCCAGGTCCAGTTGTTGTCCTTCGGGGACGGCAGCCCCGAAACCGATGCCTCCGGCCCCGGGTAGACGCTGACGCCCCAGCCATCGGGCTGGAACACGATCCGCAGTCCCAGCCCCATCCCCTGGTTCGTGGTCAGCGAGTAGTCGAAATCGCCCCCCTTGTCCTTGTCCTTGATGTTTATCGGCCGCGAGAAGCACATCTGGATCACGAAGGGTTTCTCGCCGATCGTGTCGCCCTCTTTCAGGTTCTGGAAGATTATCTCCAGGGGCTTTTCCTGGGCATGCACGGAGCCAGCCGTAGGCAGGGACGTTGCGGCGATCAGGAGCAGTGCGCCGATGGCAGCGGCGCGTTGAAGGAGCCGTGAGATCATTGTACCCGAATCTATCACAACGCCCCGCTACGATACAGGTGGTGTATATCCTGTCGCGCCGGATCGCTACAATCGCGGAAGAATGAGCGGATCGCGAAACCGCGCCTCTGGCCTGCGCTACCAGCGCATCGTTACCAAGTTCGGCACCAACGTCCTCACCGCCGACAGCGACCGGCTGGACGTGGAGCGCATGGCGTCGCTCGTTCGCCAGGTCGCCGAACTGCACCAACGCGGCGCGGAAGTGCTTGTGGTGACCTCCGGTGCCATCGCGGCCGGCCGTCACAGGCTCGCGACACATGGCGGCAGAAAAGAACGCAAGGACATGCCCTACCGCCAGGTCCTCGCCGCGGTAGGCCAGAGCGACCTGATGCAGAGCTACCAGGAACTGTTTGGCCGCCACTCTATCACTGTCGCCCAGACGCTCCTCACGCGCCAGGACCTGGCGGACCGCCTTGGCTACCTGAACGCCCGCAACGCGCTCCTCGCCATGCTGGAGTTGCGTGTCGTGCCCGTCATCAACGAGAACGACGTCGTCGCCAGTGACGAGATCGAGGGCGCCAGGATCGGCGACAACGATAATCTCTCGGCGCTCGTGGCCAACCTCGTGGACGCCGACCTGCTCCTGCTCGCCACCGACACAGGCGGCCTCTACACCGCCGACCCGCACAAGGATCCGGCAGCGCAGCTGATCCACCGCGTGGACCGCATTGACGGCCGCATCGAGGCGCTGGCAGGCGAATCTCAGAGCGCTGTAGGCGTGGGCGGCATGGCCACCAAGATCCAGGCCGCGAAACTGGCGACAGGCGGAGGCGCGGACATGTTCATCGTCAGCGGCAGGGAGCCGGATGTGCTCGTGCGCGTGGCGCGGGGCGAGCAGGTCGGCACATACTTCCCCGCCTCCGGCGACCGGCTGGAAAGCCGCCGCCGCTGGATGCTCGCCGGCCTCTCCGTGAAGGGCCGCGTCGTTATCGACGAGGGCGCCGCCAGGGCCCTCCGTGAAAAGAAGACCAGCCTCCTTCCCGCCGGCGTACACGCTGTGAAGGGCGCTTTCGAGCGCGGCGACCCCATCGACCTGGTCGACCACAACGGAGAGCGGGTCGCCTGCGGGATCGCCAACTACAGCGCGGACGAGATCACGCGCATCCGCGGTGTCCGCTCGGACCGCATCGAAGACGTGCTCGGACACCACTACGGTGGTGAGGTGGTCCACCGGGACAACCTGGTGCTCCTGTGACGCTCAACCGCGCCGCGGCCATCACCGGCATCGCTGAAATGCGGCCGCAGAAGTCGTCCGAAGGCCTCAGCACCCTCGGCATCTGGGAAGACGTTTCCCGGAAGGCGATGCTGGATGCGGGCCTTGCCCCGGCCGATGTCGACGGTCTCCTGATCGCGCCGCCGATCACCGAGATGGTCGCCATGTGGCCGACGATCCTCGGCGAGTACCTGGGTCTGCGCCCGCGCTACGCCAACATAGTGGACCTCGGGGGCGCGTCGGCGGCCGGCATGGTCTGGCGCGCAGCCGCGGCCATCCAGGCCGGGATCTGCCGCGCCGTCCTCTGCGTCAGCGGCGAAGCGTCGGACGTCGAGGCGTTCTACACGCCGCGCGCTCGCAAGCCTCGCCAGCAGTTGCCCGGCCGCGAGTTCGACGCCCCGTACGGGCCGATGGGCGCGAACTCCGGCTATGCGCTGATCGCGATGCGCCACATGCACGAGTACGGCACTACCTCCCGCCAGCTGGCGAAGGTCGCTGTGGACCAGCGCACCAACGCGGGCGCCAACCCCGATGCCCTGTACCGGGACCCCATCACCGTGGACGACGTTCTCAACTCGCCGCTCGTGGTGGACCCCCTGCATCTCTATGAGATCGTCCGCCCATGTAGCGGCGGGGCTGCCTTCGTCGTCGTCTCCCCGGACCTGGCCCGTAGCCCGGCGAACCCACCGGTGTGGCTGCTCGGCGCGGGCGAGGCGAACCGCGGCGCAATGCTCTCACAGGCCGGCGACATAACCACGTCGCCGATCGCCGTGTCGGCGCCGCTTGCCTTTGAGATGGCCGCCGTGGTGCACAGCGATATCGACCTTGTCTCCGTCTACGACTGCTACACGATAACCGTCGTTGTAACCCTGGAAGACGCCGGCTTCTGCGCGAAGGGTAAAGGCGGGCCGTTCGTCGGTGAACGGGACCTGACCTACCGGGGCGACCTCCCCCTCAACACCCACGGCGGCCAGCTCTCTTTCGGCCAGCCGGGCCTCGCCGGCGGCATGTCGCATATCACCGAGGCTGTCCGCCAGCTGCAGGGCCGCGCGGGCGAGCGCCAGGTGAGGGACTGCCAGGTGGCGTTCGTTAACGGCAACGGCGGCATTATGAGCGAACAGGCGTCGCTCGTCCTGGCGGTAGGGTGAGAATGACCGAGTACAGGAAGCCGCTGCCCGTACCGTCCCCCGTTTCGAAGCCGTTCTGGGATGGCCTCGGAGACGGCGAGCTCCGCGTCCAGAGGTGCTCGGCCTGCGGCGCATTCGTCTTCTATCCGCGCCCGCACTGCCCATCCTGCCTCTCGGCCGAACTCGATTGGTTGGCGGTAAGCGGGCTCGGCCGTGTCTACTCGTTTACCGTCGTGCGCCGGGCCATGCACCCCGCGTTCGCCGAAGATGTGCCGTATGTCTACGCGATCGTGGAACTGGAGGAGGGGCCGCGCCTGATGACAAACATCGTCGGTTGCCCGCCGGAGGCCGTTCGGGTGGACATGCCGGTCGAAGCTGTCTACGATAGAGTAACGTCCGAAGTGACGCTACTGAAGTTCCGGCCTCGGTAGCCGGGCGAAGCAGAACGAGGAACGCGAAACAGCGGCCAGAGCGCCTGGCAACTGTCTCCTGTTCCTTGTTCCATCTCTCACGGAGGTTTAATGGGGTCTGTCGTAAAGAAGCGGCGCAAGAAGATAGGCAAGCACAAGCACCGCAAGATGCTGAAGAAGACCCGCTGGCAGCGGCGGCACGGCTAACCTCTAGCCGGGCCTAGCCACGGCCGACGGGCGCCGCAGACGACGCGCCCCGGTGGATGACAACCACGGCCAGCGAACTCCAGACCAAAGGCCAGGCAGCGCAGCGCGCCGCCCGCGAACTCGCACGCGCTTCCACCGACGTCAAGAACCGCGCCCTCCACGCTATCGCGGACGCCCTGCTTGACCGCGCGAACGAGATCGTCGCCGCCAACCAGGCCGATGTCGCCAACGCAACGGCCGCCGGTCTGGGGGAAGCCCTTGTCGACCGCCTCAAGCTGAACACGGCGAAGCTCGAAGGCATCGCCGCCGATACCCGCAACGTCGCCATGCTCCCCGACCCCGTCGGCGAGATGATCGACATGCGCACCCTCCCGAACGGTATGCAGGTCGGCCGCCGCCGCGTCCCCCTCGGCGTCATCGCCGCTATCTACGAGAGCCGCCCCAACGTGACGGTTGATGTCGCCGCGCTCTGCCTCAAGTCCGGCAACGCCGCCTTCCTCCGCGGCGGCAAAGAGACAATCAACTCCAACAAGATGCTCGCCGGCATCATCCGAGACGCCATCGCCTCTGCCGGCGCCCCGCCTGACGCCGTACAGCTAATTGAGAACACCGACCGTGCCCTTGTTGGCGAGCTGCTGCAGATGAAAGACACGATCGACCTCGTCGTGCCGCGCGGCGGGGCAGAGCTGATCCGCTTCGTCACCGACAACGCTGCGATGCCTGTCCTCACCGGCGGCACCGGCGTCTGCCACACGTACGTTGACCGGGCCGCGGACCTCGACAAGGCCGTGCGCATCGCCCATAACGCCAAGACCCGCCGCTACACAATCTGCAACGCCCTCGATACCCTGCTGGTGCATTCCGACATCGCACCGGCCTATCTGCCGCAGATCGGCCGCTCCTGGGCCGAGGCCGGCGTCGAAATCCACTGCGATGACCGCTCCCAGGCACTGCTACAGAAGGCCGGCGTCGCCAACCTCACCCCGGCGGCGCCGGACGACTTCGGCCGCGAGTTCTGGTCCCTTGCCGCGGCCGTCAAAGTGGTCGATTCCCTGGACGAGGCGCTCGAGCACATCTACCAGTACGGCACCGGCCACTCCGATGCCATCGTCACGGAGGACTACTCCGCTGCCATGCGATTCCTGGACGAGGTCGACACGGCCGTCGTCTACGTCAATGCCAGCACCCAGTTCACCGACGGCGCCCAGTTCGGCCTTGGCGCTGAGATCATCGACTCCACCCAGAAGACGATCGCCCGCGGCCCCGTCGGCCTCCGCGAAATCACGACGTACAAGTGGATCGTCTTCGGCAACGGCCACACGCGCCCGGCGTAGCACCCACCCTCTCACGCGAAAGGAGCACTACCCATGCCCGGATACCAGTTTGAGCGCGAATTCCGCACCCCCAGCTCCGAGAGCTACGTCATCGAGTCCGACGAAGAAGAGATCGGCCGCGTTGAGCTCCACTACGGCTCGTCCGCGGCCTACGGGCTCCTTGCCGTCTCCGAGAGCATGACCGAGGAAGAGATCCGCAAGTTAATCAGCGAGATCGACGAGCGGTTGGTCCTGACCTGGGACCCCTTCCGCGAGGACTTCATGGTCACCGTCTGGGCCGGGCAGGAGTCCGGCAACTACTCCGACGAGGACTTCGAAGAAGCGGGAGAAAGCGAAGAGGACGACGGCTTCTGAGCGCTTTCCGCTAGACCACCCTCTGCCCGGCCACCGGCCGGCCGGCTTCGACATCCGCCAGGAATCCCTCGATCTCGCTGATGAAGGTTTCCGCCCGCCAGCGCGATCCGTGGCCGCAGCGCTCCCGCGT
The DNA here is from genome assembly GCA_037441345.1 of Chloroflexota bacterium. GTDB lineage: Bacteria > Chloroflexota > Dehalococcoidia > SM23-28-2 > RBG-16-64-32 > DATKKM01. The sequence continues at coordinate 13,761 of JBBISJ010000043.1, forward strand.
CACGAAGCGAGACCCCGGGATCAGGCCCGCGTCCCGCTCCGCGCAGGGCCGGAAGTCGTCCCACTCGCCGACCATCACGAGGCTCGGCGCTGTTATTGACCCGATGCGCTCCGTCAGGTCGGGCCGCGTCGCGATCGCATGGGCCGCGCCGACGTAACCCTCCACGGTCATCAGCTTGATGCGCTCCAGGTCTTCGTCCAGGGAGTAGGGGCTCACCTCCAGGTGCGGGTCGTTCGCCTGCTTCCACTCGTACTCGCGCAGCAGCGTCTCCTTTAAGCCGTACGTCCGGACCATGTGGCTCAGCGCCCCGATGCCGCGTTGCAGCGCCTGCTCCCATGCCCCCGCCGGCCCGTCCGATACGGCGTTCCCGCACGTCGAGTCGCAGATCATCACGGAAGCGCACATCTCCGGGTAATCCACCGCGAACTGCGCCGTCACCATCCCGCCCATCGAAACACCGCCCACGTGCGCCCGCTCGATGCCCAGCGCGCGCAGCAGCGCCGCCATGTCCGCCGCGAACACCGGCATAGAATAGGCGGAAACGTCCGGCGGGACCGTCGACCGGTCGTGGCCGCGCACGTCGTACAACACCAGCGGCCGCGTCTCGCCCAGCGGGTCGATCTCCGGCCGCCACTGGCGGAACGGCCCGGCGAACCCGTGCGTCATCACGACCGGCGTACCGGGCAGGCCTTCGCCCAGCACCTCGTAGTAGATATCGATCCCGTTCGCCGTTACGTGGGGCATTGCGAGCGTCAGGCTACGCGCGCTGTTGCGCGGCTGTCAATCTTGGGGGAATCCGGTGATGACGATGCGCCCTGCCTTCGCCTGTACCGGGTACGACTCTGCCACCGGCCCCTCGAACCACGCCTCGACCACCAGGCCCTCCGCCACGGCGCTCCAGGTCGCTTCAACTAATGCCGTTCCCTGCCGCATGAAGATCTCAGTGTCCTCTTCCACGCGAACCGAAGCCTTGTCGTATCCGGTGTCCGGCTCGATCCTGCCCTCGATCAGCACGGTGCCCAGCACGTCGCCCGATCCCCGGGTGACGGATGTGATCATGCCGCGAATGTCGGGGCCTCCCTCGAACCGGTCTGTGATCACGACCCGGACTGCGTTGCCCTGCGGCGGCTCCGATGGGTTGATCTCTTCCCCGGCCCACGCGTCCACCTGCTGCCCCGCCCGCAGGTCCTCTCGCGATGCCTCGACGCGCCTGGCATCTTCGAGACGGAAGATGTCCGTGTCGTCGCTGACGCGGAGGAAGAACGCATCCGACTCGCCCTGGACGAAAACGGACACCACTTTCCCGTTGTCGTCGAATCCAACGTCGGTGATCTCGCCCCGGATGTCCGGGTCCCTGTCGCCAATCTCCTCAGAGTCGCCGCCGCACGCCGCAAAGATCATTCCTGCGATGGCGAAGGCTGTAATGGCGAGAGTGCGTGGCTTCATGGCAGGCCGCCTTTCAGTGTCTCACTTTGCAGACGGCGCCCGGGCGCCCAAAGGTTCCGCCTGTGACAGCAACCCCTTGCCTGAACAGAACAGATGTTCTATTCTCCCGTCAGCACGGACCAGGAGAGGAGGAAATCAGGATGGTGGATGAGACGGACGTGACAGGATTGGAAGAGAGACTGGCGGAAGCCCAGGCGCAGGTCGAATCGCTGCAACTGGCCGCGGCAGACGCCGAGGCCCGCGCCGCTACCGCACAGTCGCGGGTCGGCGAACTCCAGACGCAGGTGCGCGAGGCAGCCGCCCGCTACCGGACGGCGCGCCTGGCATCGGCCCCGGACGTGCCGCCCGATCTCGTGCCGGAAGTGGGCACCATCGACGAGGTAGAGCAGGAGTTCGAAGCGGCCCAGCGCGTTGTCGCGCAACTCCGCGAGCGGCTGCAGCAGGAGGCGCTGGAGGAGCGACGCTCCGGACGGATTCCGACGGGTGCGCCGAACCGGCGCCCGGCGGACCTCTCGGGCCTGCCCGCGAGCGAGAAGATCAGACTGGGTTTGCAGCAGCTGTCCGAGCGGGAGGGGCGGTAGCGGATCGGTGGCGGCCCCGCCGGCGGCCGCTGACGCGGGGGCGTCCGCCACGGCGGGCGCCCCCTTTGCCGTACCGTGGGTGGTGCGGGTATGCCTACGGCGCCAGGGCGATGACGTTGTGGAAGTAGAGGCGGGTGCTATCGTCGCCGGCCA
>JBBISJ010000044.1:0-12793 GCA_037441345.1 Chloroflexota bacterium
GAGTTCTTCGACGGTGTGGAGGCGCCGAAGGTCTTCAAGTGACAGGCTGAGCTCGTCCTCGACCAGCCCATCAAGAGTCAGTCGCCAGTCACTTTCTGACAGCAATGGATCCGTGAGGTTGATGTCAACGACGTAATGATCGGCTGTCGGGCTTACAGCAGGTGAGAGACCGGAGACATCTGCGAAGAGAGGGTCAACCGGCAGGAACAACGGGCTATCCGCCACAACCATCGCCGAGGCGGCGCTTTCGAGAAGAGCGCGCAACGCGGCGGCGCCGCCGAGCGCTACCATGCCGAGGCCTAGCGCGATAGTGCTCACCACTTTGCGGCGCGAGATCAGGACGCCACGTTTCGGCGGCATTCGCTCCGTAGGTGGCGGCTCCGTTAGTGCGAAAGCGGCTCCCCATGCTGCCAGCGCGGCAACCGATGCGGCAGCCACGACGTAAGCCGCCTTATGGCCGATCGGGTCGATGTGAGCCGCCGCCAGGCTCAGAACAAACGCGCTCGCACCCAGGACCCATGGCCGCTGCCCGCGCAGAACTGCCCCCAGCGCAAGCGCCGCAAGGATCATGGCCCACTCAAGAATGGGGACCGCGCGATGGCCGAGCCGCTCGATCGCTTCAGTGGCGATCCCTTCCGGCGCGTGCGTGACGATCCATTGGCCTGCCGAGAAAGGGGCAAACGGCGCCCGCGGCTCGGCGCGCCAAAAGAGCCACTGCGCGCCAGCCGCTGCCGCCGCAGCGATCAGCCCTCGCCATGCGGCAAGGAGGTTCCGGGCTGTCCTGAGCCCGGAACCTCCCACCGTCACACCTGATGGCAACATGATCCGCTGACCGAGTGCCGTCGCCTACTGGATGATAACGTCGACCTTGTCGGAAACCTCGGGCGTCAGTGGCACGTGCTGGTTGTCGGTCAGCAGGGGGATGATGGAGTGGGTGGACCCCGGTGTCAGCCCCGCCGTCGACATACGGAACGTCTTCTCGCAGCTCATGCCGACCATAGTGGCCATGCCCATCATCGGCCCCGTGGTTGTGTCAAGGTTGAGGTGCCAGTGGCCGTAGCCGGCCACGTTGGGCTTGCCCAGCAGGTCACAGCTCAGGTTGAAGTTCGATATTTCGACCACCACGTCGAAGTCACCTGAGACCGTCGCGCCCGGTTTCGGCTCAAGGACCTTGATTGACGGCTCGCCCAGCCCTGTGGCGTCCGTAATAGCTGCTAGAGGGCTGGCGGGCTGGTAATTGATCTCGACTTCGGTTTCGTTGTCCAGGACCTCAGCGTGGTCATTCAAGGCCGGTACCACGGCTATCGTGTGCGTGCCGGGCTCCAGGTTCTGCATTGAAAGCTCCACGTCATCCGTGCAGTACATATTGACAAGGGCTCTGTCGATCAGCACGTGATAGTGCCCCTTGCCGTCCTCATTTGGCTTGCCGGCCAGGTCGCAGGCCAGATCGAAGCCTGTGGCCTCGACTTTGAGCGCCAGGCTGTTTTCACTGACTTCCGCGCCATCTGCCGGCGACATGATCTCGACCTTCATGTTTTCCGCCCCCGGGGGCAGCTGCATTTCATCCGCCGCGGGCGCTGTGGTCGCGGCCGTCGTTTCGTTCGGGGGTGATGTGGACTGACTTCCCTCGTCGTCGTCGTCGCCGCAGGCCGCAGCTACGAGCGCAGCGACAGCGACGAGTGGGAGTAGGAACTTAAGTGGCTTCAATGGGCCCTCCTCACTGATCGTTTTGTCATTTCCAAGACACCATGCCGCCGCGCGACGATAAAGTAAGCTGGATTACACTCGGCTCGCCTTGTCTGGACTCTGGCGCGCGGCCTTCGGCCGGTCGGGACTACCGTCAAATGCGAGCGTCCAACCGAATGGCCACAGCTCGACCGCCGTGTGGATACCGAGTTTGAGGTCACCGATCCGGCGATCCATGCCAAGGCCGCCGGCATGATGGAAGGGTAATTCGCTCGCCTCACTCGCGAGTATTCAACAGTGCGCCTACCGTCGCTACGATGTATGGCACGACGAAGGTGAGCGGAATCTTCCAGTAAAGGTCCGGGCCAGCTTCACCGCCAATGAGCCGGTTCCCCTGGTTGATCGCTACGAGGGCGGTCCCCACGACGGCGGCGATTGCAGCCGACCGCCGTATGAGCCGCCGGTTCCGGAGAGAACAGCGCAGGCATTGCCTGCCGTCCTTCAACCCATAGACACCCGAACCGGGCAGTGGCAGCGTTCGCAATTGAGTGGCGCATCCATCTGTGATGAGAGGCAGCATACACCAGGCAGACTGGCGCCGGCCTCAGGATGCGGAAATTGGCGGTCGTGCAAGATGTTCAGCGACGGAACAGCGAGCCAAGGAGTCGGCTCAGCGGGTCCGGCTCGTCTCCTGCGCAGTCTCATCCAACGGCGGGGCGTAGGACGTGAGGTGCTGCCTGAGCACCGGCTCGGGGATGTTGCCGTGGAAGTGACGCAGGGACCTGGCATTGCGGACAAGCAGGAACGTCGGGGTCGCGCGGACGCCGAACCGCTTCGCCATGTCCGCCGACTAGCGTAGGACCCGTCTGGCGATCGAGTCAATCGCCAACCTTCACCACTACTTGTGGCTTACGACTTGCACTTCTTCTCAGAAGCCAAGCATGCGAGTGACAGGCGCGGAGAGCGTCCACCAGTTTCTTCACTTGCCAGGCTGGCGAATGGACCTCAGCCCAACCTCAACCCTCAACCCTCGACCCCTGACCCTCCACCCTCCCCCGGAACTTTTCCCGCCCCCGCTCCGTCTGACTGGTGAAACCAAGCAAAGGTCCGGAGCTGCGCCATGTCACACCTTCGATTCGCTTTTCTCGCCACTGTTCTCGCCGCTTTCGCCGCCTGTTCAGGCGGCGGCCTGCCTCCCGGCGCTCCCGACGCCTACGTCGCACTCGTCCCGCGTGTCCTCCGCGCCGGCGAGACCGAGACCGTCTCCCTCTCCCTCTTCGACGGGCCGCGCCTCACCTCCGCCGACGTCAGCGTCTCGCTGCTGAAGGACGGGAAGCCGTTCGCGCAGGGCTCGTCCCGCGTCGACGGCAAGGGCACCATCGAGATCGACGTCCCCGCCGATACGAAGGGCGACTTCGACATCGTCGTCGAAGGCCCCGGCTTCAAAGAGAAGGGCGCCGTCCAGGTCCAGAGCGGCACGCTCCTCTTCCTCGAGACCGACAAGCCGATCTACAAGCCCGGCCAGACCGTCCACATCCGCCTCGTCACCCTCAACTCCGAACTCAAGCCCCTGCCCACGACGGCGACGGTCGAGGTTTCTGACGCCAAGGGCATCAAGGTCTTCAAGCAGAGCGTCACCGCCGACGAGTTCGGCATGGCCGCCCTCGACCTGCCGCTCTCCACCGAGCCCAACCTCGGGACCTGGAAGCTCTCCGCGAAGGCGGGCGACACCTCCACCGAGGTCGACGTCCGCATCGAGGAGTACGTCCTGCCGAAGTACGAGGTCGCCGTCGAGCTGGCCAAGCCCTGGTTCCTCGTCACCGAGCCCATCAGCGGGCACGTGAACGCCACCTACAGCTTCGGCAAGCCGGTCAACGGCGAGCTGAAGGTGAAGGCCACCCGTTACGTCGGCACCTGGGAGGAGTTCGCGACCTTCTCGACGAAGGTCACGGACGGCGCGGCCGACTTCAACCTCCAGGCCGCAGAGTACGTCGCGGGCGTTGCCGAGGCCGGCGGCCTCGGCAACGTCCAGCTCGACTTCACCGTCGTCGAGAAGAACACCGGCTACGAGGAGAAGACCACGGAGCTGGTCACCGTCTCCGCGGCGCCGGTCAACATCCAGCTCATCCCGGAGACCCCCGCCTTCAAGCCCACGCTCCCCTTCAACGTCCTCGTCATCACCGAGACTCCCGACGGCCAGCCCGTCGAGTCCAGCGTCCGCATCGACCTCTACTACAGCGACAAGGATTTCAACGAGGTGTCGCAGGCAACCCAGACCGTGCAGACCGTCCGCGGCATCGGGACGCTTACCGTGACGCCTCCGGAGAATGCCGCGCAGCTCAGCCTGAACGCATCTTCCGGCGACGCCTACGCCTACAAGCAGGTCAACGCCTCCTTTTCGCCCTCCGGCAACTTCATCCACGTCACCCAGGAAGAGCCCACGGCGCTGGCCGTCGGCAGCACCGCTCACTTCCGCGTCGCCTCCACGTCGGAGGCCCGCAACTTCTACTACGAGATCGTCGCCCGTGACCGCGTCGTCTTCACCTCCTCCACGGAATCGCCGGACATCGCCTTCGAGGTCACGCCGCAGATGACCGGCGGCGCGAAGCTCCTCGTCTACCAGGTCCTCCCCACCAGCGAAGTCGCCGCCGACTTCATCCCCTTCGATGTCGAGGCCGCCTACCCGCACTCAGTGAGCGCCGCCTTCAGCAAGGACGAATCTCGCCCCGGCGACGAGTTGAGCGTCGACGTACAGACCGAGGGCCCCGCCAGGGTCGGCCTCGCCGCCGTCGACCGCTCCGTCTTCATCCTCGCCGAGAACCGCCTCAACCTGCAGCAGGTCTTCGACGAGATCGAGCGCCTTTACCAGGCGCCCCAGGCCGAGCTGCACGAAGGCGAAGTATTCGAACCGATGCCCGTGGTCATCCCCGGCGCCGCCGAGACGTTCAAAGACGCCGGCCTCATGATCATGACCAACCGGAAGGTCCCGAAGGGCAAGGAGCTGGAGACCCAGCTATGGGATGCCGTGATTCAGGCGGGTGGCGGACTCGAAGAGCGCGACGCCTTCGCTCCCTTCCCGGCCGCCGGCGACGATGCCCAGAAGTCGGCCGGGGGCGGGCTGGCCGAGGTCCAGCGCGTCCGCCAGTTCTTCCCCGAGACCTGGGTCTGGGAGACCATCACCACCGGCGATGACGGCAAGGGCACGCTGCCCCTCACCGCTCCCGACAGCATCACCACCTGGGACCTCCGCGCCGTCGCCATCTCCCCCGATAAGGGCCTGGGCGTCGCCGAGGCCGAGACGCGCGTCTTCCAGCCCTTCTTCCTCTCCGCCGACCTCCCCTACTCCGCCATCCGCGGCGAGGAGTTCCCCCTGAAAGTGGCCCTCTACAACTACACCGACTCCGCCCAGGAGTTCCAGGTCGAGATCGAGACCCAGCCCTGGTTCGACCTCCTCGACACCGCGGCGAAGACGGTCACCGTCGCCGCCAACGACACCGGCGGCGCCGAGTTCAAGATCCGCCCCACCGGCGTCGGCACGCAGACCGTCAAAGTCACTGCCCGCGGCGCCGATGACGCCGACGCCGTGATCAAGAGCATCATCGTCGAGCCCGAAGGCGTCCAGCGCGAGCAGATCGCCAACGGCGTGCTCACCCCCGGCGCCGTCAAGAACATCGACCTGCCGCTCCCGGACGGCGTCGTCCCGGATTCGCAGCGCGCATACGTCGCCATCACCGGCAGCCTCCTCGCCCAGACGATCGAAGGGCTCGACCAGCTCCTCCAGATGCCGTACGGCTGCGGCGAGCAGAACATGCTCCTCTTCGCGCCCGACGCGTACATCCTGAAGTACCTCAAGGGCACCGGCCAGCTCAAGCCCGAAGTCCAGGCAAAGGCCGAGACGCTCCTCATCACCGGCTACCAGCGCGAGCTCACCTACCGCCGCTCCGACGGCAGCTTCTCCGCCTTCGGCGACCAGGACCCGGAGGGCAGCCTGTTCCTGACTGCGTTCGTCCTGAAGACGTTCGCCCAGGCGAAAGGACTCACGTACATCGACGAGGCCGTCCTGGCCGACGCGGCGAAGTTCATCGCCTCGCACCAGAACGCCGACGGCTCCTTCGACGACGTCGGTATGGTCATTCACACCGAACTCATGGGCGGCGTCCAGGGCCGCGACGCCCTCACCGCCTACGCCGCCACGGCCATGCTCGAAGCCGGTCAGAACGAGTCCGCGGACCGCGCCATCGCCTACCTCGAAGGCCGCCTCGATGAACTCGACGGGGATTACGCCCTCGCCCTCGTGACCTACGCCCTGGAGCTGGCGAAGAGCCCGCGCGCCGCGGACGCCTACGACCTGCTCATGGCAGCCGCCGAAGAGGACGAGGACGGCCTCCACTGGGAGGGCGCCGGACCCGTCCCCCTGCCGTTTGAGGAGGGCCAGCCGCGCGATCTCGCCCCCTTCCCCGGCCAGATGGGCGACACCACCGGCATCGAGGCCACCGCCTACGGCGTCCTCGCCCTCACCGCCCACGGCGATCAGCTCAACGCCGGAAGTGCGGCGAAGTGGCTCGTCGCCCACCGCAACTCGCTGGGTGGCTTCGGTTCCACCCAGGACACCGTCGTCGCGCTCCAGGCGCTGACCCAGTTCGCGGCCTCCGCCGCATCGGACACCGACATGACCGTCACCGTCCGCGCCGGCGACGTGACCGAAAAAGTGCGCATCACGCCTGACAACTTCGACGTGACGCAGCTCATCGAAGTCCCCGCCGGTGTCCCGGTGACCATCGAGTCCCAGGGAAAGGGCCAGGGCGTCTACCAGGCAGTCACCCGCTACAACCTGCCCGAAGCCGCCAAAGAGCAGAGCGTCTTCGACATCAACGTCGGCTTCGACACCACAGACGTCGCCGTCAACGACACGGTCGGCGTGGATGTCAGCGTGAAGTTCAACCCGCCCGTCCTCGAACCGGAGCTGGACCGCCCTGCGCTAAAGGCCGGCATGGTCGTCCTCGACATCGCCGTCCCCACCGGCTTCGCGCCCGTCACCGAAACGCTGGACGCCCTTGTGGCGGCGAACCCGAAGGTCAAGCGCTACGACGTCGCCGGGCGCAAGGTCATCCTCTACATCGAGGACATGACCGCCGGCGAGACCATCAGCTTCTCCTTCGACGTGCTCGCCCAGTACCCCGTCCGCGCAAAGGCCGCCGCCTCCCAGGCCTACTCCTACTACACGCCGGAGTGGCGCGGCGAGACCATCGGCGAGGAGGTGACCGTCCGGTAAGGCGCCCGCGCCTGCCGAAATATGCCCTTTGTTATGTTGACGCGCTCCGTAACAAGTGTATGATTGGATTCGCCAACGAAGGCCCCATCACAGGCCCGTCTGCGCCCCCAGGGTAGCCCCTGCCACAGCCGGGCAGAAAGGATCGCCATGTTGCGCCTGTTTTCCCTTCTATTCTCCTCCGCGCTTATCGTTGCGCTCGCCCTCCTCGCCGGTGCGCCGGCCACGGACACGGCATCCGCGGCAGGCCCCCTGGCCTGGGGCCCGCGGGCGGCTCGCGGCGGTGAACGCGCCGTAATCCTGTCCCCCGGCTGCCCCTCAACGCCGGACTTCTCATTCAGCGTCCCGGACCCGGCCGGCGACGACTTCGGCTTCGGCACCCCCGGCCACGACATCACCGGCATGTCTGTCGTCGGCGACGCTGCCACCTTCTGCCTGACGATGGACTTCGGCGGCCCCGTCACTCCGGCGGACACCGGTGGCCCAAACGATCTTGTCGGCGTCGTCGAGTTCGACACGGACGAGGACCCAGCGACCGGTTTCTTCCCGTACGTGGACTCCTTCTGCCCTGACCGCGGCGGCATCGGCGTCGAAGTCGCCCTTGACCTGTGGACGGTGTCCGGCGGCATGGCGACGATGTTCCCGTCCGGCAACCTCGTGCCCGTCACCTTCGGCGCCACGTCGCTCACGGCCGAGATCCCGGTGGCCGAATTCGGCGACGCTGCCTTCAACTTCGCCTCCGTGGTCGGCACCCTTGCCGAACCGACCGACTGCATCCCCAACGGCGGCAGCACCCACTCGCCGGACGGCTCCTTCGTCCCGGCGCCGCCCCTGCCCGACACCGACGGCGACGGCGTTCCCGACATCTTCGACAACTGCCCTCTCACTCCCAACCCTCTCCAGGAGGACAGCGACTTCGACTTCATCGGCGACGCCTGCGATCCCGTGCCGTTCCACGATCTGGCCATCACCCGCCTGCGGGCATCCGGCGCGTCCATGCGACTCGCCACCGTCAGCAACGCCGTCATCAGCGTCAACCTGACTGTCCGCAACCTCTACAACCACCCGGAGGAGTTCTACGCCAACGTCTTCCTGGACGGCCTCCCGGCGGGGTGCGGGGTAACAGGGGGCGGTGGCTACACGAACGGGACAGTCCGCCGCCTCGGCCAGACCAGCCTGCAGGTGAAGCTCAACGTCACCTGCTCGCCGTCACTCGCGTCCCCCGGCACCTACCCCCTAACGGTGGGCGCCTACATCGAGCACGGGTGCTGCGAATCGGAGATCGACTACTCCAACAACTTCGCCACGACGGAGGCCGTGCTCAGGATCCGCTAGCTAACAGCTCGGGGGGCGGGTTTTGAACCCGCCCCCCCGAAAGCGCGTCGTCGCTGCAAAGTTGCGCCTATGACCCCTCCTGCACCTCCACCAGTTCATCCGCCAGCAGCCCGTGCGCTTCCCGATGCACCGTGTTGGCGGCCTCTGCGTTCGGTGCTTCGACCAGGCAGTACACGCGCCCGGTCGACTCGTTGAACCAGTACCTCTGGTAGGTCACTCCGTACTTTTCCTGCACGGCCAGGTCCATCGCGTGGGCTCCCGACACCGCTTCCGCGGTGAGGCCGTCAACCTTCGTGTGCGTGTCCATGAACAATGGCATCTGCGATCCTCCTCCTACTGATCCATCCGTTCGAGCTTCTGCTCGATGGCGTTCGTTCGCGTTGTGTTCCTCCCTTTCTGTCCTGCCTCGGGCCTAAGGCCCCAGGTGAATCCCCGGCGCATTCGACTGCAGGTTGCAGAACGAAGCACCCGGCGCGAACCCGTTCGGGAAATGGAATCCTGGCCCGGGGCCGCCCGGCAGCGTCGCGCCCCCGTTAGCTCGGTTCGCCTCCCCGACAACGCCACCGGCTGGCGGCCAGTCGAGGTTGGCGTGCCCAATCCCGGACACGTAGTCGCCAACGATGTGCTGGCCGTGAGTCGCGATTCCCAGCGTGCTTGAACAGGTCGGTTCCGCCGCGGACGCCGCGCGGTTTGGCAGCAGCGCCCACGCCAGGGTAACCACCGCAACGGCCACCCACGCGACGCCCACCATCCTTATCGCTCGCCTGTCGTTCACAGTTCACTTCCTCCTTTCAACTGGCGATGGAGGAAGCGTACGGCGTGGCCTGCATTCGTCGCGTCGCTAAGAAGGGGTATCTTTCCGGCTCGTTCGCCGCAGGAACCGAAGCCGATTGGCAGAATCCGTAACAGGAACCTGTTACGCCAGGCCGTTCCGGACAGCGAACGAAGCCGCCTCTGCCCTGTTCGCGGCGCCGATCTTCGTCAGGATGTTGCTGACGTGCCGGTCAGCGGTGTTCGTGCTGATCGTCAGTTCCTCCGCGATCTGCCGGTTGCTCCTGCCCGCGGCTATCAGGCGCAGCACGTCTCGCTCACGCGATGTCAGGCCGGCCGAGTCGACGCTTGAGGTCGGTTGTTCGCCCACAAACTCCACGATCGCCGCGAAAACGGCGGCGGTATCGCCGAGGTACGGTGCAACCGAATTGCCGTCCAGCAGCGCCAGCCTTGCGTTCGGGATACCCGCAGCCAGTCCCTTCGCCACATCCAGCCCCAGGCTGTGCCCCTTGCGATGCATGACGAGCGTCGGGACGCTGACCTGCGACAGGAGATTCGAGACGTCCCACTCCACGAGACCAGCGTAGAATCCCTGCACGAACTCCGGCGTCACACTATCGCGCAAGAGAGCCGCGTATCGGTTCGCCGACGCACCTTGCGACCAGCCCAATATCACGTGCGCGACGGTCTCCGTGTACACGGTCCAATCCTTGTCGGCCAGCGCACGCACGGCGCGGAACTCCGGTTGGCGCGCCCAGTCCTCTCCGCTGGCGAAAGTGCACCAGAGGATGAGGTGAGACAGTCTCTCCGGCAATCGCGCAGCGTAGGCGATCGCCGGCGGCCCGGCATACCACGGGGCAAACAATACAAACCGATCAAGACCAAGCCCGTCGACCACGGCCGCAAGGTCCTTCACGCTATCTTCGAGCGACCGTCCAACCTCCCCATGGTTCGATAGTCCCTCGCCCCGGTTGCTGTAACGGACTAGCCGCCACCTGTCCGCCAGTTGCTCGTACCAGTGGCGGCACTCCGGGATCTCCCATTCGCCGTCGCAGGCCGTTGTGCCAGGCGTCATGTGGACGAATGGCGCCCCCTTGCCCCGGGTCCAGTAAGCCACGCTCACGCCGTACTCGGTCCGGGCATACTCGATGTGCGGCTTCATCACCCGGCAAGATTAGCAGACGCTGAAGGCTAGATGTGGAGAAGAACGAACATGTCGCTCACCCTTCGTCCACTGTCATCCTGTGCAGCACGACCCGCGCCCGCCGCCCTGTCCTCCGTCGCCCAGGATCCGGGGTGGGAAGACATCCGTGGCCCCCGACCCTTCACCCTTCACCACTTCACCACCCACACCTCACCACTCACCATTTCACTCTTCACCATTCACTCTTCACTATTCCAAATCCCGCATCCCTCGCCGCGGCGCGTTCACCATCGCCGCCATCACCCCCAGCGGCTGCTTGCCCTCGTGCATCAACTGGTGGCACAGCGGGATCTCCTCCCATGAGTACGTCTCGCCCAGGCACGGGTCGATCTTCCCGTCCAGCACCAGCCGGTTGAACGCGTTCGCGTCCTCGTCGTTCGCGAAGTGCGAGCCCTGCAACCGCTTCTGCCGCATCCACAGGTAGCGCAGGTCCACCGTCGCGTTGAAGCCGCTCGTCCCTGCGCAGATCACCACCATCCCGCCCGTGTCCACGATGAATATCGATGTCGGGATCGTGTCCTCGCCCGGATGGTCGAAGACGATCGCCGGCGCCCGCCGCTCGCCCAGCACCTCCCAGAACTTCGCCCCGAACGCCCGCGCCCCGGCAGCCCACTTCGCGTACCCTTCGTTGTCCGTCCAGTGCGGCAGCATCCCCCAGTGGTCGAACTCCTTGCGATTGATGCACCCCTTCGCGCCCAGCTTCATACAGAAGTCGAACTTGTCGTCGCTCGAGACCACCGCGATCGGTATCCCACCGAGCTGCTTCGCGATCTGGATCGCCATCGACCCCAGGCCGCCCGAGCCGCCCCAGACGAGCACCGCGTCGCCCTCGCGCACCACGTTCGGCGCCCAGTTCGTCAGCATCCGGTACGCCGTCGCTCCCACGAGCGTCGGGGCCGCTGCCTCTTCCCACGTCAGGTGCTCTGCCTTCGGCATGCACTGGTGCGCCTGCACCTTCGTGAACTGCGCGAAGCTCCCCCAGTTGCTCTCGTATCCCCAGATCTTGAACGACGGGTCGAACATCGGGTCGTTCCCCGCCTTCACGAACGCCGAGTCCTCGTCCCACATCCCGCAGTGGATTACCACCCGGTCGCCCACCTTCACGTTCGTCACCGCGCTCCCGACCGCGTACACGATCCCGGACGCGTCGCTCCCGCCGATGTGGAACCCCGTCGTGTCCCCTTCCTTCTCCCGGGCCTTGATCACGTTCACCGGGATCCCGCGTGCCGCCCACACGTTGTTGTAGTTGATCCCCGCCGCCATCACCATCACCAGCGCCTCCCGTGGCTTCAGGTCAACCGGCGTCTCCACCCTCTCCGGCCGGAACGCGTCCCTCGGCTCCCCGAACCGCTCCGGCCGGATCACCTGCGCATGCATGTACTTCGGCACCTCGCCGATCGGCGGTATCTCCCCGATCTCGTAAATCTCTTTAGCACCAACCATCAGATCCCCCTTCCCTCTTTACTCTTTACTCTTTACTCTTCACTCTTTACTCTTCACTCTTCACTCTTCACCGCTCACTATTCACCATTCCCCCGCTCTCCCGCAAACACACCCCCTTGACAGGCGGGCGTATACTTTTGGGCACACAACTAAAGACATACCCGGGCGCAAGGAGATCCCGCGCAGGGAGGGGAACCGTGCAACAGGACACTTCGATCGCCGCCGGTAAAACAGAAGAGCGAGCCCCACTCGTTACGGTGGAGCCGTACCGCTGGGCTCTGAGCTGGTGGGCCCGCGCTTACCGCACCCTGTTCCGCCCCTTCGACGTGCTCGTCCACGTGAAGCGGTTCTGCCGGCCCATGACCGTCGAGGGCAAGGAAAACCTGAAAGGCGTCAAGGGGCCGCTCGTCGTCATCGCCAATCACACCAGCCACGTCGATACCGTAGTCGTCCTCTCGGTCCTCCCGCGCCGCATCTGGAACCGCATGGCCATCGTCGCCGCTGCAGATCGCATCTACCGCGAAAAGCGCAAGGGCATACTCTTCTCCCTGCGCTACAACGCCTTCCCCATCACCCGCGGCGGCGGACGCCAGGCGCTCGCCTACTCCCAGTGGCTCCTCGCCAACAACTGGTCGCTCCTCATGTTCCCCGAGGGCAAGCGCTCCCGCACCGGCGACCTCCTCCCATTCCACGTCGGCCCGGCCTTCCTCGCACTCGAAGGCAACGTCCCCGTCCTGCCCATCTACATCGAGGGCGCGCTCCAGATCCTTCCCCCCGGCCAGCAGCGGGCCCGCCCCGCGCCCGTCAAAGTGCGGATCGGCAAACCGCTACATATCCCGGCGGGCACCTCCGTCGGCCACGCCACCAAGGCCATGGTCCTCGCCATGCACGATCTTATGCCGGAAGACGCCCGCGAGCGCAGCACCGCCCTCAACCGCCCGAACTGATCCAGATCTGGGTTACGGACCGGGCCACCCGGATCCGCTCATCCTGCCCGCCCGCCTCGGGGTAGAGCCTTGCCTGCCCGTCTGGGTGAAGCCCTGCAGGCCCGTTGGGGACCGGCGGTCACCCCGCAATGTCATCCT
>JBBISJ010000044.1:12893-15607 GCA_037441345.1 Chloroflexota bacterium
CCCCGCAATGTCATCCTGGGGAACACAACCCCCATGCGCGGCGCCCAACAGGCTCCCGCACGCCTACGGCCCGTAGGGATCCGGGGGTGGGGAACGCGGCCCGCGCGTGCCGATTGGGGCCGCAGGGACCCTTGCGGGATGGTCGGGGCAGGGCCCCGACCCCACAGCGATTGCATCAGGGGCCCTGCCCTAATGCTCCCTGCAGGTGCTCCCGCCTGAGGCTGCAGCGCGGCTCACGAGCCGCGCTACGCGCGGCCCCACCCTTCACCATTCACCACTCACTATTCACTATTCCTACGCCGCCGGTGCCACCACCTTCGCCGGCGCCTTTCGCGGTCCGGCCTTTGACCGCTTCTTCGCCGCCGGCTTCGCGCCCTTATGCGCCACCAGCTCGAACCGGTCCCGGCCCGCGTACTTCGCCCGGTACATCGCCCCGTCCGCGGACCGCAGCAGCGCCTCGCTGTACAGCCCGTCATCCGGGTACACCGCGATGCCGATGCTCGTGCTCATCTGCACGATCGTCCCGCCGATGTCGTACGGGTCCCTGATCGCCGCGATGACCCGCTCGGCCACCAGCGTCGCCGTCTCCCGGTTCGCGCCGGGGAACACCAGCACGAACTCGTCGCCGCCCAGCCGGGCCGCCGTGTCCCTGCCGCGGATCACCCCGCGCAGGCGCTCCCCGATCGCCGATAGCATCCGGTCGCCGGCCTCGTGGCCCATCGTATCGTTCAACTGCTTGAACCCGTCCAGGTCCAGGCACATCACCGTCAGGTTCCCGCCGTTCTTCCGCGCCTCGCTCAGCGCCGTGTCCAGCCGCGCCTGCAGCGCCGCCCGGTTCGGCAGCCCCGTCAGCGAGTCGTGCAGCGCCATCTGGCGGTACTTCTCCTGCGCCAGCTTCAGCTCCGTGATGTCCCGGCTGAACACCGCCAGCGACACTACCTTGCCCTCCACGCTGAACACCGGGTAGATCGAGTTGTCGAACCAGCTCCCGTTCCGCTCGTCCTCGTACCGCGCCGGCTCGCCGCTCTTGATCACCTGCTCGTTCCGCTCGCGCCGTGCCGACGCCAGCTCTTCCGGCAGCAGGTCGTACACGTTCAGGCCGTGCAGCGCCTCCGCATTACCATCGAAGGCGATCCCCGCGTGGCTCGCCAGCCGCCGCGCCGCCGTCTCGTTCGCCGCCATGATGTTCCCCGCCGGGTCCACCAGCAGCGACGCATCGGTCGGAGCGTTCAGCAGCGCCCGGATCGTCTCCTGGCTCTGCCGGATCGCCGCCTCTGCCGTCTTCCATTCCGTGATGTCGCGGCTGAAGATCGCCAGACCCACGATTTCGCCGTCCGGCGCCTGCACCGGATAAGTGCTGTTGTCGTACCAGCGGCCGTTCCGGTGGTCCTCGTAGCGCGCCGCCTTCCCCGATCGCATCACCGCTTCGTTGCGAGCCCGCCGCGTGTGCGCCAGGTCCCCCTGGAACAGCTCGTACACGCTCACCCCGGCCAGGTCCTCCTGGTGGTCCGGCCCCGCGTAGCGCCGCAGCCGCATCAGCGCCTTCGAGTTCGCCGCCAGGATCGTCCCGTCCGTCCCCACCAGCAGCGCCGCATCCGGCGTCGCATTCAGCAGCGCCTCGATCGTCTCCTGGCTCCGTTCCAGCGCCGCCGCCGCGGCCGTCCGTTCCGCGATCTCCGCCAGCAGCTGGTCGCTCACCAGCCGCAGCTCCTGGACCAGTCCCGTTACCCGCTGCTCAAGCCCGTCACGGGGCGCGGCCTTCGCCGCTTTCGTCGTTGTCATCTGCCACTTCCTGTCGCGCTTCGCTACCCCCTGCGACAACTACCGACGGCAGAAACCTTCGCCCGTTACCCCCTACTCAACGTAACCACCGAAAACCACCCCCAAACGGGGGAAGTTAGAAGAGTAAAGAGTAAAGAGTGAAGAGTGAAGTGACCCGTCTCACCACTCACTACTCACTACTCACCACTCACCACTCACCACTCACCACTCACCACTCACCACTACCCTCTCGGCAAGCCCAATCCCCTCGTCGCGATAATATTCCGGTTGATCTCGCTCGTGCCCCCAGCGATCGTCGACGCCACCGACCCCAGGTACGCCCGCGCGTACTTCCCCTTCGCCGGCGCCCAACGGTTCGCCGCGCTCCCCCCGTCTTCCGCTCGTCCTGAGGCTCTCGAAGGGCGCACCAATCCGCCGAACAAACCCAGCACCTTCAGCGCCGTGTTCTGGATCCGCTGGTTCAGCTCCCCCGCATAGATCTTCACCGCGCTCGCCTCGTGGTTCGGCACCAGCCCCCGGTTCTGCATACTGATCACGTTATAGCTCATCAGCCGCGCCGCCACCGACTCAATCTGCCGCTCCGCCAGCTCCGCCCGTACCGTACCCTCGACCCTCGACCCTCGACCCTTAACTTCCGCCACCAGGTCCTCCACCATCTGCCCCTGCGCGATCGACGTCCCGATGCTCGACCGCTCGTAGTCCAGCGTCGTCGTCCCCACGTACCAGCCCCGGTTCTCCTCGCCCAGCAGGTCCTTCTTCGGGATCCGCACGTTCTCGAAGAACACCTCGTTGAAGCCGGGAGTCCCCGCCATGTTCACCAGCGGCCGCACCTCCACCCCCGGCGACTTCATATCGAGCAAGAAGTAGCTGATCCCCTTGTGCTTCGGCGCCTCCGGGTCCGTGCGGGCCATCAGGATCATCCGGTGGCTGTA
>JBBISJ010000045.1:0-13558 GCA_037441345.1 Chloroflexota bacterium
CGTATCTGGAGGAGGCCAGATTCAGGGAGTTGGGGAGTTGATCTGGCGCCCCCGGAAGGATTCGAACCTTCAACCTACTGCTTAGAAGGAGTCCGACCGTTTTCCCGTACGAAACCGGGGCTTTCGTATCTGTCGGCGACTCCCCTACGATAGCAGGCTTCTGCTCAGCTTAGCGAGGGGTTTGAGCAGCTGCCTGCCGGGTTCCTCGCATGAGCCTCGAGCACAATGCTGCGCCCGATGGTCTATCCGATTGCTAGCCACATAGCACGCGGACGTCGTCCATCTCCGCGGGCCGCAACGTGGCTGTTCGCAGCCTCTCAAGCGATCGGTGGTGAACCGCGGTTTTTCTCCAGACCTCGACAAGCTCTCGCTCAAGCAGGTTCCGCGGCAGGAGCGATTGGAAGATCGTCAGGTTCTCCGGAAGACTCATGCTTTCGATCGCGAACGGCTCGAGCGCCGATTCGCTATCGGGTAGCCCCGTGAAGTGAATTGACTCATGTGTCACCAGCTCGACGTCGCCGGCCCTAAACGAGTCGAGACCGAACCATCTTGCGACTGCCCCGTTGAACACCTGCCCGGCGAATGTGAAGTAATGATAGCCGTCGCCATCGCGCGCAACTGGAACTCGATCCCATCCTACGGTGTCGCGTAGGGCCCGCATCCTGTCAAGAAACCAGCTTCGAACTGTTCGCGCCATCGCGTTACCTGGAAGGCCGGACTCAAGGAGGCGGAGCATCTGTTCAAGGTTTGTAGGGTCAAGCGGCGCCTTAACACCTGCGTACGTGACCTCAATACCCGATCTGGCTCGGCTCGGCTGGACCTCTATCTGGTCAGAGCCGATTGTGCGTACTGTCCAGTGCCTTCCCGCGAACCTCACCGTGACGCCCGGCGTCAATCGCAGCAGATTGCTCGCCGGGATAGCTCCGATTTCCTTCCCTGAGCTCACAAGGCGAACCTCACGACTCCGATCCGGGAAGTTGCCCCAGATCAACCTCAGGTTCACAAGGCGATGAAGGCCATCAGACGCCCCGTAGCTGTTGCGATCGCCGCGCCGAATTAGATAGCCGGTGTCGGCAAGGTGGCCAAGAATCGCATCGATGGTTGGGCGGTCGAGGTGTGGCCAGTCGATGAACAGATTGGCCAGGTCGGCAGCTCGCTGATACCCACCCGACCTCTGGTGAATGACCGAGAGGATCTGCTGGACTGCCGCCCCGTAGAGGTGCATAGGTCGCTCCCGCGCCAAACGCCCTTCGGAGACCTGCGCCAGAAGTGCCTCGAAGCCCAGCGCGGACAGGAACGGACTTCCATGCTCCGGGGCCACCACGCAGATGACGTTGGTCTTGTCCGAGCGTCGGTTGCCACGACCTATGCGTTGCAGGAACGATTCCCAACCGGCAGGCCTCCCAAACAGGACGACCAGGTCCACGTCGCCAATGTCGACTCCCAGCTCAAGGGTGCTGGTGGCTATGCATAATGCGGTGCGGTCTTCCTGAAACTCACGCTCAACCGCGACTCGGGCATCGCGGCTTAGAGATGAGTGATGAACGAAGATGCGGTTCCCGAAAGTGGTTGCGGCGCCGCCTAACGCGCCCAAGCGGTCGGCCTCGCGGCGGGAGTTGGCAAAGATCAGCACTTTTAGTTTTCGATTCTCCGCGAGAGACTCGACCAGGCGGATCAGATCGACAGGGTCAGCTGCCTCGCAAATGTGGTAATCGATTGGTTTAGAGTCTTGATCCCTGACTTCTGTCACACTGTGCCCGGGACGAAAGAACGCCCAGATGTCCGTTGCAGTCGCAACCGTCGCCGATAGTCCTACGACCTGCAGGACTTGCCCCAGCCGCTGCTCGAGTCGCCTTATCAGAGTCGCCAGTTGGAAGCCGCGTTGCGTGTTGTATGTGAGATGTACCTCGTCGAGGATCATCGCCTGAACATGTGTCAGGGCTGGCTCATTAGCCGTGAGCATCACGTCTAACGATTCAGGAGTCGTGATCAGAAGGCCCGGTATCCTGCGACCCTTCAAGTCGTTCCGCTCACCGTGCCGGATGCCAGCTGTAAGGCCCAAGAACTCCATCGGGGGCTCCAGGCGGCGAAGGAGGTCGTTGGCGAGCGCTCTGGTGGGCGTCACGTACAATATGGTGCAGCGGGCTGCACCGGCTGCGGGAGCGTGTCTCTGCACCAGTGGCGCCGTAACGGCTTCTGTCTTTCCCGAGCCGGTCGGCGACAGCACCAGGACGTCATCTCCTCGCAGCACGGGTTCAATCGCCAATGCTTGGGCGTCTCGCAATCCGCGAAATCCACCGTAGAAGGCCTGGCCGATCCGACGGTCGAGTAAGGACATCTAAGCAGACTCGTCCAGAACCTCGTCCAATCGCCTGACGACGCCTTCGATACCACGGCGCACCCGCTCTGGCGAAGCGATTGACCACAGTTCATCTACCAGGTCGAGCAGGCGCTTGTCTGGAAGAGCCCGTTTTGCGTTCCATTCGTAGGCGAGGCCGTGAACCGATCGGATCTTCTTGGCCAGTTCGAAGAACTGGAGACGGGTGATCGGATCCATCTCAAATGATGGCAGATCGTCGAAGTGCTGATAGTCGAAGTCGTAGAGTCCCCGCCGCAGGAGTTCTTTCTTGCACTTGGCGACAAAGTCTGGAGTGACCGCGAAGTAGGACATCCCCGGATATCGATCTCCAGCAAAGAATCGAAAGAGATTCATGAACGCCTGCTGCTGGAGATCTCTACGATTGAGGTTCTGGATCACGTCCTCGAACTCGTCAAACAGGAGGACCAATCCACGAAGTCCGGAGCACTTGGCAATCTGATCGAAGTCCGCTAGCCCATCCCATGCTTGCCGGTGCCCCCCGGTGTGAAAGAGGAAGACCTCATCCGCGTAGAAAGACCAGGCTGGTCGTGGATCCCTGAACTTGCCTCGAAGTCCTTCAACGAGGTGTTGATAGAGGTGGGTGCGCTGGCCTCGGTAGTTCTGGGGATTCGAAAGCCAATCGTGTATCAGCTCGGCCCTTGTGCCCTCGCCCGTAATCCAGGCCCGCAGCGCCACATAGACGCCAGGGGAGTTGAGGTAGTCGGAGTTGTCCCATCTTCCCTTGCTGGAGATCCTGTCACGAATCTGGAACTTGATCAGACAAGCCACCCCTCCGGGCGCTTGCGAAGGCGTCGAACAGAGTCCCGATACCCTTTCCCTCGGAGTTGCCCACCTCCATCTCACGACACACGGCTCCGAAGATCGTGTCCATCCGGTTGAAGCGCACGCCCTCCTGAGCATTGACTACTACGAGGCTTACGGCGTACCCAGCGTCCAAGGCCATCTCTCGGATCACCTGGAGCAAGTGGCTCTTACCCGCTCCGTAGTTGGCCTTCACCAGTAGAGCAGCGCCTACGTCGTCGGTGGGTGTATCCAGCGAGCTCTGCAGTTCCTTTAGTTGTACGTCGCGGCCAACAGTGAATTCCCGAATCCGTTCGGGCGGAGGAACGCCATACCGGAGCTGCTCGATTATCCGTTCGGCCTGCAGCTGGTCAAGAGATCTAAGAGTCACTTGCTGCTAGCGCTCACGCAATTCATCCATGATGTCCGCGTGGAGCTGTTCCACGGGTGGAGCAGTCGTACCTCCGGCCGCCGCGTCCAGTAGCTTCACCGTCCCTACGACGACCACCCGCCAAGTGCTGACAGTACTGAACTCCGGATGCATCCCCACGAGATCGCTAACGTATGATCGCAAAGCCGAATCAGTAGGCGCGTCAGGTTCCAAATCCGGGTAAGCCTGCAAGAAGATGGCCCGGATCTTCCCCGCGGCTATAAGGTAGTCGTCATTGGTCGTCTCAATCTTGTCCAGATTCCAGACCTTCTCCAGGGCGTTGGGCGGCCGGTCCTCTGGCCGCCCAATTCTCTGAGCGAGTGCTCCGTACAATGTGATGCCGTGCCGGTCATCGACGAAGAAATCCGGAGTCGCCGCGTAGATTAAGAAGGCACCGCTGCTGGCATCGATGCTGTTGATCAGGTGAAGGAGGTTGTTGTGGGCCTGCTTAAGGCTCGACTTCCGCATCGTGGAGTAAGACTGCTCAGCTTCATCGAGCAAAATGAGCAATCCACGGTATCCAAGGTGGATACACAAACGGCTCAGCGATTCCAACATAAGGCGGGCGTTGGCACGGGTTACGATTTTCTGAACGCCGAACTGAGAGCGATAGAGGCTGACCGTGCCCTCGCCGGCGAACCATTGCATGATCCGGCCGCGAATGTCGTCGAGGGTGGCAGGGTCTCCTCCCTCAGGGAGGAATGTCTCCCAGAAATGGACCACCATGCGACGAACGTCAATGTCGATACCCTGGGCGGCGAACAGCTTCTCCTTCGCTTCCTGAAAGACTTCGTGTGGAACCGTTTCCTCGGGTCCGGTCGGCGCCTTAAACAAGCAGCGCTTCAAGACTTCGCCAAACGGGGTCGACTGATCAAGATCCCCTTCCCGATACATTTCTGGCGAAGTGATGTTGCGAACAATGTCGAAGAACACCTGCTCGAACTTGTTGAACGGCGTTTCGTCTGCGCTTAGTTCCACTGTCGACACGAGGTAGCCCGCATCGAAGGCCTCCTCTCGCAGCAACCTGAGGAAGTGCGTTTTCCCTGCTCCCCAGGACCCGCTAATGAATCTGATCTTCCCACGGGTTGATTGCGTCTCAAGGTGGCGCCTTCGAACGGATTTGAGGAACTCCTCGCCACCGGCCGAGTACGCCGATACGAAGCGTTTGGGGGGAATGCCGGACCGAAGTTTGTCTATCACCTCTTCCGCGGCGGCGGCATCCAGGTCTGGAACGGTTGTCATCATCCGTCCTCCCTCCGAAAGCTGATGAAGCCTACATACCCCCCGTCTTCGAGTCCGTAAAGTAGTATCCCTTGCCTTTGATTACGCGTGTGGTTCAAGTGCATCCTCTTTCCTTCGTAAGTCATGTTTCCAGTCTTGATGAGGCGAGCCAGGTCGACGTTGAACTCATCGCCCGCAAACTGCTTGAGATTCCTTGCCAGTCGGTTAGTCAGTCGACGAAGGGGAACTTCCTCTCCCTCCTCTCGCTTCTCAGCTCTAAGGGTCGCGAGATAGGCCGTATACATGCTCTTCAGGATTGGCTCTGCTTGAAGCGGTCGCTCGAATATCCGAGAGTGCTCCGACTTGATCTTCGCAACCAGGGGTTCCACATCGATCCCGATCTCTGTTAGTTCACCATCGCGAGGCGCCACCCGAGCGATCAGCGCCTTGTCATCGACCTCCACTCGTATAAATCCCCGCTCCAGCGTGTATCGTGGATGGCGCGATGTGCTGTCAATTTCGAGTCCCGCGCTCCGCACGGCCGCCGGGAAGTCACGCTGGAATGCCTTACTGACATCAAGCGCCCTTTCCTCGGCCATGCGGCGAACGCCATCGAGCACTGGCGCTATTGGATCGGATGAAGCCCTGAGGCTGCGCAGGTATCCGTCGGCTCGCCGCAGCAGCAGCAGTACTTGGGCCGGGTGTTCGTCGGCGACCTGGGATTCAAGGGCCGACCAGAATTCTCGCGCACGCTCGGCCTGTTGAAGTCGGTCGCGCGCTGACTGTTCCTGCTTCTGAGCCCACGCGGCCTTCTCTCTGATCGCGTCCAGACTGGAACGGCCGTTAGAAGTCTTATCCATCTGCTCCCTCTTTCCGCTATACTACGCATTGTAGAAGACGCCTGCTCGGAGGTCAATCATAGCCCACGCACTTTTCAGACAGGCGCCTGCTTGACAAATGCTATGAGCTATGTCATTCTAGGCGCCGTAGGTTCGTTGAGCGTCGGTTAATGCCTAGCCGGCAGCACACGGAAGGAGGTGCCATGACGAGAGAAGAGATCACGACTGGGTTGAGAATTCAGAGTGCCGCGGACCGCCGCGTTCGATATGACGGTCACAATCGGCGGCCGATTCACTCATCGCTTCGCCGCCTACGGTGGCGGAGGTGGCGCCGTAGTTCCCGGCTGCACCTGAGATGCACAATCTCGTCCTGGAGCCGTTACTATGCGTGACAACCGCACCGTCACTAGTGATTCAGGCAATGGTAAGGATCCTGCCGTTGCTGAGGAGTCCTACGTGAAGGACAAGGGATCACACGCGCAAGAAGCGCGGTACCTGGCCAAGACCGTTGAGTTCATCGACAGGGAGGTCCAGAAGATGAAGGACCGCTCGCCGGCCAGGGGGCCCTACAAGGAGGATGCCCGCTCTCTTCAAGAGAAGGACGACAAGGCTCTCTCGGACTACGAGAGGATCAGACCTCGCCCTTACTTCGGACGAATCGACTTCCAGCAAGAAAATAAGGAGCAATCGGATAAGCGGTACATAGGTACTGACCACATACACAATCGCGTATACAGCTGGGCATCGCCGTTCGCCGAGCAACTGTATTACGCCGACCCTGGGTCGGTTCGCGGGTACGAAGCGCCGAAGGGTCATATCGCTGGGGCTATCACGCTCAAGCGAAATTTCGTGATCGACAACGCTGAGCTGCTGGAGGTGAGGGAGCTCTACAGGCGCGCGATCTCTGAAGACGGGGAGGATGCGGTCTCTGATTCCTCCCGCGACTTCATGGTCGAAAGCCTCTCCGGTCACAGGGACCGGATGATGCACGAAGTGGTAGCAACCATTCAGCCGCAGCAGTACGAACAGATAGCAGCCGCCCTCGGAGATGTGATGTTGGTACAAGGCGTGGCTGGTAGCGGCAAGAGCATCGTTGGTCTACATCGCATCGCCTATCTCCTGTCGCCTTTCAATAAGCGCAGGGAGACACGTGGTATGGCCTCAGCCAGTGTGGCCTTCTTCGGCCCGACCAGGGCGTTTCTCGACTATGTAGGTGGACTCCTTCCAAGCCTGAACGTCCGGGAAGTCCCGCAGATGACGGTCATTGGCTGGCTGCAAAGCACCCTGTCGCGAAAGATCTTCCTCGATCGGCGAGAGCCTCTAATCGAAAAACTACTGCGGCACAAGGGCAAGAAGTGGGCCGATTCCTACGCGGCGGCAAAGCTCAAGGGATCCGTCCCGATGGCACGCCTGCTCGAGCGTCACGTGGAGTCACTCCGGCGAAGCTTCAAGGGTTCTGTCATGGAGGTCGCCGCTGAATTCGATTCAAAGATCCCTATCAAGATTGATGCAAAGCGCCTGAAGAAGTTGGTACGGTCGCTTCCTGATGCACCACTCAACAGTCAGCGCGATGACTTCATCGATCGGATCGTTCAGATCGCCTGGGACGAGTACTTTACGCGCAACTCCTACCTCACCCGAGACGTAAGGCGCTCGAGGCGGCCCGATTTCCTGGAGCAAGTGCGGCCGCAAATCGCGCGTCAGGTCTCCGTATTCTGGCCGGCAGTGGACTTTCGTAAGGAATACCGAGCGGTCATCTCAAATGCGGACCTCCTGAGTCACGCATCTCGTGGCAGGCTGGGACTGCCAGAGGCAGCGGTGCTGTCAACGTCGCTACCTACTCGGCCGAACGTGTTCTCGCCGGAAGATCTCGGTGCTTTGTGTTATCTCGACCACCTACTGACCGAGCACCCCGGAACTCGCTTTAATCACGTCGTGCTAGACGAAGCTCAAGAGATCTCCCCGATCGAGCTGATGGTCATCATGCAGCACACCAACGGCAACGCGTTCACGATCCTTGGAGATCTGACCCAGAGTCTCTCCCCGAAGGGGATCGACAGCTGGGCTGAAATCCTTCGCTTGTTCCGCACAGCAACCGTCGCCCGTTACCACGTCAGGACAAGCTACCGGCCAACGCGTGAGATATGCCGGTTTTCCAACCGCATCCTGAAAAAGGTATCACCGAATGCAGTAACAGCCGTACCGTTTGATCGGCCAGGCCACCAGGTCCGACTAACGAGATCAGAAAACTACAACGAGATGGTAAGTGCGATCGCCGCGGACATTCATGACCTACGCGATCGCGGAGCGGAGACCATCGGCGTCCTCTGTAAGACATCCGTCGACGCCAAGAAGCTGCACGCCGCTCTGGGTGATGCAGGAATTACACGTCTGGGCGTCCTTGGTAAAGAAGAGGATGCGTTCGAGAGAGTTGTCGTCGGGCCTGTCTCACTAACCCGCGGACTCGAATTCGATGCAGTAATTCTTGCCGGCGCCGGAAAGGCTAACTATCCGGTCACGCCGCTGCACGGCAGAATCTTGTACCTCGCGGTAAGCCGCGCTGTCCATGAACTCCGGATCCACGCCATCGGCGCGTTTGCCGAACAGCTCGCCGTTCCGAAGCGAAAGATGACCAAGCGAGTCTCCAAACGACGGCGTGCTCCAGCGGAGGTCAGCTGATGGATACCACCACGACCTGAGCTTGCCAACCTCCTATGCGTACGCACCATAATTTCCGCTTATGGTGCGTAGCCTTGGCCGCGATCAGGGGTAATTCAGATACGCTTTGGCAGTTATGCTGCGTTGGGCAGTTATGCTGCGCAAATGCGGCTTAGCGGCTTTTCGGGTGCGTAGGAGGACCGCGGATTTGTATCTGAGCGCAGATACAAATGGCGCCCCCGACAGGACTCGAACCTGTGCACCCGGCTCCGGAGGCCGGCGCTCTATCCGACTGAGCTACGGGGGCGCTAGGGCGGCCGTGGGCTGCCTTAACGATGTTACCATGCACCGCGCGCCCGCGGCGCTCCGCTCGGATTGACAGCCTCGATGGCGCTCAGCCATGCTGCAGACGATGAGCGCCGCAGACGGGGCGATCCGCGGCAGGGTGCAGCGGATCGATGACCTTGCACACCAGTTGCTGGACGGTCGGCGGCTCATCATCGCTTCCAACAGGGGCCCGGTGCAGTTCGACCTTCAGCCGGACGGGTCGTTGGCGGCGCGGCGGGGCAGCGGCGGAATGGTAACGGCGCTGCTGGCGACGGCCCGAACGGTGCCGATAACGTGGGTGGCGGCGGCGATGACGGAGGGGGATCGGCAGGCGGCCTCGCAGGTGAATGGCGACCTCCTCCAGGTGCCGGGAGAGGACATTCTCGTCAAGCTAGTGACCGTGCCCAACACGGTCTATCAGCGGCACTACTACGTATTCTGCAACCCGCTCCTGTGGTTCATCCAGCACTTCATGTGGAACACACCGCGCACGCCGAACATCGGCCGCGCCGTGTACGAGGCGTGGGAGAGCGGCTATGTTCCCGTCAACCAGGCACTGGCCGACGCGATATCGGAGGAAGCGCGCGGGAGCGGCCAGTCGCCCGTGGTGATGCTGCAGGACTACCACCTGTACCTCGCGCCCTCGATGATCCGGGCATCCGTCGCAGACGCGACGATCCTGCACTTCACCCATATCCCATGGCCCGGGCCGCGCTACTGGGGCCTGCTGCCCGAGTTTATGCGCCGGTCTATCCACGAGGCGATGTGCTCGTGTGACATCGTGGGCCTGCAGACGCGAGAGGACGTCCAGAATTTCCTGCACTGCGCCGAAGGGATGCTCGAAGGCGCAGAGGTCGATTACCACGAATGCACCGCGCGGTACCGGGGACGCACCGTCTACGTCCGCCAGTACCCGATCTCGATCGACTCGGCGGGGCTGCTGGAGTACGCGAAGTCGCCCCAGGTGCAGGAACACCGGGAGAAGCTTAGCGCCCACCTCGGCCAGCAGACGATCGTCCGCGTAGACCGCTCCGAGCCAAGCAAGAACATCGTGCGCGGCCTCCGGTCCTGGGAGCTGCTGCTGGAGCGGCATGCGGAGTTCCGGGGCAAGGTGAACTTCTTGCAGTTCCTCGTGCCGTCCCGAAGCGAACTGGGTGTGTACCAGACGTACACGGACGAGATCTTCGAGCTCGTGGAGTCGATCAACGACCACTACGGCGACGTGGGCTGGCAGCCCGTGCGCGTCTTTTACGAGGACAACTACGCGCAGGCGATCGCGGGTATGACACTGTACGATGTCCTGCTCGTGAACCCGATCATCGACGGCATGAACCTCGTCTCGAAAGAGGGCCCGCTGGTGAACAAGGGCGATGGCGTGCTCATCCTCTCGGAGATGACGGGTTCGCACGAGCAGCTCGCGCCGTATGCGCTCTCGGTCTCACCGACCGACCTGGAGGGGACCGTGCGGGCGCTGCACCGGGCGTTGACCATGCCGGCGGCCGAACGGCGGGAACGCGCGGCGGCGCTCAAACGCCAGGTGGAGGAGCAGGACATCGTGCACTGGCTCGAGGCGCAGTTCAAGGACCTGCTCAGCCTTACGAGCCGGGGAGCGCTCTAAGGATCTCCTCGAGCAGCCACCCGACACCTTCGACCCCGGGCACGAAGTAGTCTGCCTCCTCCATCACGCCTGATTCCTCATCGTTGGCCATGGCGATGATCGCGGACCGGATGCCGCTGGCCCTTACCGCCTGGAACATGTCGATGTCCGTGGCGTCGTCGCCCATGCAGATCACGGCCGCGGCACCCGTCGCCCGGATCAGGTCGCGCGCGGCAGTGCCTTTGTCGATGGCGAGCGGCGGCCGCAGCTCGATTACCTTTCGGCCCTTCTGGACGCGGAAGAGCGAAGCGGAGGCGGATTTCTCGATCGCGGCATGAATGGCGCGCACGGCGCTCTCTTCATCGGCCGCGTTGCGGTAGTGGAAGGCGATGATCGGGCCCTTGTCCTCGGTGAAGACGCCCGGCGCGTCGATGGCGCCGATCTCGGCCAGCACGTCGCGGGCGCCTGCGATGAAAGGGATGACCTCATCTGGCGTATTGATCTCACCGTCGGCGTAGACAGTGAGGCCGTGGTTGGCGGCGATGCGCGCACCCGGGAGCCGGGTCATCTCGAGGGCCTTGTCCAGGTCGCGCCCGGTGATGAGGCCGACGCCGACGCCGCGCTCGATCAGCCGCGCCAGGGCGGCATGGGCGCGACCGGTGATGCGGGCGTCTTCGGGGTTGGCGACAATGGGTGCGAGGGTGCCGTCGATGTCGGAGAGGACCGCGAGCGCTTTCGCCGCAAGGAGCGGGCGGAGCGGTCCGATGTCCCGCAGTTCTACCGCCATGCGCTCCTTTCCTTCGCTAAGCCTGCCCCCGATGCCGGTATTGTAGCGCCTCGGCCACGTGGGCGGCGGTGATGGCCTCGCTCTCGCCGAGGTCGGCGATGGTGCGGGAGACCTTCAGGACGCGGTGGTACGAGCGGGCTGACAGCGCGAGCTGGTTGACCGCGGTCTTGATCAGCGCCTTCGCCGCGTCGTCCAGGTATTGCTGGCAGAACTGGCGCACCTCCACCGGGCCCATCTCGCTGTTGCAGGAGAGGCGCGACTCCGAGTAGCGCAGGCGCTGGACGTTGCGGCTGCGCTCGACGCGCTCGCGCACTTCGAGCGAGCCTTCCGGCGCCGGGCCCTGCGATAGCTTCTCGTAGTCGACGCGGGGAACGTCGGCGAAGATGTCGATCCGGTCCATGAGCGGGCCGGAGATGCGGTGCTGGTAGCGGGTGACGGCGGAACTTGAGCAGGTGCACTGGCGGGTCGGGTCGCCGTAGTAACCGCAGGGGCAGGGGTTCATCGCCGTGACCAGCATGAAGTTCGCCGGGAAAGTGACGTTCCCCTGGGCGCGGCTCACCGTAACGATCCGGTCCTCCACCGGCTGCCGGATCGATTCGAGGACAGAGTGCGCGAACTCCGGCAGCTCGTCGAGGAAGAGGACGCCCCGGTGCGCGAGCGTGATCTCCCCCGGCCGCGGCTGGCGCCCGCCGCCGACAAGCCCGGCGTGGGAGATCGTGTGGTGCGGTGCGCGGAAGGGGCGGTGGTGGATCAGCGGCGTGCCCGAAGGGAGCAGGCCGGCGATGCTGTAGATCTTCGTGACCTCCAGCGCTTCGTCGGTGGCCATGCAGGGGAAGATCGTCGGCATGGCGCGGGCGAGCAGCGTCTTGCCGGAGCCGGGCGGCCCGGCCATCAGCACGTTGTGGCCGCCCGCCGCCGCCACCTCCAGCGCGCGCTTGACGTGCTCCTGACCCTTGATGTCGCGGAAGTCGACCCCGTCCGGAGAGATGCCGGCCACGGGATCGTAGCTGTTGCGCGGGACATAGGGATCGATGATGCCGGTGAAGCGCAGGTGCTCGGCGAGGGCGCGCAGGCTGCCGAGCGGGATCACCTCCACGCCGTCCACGAGGGCAGCTTCGCCCGCGTCGGCCTCCGGGACGAACACGGTCGTGTGGCCCCGCTCGCGGGCCAGCCCCACCATCGGCAAGACGCCGTTGGTGTGGCGGAGGCGCCCGTCGAGTGACAGTTCGCCGATGAAGACGGCGTCGCGGCGGGCTTCGGGTACCTGGCCGGAAGCGATGAGGATGCCGATCGCGATGGGCAGGTCGTAGGCGGGCCCTTCCTTGCGGAGGTCGGCCGGGGCGAGGTTGACCGTGATGTGGGTCATCGGGAAGTGGAGGCCCGAGTTCTTGATCGCCGAACGGACCCGCTCCTTCGCCTCCTGC
Source organism: Chloroflexota bacterium (assembly GCA_037441345.1). GTDB lineage: Bacteria > Chloroflexota > Dehalococcoidia > SM23-28-2 > RBG-16-64-32 > DATKKM01. The sequence continues at coordinate 12,444 of JBBISJ010000045.1, forward strand.
ACGGCTGTGTCGCCGAGGCCGACTACGTTGAACTTCGGCATGCCGTTGCTGATGTCGGTCTCGACCTCGACGATTTCGCCTTCGAGTCCGATGACCGCGCAACTGTTGATCTTCGCCAGCATCGCTGGGGCGGAGTCTATGCGAGGGCGTTGGTTATCTCGAAGGGGCAAATGGCACTGCGGAGGGCGAAAGCGCGAGGCAAACTCGCAAACCGGCAAACCGAGAACCCAGCAGCCAGGAACCAGGAGCCCCCGATTGTCATCACGAGCGCAGTCGAGGCCCAGCGGGCCCGTAGGGGATCTGGTGGGGCCGGGGGAGCGACCAACCAGGAGCCGAGACCCACCCCTTTGTCATCCTGGCTTGCCCAGGATCTGGCGGGGCCGGGGGGGGCCACCGTCCGCCGGTGCCCGTTCGGCCGATTTCGCGCCCCCACCCCTGTCATCCCGAGCGCAGTCGAGGGATCTGGCGGGGCCCCGGGGCGACCGTCCGCCATTGCCCGTTCGACCGATTTTCGCGAAAGACGCGCATTTTAGGCGATTTTCCGCGTTTCCGTTGCTATCTGAAAATCGATAGAACGTAGTATTCCCTTCCTGCGCTTTGATTGTCGGGAGCGAAAACATAACTTTTTGTGCTGCCCACCTGTAAGTTTCGTTGATTGAACGTCCATCCAGATTCAGGACGCTGCCATCAATCAGAGCCGGCGTTTGGGTCCACAGATGGCACAGATGACACGGATGGGGTTTGGGGTGGAGGGTCGAGGGTCATGGGTTGAGGGTAGGGGATCCGGGCCGGGAAGTCCGAGGGGGAAGTGGCACGGGGACCCGCCTCGGGGTGTATATTTGGCCCCGACAGGCAGGGAAGCGTGTACGAAAAGAACCTCCAGACCGGCATCGTGACGAGGTACTACTACGCCGGCGGCCAGCGCATCGCCATGCGCCAGGGCCCGGCCGGGCAGGCGGGCACCGTCTCCTACTTCGTGAACGACCACCTCGGCAGCACCTCGCTCGTCAGCAGCGAGACCGGCGCCCAGGTGAGCTACACCCGCTACTACCCGTACGGGCGCGTGCGCACCCAGGCAGGCGCCCCGCCGACGGATAAGCTGTTCACCGGCCAGC
>JBBISJ010000046.1:0-12720 GCA_037441345.1 Chloroflexota bacterium
GTCTCGCCCGCGAACCTTGACCCTCAACCCTCGACCCTCAACCCTCGACCCTCAACCCTCGACCCTCTACGACCGCCTTCCCCGGGCCTGCGACACGTGCCGGACCGGCCCTCGTTCCGCGTGGGGCCTCGCCTGGCCCGGCAGTTGCCGCGGCTTCGGCCCCTGGTCCGGCCGCGCCACCTGCCCCGGCTTCCCCTTCTTCTGCTGCCGTCTTTCCGCCCTATTCATCACGTCCCCCTTTCACTCTTCACTCTTTACTCTTTACTCTTTACTCTTCTCTCTTCCCTCGCCGGGCAACAAAAAAACCCACTCGGCTGCCTGCCGTAGTGGGCCGGGACTTTGCGCCTTCGCTTGGAGACTAACTCAGTGGAAGAATCCTCCTGCAGCGGGCGCACTCATCCGGCCCACGCGCACGCCACCGTCGAGCGCGATACGGCGCTCCCGGGTGCGGGCGATTATGGTGCCGATGTTGTTCATCTAGCTGAGTGCTCCCTTCATAACCTTTCCGGCCTTGAATCGTCGCGCATCGTATCACCGGCGCGAGAAAGGTGTCAAACAGCGTAGCGCCATGTCTTCAGCCAGCCATTCGTTGCCCTGCGGGAGAGGGGGCACTCACCACTCACCACTCTTCACTCTTCACTCTTCATCCTCTACACTGGATACACACCCCCTACCCACACCCCCACTTTCACCCTTCACCAATCGCTCTATGCCTCTCCGTACCGACATCCGCAACGTCGCGATCATCGCCCACGTCGACCACGGCAAGACGACGCTGGTCGACGCAATGCTCTGGCAGTCCGGCGTCTTCCGCGAACACCAGGACGTGGCGGAGCGCGTCATGGACTCGATGGACCTCGAGCGCGAGAAGGGGATCACGATCCTCGCCAAGAACACCGCGGTCACCTACCGCGGCACAAAGATCAACATCATCGACACTCCCGGCCACGCCGACTTCGGCGGCGAGGTCGAGCGCGGCCTGACCATGGTCGACGGTGTGCTACTGCTCGTGGACGCGAGCGAGGGGCCGCTGCCCCAGACCCGCTTCGTGCTACGCAAGACGCTGGAGCGCGACCTGCCGGTGATCCTCGTCATCAACAAGATCGACAGGCCTGACGCCCGCATCAAGCAGGTGATCGACGAGGTCTACGAGCTCTTCCTGGACCTCGACGCCACCGAACACCAGATCGAGTTCCCCATCGTCTACGCCAACGCCCGCGAGGGTACCGCCACGGCCGACCCCGACCGGCCCGGCGAGGACCTGCAGCCGCTGTTCAACCTGCTGCTGGACCACATTCCCGCGCCGCAGTACGAGGACGACCACCCGCTGCAGGCGCTGGTCACGAACCTCGATGCGTCGCCTTACGTCGGGAGGCTGGCGCTCTGCCGCGTCTGGAACGGCACGATCCGGCGCGGCCAGAACGTGGCCTGGTGCCGCACGGACGGCAGCATCCAGAACGTGAAAGTGACCGAACTCTACGTCACCGAGGGCCTGGAGCGCATCCAGGCGGACGAGGCGGGCCCGGGCGAAATCATCGCCATCGCCGGCATTCCCGAGATCACGATCGGCGAGACGCTCAGCGACCCGGAAGACGCGCGCCCCTTGCCGGTGATCCAGGTCGACGAGCCCAGCCTCTCGATGACGATGGGCATCAACACGTCACCGCTGTCCGGGCAGGAAGGATCGAAGCTGACGGCCCGGCTGCTCAAGAACCGGCTGGACCAGGAGACGCTGGGCAACGTGTCGATCCGCGTCCAGCCAACGGAGCGCCCCGATACGTGGGAGGTGCAGGGCCGCGGCGAGCTGCAGCTCGCCGTGCTGGTCGAGACGATGCGGCGCGAGGGCTTTGAGCTGACGGTCGGCAAGCCGCAGGTGGTCACGAAGGAGATCGGTGGGAAGCTGTGCGAGCCGATGGAGCACCTGTCGCTCGACATCCCGGAGGACTACCTGGGCGTCGTCAGCCAGTTGATGGCGCTCCGCAAGGGACGGATGGAGCAGATGGTGAACCACGGCACCGGCTGGGTGCGGCTGGAGTACATCGTGCCGGCGCGCGGACTCATCGGCTTCCACACGGAGTTCCTGACCGAGACGCGCGGCACGGGCATCCTCCACCACGTGTTCGAGCGCTACGAGCCATGGCAGGGCGAGGTCCGCACCCGGCCGACGGGGAGCCTGGTCGCCGACCGGCGCGGGTTCAGCTCGTCCTACGCGTTACTGAACCTGCAGGAGCGGGGCACACTATTCATTGGCCCCGGCGTCGAAGTCTACGAGGGGATGATCGTGGGCGAGAACCCGCGCCCCGACGACATGGACGTGAACCCGGCCAGGGAAAAGAAAGCCACCAACATTCGCTCCTCCACGCAGGAACAGACTGAGGGACTCATCCCGCCGCGCATCCTCTCCCTCGAGCAGGCCCTCGAATTCGTCCGCGAGGACGAGTGCCTGGAGGTGACACCGAAGAGCGTGCGGCTACGGAAGGCCACGCTGCCACAAAACAAACGGGCCAGGGCGCGCAAGCAGGCGACCTTCGTCCCCTGAGGCGCCCCGGAAACCGGCGGCCGATAGCCGCCCCCGTTCTTACCGCCAGGCTTGCTTCTAGACGTCGAAGTACAGGTGGAACTCCCACGGGTGCGGGCGGAGCCGCACCGGGTCGATCTCGGCCTCGCGCTTGTATTCCAGCCAGACGTCGATTACGTCCTGCGTGAACACGCCGCCCTTGAGGAGGAACTTGTGGTCCGCCTCCAGCGCGCGCAACGATTCGTCCAGCGAGCCGGGGACCGTCGGGACTTTCGCCGCTTCCTTGGGCGAGAGTTCGTACGTGTTCTTGTCCAGCGGGTTGCCCGGATCGATCTTGTTTTCGATCCCGTCGAGGCCGGCCATCAGCATCGCCGAGAACGCGAGGTAAGCGTTAGAGCTGGGATCGGGCGGACGGAATTCGATGCGCTTGGCCTTGGGCTGCTCGGTGTACATGGGGATGCGGGCGGCGGCGGACCGGTTGCGCGCGGAATAGACGAGGTTGACAGGCGCCTCGTAACCGGGCACCAGGCGCTTGTAGCTGTTCGTGGTCGGCGCGCAGAACGCCATCAGCGCGCGGCCGTGCTTCAGCAGTCCGCCGATGTACCAGCGGCAGAGCTGGCTGGTGCCCGCATAGCCGTTCTTGTCGTAGAAGAGCGGCTTGCCGCCCTTCCAGAGCGACTGGTGCGTGTGCATGCCCGAGCCGTTGTCGCCGAAAAGCGGTTTCGGCATGAAGGTTGCGACTTTGCCGTACTTGCGGGCGATGTTCTTGACGACGTACTTGTACCAGAGGACGTTGTCGGCCGTCTGGACCAGCGGGCCGAACTTCATGTCAATCTCACACTGGCCGGCCGTAGCCACCTCGTGGTGATGCACCTCGATGGTCAGGCCGACCTTCTCCATCGTCAGGATCATTTCGCTGCGCATGTCCTGGAGGGAGTCGTGCGGTGGCACAGGGAAGTAGCCTTCCTTGAATCTCGGCTTGTAGCCCAGGTTGGGCTTCTCGTCCCGGCCCGTGTTCCATTCACCCTCGATGCTGTCGACGAAGTAGTAGCCGGAGTTCTCCGTCTGGTCGAAGCGGATGTCGTCGAAGACGAAAAACTCGAGTTCCGGGCCGAAGAAGGCAGTGTCGGCGATGCCGGTGGCTGCGAGGTATTCCTCCGCCTTGCGGGCCACGTAGCGCGGGTCGCGGGTGTAGGGCTGCTTCGTCAGCGGGTCCTTGATGTCGCAGATCAGCGACAGCGTCGGGATCTGGCAGGCCGGGTCAACGCGGGCCGTCGACGGATCCGGGATCAGGATCATGTCCGACTCCTGGATCTTCTGGAAGCCGCGGATGCTGGACCCGTCGAAGCCGATCCCGTCCACCCAGATCGAAGTCTGGATATCGTCCAGCTCGGTCATCTCGCGGGGCGTAATGGAAAAGTGCTGCCAGAGCCCCGGCAGGTCGTTGAACTTCAGATCGACGATCTGGATGTCGTTGTCCTTGATCATCTTGCTGACTCTCTGGGCGTCTTGTTCAGTCAACTCTGTCGTCCTCCTTTGATTTGGAACCAAGCTTCTCTTACGGCCGCCGGCTCCCCACGCGCCGACGTGGGGAGCCTCGCGCCGGGAGGGGTGTTTAGACGGCTGTGTCGCCACGCTCGCCGGTGCGGACGCGGATAGCGTCCGTCACCGGCATAACGAAGATCTTGCCGTCACCGATGTTGCCGGTCCGGGCAGCATCGCAAATGACCTTCACGATCCGGTCACAGTCGGCGTCCGAAACGACGACTTCGACCTTCACCTTCGGCAGCATATCGACCGTGTACGTTTCGCCGCCGCGGCCCTGGTGAACGATCCCGCGTTGCACGCCACGGCCGGTGACGTGCACCACGTTCATGCCGCCGCAGCCTGCCGCCGAGAGGGCATTCTTGACGTCATCGAGGCGTTCCGGCCTGATTATCGCTTCTAATTTGTACATGTTTGCTCCTTTGGTGTCCTAAACCACACTGCGGATTATGCGCCGCCCGCCGCTTCGGGCGAAGGCTGCGGTATCGGCGCAGGCTGGACAGCAACAGGTGGCGAGTACATCGGCACACCCGGTCCATCGTCCAGAACGTACCCGCGCTCGCCATGCTGGGTGACGTCGAGCCCGAGTTCCTCGTCCTGCTCGCTGACACGCAGCCCAAGCGTGAGGTCCAGAACCTTGAGGATGACGGACGTCACGACGAAGGAGTAGACCAGGACGGCTGCAACGGCCACGAGCTGATCGATAACCTGTGCGCCGTTGCCGTAGAAGAGGCCCTCGTTGTCCGTCAGGCCACTCACAGAGGCGGTGGCGAAGAGCCCGGTGGCCAGGGCGCCCCACGTTCCGCCGACGCCGTGCACGCCCACCACGTCCAGCGAGTCGTCCAGCCCGGAGGCGGCGCGGATCCTGATCGCGAGGTAACATATGGCGCCCGCCACCGCGCCGATGACGATCGCTGCCCAGGGCTCCACGAAGCCTGAAGCCGGCGTGATAGCGACGAGTCCGGCAACGGCGCCCGCGGCGGCGCCGACGACACTTGCCTTGCCGGTCATCGCCCAGCTGACGAACAGCCAGGAGAGGGCAGCGGCGGCGGCGGCCGTGTTGGTGACGGTGAATGCGTTGGCGGCCTGGCCCGTGGCGGCGCCGGCGCTACCAGCGTTGAATCCGAACCAGCCAAACCAGAGGATGGCGGCGCCGAGCACGATGTACGTCACGTTATGCGGCTCCATCGGCTCGCTGCCGTAGCCTTTTCGCTTGCCGTAGAAGATCGCGGCGGAGAGGGCCGCAGCACCCGCGTTGACGTGGATCGCGGCGCCACCGGCGAAGTCCAGGGCGTTGATGCCGCCCGAGTCGGTGATGCCGAGCCAGCCAGCTCCGAAGATCCAGTGCGCAACGGGGGCGTACACCAGGAGCGACCACGCTGCCATGAAAACAAGGAACGTGCTGAACTTGGCCCGCTCGGCGAACGCGCCCGTGATCAGCGCGGGCGTAATAATCGCGAACATCGCCTGGAAGATGGCGAACGCCTCGTGCGGGATCGTCGGTGTCCATGTGTAGTCACCGATGACCGGCGTAGATGCCGGTGTGATCCCGACGTCCTTGAACCCGAAGAAGTCCAGGCCGCCGATAATGCCGCCTTCAGTCGGGCCGAACGCGAGCGTGTAACCGATAACCACCCACAGGACACCAACGAGGCCAACGACGATGAAGCTCTGCATGATCGTCGCCAGCACGTTCTTGCTGCGGGTGAACCCTGCGTAGAAGAAGCCGAGGCCGGGCGTCATGAACATGACAAGAGCGGCCGCGGTCAGCATCCACGCAGTATCGCCGGAATTAATCTCGGGCGTCATGACTTATAGTCACCCCCTATTTGTGATGGGGGAAAAGTAGCATATGAACTTGTTCAGGCAGGTTACGGACATGTTACGCAGGCGTGAACGGATTGTTACGCCAGAGAAAGAGGATCCTTGCCAGCCCACGCCGGCGCACGGAGCGCTAGCCGGCGTGGAAGCGGTACCCGACGTTCCGCACGGTCTCGATGAAGGTCCGGCGGCTATCCTCGATCTTGGAGCGGAGCCGCCGAATGTGGACGTCCACCGTCCGGGCGCCGCCGTAGAAGTCGTAACCCCAGACCTTATTCAGGAGCACTTCCCGGCTGTGGACGCGGTCGCGGTTCGTGGCGAGAAACCTGAGTAGTTCGTATTCCTTGTACGTGAGGTCAACCGGGTGCCCGGCGATCTCAACTGTGTAGCTGCTCAGGTCCATTATGAGGTCGCCCACTTTCAGCACGTTCCTGGAATCGACGCGGTTGCGACGCCACAGCACGCGCCGTATCCGCACGGCGAGGTCCGCCGGATCGGCCCCCCAAACGACATAGTCGTCAAGCTCGCGAACGGGATCAAACGCGTCGATTTGCCCGGGCCCCGCGATGCCGATAACCGGTAGCGAGTCGCCTCCGCCTGCATTGGCTATGAGATCCCGGGCGAGCGCGTCCTCACCGACGGTTGCGAGGTCCACTACCACGAGGTTGATGTCTCCTTCGAGCGGGCAGTCGTCTCCGGGCGGCCGGAGCGACGGAAAGAAGCCGGCGCGCTCGAGGGCCTCCGCGTATGAACCGAGGGCCGAGAGATCGCCGATAAGGGCGATGTTTCGCATGTATGAATGGTAGGCGCCGCGCGTAGGCGCGGCAACTGCCGGTAGCTACGTGACCACACCTGCGCGCATTGTCGCGGCGGAAACATCCCTCGTCGACTCCACGATACGTATCGCCGCACGCGTTACCGGGACGAGGCTCGGCCGATGGACCTTGTCCAGCGTGTCCATCGCATCAAAGAGGTAGAACGGCGCCGTCAGGTAGTTGACGATCGGCACGCCCGCGAGATGAAATTCGCCGGCGTCCGTCGTGGGGCGAGGGCCGAAGACGGTAGGCGGCAGGATGAGGGAACGCCGGAGGTCCTCGGCCTCAATCGCGTTCATGACGGCCGCTTCAAGGTGAGGGTTCCGGGACGTGAACCACCATCGTGGTTCAGGATCGCCTGTCGGACGGAGTTCTCCGTCATACTCGGCGAACTCACTAGCGGCGTGCTCGAGGTGCAGTTCCAAGACAACCCTCTCCAGTTCATTCCGGTGTGTCTCGACAAAGATCCGCTGACCGGCACCGCCCGCCATGTGTCCGGCGTTGAGGAGGAACTTCAGGCGATGGGGCCTTTCGTGAATGTGCGTCTTCGACCAGTAGGACGCCTGGGCGAGCACAAGCGAGATGCCCGAACCATCCTCGACGGCGGATGCCCAGGGGCCGTCGTGGTGCGACCCGATGATCACCGTCTCGTCGTCTGACCCGGGCAGCTCACCGACAATGTTGTAGCAGGTGATTCGCTTCCGTTCAGCCCGCACCGTGATTGTTGCGCGCACCGGGCCGTTGGCGAGTAAGTCCTTGAGTTTCCTCCCGTCGCTGCCGCGCACCCAGACGCCCGGAATCGGCCGCTCGACAGCGTCATAGGGGACGTAGTACTCGAACGAGTCGCCCGGGTAGCCAGCCAGCACTCCGATGAAGCCGGCGGCCCCCGCTCCTATCGACGCCTCCATCACGTTCATGATCTCCCGTCCAAACGGAAGGACCTGGGTGGCTGACGGGAACGAGCTGTGAGGGTCATACACGCCCGTCGCGAGCGACGTCATCACGGATTGCGGCATGCACGTTAGCGGCACGTCGTAGAGCGAGATCGCGCCTTCCACGCCCCGGGTCGTCGTGCCGTCAAACAGCGCCACCCGCGCCTCGAGGCCGTCGGCCGAACAGCTGTGCGGGAGCGCAAAGCACGGGATTTCCGCCGTCCCACCCCCAAACGTGATGACGAGTGCGGTGTCTCCCGGCTCCCAGTACGCCAGCTCCACCGGCTCGCGGTGCACGTTCTCCAGGCCGAGCGTCGCGAACTGCTGCTCGCACCAGTCTTCGGCCCAGCGATCGGCAGGATAGCCGGGCCTGCGGACGCCGCGAGCGAAGACTTCCGAGATCCACGCGAAGATGCGGTCTTCCGAAGGGATAAGGTCGTGTCGCATGCCAGCAACCATACTGAGACCGAAGCCCGAAGATTTCAACGAAATCTGCCGGGAATCGCACTCCTTCAGGAACCGCTTCCCAGTCTACAATGGGCTGGTGACGGTTCTTCGCGAACGCAAGCCCTCGTGGTTAAAGGTGCGCTTCCCGGGCGGCGAGAACTATCTGCGCCTCAAGTCCCTGATGCGGGCGGAGAGGCTGCATACGGTGTGCGAAGAGGCGCGCTGCCCGAACATCGGGGAGTGCTGGGAGGCGGGAACGGCGACGTTCATGATCCTGGGCGACACCTGCACCCGCGCCTGCGGGTTCTGCGCAATCAAGACCGGTCGGCCCGGGGCCCCGCCCGACCGCCTCGAACCGATGCGAGTGGCGAACGCGGTGCGCCAGATGGGGATTGGACACGCCGTGATTACGTCCGTGAACCGCGACGATCAGCCGGACGGCGGAGCCGAGATCTTCGCGCAGACGATACGGTGGGTGCGTCGCCTTTCGCCTGGAACGAGCATCGAGGTGTTGATCCCTGACTTCATGGGGAACTGGGACGCGCTGGCAACGGTTATGGCGTCGCGGCCGGAGATCTTGAACCACAACACGGAAACCGTGCCACGGCTGTATCGCCAGGTGAGGCCAAAGGCGCGTTACGAGCGATCCCTGGAGCTGCTGCGCCGGGCGAGGGATCTCGATCCGGGCACGATCACAAAGACTGGACTGATGGTCGGCCTCGGTGAGACGAAGCAGGAGATGCTCCAGGTGTTTGCGGACCTGCTGAAACAGGACGTTAAGGTGCTGACGATCGGCCAGTACCTGCGACCGAGCGCAAGACACCTGCCCCTGGTGCGGTACTACGAACCGCAGGAGTTCGAGGAGCTACGAGCGGAGGCTCTGGCACTCGGGTTCGAGCACGTCGAGGCAGGCGCGCTGGTGCGGTCGTCTTACCACGCGGAACGGCAGGTCAACGGGCTGCGCGTGCGCGGCGACCTCATGGAGACCGGCACGCTGTAGGAGGGCGCGGCGGGCGCGCACGGCGGCAATCGAGGTGGCAATCCCACGGCAACTATCCTGCATCTGACCGCGTGACCCTGCTCTGGTCGTCCAAGGTGGACAAGCCGCACCCCGTAAACTAGGAGTACCGCCGCACACTATTCCGGCTTTCCGTCACCGCACATGGAAGAACTCGGCCTCGTTGAAGATTTAGCGGTTGTTTGCGCAGCCGCAGTTATCGGCGGCGCCGCTGCTCGCTTGTTGAAGCTGCCGGCGGTTATCGGGTACCTGGCGGCGGGGATCGCCATTGGCCCTAACACGCCGGGTCCGGCGGGCGATATCGAAGACGTCCAGACGATCGCAGATCTCGGCGTTGCGCTTCTGATGTTTTCGCTCGGCATTCAGTTTTCGATCCGGGAACTCGGTCAGCTTAGGGGCCTGGCGGCCGGCGGCGTCACCATTGTTGTGGGAACAGTCGCCATCGGTGCGGCCGTGGCGGGAGCACTCGGCATTTCGACCGAACAGGCGATCATCGCCGGGATGGCGGTCTCGATCTCCAGCTCGATGATCGCGTTGCGTCTCATGGAGGACGGTGCGCTGATCGGCGCCGCTGCTGGCCGCGTGACCATCACGCTCTCGCTGGTACAGGACATGATGGTGATCGTCATGCTCTCGCTAATCCCCGTGCTGGCGGGGAATGGCGGAGACGCGCCGGCGGACCTCGGTATCGCACTGGCGAAAGCAGCAGCGATCATGGTGGGAGTCTGGGTCATTGGAAGGATGATACTGCCACGCGTCATGGGGCGCATCGCAGTCTCCCGTTCGCGCGAGCTATTCCTGCTCACGGTCCTTGCCCTGGCTCTTGGAACGGCGGCGCTGTCCGCGGAGGCGGGTCTGTCACTTGCGTTTGGGGCGTTCCTGGCGGGGCTGGTGATCTCGGAATCGGAGTACGCGCACCGGACGATTGTGGAGGTGTTCCCTCTGAAGGAGGTGTTCGCAGTTGTCTTCTTCGTCGCCATCGGCATGCTGATCCAGCCGGACAGCTTCACAAGGGATCTTGATCTGGTGCTGGGCATGACGATTGTTGCCGTGTTCATCAAAATGGGCCTGATCGGGGGGCTGATTGTGGCGTTCCGGTACCCACTGAGGACAGCGTTCCCCGCTGCGATATCGATGGCAAACACGGGCGAGTTCTCATTCGTCATCGCCGCTTCAGGTGTCGATGAGGGCATTCTCCAGCCAGAGGCCAATGACGCGGTACTGGCCAGCATGTTGCTGACACTCGTCGTATCCCCGCTTCTGTTTGCCGTGCATGGCAGGCTACTCGCTGCGGTGCGTGCAGCGCCTATCATCGGGGCGGCGCTACGGCCGCATACGGCCATTTTCTTGCCGGATAAGCCGCACCTTGTGAATCACGCTATCATCGTCGGGTTCACACAGGCGGGACGGGAGGTGGCCGCGGCGCTCCGCGGGCGAGGCTTCCGCTATGCCGTGATAGACGAAGACCCGGCGGTGTTCCGGGAGTTATCCAGAGAAGGCACACCGGTCGTGATGGGGAACGCAGCGATGCCGGCCCTGCTCGAGCAGGCATCTGTGGAACGCGCCCGGGTGGTCGCGATCACCGTCACGGACCCCGGCCAAGTGGAATCGGTGGCGGCATCGGCCCGCCAGTTGAACAAGCGCGTGGACGTGATCGCACGAGGGATTGCGGAGGACAGCCATGTGCGGTTACGGAAGATCGGCGTCACTCGCGTTGTAGAAAGCGAGTTCGAGGTGGGAGTGCAGTTCGTGCGGCACACGCTACAGCGCTTCGGCATCACAAGCCAGGAAGTGCAGGTGTTATTGCTCGGCCTGCGCCGGAACCACCTCGGCGAGTCAGATTCGCCGCGTTAGCTCTCGCTGATATCGATCGAGATGATCTGATCGCCCGGAGGCGCGCCCGGGTCGCGGCTCGGGTCCCGGGGCGTGATGCAGTCGACGACATCCATACCCTCGGTAACCTGGCCGAAGATCGTGTACAGTCCGTCAAGGTTTGGTGTCGCAGCGTAGTTGATGAACCACTGGCTTCCCGCGCTGTTGGGTTCGTTTGTGCGCGCCATGCCGACCGTGCCCCGCTCGAACCGCACCGCGGACGTGAATTCTGCTGGAAGCGTGTATCCGGGGCCGCCGGAACCGGTGCCGGTGGGGTCACCGGCCTGGGCGACGAAGCCGGGGATAACGCGGTGGAAGGTGACGCCGTCGAAGTACCCATCCTTCGCCAGGAACACGAAGGAGTTGACGTGCTGAGGCGCCAGGTCCGGCCGGAGCCTGATCTTGAAGTCCCCTCGCACCGTCTTCACCGTCGCGATGTATTGTTTCGCCGGGTCGATGGTCAGCTCAGGGGCGGCAGAATACTGTTTCGTCATATCAGCCTCCGGTACGGGTGGGGACGGCGCCGGACAGTTTTCGGCATTACCGTCGTTCTCGGTTGGTGTCGCAGCGGTCGGATCGGGGGAATCGTCTCCGCCGTTACAGGCGGCCAGCAGTAACAGCGCGACCGGCAGGGCGACAAGGAGCACGGCCAGTTTTCGGGTCACCGTTCGATTATCGAGTCATCCAGGACAACGGTAAAGCGTTCGGGCAGCAGAACTTCTGCCCTTCGCGACGCGTTGTATTCTTTGATCAGCCAGCGCGAGCGTTTCGAGCATCCATCAGGAGAGGAGCACGCATGGACAACCGGCCGATTGGGGTATTCGACTCGGGGGTGGGTGGCCTTTCCGTCTGGCGTGCGATGCGTAAATTGCTGCCAGAGGAAAGCATGGTGTTCCTCGCCGACAGCGGCCACGTCCCGTATGGCGAGAAGACGACAGCGGAACTCGAAGACTTGACAGGCCGCATCGCGGGGTTCCTCATCGACAGGAATTGCAAGATGGTGGTTGTCGCGTGCAATACGGCAACGGTGCACGCCATCGGATACCTCCGGCGCACTTTCCCGGACGTACCGTTCGTGGGCGTTGTGCCCGTGGTGAAGACGCTATCGCGCCGCACCCGGACAGGGACCATCGCGGTCCTCTCGACCCCGGCTACGTCCACCAGTCCATACCTGGCGGGGCTGATCGAGGAGTTCGCACCGGACAAGAAGGTTGTGAACGTGGGCTGCGATGGCCTTGAGGACATGGTGGAGAACGGGAACGTCGGCAAGAGGGCGACTACGGCCCTCCTGGAGCGCCACCTGGAGCCCGTGAAGCGGAGCGACGCGGACGTCGTGGGACTCGGCTGCACCCACTACCCATTCCTGCGGAGCCGCATAAAGAGCCTTTTGGGCCCGGGTATCCGCCTGTACGATCCGTCGCGACCGGTCGCCCGGCGCGTCCGCGAAGTGCTCACGGAGAGAGGTGAACTGGCATCGAACCCTGCGCCGGTCTTCGAGTTCTACACAACCGGCGATGCAACAGTGTTCCGCCGGGTCGCATCCAGGCTCTTGAGAAGGCCGGTAGAGCGCGCAGACCACGTGACGATCTAGCGGCACGCCAGCCTCGTTGGCGAATACGCCGCAACATTGCCGCCCTGTTTCGGCGTCTCATACAATGGTTCTCTCGGGGGCCAACGTAGCTCAGCGGTAGAGCAGCTGTTTCGTAAACAGCAGGTCGTGAGTTCGAATCTCACCGTTGGCTCCAGTTTTTA
>JBBISJ010000047.1:0-12145 GCA_037441345.1 Chloroflexota bacterium
CTTCGCTAAGTCATTGATTTAGCGTCGACCAACCCCGGATTCTGCGCAAGTTCGGTTAGGGAACGTTCCAGCGATGCCCAACGCTCAGCATCAGCGGCGGCGCGCAGCGCCGTCCGCTGCATGCTGTTGTTAGGCGCCCCTTCGCGATGCTGCTGATCACTTGCCATTGACGAGGTCTCCGAGGCTGCTCGCAGCGGCTGGGTCGAACTCAGTCTGGTTGATGCGAGCGTACCTCCACACCGTGCCCGTTGCCGCACTGACGCGCTCGCACCAGGTCTGGAGCGCTTCGTCCTTCGCCGCCGTGCCTTCCCACACGCGGCCCTTGGTCTCGATGATCCAGTTGACCTCGCCCGCCTTAGTCTTCTGTACCACCACCCAGTCGGGGTGATAGAAGCCGATGGCTCCGCTCGGCTTCAGATAGTCCACGCGGAACTGGGTGCCCGACTCGCCCTGCTCGGTGGTGCCCAGCGACGCAAACCGGATCACGTCGCCGGCCTTCTTGTCCAGGAACTCGGCGAAACGGCGCTCGAAGTCGTTGTAGGTAGCGACGTAGTTGAAGACGGTCTTCTTGGCCTCGAGCGGCGGCAGGTTGCGCCGCCAACTGAAGGGCTTCGTCTCGGAAAGCCGGAAGTCCGCTTTGTCGAACTCGACGGCGCGCCGATCGATGGTGAGCTCGGCGATCTTGCGTGCGAGGTACTTGGCGATCCCCTCCTGCAGCTCGAGCCGCGAGAGATGCGAGCGAAGCGCCTCGTCATCGAGGTTGACCGTCTTGCCGAAACAACGAGTCGCGACGTAGTCCCGCACGGCGGGGTACAGCTCGGCGAAGCGGTTCGGCAGCTTGGCCCGGTTGATGACCTTGTTCGTGATGCTCGCCAGCAGCTCCTGGGCCGGGGGCAGCTCGCCCGCCGCGATGTCGGCCTGGTGGACCTCCGTCTCGGTCGTCGCGAACTCGAGCTTCAGCTTCACCCGAAACTGCTCCGCGAGATCCTCCTGCTCGTAGATGGCGTCGAGCGCCTCCACCTTCAGATCGGACAGCTTGCGGATGTCGTGCACCAGGCTTGGCTTGGTGATCGGGATCGCGATGTCGTAGGCCAGCCGCTCCTGGATCGGCGAGATGATGACCGGCGGCGGGGGATCGGTCTTGGTGCTGGCGACGCCCACGCCTTCTGCTTCGAGCTGGCTGCGAAGCACGTTGAGCAGGTTGCGGGTGCCGAGCACCTCCAGGGTCTGCGTTCGGTCCGGGCTCACCTGGGTCATCAAGCGCAGGCCGCGCCCGATCACCTGCTCGGGCAGGATCTCGGCCTTCGCCGTGAACGGGCGCAGTCCTAGGACGACGGTCACGTTCCGCACGTCCCAGCCCTCGCGCAGCATCATCACGCTGACGATCGCCTTGACCTTGCTCTCGGCCTTGTCGATGTCGCGGGCCGCCTCGCGGGCCTTGTCGAGGTCCTTCTTGGTGATCTCGCCGGCGGCGTCGGTGTGGATCACCAGCACCTCGGACTCCTTGAAGCCGAACTCCTTGGTCTTCCACAGGTACTCGCCGATCGCGTCGGCATAGACGTTCTTCTCGGCCATGATGAAGAGCACCGGCCGGGTACCGAGCTGCTTGTAGACCTTGTGGTGCTCCTTCCAGCGCTGCACCGCGGCCCGCAGCCAGTAGCCGTACTTTTCGCCGATATTGTCCGCGGTGACGCCATCGGGGTCGTCCTTCGGCTGCTTCGGATCGTCCTCTTTGGTGACGATCAGCGGCGCCTTGACGATGCGGTCCTCCACGGCCTGGGCGAGCGGGTAGTCGCACACGGTCCAGGGGAAGTACATCCCGTTCTGATCCTTGGGCGTCGCCGAGAAGTCGAGCCAGAGCGCAAGGCCCTGCGGTAGCGCGCGGTGCACGGCAAGCAGCGACTGGCTCCAGGCCAGGTCCTCGTCGTGGACGTGGTGCGCCTCGTCGTTCAGGACGACGAGGTCTTTCAGCGACTTCACGCGCTCGAGCATCGAGCGCTGGCCCGACGCGGCGAGGTCCTTGGCCGGCTTCTTGCCAAGCAGGGCCTCGATGGCGTTGGCAGGGGTCCACTCCTCGTCGCGCGACTCGTAGAGCTGCTGGACGTTGGTAAGGAACAAGTTGCCGGAAGGATCGGGCGCCGCCGCCTCGCCGCGCAGGATCACCTTCTGCGAGAACGCGCCGCGCCACTCCGGCGGGATCAGCGGCAGCTCGTAGAAGATGCGGTTGGCGGCGAAGTCCTTTTCGAGCCGCTGATAGACGATCACGTTCGGCGCGACGATCAGGAAGTTCGTCGACAGATCCGAGCCCGGCACACGCTGCTTGTGGAAACGGGCCCAGACGATGGCCATCGCGATCACCCAGGTCTTCCCCGATCCGGTGGCCATCTTGAAGGCGAAGCGGCGCAGGTCCTCGGGCGGCAGGTCCTGCACGCCTTCGGCGTCGAGTTCCGGCACGTAGCGGCGGAGCTGGCGCCGGCCGTCCATCGTGGTCTGGAAGACGATGTTGTCGGAGAAAAGGTCCTTCTTGAACTTCGTCGCGTAGGCCTGGATCAGCTTCTGCGCGTCGCGCTTGCCCGCGATCTCCACCAGCCACGCGAGCGTCTCGATCGCCTCGCGCTGGCAGAAGTAGTACCGAAACGGCACACCGAAGCCGGGGACCTCGTGGTCCTCGTCGAACCAGTACTCGAACAGTCGCCGCGTCACGTCGGACGCGCCCTCGTAGCGGCCGGCGCGCCAGGCATCTACCGCCGCGCGGATCTTCGGCACCAAGAGCAGTCGGCTCGGGCGGCGGCCGGACTCGTCCACCCGCCACCCCGTCGCCGCGGCATCGTCCTTCACCAGAAACGAGGCGGGCTTCTCCCATGGCCGGCGGCCCGGGATCTCCGGCAGGTCCTTGTCGTAGGCGATGACGGCCTTGGCCATGGCTACTTCACCTCCACGTCGAAGGCCTGCGAGGTGTCGTTGCCGAAGATGTCGATCACCTTGACGAGGATGCGGTACTTGCCGGGCTTCTCGTAGACGTGCGGGTCGGAGCTGAGTGGCAGCTTGCGCTCCTTGCGCGTGCGGTAGGCCACCCAGCCCTGCATGAAGGTGTCGCTCCGGAAGTCCCAGTCCACTGCCCAGTAGTCGATGTAGTCCGACCACTTCTTCACCTTGCTGCGGACGTCCTCGGGGATCAGCTCTGTGTTGGGGATGACGAAGTCCTTGAGCGCCACCTGCGCGGTGAGCTTCTTCGGCTGCCTGATCTCGGCCTCGAGGTAGGCCAGCTCGAAGAAGCGCACGTCGCCCTTGGCGGCGGCCTGCTGCTCCATCACCTCGCGGGGGATCTGCAAGAGGAGGAGCTTGACGCCCTTCTTCTTCGCCGCCTCGACCATCAGGTCGTAGAGGCCCATCTCCCACTCCCAGCCGAGCACGTGCAGCTCGCCCTGCTTGAGCTTCGCGCACTCGTCCACCGCCGCGTCGATCTCGGCGATCGTGACCGGCGCATCCACCGCGCCGATGTGGATCATGGCCTTGCCCTTCTTGCCGTGCAGGTGCGCCATGCCCGCCACCGGCTGCGCGCCGTAGAGCTTGAGGATGAAGGCGAGGTACTCGTACAGCGCCTGCTCGGCGAGCGGCTTGTCCTTCGCCTCGCCGAAGGTCACGCCCTGCCAGTACTGGCGCTCGTACTTGCCGAGGTTCAGTACTTCGAAGGGCTTGCAGCCTTCGATGCCGAGCAGGCGCTTGCGAGTGACGTGGATGCCCCAGCGGCCCAAGTCGCAACCGATCCAGCGGCGACCCGTTAGCTCGCTTGCCTTCAGAGTCGTTCCTGAGCCAACGAAGAAGTCGGCGACCAGGCCGCCTTCCGGCGCCAACCCTGCGGTCAACTTCTGAAGCAACGCCAACGGCTTCTGAGTGGCGTACCCAGTGCGTTCATTGGCCGAAGGGGCCTCAATGGAAACCTTCACAACGTCATCAGGGTGCTTCCCCTTCGGGTTCAACTCCTGCACACCGAAGTCCCGACCCCCTCGCACGTTGCCGATGTGGTGGCTGAACCGCTCCTTGGTTGCCTCCGCGTACTCGGTGCGCAACGGATCCGGGTCGAAGAACCACTCGCTCCCGTTGGCGTACCAGTAAATGTTATCGTGTCTGCGACTGAATCTCTCTGGACTGGCCCCAGCACCCGTGTAGTACCAGATAATCTCGTTGATAAAGGCATCGACGCCAAATAGCTCGTCAAGCATCGCCTTCATCATGTATCCGACGCGCCAGTCAACGTGTACGGCAATAGTCCCCTTCGGAGCCAGTAGCGACTTCATGAGCTGCAGCCGATGCCACATCATCGGTGCGTAGGATGTCAGCCCCCTCCCCCACGTGTCACGGTATGCCTTCTCCTCGATAGCCGACTGCTCCTTCTGAATCTCAAGATCCTTGTCCCCCACCTGGGCTGTGAACGAAAAGTCCGCCCCGGTCGCAAACGGCGGATCGATGTAGATAAGGTCGATCTTGCCCGCGAACTTCTCCAGCAGCGACCCCATCACCAGCAGGTTGTCACCCCAGATGAGCTTGTTCCGCCAGCCCGCCTCGAAGGTGTCGCCCTCCTTGCCCTCGTAGACGTCGAAGAGACCGCCTTGAACGCCCGCCTTCTTCACCTCGCGCGTGGCGCGACTCTCGTTGACGGTCTCGATGACCTGGAAGGGAAGACTGACGCGCGGCACCTCCTTGAGCGTGCCGTCCTCGTTGTACTTGCCAGGCCAGACCAGCTCGGTCCTGGTGATGTCGAGCTTTGCCATGCGCGTCAGTCCTTTCGGGGTTCTTCTTCGGAATCCGTCTCGGCGATGCCGAGCCAGCCATGGTCGAAGGTAAAGGTGCGGGCCTTGCCGGCGGGGTTCTGGATGCGAACGAGGCGAGCCTCGTCTGTGCCAGCGCACTCCACCACGTACAGCCAGTAGGCTTCGCCGTGCTCGCGCGCCCACTCGAACTGGGTGTGCGAAAGGCCGACCGGTCGGTCCGCGAGGCGACCCGTCATCGCCTTGACCTCGCACCAGCGGACCGGCTGCCCATCCGAGTCAGGCTCAAGGAGATCGAAACCCGGGTTGTGCGCGGGTGTCCGCTGCCACTGCGGCTCACGGGCCAGGATGAACTCGATGGCCTTGGCTTCGAGCGCCATTCGGGCCGCTTGGTCGAGACCATCGGGGTCGGGCTCCTCCTCGTCCGGGTGCATGGCCACGTAGGAAATGAAGGGCCGGCCGCCAGTAGCCCCAGGGGTTCGCTTTCCTCCCGCCGCCCCAGCGCCCTTCCCTCCTGCCCCGGCCTGCCCGCGGGTGCTTGCGCCGCTGCCCGGCTTGCGGTTACCACCCGAGCCCGCCGCAGTTCCTCCACCTGCATTGCCGCCGCCCTCGGGCGATCGCACGGGGTCGTCAGCGGACGGGTCCGGTACTGCCGGCGTGGGCTGTCCGGTGATCCCTAGACTCTTCAGTGCGTCATCGACGTCACCCGCCTCATTGTCACCCGGCGCATCGTCGCCGGCGGACTGCTCGGCACCGAGGACCTTGAGGAGCTGAGCCTCGCTGGTGATGCCGCGCTTCTTGAGAAGGTCGAGCAGGCCGGGCTCGATACCGGCTTCCTTCGCGAGCTGAGCGAGGATCGGCGGCTTGAATCGGATCTTCGTTTGCAGAAACGGGTTTGGACTCCAACCGAGGGTCTCGAACACGACGAGCTGTGGCGCATGCAGGTGTCCGTCTCCGTCGGGGACCCACTCCGCCTCATTGAGCCGATTAACGAATGCGGCGTCGAAAGTGGCCGTCTTCGTCTCGTGCGAATAGCCCCACGTGTACTCGCCGACGAACGCTCGGGAGCCGCGCCGGCTCTCGACGTCCGAGAGCGCGTCCCACAGCAATGCCGCCCTCTGTTTCCGCCCACGCGGTTCCAGTGTCGGAAGCAGGCTCAACAGCGGCTCCAGCCCGCGCAGTGATACGTCGGCTATCTGGCGCTCCCACGTGGAACGCTCAAGCCCCGTGTTGCGCCGGATCTCGGTCCGTTGCTCCCACGACAGTTGGCACTCGACCGGAACAGGTTGCAAGTAGCGTGTCGCACCGCAGGCTTCCAGCAACTCGCGAATGTCCTCGCCCTTGAGGCATGAATACGAATCGTCGACGAGCATGACTCCTGCCACCCCAGCGAACAACTCCTTCAGTCGCTCCGTCGCGAGATAGACGTCGCCCGGTTTAGACACACGCTGACTGCCATCCCCGGCATCAACGGACATCACGAAACTGGCTTCCCTGAGAGCCGCGATGAGCTTGTCGCGCTGGCCACGGTGCTGCGTGCCGAAGGCGTTGAGTATTCGCTTGAGGTCGGCCTCGTACTCCTCGCCATCGGCCGCGACGGCGTCTCCCAGGTACTTCGGGATGATGTTGCGCACGACGTCGTCAACCGCGTCAGGCTCGGTCAGTCCCAGTGCCTTGAGGAACTCCAGAGCTTTCGCCGTTCTGCAGACCGATCTCCGGACGGTTGGGAAATCGGTCCGGATCTCGCTCGGCAGGAATGCCTGGGGCTGACCGTTCGAGTCCGCCACCACGTGGGTGCCGTCCTCAATCCGCACCAGAGGGATGTTGCCGACCCGGCCCTGGCGCACGAGGGCGGGCTGACCGCTCAGGAATTCGTAGAGCTTGAGAATCCACTCGTCGGACTGGACCTCCAGAAACTGCTTGGTGAGCCGCGGCAGAACCAGTTCAGGCGTCAACTCGCTGACCTTCAACTCGTACAGCAGGTAGTTGCGCAGCGTCGATGCCGTGTCGCGGCTGATGTCACCGCTCAGCCAGTGCACTTCTTCAGGCGCATCGAGCAGCGCCGTCAGCTGCTTCGAGTCGAAGAGTTCCCGCAGCTCTTGTGTTCGTGCGAGTCGGGCGTTCTTGGCCGCAGTCCACCCCCCGACGGCGCGAGGCAGCAACGGCTCTGATGCCAACGCGCTTCGCACCGCATCGAACAGCGGTGCGAGCATGCTGCCTTCGGGATACTTGGCCCGCTCAATTGGCAGGCACTGCAGCGCCGCCACATCGAGAAGATTCCTTGACCTGAGCGCACCCAGGGCATCCAGCAGCAGCGCGGCAGTTTCGTGGACGAGCCTGACGTTCCAGGGGTCCTGCGGCGGCACGTTGTCGCGACTGGGCGTCGTGCGGTAAGGGCCCTGCACGAGAAACCCAAGGTGCGTCGTTACCACCGTCGGGAAGAACGCGCAGAGTGGCGAGGCGTCCACACGCTGGACCGCCCACTCCTTGGTCTTCTTGTCCGCTTGAAGGAGGAACGCGATCTCGATGAACCCGGCCAGCGCGCCTGAATCGGTTCTGGCCTCCCGAGAGAAGATCAGCCAGGTTTCTTCGACGACGGGCTCTCCCTTGCGCTCCCCGACGAGCGTGACGCGGCGACCGCCGACGCCCGTATCTTCGGCCTTCTCCTTCAGATAGAGCCCGCTCGCGCCCCCGTTCACCGACCACGCAATCTCTTCGATCTGGCGCAGGAAGAGCAGCGTTCGCGCTCCGAGCTTGCTCAAGCTGTCTGAGACCAAGGGGAAAAGGTGTGCATCCCCAGTGCGCAGAGGGAGAACGAACTCGGTCTGGTCTGCCGCGCGGCTGGTTCGCGGTGCCGCCATCGGGAACACGAAGTTCTCGATCGCGAAGTCCTCGTCACCCGAGTGCACCTCTGGACGGTCCGTGATCGCGTAGACCGACTTGAAGCCGATGCCGAAGCGACCGATGTCGGTCAGGTCCTTGGTAGTCTCGCCGACACCGCACACGCCCTTCACATCCTCGAGCGTGAACGGATTGCCGCAATGGACGACTCGTAGACTGGTCGGAGTCAGCTCGAACCGCACCGCCCGCGAGCCATCCCACTCGTTGCGCCGCTTCAGCGCGTCCTCGGCGTTTTGCAGTAGCTCGAAGACGAAGTGCGCACTGCTGTCATATCGATTGACGAGGACATCACGGCCCCAGCGGCCGACATTGCCGTACTCCGCCTTGTTCGCCTCGCGAATGGCTGCGTAGTCTGAAGCCATCAGCCGCGCGCCTCCCTGGAGATGACGCCCTCGGCCTGGCAGAGCATCCGCAGGTCGCATTCCTTGCAGATCGCCGCCTCGGGCGGCGTGGCCACCGCGAACTCGCGTGCCTGGATGCGGCGCACCGTCTCGTCGAAGTGCAGGCCGGCCTCCTCCACGCGCTTCGGGTCGTAGGGCAGGACCATCAGAGCATCCTGCTTGCGGGGCTCGGAAGTCCAGTAGAGCAGCAGCCGATCCACGTGCCGGCCGTGGCGCCGCTCCAGAATATGGGCGTAGGTGCAGAGCTGGCGCTCGTAGGCGGTGATCAGCTCCGGGCTGTTCTTGGGGCGCGGCGACGTCTTGAAGTCGAGCAGCTCGAGCTTGCCGTCTCCGCCGAGCAGGAGGTCCACCTTGCCGGCGAGGATGTAGCCGTCCTTCTCCAGCGACACGTCCACCTCGGTCTGGATCACCCGGCGCATCTCATCGCGGTTCTGGTGGAAGTAGTTCAGCACCTGCGCGAGGGCGGACTCCCGGGCCGCGTCGCCGATCGGCCGCACGTCGCTCGCGACCAGGAAGCGGAAGGTGCGGTCGAAGAGCTCGCGAATGCGGGGCTCGTCGAGCGTGTCGAGCCTGCCGTCGAGCGCGATGCGGTGGATCTCCTCGATCGTCTGGTGCACGAGCAGGCCGAAGAAGATCACCGCCGAGCGCGAAGGCGTGAAGTCGTACTCGCGGAAGAACTGATACTGGCGCGGGCAGGTCTCGTAGATCTTCAGGTCCCCGGTGAAGCTGTAAGTCTTCTTCACCGGCATCCGCTCGCGCACCTCGAAGCGCTGGGCGGCGAGTAGGTCCTTCTGCACGTAGGGCCACTGCGGGAGCCCCTGCCAGATGGGGGTGAAGTGGTCCTTGGGTGGCTCGTGAGCCGTGAGCACCAGCACCTTTTGCGGCCGGGAGAAGGCGACGTAGTGCAGGCGCATCCGGTCGAACAGGGTGATGCGGCTCTCCGGCTCGAAGGGCGGTCGGCGGTAGAACGGTGCGAGGTCACGGTCGATCTGCTTGGGGCTCGAGAGCTGCGTCGAGAGCGACCCGACCACGACCACTGGGAACTCGAGTCCCTTGGCCTGGTGAATGGTCATCACCTGCACGTGGCCCTTAGGGAAGGGCTGGTCCGGGTCTTCGTACTCGTTGATGCCGCCGTCGTACAGCAGGCGCAGGAAGCTGTTGAAGAAGTGGAGCCGGAGGAACTCGCGGTTCCTGTGCGTGACGACCGTGTAGTGGTAGTAGCTTTGGAAGACGTTCAGGAGCTGGGAGAAGATCGCGAGGTTGCGGGCCGTGTTCTCGTTGCGGACCGCGGTCTTGAACGGATCGAGCGCCAGCAGGTGGTAGAAGTAGTCGGCCGGGCGCAGGTCGAGCGCTTCGCCCTCCTTTAGCGCGGCAATCTCTTCAGTCCAGCGTTGCAGGGCGGCGGCGAGGACGTGGGGCGCCCCGAAGCGGCGCCCGAGCTGGACGATCGCGTCGTCCACGTAGGTGGCGAGTTCGGCGACCGCGCCGCCGACCTGTCCGCGCCCGGTGCCGTGCCAGCCAAAGAGCACGGCGAAGCAGGCGACCAGGTCGCGGACCTCCGGGATCTCGAAGTAGGCGCGGGCGCGGGGGCAGAACGCCGGGATGCCCTTCGCGTCGAGCGCGGCCAAGTACGGGCCGCTGTGTTCCTCGCGCACGCTGTGCAGGAGCAAGGCGACCTGCCCGTAGTCGGCGATGACCTCGTTGCGCTTAAGGAACTCGACGAGGTCGGCAAAGCGGGTGGCCTCGTCGCGCTTGTCCTTGCCCCAGATGGCGATGACGGACGGATACGCCGGAGGCGTACCCGACGCGTCGGCCTCGATGGTCTTGTCGTAGCGAAAGGACGGGCCGCGCGGATTCGACCAGTCGGTGTATGCCATCCAGCGGTCGTAACGCTCGACGATCGCGCGGTGGGAACGGTAGTTGGTGGTGAGCTTGACAGTCGCGCAGCCGGGCATGCGCTGCGGGAACTCCAGGATGTTGCGCACCGTGGCCCCGCGGAAGCGGTAGAGGCTCTGGTCCTCGTCCCCGACCACGCAGAGGTTGCGGCTCTTCTCGGTCAGCTTGAGGAGGAGCTGCTCCTGGATGTAGTTGGTGTCCTGGTACTCATCCACGAGGACGTAGCGGAGGTCGCGGGTCACAGCGTCCGCGGTTCCGGGGTCACGGAGCAGGTCGTACACGAGCCTCTGCAGGTGCGCGAAGTCGGTCCGATTGGCGTCGAGGAGCGCGCGCTCGTAGCGTTGGTAGGCGTTGCCGATGGCGACGAGGAACGGATCCGCTGAGCCCGTGAGCTGCGCCGGATCGACGAGCTCCTCGGTGATCTTGTCGAAGTAGCCGCGCGCCCCTTCGATTGCCGTCCACCGGGTCTTCCAGCGCAGCAGGAAGAGGTCGTTCTCGGCAGGCCCGATGATCTTCTCGAAGTGCTCGAAGATGAACAGGAGCTGGGTGAGCTCGTCGAGCGTGTCGAAGCTGTGCCCGAGCTCAGTGCGGTGGCGGTGCTGCGTGAGTATGCGATTGCAGAAGCTGTGGATCGTGGAGACGACCAGCTCCGAGAGATCGCCGGTGTAGCCGACCTTGCGAGCGGCGGCGGCCAGGCGGTCGCGCATTTCGAACGCGGCCTTCTCGGTAAAGGTGCAGAGCACCAGTTGCCTGGGCTGCGCCTTCTCCAACAGCAGAAGATTGAGGGCGCGAAGCACGATGCTGTACGTCTTCCCGGAGCCGGGGCCGGCGATCACGAGCAGGGGGCCGTCGAGATGGCCCACGATGGCCCGCTGGGCATCGTTGAGTGCCGGATAGTGCTCGGCGATGGCGGGCGCGATCCTCACAAGAGGCCCGCCTTCCGAAAGCTGAACGTGTCCTCCGCCGACACGATCAGGTGATCGACCACCTTGAGATGCACCGTATCCGCGGCCAGAACGATGGCGCGCGTGAGCAGCTTGTCGTGCTCACTTGGCGTGAGGTTGGCGTGCGGGTGGTTGTGCGCGAGAACAACCGCCGCCGCTCCGCGCTTCAGCGCGGCTTCGATGACGCGTCGCGGGTAGACCGTGGCTCGGTCGATGGTGCCCTCCTCGAGCGTTTCCACCCCGTCGCGCAGCAGGCGGTAACCCGAGTCGAGGTATGCGACCTCGAAGACCTCGTTCCGCAGGGCGCCGATCCGCATGCGCCAGAACTCGGCTAGCCGGACGGAGTCCGCGAGCGAGTCGCGGCCCTCGCCGCTTTGTTGGAGGTAGAGCGTCGCCGCGGCCTTGATGATCTGGAGTGCGACCGGAGTGACACTGCCGATGCCCGACACTGCCCGCAGCTCCTCAATGGGCGCGTCCAGAATGCCGCGAAGGTCACCGAACCTCGCGACCAACGCCTTGGCGGGCTGTTTCACATCGGAGCGCGGAATGGCCAGAGTCAGTAGCAGCTCGACCACCTCGTGGTCGGCGAATCCGGCCAGCCCGGATTTCAGGAAGCGCTCACGGAGACGCTGGCGGTGGCCGTGGTAGTGGGGTTCGTCATCGGTCATGGCCTATGGCGTCTCGACTCCTGTTGCTGCGCGCTGAACGGCGGTGAGTCAGGTGCGCCTAACGTTCCGGGTGTGGCGCAAAGTGCGCGCAGCGTAGCGGCGCGCGAAATTTGTCGCTCACCAGCCGGCTGTTAGGCGGCATCAGCTCTTGGCACCGATAGTGTCCAGCATCGCTCCAGAGATTTTCTGCTCATCACGTTTGCGTAGCTCCTGAGCCGCGTTGATGCGGTCTCGCTCTTCCTTGTTTTGACTCAGCTTCCACTTGCCGACCATCTTGCTTACTTCTATCTCGATGCCGACGATGGCCGAAAGCATCTGGTCGATGTATTCAGGTGAGGAATCCGTCATTTTCCAGGGCCGAGGCGATCCCGTCTGCGCTTCGTGGGTGCGCGTGAGCCGCGCTACGACGCCGCGGACGAACCGCTCGTTGTCTCTGATGTATAGCTTGCCGTGCACGTGGACAACCCGGTAGTTCCAAGTTGGGACTTGTTTGTGGAAGTCGTGCTTGCTGGGATACCAGTTCGGCGAGATGTACGCATCGTCCGCGCGAAAGATGATCAATGCTT
>JBBISJ010000048.1:0-11380 GCA_037441345.1 Chloroflexota bacterium
GAGCATCGCCTTGCCAAGGCGAGGGTCGCGGGTTCAAATCCCGTTTCCCGCTCCATACTTACGAATCTCGGGATCGGGGCGACCCCGAATTTAGCCCCGGTCCCGAGTTCGCTTCGGAGCCAGGTTTTCTCTCCCACGGGCTAGGTTGCTATCCTGAAACTTTGCTACTGCTTCGGCCGCCGATGCGACGAACGAGGGCATCAGGTGGGCGTAGCGGTTGATCATGCGGGGGGACCGCCACCGGCAGAGTGTCATAATCGTCCGGTCGTTGAAGCCGCTCATTGCCAGCCTGGAGGCGAAGGTGTGCCGGAGATCGTGGAACCGGAACGGGGCGAGTCCTGCCTTCGTCACGGCGGCGGCAAATGTGCGTCGAAGGCGGGACCCGTCATGAGCGAACACACGAGCGGTTGCCGCCGACTGATCCGCCGCCTGTTTCCTGGTTAAAAGGAGGGAGTGGGCGATCGAGTTCAGCGGAATGCGCTCATCCTTTCCGGATTTTGGGTCGCGGATCGAGAGGGTTCGCGAGACCCAGTCAATATCGGACCACGTGAGCCTTAACAGCTCTCCTTCCCGCATGCCGGTATGGATCGCAAGCCGGACGATGTCATGGTAGGTTGCCGGGAGATGCTTCAACAGCAATGATTCCTGCTCTGTGGTCAGATAGCGAACCAGCTCATTGTTCACCCTGGGAAGCTTCACCCGATCGGCTGGGTTGACGGAGATCATGCCGAGGCGCCGGGCGTCGTTTAGAATAGCTTTCAAGACCACCAGGTAACGGACCACTGTCGCCGGGGCGGGTGGGAGCCATTGCTCGACCCGTTTCCCACGAACTTTCTTCACCCGCCGCACTTGCAGCTCGGTTAGCGCCCGGTCGATGTGCCGTGTTGTAATTGATGAAATAGACGTGTTCCCGAATCGATCAATCCAGAAAGCGACCCGTGCCGCGTCGTCGCCCGGCCGTCGCCGCCGGGCATCGAGGCGGGCGACGTACTCGTCTGCAACCTCCTTGAACGTCGCATGGCTCACGCGGGGCGTTGGGAGAAGACGCTCCGTCCTGATTTCCTCTCGGAGGCGACAATACACCGCGTGCGCCTGCGCCTGAGAGTTGCAGCGGCGCCAAATTTCGCGTCCGTGGTCATAGAGCCGTGCCCACCATTTCCCTCGTTTAAAAATCGTTCCAGGGTACCTTTTCTGCTTGTCACTTTCATTCTTCGGCGGGTCTAGGCCCTTGTGTGCCGCGCCAGAGCGACCCATCACTGACTTCCCCATCACTGCTTCCCCTTTGGCTTGGCTTTGAGTGTCGCCTCTCTAGCGACATCGTCTGGAAGAGCCCCCGGGTACTTCCGTAACAACTCGAGAATCGTATCGGGCGCAGTCTCGATGAGTTCTCGTTTTTGACTCTCGGAAATGGACGGCGAGAGCGGAGGTTGCATAAGGCAGGTATAAATAGCCATTTGCAGAAGCGGGACGAGTCCTTGATGTGGTGGCCAATCAAGGAGATCGAAGAGATCGTCGTAGGAGGCATTTGTTGCTAGCAGATTGGCAAATGGTTCGAGAGCAGAATCCTCTCTGAATCCAGACGGTGAACCCGCCAACGATTCAAGCTTGGACGCAAGGAACTCTGGCACGGTGGTGTAATAACCTAGGTAGACGTGGCCGTGCACGAGGATATCGATTAGAGTGTTGGTAGCGTCATGTCCGGGAGGCTCATACAGAATTCCGAACTCCTTTCCTTTCGGCCAGGCTGAGCTCCACCACAACCACACCCATACCCGGGACGGGAGCCTAAGACGGACAAATGACCAGCATTCATGTTCCGGCCGTTGGCGAAGCAGCAGCTGCCAGGCCCCGTAATTCACGCGAGAGATGGTGTTGGAAAACACGAACAACCCGTTGGCGGGGCGAAAGATTGGTCCTTCTCCAGTCAGTAGCCAATCCAGGGAAAGACGATAGGTGCTGGAAAGCGCAAGGATAGTCTGTAGTTCTGGCATGGCGGCACCGCGCTCCGCGCGGCCAAGCTGACTGTGCGCAAGGTTAGCGGCCACCGCCATCTCCCGCTGGGTCAAACCGAGTGCCTCACGGAGACAGCCAAGCCGGTAACTCAGGCCTTGCCCAGTTAAGCCGCTACTTCCTTTTCCATGGTTTTTCGTTTCCACAGTTCTACCCTCTTGACTTTGCTGGAGCTTATCAGTAATAAGTGGATCGCAAAAGCACCAGTTGTAAAGTTTTTCTAATATTGGAGCTCAAGCGTCCCACCTGTTAAATACCACATTGGAGAGGCCAAATCAATGCGTCATCGCTCCCTAAGGCGCCAAGGTGCGCAGCTGGAGTGCTGCCTTCGGTTAAAGGAAGCAGCGGCAATCCAAGGAGTTTCGGTCTCGGATCTTCGGCGTCGACTGCGCCGAGGCGAGCTTGGGTACATCCGCCGGGGCAAGCTAATCCTGATCCCCGTGAGCGAAATTGACCGGTGGCGGCGGCGCTACTACGTCCCGCCGATCGAGGGAGTCCAACGTGACTGACGTAGTACTGGATGGGGGGGCGGTCGCCGTGGTTCTGCTGCTCGTCTCGGTTTGGATTGTGATCGCTGGTTCGTTCATGGCCGTTTTGGAGGCACCCGTGTTTTGGCTACTCAAATTGGCCGTGCGCCAGGCTGAGCGGTTTGAGGCCTCGCTGCTTGCGGGGGGGCCATATCACGTCCGCCCGCCGCTTCGGTGGCTCGTCCACGGACGGGAGTGGGTTCGAGATGCAGACATCCTCGCGTCTGCGCTCCAAGGTGTTCGCGATCTGCGAGTCCAGTATCTGCGTGAGCAGCGCGAACGGATTGATCAGCTTATGACTCGGATGCAGCAATTCCGCCAGCGACACGGCCGCTGGCCGGAGCCGGGTGAGCTCGCGCATGGTGATCGAGACACCCGCAATGACATCGAGCAAGGTTGAGCGCGATGCTGTCGATCACAGCGATCTCCATCGGGCAGGCCAGCACGTATTACTCCCAGACCGACGGGTACTATTCCGAGCAGGAGACCGCGCCCTCGCAGTGGCAGGGGCAGGGGGCGGAGCGGCTTGGCTTGAGCGGCCCCGTCACTGTGGAGGTCTTCAGGCAGTTGCTCAACGGTCGCACTCCTGACGGCTCCGACCAGCTCGTCGTTGGAAGCCCGGCCAATGATGCGTCACACCGCGCTGGCTATGATCTCACATTCAGCGCACCCAAGTCGGTCAGTGTCTTGTCCCTCGTTGGCGGCGACGAGCACCTCGTTCGTGCTCACGACGAGGCCGTCACGGCCACGCTCGCGTATGCCGAGAGCCGGTACGCCGAGACGAGACAATATATCAACGGTACCCAGCAGCGGGTTCAGACCACAAATTGGGTCATTGCTACCTTCCACCACGAGACCAGCCGCGAGCTAGACCCGCAGCTTCACACACATGCTCTCGTCCTCAATGCGACACAGCGACACGACGGCCAATGGCGGGCGATTACTGCGGAGAAATTGCTGTCCGCCAAGATGGAACTTGGGGCCATTTATCGCAATGAGCTGGCCGCTCGTGTTGAGCGGCTCGGCTACGAGATCGATTGGGGCGACAAAGGATTGTGGGAAATCCGCGGGGTGAGCCAGGCCATGCTCGATGCCTTCTCCCGCCGCAGCGAGCAGATCCAGGCGAGGGTCGAGAGGTTACGCAACCAGTATCCGGTTGTCGAAGAATCCAAGCTCAGAGAATGGGCCGCGCTGGGCTCTCGCCAGCCGAAGCAGACGGGCATTGACGAGAATACCCTCCGCCAGAGCTGGCAGGAACGTGCCGAGCTCGTCCAGGGGCAGGACCTTCAGACGCTCATCGCAGAAGCCCGGCGGCGGAGCCGAGAGCCCGAGCTGGGGCAGAGAGGGAGCAGAACCCCTCTTCCCGACCAGTCGGAAGTGCGTGGATCCCGCCTGAGCGGTCAGGATGCTCGCGATATCGCCAGACTTGCAGCAGAGCGACTGACCGAGAGCGAGAGCGTCTTCAGCCGCCAACAGTGGATGCAGACCGCTAGCCAACTTGCAGCAGGGAAAGCTACAACCGCAGAGCTCGAACGCGCCATGGACGAACTGAGCAAAGGGCGACGTGAGCGGGCTGAAACGCCTTTCCTTCGCATCCGGGATGACGGAGAAAAACTGTACACCACGCACGCCATCTACAAGGCCGAGCGCGACGTGGTCGCATACGCCCGTGACGGACGTGGTCGACACGAAGCCGTGATGAGCTTCGAGAAGGCCGAAGCCCTGCTGGACGCCCTGAACCTTTCCCAGGATCAACGTGAAGCCGTCAGGGGGATCCTCACGAACCGGGACCGGCTGGTGCTTGTTCAAGGTGACGCGGGCACGGGGAAAACGACGATGCTCCGGCACGTGCGCGAGGCGGCCGAGGCGGAAGGGTGGACGGTCCGGGGACTGGCCTACACCGGCCAGGCAGCCAAGGAGCTTCGAGAGCAAGCTGGCATTGAAGCTGAAACCGCCCATAGGTTTCTCGCCCAGGTTGGCGAGCAGCAAGCACTCGATCGGCCGCGCGCGAGGGAGCTCTGGATCATCGACGAAAACAGCATGCTTGGGTCTCGACAGATGAAGGCACTCATCGAGCGAGCCGAAGCGCATCAGGCCAAACTTGTGATGGTCGGCGACACCAAGCAGCTCGCTGCGATCGGCTCCGGGCGCTTATTTGCCGAAATCCAGGAACGCGGTGTTGCGCAGACATATTACTTGACCCAGGTCAAACGCCAGGTCGATCCCGCCTACAAAGAGATTGTAGAAGCTACGGCCGCTAAGCAAATTGACGCGGCGCTCACGCGTCTCGAGCAACATGGCCGGTTGCATGAGTATGCGCCACACGCCAAGGACAAAACCGAGCGCGATCAGGCGAAGGCCGACGTCCACCAGACCATCGCAATCGCCTATGCTGACCGAGTACAAGCGGGCCGAGACGTGCTGGCCGTGTCGCTCTACCGAGAAGACGCTCGCCAGCTCAATGCCGCGATTCGAGACGAACTCCAGCGGCGCGGGCTTATCGGCTCCGAGAACTCCCAGTGGCATATCCGGGAGTCCAAAAACATTGGGCCCACCGAGAAAGGGTTTGCCGGGTCGTACCAGGTCGATGACACCCTTGTCTGTCTGGTGCCTCACAGAGACCAGGAGGAACAAGGCTGGAAACCCGGTACCGTCGCGACGGTGCGAGCAGTGGATAGGTCCACGAATGCGTTGACCGTCGAGATCGCCAGCAAGCAGGGGACTGCAGAGATCCGGCAGATCCACCTGGCCGCGAAAGTCTGGCCGGACGGCAAGCAGCAAGCGGACTGCTTCGCAGTCTATGAATCGCGACAGGTGCAGTTTAGCCAGGGCGAGACGGTGGTCTTCTTGAAGAATGACCGACGGTTTGATCTCCGTAACGGGCAACGCGGAGAGGTCCTGGAGGTGAGTGATGCGCATATGTCCGTCAAACTGAGTGATGGCAGAATCAAGAGCTTCGCGGCCTCAGAGTACAACTACATTGCGCACGGCTATGCCGTGACGGATTACAAGAGTCAGGGGACCACCGCTCAGGCGGTCCTCATCCACGCCGACGCCGGGCAGCCACCGCGTCCAAACGCCGAGGGCCACTTGGCCCCAACCCGCGCCAATTACCAATCGTTCTACGTTGCGCTCACGCGGGGTCGCGAGGATGTTCAGGTCTACACACCGGACGGAGCCGAGCTACGGCAGCATGCGACCATGGAGGTGCGGAAAACCAGTTCGCTCGATCGCGATCACGCTGGGCCCAATGCGGTCTCTGACCCCGCAAGTCGCGTGGACGATTATTTCGTCGCGACCAACCTATGCGAACCAGCAAAGATTCTGCGCGAAGAGGCCGGATGGACGCGGGCGAAAGCCAATACCGCAGAACTGGTCAGGGAGGCCAACTACTTTGAACGTCAGGCTAACACCCTGGAAACGGCGGCAGCCGAGCGGGACACTGCGCACCGTCAGGGGCAGGAACCGGGGAAGGATGAGCAGGCTGGGTCCGAGGCGTCATTTTCACAAATGATCGAATCCCAGCCTCGCACTCAATCGGAACCGAATGTCGAGCTGGGCCATAGCCATGAACGCGAGTGAAGTGCCCAGTCCCATGGCCCGGCGCGTCGGTGTCACGCTCAGGCCCTCTAGAGTCCAGGTAACCATGAGAAGGAAACAAGACCGATGCCCCCTCGCGTTTCCTGATGCCTTGTGAGGATGCAAGGAGAAACTGCGTGCAGGTCAAAGTCACATTCTGGGATCCGAGAGTCCAGGATTTCCTTGCGTCCATCCCTGCCCGGCGGCGGTCTGCCTGGCTGGCGCTGGCTGCGAGTCACTGGATGGTCACGAAGGAGGGGCAGGTTGCCGCCCAGCGGATGACCGGAGCGAAATCGGAGAGGTCTCGCGGGCTGGAGAATCTCGAGATGCGTCAGCCACGTGGCCGGAGATTCCGATCCCTTCGCCCACGGCCGAACCGAATCGCGCTGCATTCGACGCCGTGGGATGACGCAGCGACACCACCAAAGGAGGATGAATCATGAGACGTTCGACGCCACAGCGGATTGTGCCCGTGGCACGGCAGGGCAAGTCCACGCCGGATGCGATAGGACTGGACATCGGGTACGGCGACGTGAAGCTTGTGACCCCTGATAATCGGGTCTCCTACCCGAGTCTCGTTGCGCCGATCGAAAGTCGGGCCCAGGTCGCCGAGGACGACGCTGACATCGTGACCATCAATGGCACAAGGTATCTCGTTGGCGATGGGGTCTTAAGCCACGGGCAACGGCTCAAGGACCACGAGGGGCTGGATGAATGGTGGGAATCCGACGCCTACCGAGCCTTGGTCACGCGTGCGCAGGCCTCTATTCCTCGCGACAGTCACGTCGTCGTGTGCATTCCTGCCCGGGCGTTTTCGTCTGATGCTGTGGCACGAGTCCGTCGTGTCCTTCAGGGGGCTCTCGATGTCCAGGCCGTGGAGGTGATCGCCCAAGGGACGGCCGCCGCGATGGGGCACTACCTTCGTACCGGGCGCCAGCCAGAGACCGGTGAGACCACAGGCGTCATCGACGTGGGCAGCCGGACCACCGAAGTCATTGGTCTTGACGGACGGCGACCGGTCTATCCCAGGACCACCGGTCTGCTCTTTGGTCTGGCTCGGGTGTGGGAGGTCGTCGCCAGCCATGCGGGCAACGAGCTGAATCGGATGGTCGATCCACGGGAAGTCGCTTTGGCGGTTCGCCAGAAGCGGTCCTTGCGGACGCGCGGGCGCATATTCCCCATCGAATCGCTCCTGACCATGGTGCAAGCGGCGGCCAACGCGATTGCCCGCGACCTCATTGCCGGGATCGAGCGGGTCTGGCCGCCTGAGTTTCCCGAGACCGTCTTACTTGCCGGGGGCGGGGCCTACTATCTGGCCGATCGTCTCAAGGAGTGGCGGCCGGACCTCGAGGTCTTGCCGCACCCGGAATGGGCCAACGCGCTGGGCTGTTTTCTGTACGTCCGCGTTCGACTCGGATTGCCTGCGCGCTGGCCCATCCAGGACGAGGCCGTCATGGAGACTGCCCCTGCGGCTGCCGGTGATGGGGACCGTTTCGATACGGGGAACGCATGAGTCATCGAACCGCCTGTGCAAGAACCCAGCGCGGCCGAGGAAACCAGCCTGCCGACGGTTTCCCCGGATTCCTTCGGCGGCGTGCGGCGAATTCTCAGGGGCTCCATCGGGCCGTGTTTGAGACCTGGTCGAGGTCCCTCTCGGGGCTTGTTTGGGGGTCAGTGCGGCGAGGTCTCACGAGCCGCACCGACCGACGAGCCCACCCCACCCTCGGACTCTTTTTGGGCTCACACCCATCGCTTTCACCGAAAGCAATGGGTTGTCGAACACGAGCTGGAGTCCTCGGGTGGGGTGGGCTCGGACATCGGGAAGTTACGTGTTCGATTACTATAACGCCTTTGTCGAACACGCCAAGGCTCACAAACGGGATGTACGCCTCGCCAGACGCGGGTCGTGGCGTGTCGAACCTAATAGTTGCGTAGCTCTATGGACCAACGAAGTCGGACGTTCAAGCTCGTTCGAGACGCCCAGTCTGCGGCTGCCCTATTTCGCCGCAGCGCCGCGCGGTTGCGGTGTTCGACGACAGGCATGGGATTGTTGAACGGACACACTACCGGCATAGGAACTTTCACAAGTCCTACGCGCACGTTGGGCATCGAACATCGGCACTGTCTTCCATGTCGATCGTTGGCTGCTCCATCGCGAGGAGAAAGCACAGCGGCAACACGGGGTGCTTAAAGTGCGAACCGAGGCTATCCATTACCGAAGGCCGATCATGGGGACACAGAACCGGAATAACGAGCGTATCGGGATTCGATTGACGTCGGAAGAACGCCAGGCGCTTGAGCGTCTGGCAGGTAACCGGAGCCTGTCGGAAGCCGTGCGGGAGTTGCTCGCACGGGCTGTTTGGCAGTGCGAGGAGAACACGGTACGCGACGAACTCCGTCGCGATCTCGCCAAGGTCGAGGCCGTCGCCGAGGAGCTGGCCGGGAAGCTGGATCAACTCTGCGCTGCCATCGCGTCTTTGGCCGAGCGAATGGACACCACTATCCGTCTTGCTGAGGCTGCGGCCAGACATGCCTATCTGGCGGCGGCGCGCATCCACACGCTCGGCCTGGCCCAGTTCAGACATATGACCGATATCCGCGATGCCTACCGTCGTGAGTCGGAGGAGCTCGCCCGGCAGAGCGAGGAGTTTGTGAAGCGGCTACAGACCTCGTAGATCCGCTCGGGACAGCCGACAGCGAGAGGGAAAGAGGCATTGTCTATACAACCATGGAGGTTCACCGCATGAACAACGATTTCTACACAGACCGTCTCACCGGAGCCATCGCAGCGATCCTCGAGGCTGTAGATGCGGCAGTACAGCACGATGACCGCCTGGCTGATCGAACGCCAACCGAGCTCCTCGCTGCCACCGTCGGCGCCGCCAGTTGGCTAGCAGACCAACACGCTGGCGACGATTCCATCCCCCTCGAGGCGGACTTGTTCTTCACGAGCGCAGCGCGCAAGCTCGCCCGCGGGGGGAGAAGGCCCGTAGCGGTCATGCTCGGCCGCATCGCCCTGGCTCTCATCGAGCCCGGGGAAACTGAGACCTCACCGAGGACCTAAATATGCCTTTGGGATCGAAGCAGCCACTGCCGCGCGGCACCTGGCTCGGCTGGCATAACTGGTACCTCCGGGCCAGGCTCCATGCCGAAGCTATTCTTCAAGCTGTTGTCTTCGTCGGACTCCTGCATCTGGTGGTTGCTGGGGGACTCTGGTGGTTTTGGCATTTCTCCACTCTCCGGGAGTTCGCGGCCTATGTGGCGCACGAGTTCGATAGTCGTCGGATTCCGGCGTTGCAGGTGGTTGTCGAGTTTCTTGAGTTTGTGCGTCACACGTACGCCGACACCTTGTACCGGACGTGGCCCGCGTGGCTGTTGCTCCCCATCCTTTGGGGGAAAGCGGCCCGGACAGCCGAGACCCTGCGCTCGCGCACGTATCTTCGTGGCAGCCGCATCGATGAGGCGCCCACGCTACACGCTCCCCGTTCTCTCTCTCACGGACTGGCGCTGGGCAACGTCTGGCTGAGCCGGCACGATGAGATTCGCCATGTCTTTACCATCGGACGGCCCGGCGTGGGAAAGACTGTGCTCTTTCATGCCGCACTCGAGCAGTTGCTCATGCGGCGCGAGGATGCCAAACTTCTGATCTACGATTTCAAGGGGGATTATTTCTCCCGGTTCGCCCGGCCGGGCGATCTTCTGTTCAATCCGATGGATGCGCGATCAGTCTCCTGGAACATCTTCGACGATCTCGAAGATGTCATGGACATTGACGCGGTCTGCCAGAGCCTCATTCCTGAATCGCGCGACGAGGAGAAATTTTGGATCGATTCGGCACGGGCTGTGTTAAGCGGGATTCTGCATTATTGCTGGCGGGCTGGCACGCGGACCAATGCGGCGATCTGGGAGTGGGTCACGCGCCCAACCAAGGACCTGGCTGCGGCCCTCGCGTCTATTCCCGAGGGGCAACGGGGGTGGAAAGCGATTGAGGACGCCAGTAGCAAACAGGCGTTAGGCGTCATGGCGACGCTGATGCTCTACGCCAAACCATTCGAGTACATGGCATACTGGTCTGGAGGTTGGAGCGTGCGCGGCTGGATCAGCGCACTGGGCCCCAGCGTGCTGTATGTGAGCAACACGCCCCGCGTAAAAGATACGTTAAAGCCAATCCTCTCCCTCTGCATCGACCTCCTTGGACGGACGTTACTCAGCATGCCCGACGATTTGCAGCGGCGGGTGTACTTTATCATTGACGAATTCGGCACACTCCAGCGGCTGAGCACGATCACCGACCTGCTCACGCTGAGCCGGAGCAAAGGGGGGAGCGTCTGGTTGGGCATCCAGGACATCGGGCAAATCGACAAGGTGTATCACCGCGACTTGCGTCAAACGATCATCAATGCGTGCGGCAACACAGTCGTCTTTGCGCTTGCGGACCCGGAGACCCAGCGGTACGTTAGCCAGCTTATCGGCGAGGTCGAGTACGAGGACCCCGACCTCTACCACAGCATCGCTGGTGATCAGCATGGCAGCTTCAGCTTCCGGCGACACATGAAAACGGCTCTACTGATGCTGCCCAGTGAGCTGCAATCGCTGCCCGACCTGACCTGCCTCATCCGTACGAGCAGCAGCAACGGTGTCTGGGCGCGGACGAGGCTCGCCTACCGTCCGCGTTGTATCATGAGAAGCGCGTTCCAGCCGTTGCCGCAGCTCGTGTTGCCGCAGACGGGGATGTCCTCGATAACATGATTGATCGCGGTTGACCAGATCTTGGCGTCCATTTCCCGCGTGTATAAGCGCTCACTAACTCAAAGGATCCGTCTGCGGTCATTCCGGCGTCCTCTGCTAAAAGGCCCCCGTCATGCGGAACCGGGGCACACTACCTTCATCGGCAACCCAGGCCCGGATCCACCTGCCTGCGCCGCGCCTGGTGCGGCAGGCAGGTCAGGCGTCACGGATCTGCACCTTGTCCGCAAGCCCCAGGTCGTCCAGGATCTGGCGGAGGTCCGACGTCAGGCTCCCCGCGACGTCGCGGCTGACCGTCACGGAGAAGTCGACGCCGACATTGAGATGGGAGCCCGACCGGAGCTTCGGCAGGACCTTGGTCCCAAGCCGATTCCATAGTTCGGGTGGGACGGTACCGATGAGCCGGATGGTCTTCGTCTGAACACCAGGCCCGGGCCCCGGGCCTGGCTCGGGTTCGTGGCCGGGTCCAGGGCCCGGCCCCGGAGGGCCCGGTTGCGGTTCCGCTCCGGGGGTGGGGG
>JBBISJ010000049.1:0-10897 GCA_037441345.1 Chloroflexota bacterium
GGAGCCATCGCTGACCACATCGACGGCGAGGAGGTCAACCTCGGTTGCGCCAGCCCCGGCGGGGAATGTCGACGACAGAAATGCGAGCAGGAGCAAGACGCCAGCGGCGGCGCCTGAAAGACCTGCCGGTGCTAATCGCGGGATCTTCATCTTGTCATCCTGTTACAACCCGTGGTGTTCCCAGTGCGTTACAGGTCGTGCGCTGTGGCATTTCTCCCGGACTCAGGTGTCGCTTGCCGGAATAAGAAGACCGATTGGTGATGGGGTGGAGACAAGGACAGGGGAGCGAGATAGCCCCCTGACCGCCGGCTGATGCACCCCCCCGCGAGCGCCCTTCCGTTATCCGGTATCTGAAGCGTGATGTAAAGGCTAAGTTAAGGGCATAATATGTTCACAACTCGCAGTCGTCAACGGCCGCAGCTAGCTGGCGGCGGGTTCTTAACCACCTTTTCACCGATGCCCCCTCTCTGCTTTCCGTATGACACTGCATCGCTTGACATACGTTCGATGCCAACCTGATCATTCGCTTAATATGCCACGACCTACCATTGTTCTGACTGCCCTTGTCCTGTCTTGCCTCGTGTTCATTGCTTCATGCGGGGGCGGAGACGGCGGAACGGGCGATGATGACGCCGGTACCCCTTCAGTGTCGGCAGGTACAGGTACGTCAACTCCGACGGGAACTCCATCCGATCCCTTGGCCCCTCCCCTTGAAGGTCCAGAGCGCGGGCCAGCTGCGACGGAGCGGACCGACTTCCGGGAGGTGGAGGAATGGGATTTGCCTGCGCCGGACAGTGTGAACCCTGTCCCCGACGATGAGGACGGCGCGATTTACCACCCGCCTGCCGAACCCAACTGCCCCGCCGACTGGCAGACTCTGGCGCGCCCCTCTGAGGGCTTTTCGATCTGTTACCCGTCGGACTGGCAAACAGCTGGTTACGGCTATGTCACGGCCGGACAGGAGGAGAGGTGGTTGAGCGTCGGTATCGTAAAGTTCTTGAGCGAAGCGCGCGATGAGCAGGATGCCCACGTGAGTGTGTACGTCATCCCACGTCACGCTCGCCCGATGACCTACACCCGAGACTGCCCACGTCCTTACCGACTGACTTTTGCCGGAGAGCCGGCGGTCATCTGCCCCGAGTTCCCGGGCCAAGGCTCCGAGAAGGACTTCACCTCGTACCACATTCGGCGCGGCGACCTTGACTACTTCGTTCAGATTGTCCCGTACGAGGGCGGGTCTGACGAAGCGCTGGATACTGCTATAGAGATCGCCCACACTTTCAGGCTGATCGACTTACAGACGCTACAGCCTACGGCGACACCAGCCCCTTGAGAGGTGCCGGCCGCATCGCCGCGGCTGCGGTTGCTGCGGCGGCTGTAGTTGCCTGCTCATCCGGCGGAAACCACGCCCCGGGCACCATCACGACAGGAGGGACCTACCTGGTCACCGACGTCGCGGACGCTGCAGTCAGCCTGCCCGACGGTGCGGCCGACGCACTGGACTACGGGTCCCGGCTGTCAATCGCGGACGTAACGGGCGACGGCATTGCAGACCTCATCGTGGGAGCGCCGGGGGCCGATGGCCCGGTGGAGGGCAGAACTGATGCGGGTGCGGTCTACGTGGTGAGCGGTGACCACCTTCGGCATGAAATGAAGCTTCCCGACGATGCAATCTTCACAGTCCACGGTGCTCAGTCCGGGGACAACCTGGGCTTCGCCGTCGCAACTGGTGACCTGAACGGGGACGGCACCGCCGATCTGATCGCCGGCGCGACCGGATCGAACAGTCTGGAGAACCTGCGAACCGACATGGGTGAGGCGTTCGTGTTTTTCGGCGGTCCCGGATTGACTGGTGAAAGGGACCTCCTTGAGAGCGAACAGGACTTCCTCCTCCAGCCGGCAGAGGGATTCTCACACCTGGGGACCTCATTTGCGGTGGGCGACATCAACGGGGACGGGATGGACGATCTGGTAGCCGGTGCTCCCTACGCGGGGAGGCCGGTTGGCAGCCCGGTCGGCAGCCCGCGGACGACTGTCGGGGAAGTCTACGTCGTGTTTGGGAGCCGTAACATGGGGCGCATCGCCCGGGTCGCCGATAGCGACGAAGATGTGTTGTTGTCTGGTACGCGCGAGTTCGACCAGTTTGGCGCGTCCCTAGCGGTATCGGACGTAGACGGGGACGGCATCGGCGACATAATTGTGGGGTCACCGGGATACGAACCGGTCGATGGCCCCGAAGATGCGGGTGCCGTGTTCGTGTTTGGAGGACGCACGAGTTATCCTGCGAGAATCGACGCCACCGGCGCTGATTTCGCCGCCTTTTCCGATTCCGCCGGTGCCGGACTTGGCGACTCACTTGCGGTCCGCGACGAGGGTGGGGGAAGGGTAAGCGTCCTAGCGGGAGCGCCGAACGCTAGCATCGGTGAAACGGCTGGCAGCGGTGTAATCGTTGAGATGCGGGTTGGCGATTCCGATGTGACAGTCAATGTGGGTGGCGCCTCAATACAAGGAGCGGCGGCGGGCGATTTCCTCCCCGCTTCGATGACCGCCGAAATCGCGTCGAAAGTTGTGGTCGCGTCGCCGACGGCGGGGGAGGCGGGTGTCCTGTATGTGGTAGTGCTCGATGGAGCCGGGGTCAAACTTGCGGCGCCCCCGAGGGACACCACCATAATTCAGGGAAGGCCAGCGGAGCGGTTGGGTGTGGCGATGGCAGCCGGTGATCTCGATGGGGACGGTGTCGCGGAGATTGCCGTTATGGCAGGCGTCGCGCCCGGCGAAACCCGGAGTGACGCGGGCACCGTATACGTTCTCAGTCCCTGAAATGCTTGCCCGTGCGCCTCTGCTCATCGACAATCTCCAACCATGACCCGATTAAGCTTGCTGGCGGCATTCCTGACCGTGGTCTTGCTCGGCGGGTGTGGTGGCGGCTCCGACGGCGAAGTGCGCATCAGCGAAACGCCTGCCGCCAGCCCGGGCCTGCCCGTCGGATTGCCCGGCACGATCGCCTTCGTTACCGACCGCGACGGCAACTCCGAGATATACGTGATGCCAGCGTCTGGCGGAGATGAGATAAACGTCACGAACAACCCGGCTGAAGACCGGGAACCAGACTGGGCTCCCGATGGCTCGCGACTGGCGTTTCAGTCAGACCGAGATGGCAGCAAGAACATCTTCCTCATGGGCGCGGACGGCTCCGACGCGACGGCCTTCAAGCCTGGCCCCGAGGTTCAGGGTGGTGTTCGCTGGTCCCCCGATGGAAGACGAATCGCGTTCTACAGCTTCGTGGCCGACCAACTGGGCCTGCTCTGGTTTGCGGATGTTAACGGACCAGACTACTACCCGCCGCTGAAGGCGATTCATCCGTCAGGCGAAGAAACGCATTGCGCCGGGGGATTTCCTGGGGACTGGATAGACGCCGACACAATCATGTTCCGTGGCGCATGGGCCGGAGGTCATGCACTGGAACTCTGTAGAGTGAACATCGATGAGTCCAATCTCACCACGATCTTGAGCGAAAAGGGGTCGAGTGCGGTGTACCCGCGCCTCGCGCGCGATGGCAGCATGATTGCGTTTACGTACAGGCCACGCGGCCAGGAACAGGATGACATCTACACAGTGGCAATCGATGGGCACAACCCGAAGCAGGTAACCGACACTCCAGGAGATGAGGGATACCCAACGTGGTCACCCGATGGGAAGTGGATTGCCTT
This sequence comes from Chloroflexota bacterium, assembly GCA_037441345.1. GTDB lineage: Bacteria > Chloroflexota > Dehalococcoidia > SM23-28-2 > RBG-16-64-32 > DATKKM01. The sequence goes on from JBBISJ010000049.1 coordinate 3,711, forward strand.
TGTCGGGTTTGATGGCCACGATTCGGAGATATACGCCGTGCGTGTTGACGGGACTGACCTCCGTCAGATCACCGACAACGACTCAAACGAGTACGAGCCATCTTGGTCGCCCGTCATTCCGTGATGTCCCCAAGGTAGAGTACGAGTACCTCCCCGCAATCAAGCCGGCCCTCGTCGGGCCCGTCCCCGTTTGGTGCGGCCACTAAGAGCTCCGCTCGGTCGTCTCTGTCGAAGTCGACGGCGGTCATTGATGGGATGCCAAACGACTCGTGGCCAAGGATATCGTCCGGGTCGTTCCCACGGATGATGAGCGATGCCTCCGACGCTCGCGCCGCGGGCCGTTGCCCGGCGCCGAAGAAGTAGAGTTCGCCACGGCGCTGCGCAACGTCGGGAGCAGAGAAAACCGCATCCACACCGGGATCGCTGTCGAATTCGCCGGCGGCAGCATTCCGGCCCAGGCGCGCCTTTGGTCCAGCGCCGTAGACGAGCGCTTCGGAATCCGCGGGGTCGAGGTCCTGGCCAGCCCCTTCATCGAGGACGAAGAGAAACACTTCACCCGCCAGGTCCTCCGTGTTCATTGGGCCGTCCGCGCTCACAGAGCCCAGCCACAGATCGTCGCTGCCGTTAAGCGACCAGTCAGCTGGCGCCAGTGAATGGCCGATCTGATCGCCGGCATCGACGCCGGAGATGGTCATCATCGCGCGCTCTGTCGCGAGGTCCACGTCATGCTGCAGCGGGCCCGTCAGGATGTAAGCGCGCCCGGAGTCCTCCTCGCTCCCAACATCCGCAAAGGTAGAAACGAGGGCCAGGTCCTGGCGACCATCGCCATCAAAGTCGCCGGGAGCCATGGACTCGCTCAGGTGATCACCTTCCACGGCACCCGTTATGGTGGCGGTGGCGTCCGCAGGCACGGTCATGACGGATGCCAGCGACGCTCCGCTGAGCATATAGACTTCGCCGGCGTCAGGTCGGCTGTTCTCGGGCCCGTCTGCGCGGTGCGCCCCGATGACGAGGTCATCGCCGGGCGAGCCGTCCAGGTCGGCGGTGGTCAGGAACAGGCCAACTCCATCCCCGGGATCGCTGCCGGTGATGATGACGTCCGCGTCGCCGGCCGCTAAGTCAATCTGCTCCGGAAGGTCGGCTCTGCCGTAGACCACGTAGACGGTTCCTGGTAATTCCGTGAGGGCCACGGCCTCGTTGCCTAGAGGCGCGCCGACCGCGATGTCGTGCACCCCATCGGCGTTGTAGTCCCCGGCGCTAAGCGAACGGCCCAGGACGCCCCCTGGTATGGCACCGTAGATGACCGAGAGGTAGCTTCCGTGGTCGCGCGCGTCCACGGAGTCCCCCTCCGAAAACGGTCCGGCGAAGACGTACACCTCTCCGGCGTCAGCGCGGTCGTTGCCCGGGCCATCTCCAAGCGACGACGCGGCCGCGACATCCAACTGGCCGTCCCCGTTGAAGTCGCCGGTTACCGCCGCGGCCAGGTGATCTCCCGGATCTGCTCCGAAGATCGTTATTTGCGGAACTTCGCTCACGGCGACCAATGCACCTGCTTCGCCGGCGGGTTCGCCACAGCCAAGGAGGATAAGGATTGACAATGCCACCGCTGTCTTCAGCCAACTGACCATGAGAGACAGTGTCGTGGACACGCCGGGCGATCTGCAATTCGATTGCCTGCAAATCAGCCCCGAAATATACTGACTGCCAGCCACGTCGCGCCACTCGTCGAATCTCGCCCGAATGGCTGAAACGTAACTAGTAACCGTGAGAGTTCTTGCTGCAATACTCCCTTGCCTTGCCATCGTGGCCGCTGCTGTCGGTTGCGGTGGAGGCGATTCCGCGAGAGACGAGGGAGGAGGAGGACCGTCAAGCGCTGAGACTGGCTCGCCGCTTCAGCGCTTCGAGCACCTCGAGGGCCGTCTGCCGGACTCCTTCCCGGATGACTTCCCCGTTTACGAAGGCGTCACCATTCACCGTGGCGATATCATCGACAAGCGGTTTGCGATCGACCTTCGCGTCGATGCCGAGATGGAGGACGTAGTCAACTACTATCGAGGCGCTCTCGCCGTGACTCCCTGGGCTATCACTGCCGACAAGCCTGCCGATGATTCGGTGATCTTCGACTTTAAAGTGACAGACGGCCGGCCCTACGCCGGCCAGGTCGCCGTAGCCAGACTCCAGGATCTCACGTGGGTATTGATTGCCATGACTTTCGAGCGATGAGACGCCCGACATTCCTAGCCGCCGGGTCGACCCTGGTGATGCTCATTGCAGCCTGTGGCGGTAACGGTGGTGATTTCGTCCTGTCGGTGGGCCGCTTGAACTGCGCGGCCGTGGCCGGGTTCGATTCGTACCACTACGATTCCTCGGTACTGATCGAAGTGAAGGAGCCTGCGGACGGCGCCGCCACCGCTCCTATGGATCCATCGCCCTTCGTTCTCAGCTGGAAGTCACAGGTGGACGCCGAGGATGCGGGTGACCTGGTAGAGGGTGTGGTTAAGACTAACGACTCCGGCCGGGAGTCGTTAGTTGACGTCGTCATTGCCCGTGGCACCGTGTGGCAGCAGAGCGATCCGAACGTTGGATATATAAGCTCCAGCGAGGGGTCGACATCTCCCTTTCCCTTTCCACCAGAAGACATATGCCTGGGCCTGAGCAATGACATCGATTTGGCAGCGCTGACCGGCGTCCCTGAAAAGGTCAATGGCATCAGGTCTGCGAAGTACACGCTTGCCGGTCTCCCCGCGGGCGTGCTGGCAGACGCTGTAAGCGTTGGTGGCGGGGACATGGCAACAGTGGTTGATTCGTACGACGGCGCGATTTGGGTGACGCAGGACGGCTATCCCGTGAGATTGGAGATCTCCGGCCGCGGATCATACGAGGGCGGTAGCACGCTCCGGGTGGAGGTTTCGTTCGAATACTCCCATGTCAACGATGTGGACAAGGAAATCGTGATCCCGCAGCGCCGGTAGTCACGGGTTCAGACCTGGTCAGAGTTGACCACTGGCAACGTGCCGGAGAAGTGTCGGCTCACGCGCTAGATTTTCTAGAAAATCTCCAACAAAATAGAAAACTGATCCGGCCCACCGTCCGTAAACAGTTTCAAACGGTACTCCAATCATCAACCCGGGACACAGGACGGGGGTGCATCAATGCGCAGGACGCTGGCTCTCATCGGTATCGCGCTGGCCACATTCGTTGGCATCATTTCAATGACGCAGCCGTCGGACGCTGCCTTTCATCTGATGCGGGTCTACGGAGTGATGGCCGGTGCCGCAGGCAACGGGAACATCCAGTATGTGGAACTGCGGATGACGGATGCCGGGCAGAACTTTGTAGCCGGCCACCACATCTGCTTCTTCGACGCTTCAGGGGCGCCTTACGCACGGTTCGAGTTCATGAGCCCAAACCCTGCCAACGGCGCGGATGAAGCATCGATCCTTGTTGGCAGTTCTGAGTTTGATGTGGCATGGGCGGGGACACCGGACAAGATCTTCGGCAGCGCAAACACCGTCGCAATCGCCACCGGGGCCGATGTCTCGCATCCGGTCCGTGCACCTGCAGGGAAGGTTGCGTTCGGCACCGATCTGGCAACGGTACCGGCGAACATGTGCGCCGGGAACTTCGGTGTTATCGACTCGATCGCGTACGGTACCGGGTATACCGGGGCCGTCGACTTCGGGACGAAGCTCAATTCTGACCTCACGACGGCGGGCACCGGTGCGGCGCGCCTACAGGGTCCGATTTGCATTCCCGGGTCGTTCGGCTCGCCGTGTCCGGCCCCCAGAGACAACTCGATCGACTACGCGCTGATCGATGTCAATACGACGGGCGACAACCCGCGGAACAACTCCGGCACCAGCGCGCCGGTGATACCGCCCGATGCAGATGGTGACGGCATCTCCGACGCAGTTGACAATTGCCCCAACTGGCCGAATGCCGTGCAGAACCTACCGGTCTGGTCTGTCCCCGCCGGTGATACCGACTGCGATGGCTTTCCGGACACCACTACCGCAGGGGCGCGGGGCAGGGAGAACTTCATCGGGACGGATGCGGCGGACGCCTGTGCTGACACAACGGCGCTCAATGATGAACGAGGGCCGGCGTTCGGTGAGCCGCTTTCCCCGTGGCCAACGGACATCAACGACAACCGTCAGACGAACCTGTCCGACGTGGTAGCGTTCGGGTCTGTATTCAATACGGCGCCACCCAACCCGGCGTACAATGCCCGGTTCGATTTCAACGCGAGCAACAGCGTTAACCTGTCAGATGTCGTAGTCATAGGTCCGTTCTTCAACAAGTCTTGCAGCGGCTGAACGGATCTTCGGCGAGGGTACCCCCGGGCGCACTCATCACCCACCAAGGCAGGAGATGATCTGCTCCGCGTTGCTCTCCATCATGCCGATGTAGGTGACCGATGGATCAGCGACCGTGTCCGCCGAAACAGGACACACTTTCACCCCCGCCTCGTCGGCCAGCGTCTTCAGCGCGCCCGGATCAATACCAGCTTCCGCGAAGACGGCTGGCGGCGCCCGCTCCTCGATGACCCGGCGCAGGCCCTCCTCTCCGTCCTTAGCCAGGGTTCCGGCTATCGCGAGTCCGTAACGGTTCGCGAAGTGAATCAGTGAGTTGTCTTTCACAACGATTAGCTGTCTGTTCTGTTCTGGAATTCGCGTCACGTCTTTGGCGATCTTCTGGTTCAGGCTTACCAGCCGCTGCTTGTACGCGGCGAATACCGCATCATAGTACGCTTCGTTCAAGCCATCGATGATGACAAGGCTGTGAGAGATCGTTTCCGCGTAGATCGGTACAAGCACAGGGTCAAGGAAAAGGTGCGGTTCATCGCCAACCTCTTTCGCGAAGATAGGCCTGCCCCCCAGCGGTTGCTCTCGGCTTGGTGACGGGATATTGCGCACGAAGTCCACCACGAAGAACGGTCGGTCGGGATGGTGCGCTTCAATGAAATCGATGGAGGGCTGGTCAAGGCCGAGGCCGTTGACAAACACGAGGTCCGCCTCTTCAACCATCGGCGCCTGGTCCTCTGATGGTGCATAGGTGCGGGGATCGGCGCCGGGAGGGATCAGGGTCTGGACGGTTACCTGGTCTCCGCCCATCTCCCGCGCCAGGTTGGCGAAGATCGGCATAGACACAACTACCTTCCATGGATCACTGGAGTGATCCACCGCAGGCTGCGGAATCCCGGCCGGGTACCCGGGATCGCTATCATCGCCTCCGCAGGCCACGAACGACGTGAAGATAACGAACGTTAGCGCGACAATTCCTATGATGTGGACGGGCCTGGCCCGGATCAGCGAATGCTCCCGCAGTTATGGTGATTCACTTTAGCCTGTGAGCACCCTGAGTTCGCCTTCATACGAAGGGTCCGGGCCGATTTCATCTGCGGTTCGTTGCACAGCCTCTTCGACTTCCATGCCCTCCGTAAGCAGGTATCGGAGCAACGTCTCGGTCGCCTGGTCCGTGTGTGTGCCGGACACGGGCTTGCTCCAGCTGACGAATGCACTGGCGCCCCTGTCCAGGAACGCCTCGGCCGTTGTCTGTGACCGCAACCCGTCGCACCCCATCATCACGACGAGGGCGCCGTCGAAGTCGCCCTCCATGCTATCCGAGACGAACTTTGGACCGATGCCGAAGAGTGGATCCGCACCCTCGGTATAACGGGCCTTACCCAGCCGGTTGAGTTGCTCTGCGGGATACCTGGTTTCATCGTACGGCTCCCCGGTGAACAGGCTGACGTATTCCTTCCCGGTGCGCACGCCGGTCGCCGCATCGACCTCCGTGGTCAGCCCGGCGTGAACTCGGAGGATCACAAGATCATAACCACGTGAGGGCAGCGTTCTGTAGGTGTCGACAGTGACGTCGCTCCCGGCGACGTAGTCCACTGAGTAGCCGCTCTGCGAGAGCAGCGTCCTGGTCTTTGATATGAAGTCCGGATTGGGTGCGGTAAGTTCGAGCTGGTCAACGATGATCGCCGTCCTCGAGCCGCTGGACGTTCCTCCGTCTCCCCCGCCGGACTTCAGCAGGAGCGCTCCCACGACCGTTACCGCGCCGATGACCGTTAACAGAGTTGCAACCAGCGCGGTGCGCACGAGCAAGCGCTGATCGAGGGTGAGACGTTGTCCTTGATGGGAGCCTTTTCTTGCTTTCCTTGCCATCGCGCTGTGCCTAGCAGGATATCACCGCAGTCGTGGTCGCTGCTACGAACGGCGGGCAGCCCAGATGGCAGCCGAGCACACGGTAAGGAGGGCAGCCGGCACAAGCAGCCAGAACGCGATCGGAGTCACCCGGCCCTGACCCGCGGCAGGGCTACCCTCTGCGAATACCGGCAGTTCCACGACGCCGCCCTGGGGACAGGCAAGACCCACGCACGGCGTTGGGGGATTCGTCAGGATTTGATTATTGACAACAGTGCAGCCAGTGGCCAGCAGCGCTGCGGAGCAGGTACCGGTCGAGTTGTAGCCGGCCGGGATCGGTGATTCCGTGGCGGTGCAGGTGGGGTTGCCTGCAAACCCTGTGACGGTGAAGACGGCTGGTGCCGCCTCGGAGGCCGAGGCGGATGCTGGACTCACCGAGCCGGAGACGCAGAACAGCGAGACTGTGACCAGGGCCGGATTGTTCGGGACAAAGTCCTTGCTGACTGTGAAGGTGGCGCTGGTGGTGTTGGTGATGGTGCAAGAGCCTGTGGAGATAGCAGCAGAGCAGGTACCGGCCGGTGAGCCCGAGGCGGAGTAGCCTGCGGGGACGGTTTCGGTGGCGGTGCAGGTGGCGCCGGTGTTGAAGCCAGTGACGGTGAAGTTGGCGGGGTCGGCCTCGGAGGCGGTCGGGTCGTCGTTGGCGACGGAGCCGGAGGTGCAGGAGAGGGACACGGTGACATCAGCGGCGTCATCGGGGATAAAGTCCTTGCTGACGACGACCTGGGCGGTGCGGAGGGTATTGGTGATGGTGCAGGAGCCGGCCGGTGACAGGAGGGAAGCGGAGCAGGTGCCGGAGGATTCGTAGCCTGTGGGAACGGGCGACTCGGTGGCGGTGCAGGTTGGGTTGCCGGAGAAGGCGGAGACGGTGAAGGTGGCGGGGCTCGTCTCGGTGACCGGGGCTGAGGCTGGCGTGACCGACCCGCTGGAACAGGCAACGGACACCGTGACGGCTGCCGTATTGCCGTCTGAGAAGTC
>JBBISJ010000050.1:0-10780 GCA_037441345.1 Chloroflexota bacterium
TTGAGTCGAAACCCAACAAACTTGCAAATGAGTGTCAGTATATCGGCTGTTAGCCCGCAGTGACCACATGGAAGCATCGCCCGGAGCAAAGCGGCTCGTGAACTACGTCAAATCCAAGCAACGTGTCGCCGACCACGGGGAGGTGTTCACCCCGCCGTGGCTGGTCGAGGCGATGCTCGACCTGGTGAAGGGCGAGACGGAGCGCATCGACTCGCGGTTCCTGGAACCGGCGTGCGGGAGCGGCAACTTCCTCGTGCAGATCCTGCGGCGCAAGCTCGCCGGCGTGGAATTCAAGTATGGCAAGTCCGACTTCGAGCGCCGACACTATGCGTTGCTCGCGCTGATGTGCATCTATGGCATCGAGCTGCTCGCCGACAATATCGCCGAGTGCCGGGCGAACCTGCTCGAGATCTTCGCGGAGTACCTAGCCGTGGACGCCTCACACGAACTCTATCGCGCCGCATCCTGGGTCCTCTCGCAGAACCTCGTGCACGGCGACGCGCTGGTGATGCGCACGCATGACGGCCAGGCGATCAGCTTTGCCGAATGGGGCTACCTGGGCAAAGGCAAGTTCCAGCGGCGCGACTTCCGTCTGGACGTGCTCACGCAGAGCGCGGCCTGGTCGCAGGAAGGCACGCTCTTCGCCCAGCTTGGGAGGCACGAAATCTTCACGCCGACGAAGACCTACCCGCCGATGACGGTCAGCGAGCTGGCGGCTTTGGATGGGGGGTGATCATGGCCAAACCCATGAGTGACAAGCCGGTGCGCCTGACAGCGCCGCCCGAAGGTTACGCAGACTGGCTGGCCGAACTGAAAGCCCGCATTCATGCCGCCCGTCAGCGCGCCGCGCTGGCGGTCAATCGCGAACTGGTGTTGCTCTACTGGCAGATCGGGCGCGACATCCTGGCGCGACAAGCCCAACAGGGCTGGGGAGCGAAGGTCATCGAGCGACTGTCGCAGGATCTGCGCGCCGCCTTTCCTGAAATGAAGGGATTTTCGCCGCGCAATCTCAAGTACATGCGCGCCTTTGCCGAGGCATGGCCGGAAGCGGAATTTGTGCAACAGGCTGTTGCACAATTGCCGTGGGGTCACAACCTGGTGTTGCTGGACAGGGTGTCTGCCGGCGAAACCCGCCGCTGGTATGCGGCCAAAGCCATCGAACACAACTGGTCGCGCAACATTCTGGTGATGCAGATCGAAACCCGATTGCATGAGCGCAGCGGAACGGCAGTCACCAACTTCCCCGCCAGTTTGCCCAAGCCCCAATCCGACCTGGCCCGCGAATCATTGAAAGACCCCTATCGCTTCGACTTTCTTGGTCTGTCGGACGAGGCGCAGGAACGCGAGATCGAACACGCCTTGGTCAAGCATGTCACCGAATTCCTGCTGGAGCTAGGGGCGGGCTTTGCCTTCGTCGGGCGGCAGGTGCTGCTGGATGTCGGCGACGAAGAGTTCTTCATCGACCTGCTGTTCTATCACCTCAAGCTGCGTTGTTATGTGGTCATCGAGCTCAAAGCCGGACAGTTCAAGCCGGAGCATCTGGGGCAGCTCGGCTTTTACCTCACGGCCGTGGATCGGCAGGTGAAAGGCGAGCACGACAATCCGACCATCGGGCTGTTGCTGTGCAAGAGCAAAAACAAGATCGTGGCCGAATACGCCCTGAGCGACACAACGCAGCCGATGGGCATTGCCGAATACAAGTTGCTGGAGTCCCTGCCCATTGAGCTTCAGACCAGCCTGCCCAGCATTGAACAGATCGAGCGCGAGCTGGCGGGCAATGCCGGCCCAAGCGACGAGGATGAACCATGAATCAGGCCGGTTTCACCCTGCGCGGGCGCAACCCGGACGTACTGACGTGCATCGCCAACCTCTCCAACGACGAGGTCTTTACCCCGCCCGAGCTTGCCAACCGGATGCTGGATACGCTGGCCGAGGCGTGGGCAGCCAGCCACGGCGGCGCGAACCTCTGGGCGGACAAGACGGTGAAGTTCCTCGACCCCTGTACTAAGTCTGGGGTGTTCCTGCGCGAGATCACCAGCCGTCTCACCAAAGGGCTGGCGGAGGAGATCCCGGACCTGCAGGCGCGCGTGGACCACATCCTGACCAAGCAGGTCTTCGGCATCGCCATCACCAAAATCACGAGCCTGCTGGCCCGCCGCAGCGTCTATTGCTCGAAGCACGCCAACGGCAAGCACTCGATCGCCAAATCCTTCACCAGCGACGATGGCAACATCTGGTTCCAGCGCATGGAGCACATGTGGCAGGACGGCAAGTGTACGTGCTGCGGTGCGAGTCAGAAGACGCTTGACCGCGGCGAAGGGCTGGAAAGCCACGCATATGCATTCATCCACACCGACGACATCAAAGCTCGGATCGCCGAGCTGTTTGGAGGCGCTATGCAATTCGACGTCATCATCGGCAATCCGCCGTACCAGTTGAGCGATGCTGGCTACGGGACGAGTGCCGCGCCGATTTACCAGTTGTTCGTGGAGCAAGCGAAAAAGCTCGAACCCCGCTATCTGTCGCTAGTTATTCCGGCGCGTTGGTTTGCCGGGGGCAAAGGTCTGGACGAGTTTCGCGAGAGCATGCTTGCAGATAACCGGATCCGGGTCATTCACGATTACCTGCTGGTCGGTGAAGCCTTCCCCGGCGTGGCCATTCAGGGCGGCGTCCTTTACTTTCTGTGGGACAGGGAGCACCCCGGCGATTGCGAGGTGGCTACGCATTTCGACGGCAGAGTGCTGTCCAGCGCCAAGCGCCCTTTGCTTGAACCGGGCTCGGATGTATTCATCCGCTACAACGAAGCAGTGCCGATTTTGAAGAAGATTGTTGCTGTCGAAGGCGGGACAGCAGGTTCCGTAGTACTCCCGGAACAGAGACGCTTCGCGAACCTTGTGAGCGCCAGAAAGCCTTTTGGGTTGCCAACGAACTTCAAAGTTCGTGCGACCAAACGCGCGGGGGATCTGCTGACCTACTGGAATGGCGGGCCGGGATTCAAACAAGGCGGCAAGGGCTGGGTCTCTCGCGCCGAGGTAACTGAGGGAATCGACCTAATTGACAAGTGGAAAGTCTTCATCGGTGGTGCTTACGGAGACCGGGGCGGCGGCGGGGCAAGCCGCGATGCACCGCCCAAGGCGGTTCTGGGACGGCCCTTCGTTGGCTTGCCTGGCTCGGTCTGTACCGAAACCTACATCTGTATCGGCCCGCTCAAGTCGGAGAACGAAGCCAAGAATGTTTGCTCCTACATCTCGTGTAAGCTGACACGTTTTCTGGTCATGTTGCACAAGCCATCACAACACGCAACGCGAAAGGTCTATACCTTCGTACCTACGCAGGACTTCTCCAAACCGTGGAGCGACGAGAAACTCTATGCAAAGTATGGTCTGTCCGATGACGAGATTGCGTTCGTAGAGTGGATGATCCGACCGATGAATCTCACCAGCAACATGCCCGACGAGACAGTTTCAGACGATGATGAGTAAGCCCATCGACCAAATCCTCCCCGCCAAGCCCACCGCGCGGCCGCGCATCTACGCCTATTCGATCGACGACGCGGCGCACGCGGGCCTGCTCAAGATCGGCCAGACCACGCGCGACGTGAAACAGCGCGTGGCCGAGCAGCTCAAGACTGCTGCTATCAAGAACTACAAGATCGAGCTGGACGAACCCGCCGAGCGCGTGGACGGCGCGATCTTTACCGACTTCGAGGTGCGCGTGGCGCTCGTGCGCAAGGGTTTCGAGAACCCCGATCTGGAATGGATGCGCTGCACGGTCAAGGACGTGAAGACCGTGCTCACCGAACTGCGCACGGGCAAGCCGCTCACCGGTAGGCACCACGAGACCTTTACGATGCGCGCGGAGCAGCGCGCCGCCGTGGACAAGACCCACGCCTACTTCCATTCGATCTGGAAGGAGGACATGCACGCCGTCCCGCGCTTCCTCTGGAATGCGAAGATGCGCTTCGGCAAGACCTTCGCCACCTACCAGCTCGCTAAGAAGCTCGGCGCCAAGCGCGTGCTCGTCGTGACCTTCAAGCCCGCTGTCGAAGATGCGTGGCAGACCGATCTGGAGAGTCACGTGGACTTCGACGGCTGGCAGTACCTGTCGCGCAACTCGGGCAGCGATCCGACGAAGGTCTCCGCCCGGAAGCCGCTCGTGTACTTCGGCTCCTTCCAGGACCTGCTCGGCCGCGACGACGCGGGCAACATCAAGGCCAAGAACGAGTGGCTGCACAAGGTGACGTGGGACCTCGTGGTGTTCGACGAATACCACTTCGGCGCGTGGCGCGAGACGGCCAAGGAACTGTTCGAGGGCGAGGAAGAGGCGGTCGCCCGGAAGGAAGCGAAGCTCGAATACGGCGCCGGGCTGGAAGACGTGAACGAGGACCTCACCGAACTGTCGGAGAAGGAGACCGATTTCCTGCCCATCACCACCAAGGCGTACCTCTACCTCTCCGGCACGCCGTTCAAGGCGCTGGCCACGGGCGAGTTCATCGAGGAGCAGATCTTCAACTGGACCTATACCGACGAGCAGCGCGCCAAAGAGGAGTTTGCGAGGAAGAATCCCGGCCAGTGGAACCCGTACGGCGCGCTGCCGCAGATGCGCCTGCTCACCTACCAGATGCCAGAGGAGCTGGTGGCCATCGCGAGCGCCGGGGAGTTCGACGAGTTCGACCTGAATGCCTTCTTCGAGGCATCCGGCACCGGGAGCAAGGCGCAGTTCAAACACAAGAGCGATGTTCAGAAGTGGCTCGACATCATCCGCGGCCAGTACATGCCCAAGGCGTCTGAATACCTGAAGACCGGTACGCGGCCGCCATTTCCGTATTCGGATGTGCGCCTGCTGCCCTATCTTCAGCACTCGTTCTGGTTCCTCCCCAACGTCGCCGCCTGCCATGCGATGGCGAACCTACTGGCCGAGCGGCACAACACTTTCTGGCATGACTACGAGGTCGTCGTCGCCGCCGGCGCGTCGGCAGGTATCGGACTGGAAGCGTTGCCGCCCGTACGCAAGGCCATCGGGAGTGGGTTCGAGTCCAAGACGATCACACTCTCGTGCGGCAAGCTCACCACCGGCGTCACCGTGCCGCAGTGGTCATCCATCCTGATGCTGCGCAACCTGAAGTCGCCGGAGACCTACTTCCAGGCCGCGTTTCGCGTGCAGTCGCCGTGGGCTATCAAGAACCCCAACGGCGACGACCCGAACGAGGAGGAGATCCTCAAGCCCGTCTGTTTCGTGTTCGACTTCGCACCCACGCGCGCGCTGCGGCAGCTGTCCGAATACGCGATCGGCCTCTCGCCCAACGAACCGAACCCGGAGAACGCGGTCAAGGACCTGGTGTCGTTCCTGCCGGTGCTGGCGTACGACGGCGCGAACATGACGCAGATCGACGCGGGCGGCATTCTCGACATCGCGATGGCCGGCACCTCGGCGACGCTGCTCGCCCGCAAGTGGGAGAGCGCGCTGTTGGTCAACGTGGACAACGACACGCTGCGCCGAATCCTGGACAACCCCGAAGCGATGGCCGCCGTGGAGCGCATCGAGGGCTGGCGCTCGCTCGGCGACAACATCATCGAGACCATCATCAACAAGAGCGAGAAGATCAAGGAACTCAAGAACAAGGCCAGGGACAAGGACCTGACGGAGAATCAGAAGAAGCAGCTCACCGAGGAGGAGAAGGAGTACAAGTCCAAGCGCAAGCTCGTGCAGGAGAAGCTGATCAAGTTCGCGACGCGGATCCCCGCGTTCATGTATCTGACCGACTTCCGCGAGAACACGCTGCAGGACGTGATCACCAAGCTCGAACCGGATCTGTTCCTTGCCGTCACGGGCCTGACCGTGAAGGACTTCCACCTGCTCGTGCGTCTCAAGGTGTTCAACACGGAGCAGATGAACCAGGCGGTGTTCGCGTTCCGGAGGTACGAGGACGCATCGCTGCGCTACACCGGCATCGAGAGCCACCCTGGGCTGACGCACTACGGGCTGTACGACACCGTGGTGGCGAGAGAGGACTCGCCGCCATACGAGACTGCGGGCTAACAACCGGTTGCAGCGGACTGTCCGCTGCGCGGCCCGCCGCTGAACCGGAGCGTCGGGCTGCGGAAGGGCGCTTCACGGGAGCCCAACGGCGGTCAGAAACGCTGGCCATCATGCGCCTCCCTCACACTTCCACCGTCTTATAGCCGGCCTGGCCGAGCGCCTCCTTGAGCTGCTGCTCGCGGACCTTGCCCGGCTCGTACCTGACGAGCACGCGCTTGCGGGAGACCTTCGGCTTCACCTCACGCACTCCCGCGATGGGACCCAACGCAGCGCTGATCTTCTCCGCGCAGCCCTCGCACACCATGTTGGGAACAAGCCACTCGACATCGGCCAGGGGCTCGCCCTCCGCGATATCCTGGGGCTGCCCCGCCTGATGGCCGACGCCCTTGACCGCCTCGAAGAAGTAGGCGCCACGACCCCACAGGGAATTGATGAAGATCGACGTCACGCTGGCCGCCATGGCGACCATGCCCCAGATGGGATAGACCAGTCCCGTCGCTGCGAGCGGAATCCCGATGCCGTTGAACGAGAACGCGAGCGACACGTTCTGGATCATCTTCCTGTAGCTGTGGCGGCTGATCTCGTAGGCATCCAGCACGGCGCCCAGCCGCTTGTTGAGGATGATTACGTCGGCGGATTCGGTCGAGATATCCGCCCCGCTGCCGAAGGCGATTCCCACATCGGCTTGCATCAGAGCCGGCGCATCGTTGATGCCGTCGCCGACCATGACCACACGAGCGCCTTCCTCCTGGAGCTTGCGAATCAAGGTGGCCTTCTCGCCGGGCAAGACGCGCGCATGCACCTCCTCGATCCCGGCGGCGCGGGCGAAATGGCGAGCGGCCTGCTCGTTGTCGCCGGTGATCAGGCTCGTGCGGATGCCAAGCCGGTGCAGGCGTTTCACCGCGTCGGCCGCGTCGGACCGCAGGGCGTCACCGAGTGCCAGCAGACCAAGAAGAGCGCCTTCCCGCGCCACACCGATGACCGTGAATCCGCGCGATTCGAGCTCATGGATGCGCTCGTCCTGAGCGGCAAGATCCACGGCCTGGGTCGTGAGGAAAGCCGGGCTGCCGACGATCACTCGCCGGCCATCCAGGCGCGCTTCCACCCCCCGACCCGCGAGGGCCCTGAACTCTTGCACCTCAGGCAAATCGATCCGGCGTCGAAGGGCCTCTTCAACCACCCCCCGGGCGAGCGGATGCTCCGAACCGACTTCCACCGCTCCCGCGAGGGTGAGCAGCTCCTCTTCCGGGCAGGCCAAGGCGATGAGCTCTCGCAAGATGGGGCGGCCCTCGGTCAGCGTGCCTGCCTTGTCGAAGACCACGTGAGTCACACGCCGCAGGGCCTCGAACGCCTCGCCGGTGCGCATCAGGATGCCGCGTCCGGCGGCGTCGCCAGCGCCGCGCACGATGGACAGCGGCGCCGAGATCCCCACCGCACAGGGATAGCCCATGACGAGCACGCTCAGGCCGGCGAACATCGCCCGCTGCAGATCGGGGGCGACTCCAGCGAGCCATGGACCGATCAACCAGAAGAGCAAGGCGCCCGCGGCGGTCAGGAGCACGGTCGGCGTGTACACGCGCAGCACACGATCCACGAGGTGCAACACGCCCGGTTTCAAGGCGCGGGCCTCCTCGACGCTGCGGACGACTTGCCTGAGGAAGCTCTCCTCACCCACCGCGGTGACCCGCACAAGCAACGTGCCATGGCCGTTGAGGGAGCCGCTCACCGTCCGGTCGCCCGGGCGCTTCTCGACCGGCAGCGGCTCACCCGTGACGAGGGATTCGTCCACGTCCGACTCCCCCGATTCGATCCGGCCGTCCACCGGTACCCGCGACCCCGGGCGGATGCGGACCAGGTCACCGACGCGTACCTCTTCGAGCGGCAGCTCCTGTTCCTTGCCGTCCCTGACGACGTGCGCCACATCGGGCTCGAGGTCCAAGAGCTTCTTGACGGCCTGCGAGCTGCGGGTCTTCACGATCAGCGACAGCCACTCGGAGAAGATGTGATACGCGAGCACCATCACCGCGACCGAAAAGAAGGCCACCGTCGGGTAATTCGCCGGACGGAATGCCAGGCCGATGGCGCCGCCGACGAGGCCCGCGAAGGCTCCGAACTCGACGAGCACGTGCTGGTTGAGAATGCCGCGCCGGAGCGACATGGCGCCCATGCGCAGGATGTGGAGGCCCACGCCGAAGATGAGGAACAGGGCAAGCGCTCCGGCGAGCCATGGCGTGGCGACGCCGAAGGCGCCCTGCAACTGAAGAGCGTAGATCGTGGCTCCGAACGCGGCAAAGAGAGCCGATCCGGCCACCGCGCGGCGCAAACCGAGCGCGCGCAAGACAACGAAGGAGAACGCGACCATGCTCGCGATCGAGAAGACACAGAGGTAGAACCAGGCGCTGCTGACCGGGTAGCCGGCCAGTCCCATCGCGGCGATGCTCATTCCAAGCGCGGTCAGGAAACGCCCGCGTTCCCGCACGAGCGCCCGCTCTTCTTCATCATACGGACGCAGCTTGCTCGGGTCCGAAACCGTGTATCCGATGTTCTTGAGCGCCTGGATGATGGTCGTGGGCTGGGCTACGGCCGGGTCGTACTCGACCAGCACCTGTTCATGCGTCAGACTGACGGCGACCTTGTCGACGCCCGGTAGCCTCTCCAGGGCCTTCTCAATCGTTCCAGTGCACAACGAGCAGTGCAGCCCCCCGATGCGCGTTCGGATGCGGCGCCGCCCCGGCAGTTTGGACGGCTCTTCGCTCCAGAAGCGCGGAATCGGTTCAGCGGTGGTGGCGGTACTCATGACGATGTCTCCTTTCAAGCGAGCGCGATGAACACCCTCGCGTAATAGATGCTGACGAAGAACAGGGCGCAGCCGCTCACGACTTCAATGGACCGGCGCCACGAGCCGAGCCGGGTGAAGCCCGTGATCGCGCTTCCGATGACTCCGGCCAGCAGGAATGGGAAGCCTCGGCCGACACCGAACGTGAACGCCAGGAGGAGTCCCTGCGCCGGGTTTCCCTGCGTGGCCGAGACGGTCAGCAGCAGGAGGAGCGGCGCGACGGAAGTTCCCAGGCTGAAGATGAACCCGTACCCGAACGCTCCCGTGAGGCCGGGCCTTCTCCACGCTGCCAGCTGGCTGACCTTCAGCCGGGGTCCCCAAAAGGCGAAGACGGCCCCAGCCAGAGACAGGATTGCCATCGCCAGCGCCCAGTAGCGCCCGAACGACTCCGTTGCCAGAGCGCCCAAGCGGCCCGCGAGCACCCCAAGAAGCGTCAGATTGATGACAATGCCCGCGGAAAATGCGGCCGCGACTTTCCACCCACTTCGCCGCGACTCGGCCTCCGATGCCCCCGCCGCGCCCGCCATGGCGAGGCCCACCGGAAGCGTGCAGGGGCACACGGCGCTCGCCACGATCCCCGCAAGGAAGACGACCCCGAGGCCGAGCAACGAGAACCCCTGGTCGAGGCCGGAGCCGAATTGCCGCAGGAATTCGTCGAGCGTCATTTCGCCTCCGTTGGGGTTCCGGCCCGGTAGCCGAGTCCGTTGATCGCGGCGACGATCCGGTCCGGGGCGAGGCGACTTGTGTCGAACCGGACGCGGGCGTTCCGCTCGGCGAGACTCACCTCGACGTCGCCGACGCCGGCGATGGATGCCACGGTCTTCTTGACCCGCGCCGCGCAGGCGACGCAGGACATGCCCTCGACCGGGATGACGACCGAGCTCATATGGGCTTCCTCGGTGCTTGTCGGAGGCGATGAGTCCTGCCGGCTGAAGACGCCAACGACGACGAGAGCGATCCCCACAGCAGCCAGGGTGATCGCCAGCGGGGCCCAGGAGCGCGCGCGGTGGTTACTAGCTTCCATCGGGGCTCCTCCGCCTAGTTGCCGGTTCGTCCTCAGGATCGTTCAGTGCCTCGAGGATCGGGCAGGTGGGACGGCGTCCACACGCACATGACTCCACCAGGCCGTGCAGGGCGCTGCGCATCGCCTGGAGCCGAGCCAACTTCTGGTCGATGTCCCGCATCCTGACCTCGGCGATCTTCCGCACCTCGCCCCTGCGCCTACCGCCGCCGTCCCGAAGACTCATGAGCTCCTTGATCTCCTTCAGCGTGAAGCCGAGTTCCTTGGCCCGTCTGATGAAGCGCAGCCGGTTCACGGTGTCGGTGGGGTACTGGCGGTAGCCCGAGGCCCGCCGGGGAGGCTCCTCGATCAGGCCTTCGCGTTCGTAGAAGCGGATCGTCTCGACACCGACCTCCGCCAGCTTGGCGACTCGTCCGATGGTCATCGAGTTCATGGTCGTCTCCATGTCTGCGAACATTCTACGGTCCGTACCATACTACAGAGTCAAGGGTGTTCAGAAAAAAACCCAGGGCGAGCCCGGTCTCCCCAACCCCTTCTCCCTATGGGCCTTTGGCCTCTGGGGGGCTGAACCCCAGCCGGTCAAGGTACGCCCGCGCTGGGGCCGCCCCGAGAAGACCTACGGGCGCGGAGCGAATGGCGAACATCGTCGAGGCACACATCCTGGACGCGGTGGCCGGCGCGGTCGACGCGGCGGGACCATCTGGGAGTCGCCCGAACAGTGCCGGCTGCCCGTATGGCGCCGCAGGCCAGTATCGTTCCTTGCTCCCGCTCGATCCCGCGGAGCAGATCGGTTCGCCGCAGCCCAACAAGCGGTTAAGGATTGTCAGAACTAAGGGCTGCTGGACGCATGAGTAGCGACCGCCCGAAGCGCGACACCATGTCCC
>JBBISJ010000051.1:0-9510 GCA_037441345.1 Chloroflexota bacterium
CCCCTGCCTATCATGGGCACGCTTTGAATCTGGCTATACTTCCTGATTCCGCTTGGAGGCTTACATGACCCCGGCGAACGAATTCCCCGGCAACATCTTCTTCTACGTCTTCTTCGTTGGCTTCCTCGCCTTCTTTGCCTGGTCCACCGCCATCCGCTTCAAGTGGATCCGGGAAGCGAAGCCCATCAAGCGCCTCGACAACCTCGCCTGGCGCCTCACCGGCATGGTCCCTCTCCTGCTCGGCAACCAGCGCGTCGCCCGCAAGCGCTACTGGTACAGCGGCCTCCTCCACACCATGATCTGGTGGGGCTTCATCGTCCTCCAGATCCGCACCCTCAACTTCCTCCTTAACGGCATCGACCACGACGTCTCCTTCGAGGGTCTCGTCCCGCGCATCTACGACATCGCCCGTCCCGTCATGGACACCTTCAACCTCCTGGTCATCATCGGCATCGGCATGGCCGCCTTCCAGCGGTTCTTCTGGCGGCCGAAGCGTATGACGCTGAACATGGACGGCTGGATCATCCTCTTCTTCATCTTCTGGCTGATGGTCACCGACATCTTCGTCAACAGCCTCGAGTTCTACCTCCACCCGGACATCGAAGCCTTCGACAACAAGGAACTGTCCTACCTCGCTTACGGCCTTTACCAGGTGTGGGACAGCATCGGCCTCTCACACGGCGCCGCCGAAGCCCTCAACGTCTTCTTCTGGTACAACCACCTCATCGACTTCCTCGCCTTCCTCTGCTATCTCCCCTACTCCAAGCACTCCCACGTCCTCACGGTCGCGCCGCAGATCTTCTTCCGCCGTTCCGAGCCCACCGGCGTCCTCCAGCCCATCCCCGACATCGAGCAGGCCGAAAGCTTCGGCGTCGGCAAGCTCCAGGACTTCACCTGGAAACAGCTCCTCGACTCCTATACCTGCACCGAGTGCGGCCGCTGCACCGCCGTCTGCCCCGCCAACCTCACCGGCAAGCTCCTCTCCCCCAAGCACGTCATCGTCGACATCCGCCACCTGATGGACGAGCAGACTCCTACTCCGGCCTTCCTCAAGGCGATCCACGGTGGCGAAGAACCCAGCGGCATCGCCACGGCCACAGTGCCTCAAGGCCCCGGCCCTGAGGCGGGCGGGAACGGCAACGGCCACACCATCACCCCGCTCATCAAAGGCGTCGGCTTCGAGCAGATCTGGGACTGCGTCACTTGCGGCGCCTGCATGGAAGAGTGCCCGGTCTTCATCGAGCACGTCCCGACGATTATGGACATGCGCCGGTTCCTCGTCATGGAAGAGTCCAACATGCCGGAGACCGCCGTCGCCACCCTCATGCAGCTAGAGCAGCGCGGTCACCCCTGGCGCGGCACCCAGCTCACCCGCACCACCTGGATCGAGGAGATGGCCGCCGAGGGCACGGAAGTCCCCATCTTCGACGGTACCCAGGAGTACCTCTACTGGGTCGGCTGCTCCGGTGCACTCCAGGAGCGCAACGTCAAGGTCACCAAGGCCCTCGTCCGCCTCTTCATACAGGCCGGCGTCAGTTTCGGCGTTCTCGCGCTCGAAGAAGGCTGCTCCGGTGATCCAGCCCGCCGCCTCGGCAACGAGTACCTCTACCAGATGCAGGCCGAGCAGAACCTCGAGGTCTTCCGCGCGAAGAACGTACAGAAGGTCATCGCCAACTGCCCGCACTGCTATAACACCATCAAGCACGAGTACAGGCAGTTCATCAAGCAAGACGCCCCCATCGAATTCGAGACCGTCCACCACTCCGTATTCCTCGCCCAGCTCGTCGACCAGGGCAAGCTTGCCGCCCAACAGGTCGAAGCCTTCGCCGGCAAGACCGCCACCTACCACGACCCCTGCTACCTCTCGCGTCACAACGGCATCATGGAGGAGCCTCGCCGGGTCCTCGCCGCCACCGGCCTCAACGCCACCGAGATGGGACGCTGCCGCCGCGGCACCTTCTGCTGCGGCGCCGGCGGCTCTCACATGTGGATGGAGGAGTCCCGCGGCGAGCGTATCAACGTCGTCCGCACCGCCGAAGCCGCCGACACCGATGCCGACCTCATCGCCGTCGCCTGCCCTTTCTGCATGCAGATGTTCGAATCAGCAGTCGGCGCCGTCCCGAAGGCAGAAGAGAAGGGCGTCCAGGTGTTCGACCTCGCCGAGCTCCTCGACATGAGCGTCGCCTACAGCCGCCCCGCGAACGGCGGTGGCACCCCTCCCACGCCTGAACCGGCCGCTCCCGAACCATCTGCAGAGGCGGCGCCGCCGGAGTAAGAAGCCGGCGGCGAGGCTCACCGGGGTCGACCTGCTAACTAACGCACCAGTGCGACCTGGAGTGCGACCACTGCTTTGTCTGGGGCGGCCCCTGGCAGGAGGGCGTCATGTCCTTGCAGACAGTCCGCCGTGTTCTGGACCAGGTGGAGGAGATTAGCACCGTTGAGCGGGTGTTCTTCGAAGGTGGCGAGCCATTCCTCTACTACGCCGTGCTGGTCGCCACTGAGCGGCGCAGCGCGCTGCGCCCTAACGCCCTCAGCCCGTCGGAGATGGGGTTGAGCCAGCCACCCTCACGAAATACTCCGCACCTTCGCACACCGCCAAACCACCTTCCTCAGTCGAGTGCGCCATCACTTCCACCTCCTGCCCCTGCGGCGTCTCCGTCCATTGCCCGTCACATCGCCTCGTGCTGAAACCATACGACTCGATCACCGTAACTACCGCGCCCTTCGCGATCTCCGCTCCACTCAGCCTTTCCGTCACCTCCACCGTCACGCTGCATACAGCATCCACGTAGCAGCCCGTGTTCATCTCCCGCACGACACCGCGAAACCAGTAGTCGGAAGTCCGCATCCCCGGCGGAGTTGCTGGCGCCGGCGTCGACGTAGCGGCATCCGGCTCCCCGCCATCCGGCCCGTCTTCAGAGCATCCCGCGCCGGCCACCAGGATCAAACCAACGAGAGAACTGAGAAACCATCTCATGCCAGTGAGACGCTGCCGGCCACACAGAAGTTCCGTCAGGTGAGCCGCAACATCCGCCCGCTAAGGCGGCCCGAACCACCCCGCAACGTCCGCGACCACGTGCGTGCTTCCCCAGCGGTTGTAGATCCCGATCTTCCCGTCAGGACTCGTCTTCACCACCGCCAGGTTCGGCACCGTCTGCCCGGCCACAAAGTTCAGGTTCGACGCCGTCGGCACACCCTGGTCCGCCGGATACAGCGTCAGGTAACTTCCCGCCGTCGGGCCCGTCACCGTCGCGTTCACCACAACCGCCCCGATCGCCGCCGCCGAATGCGGCAGCCCGCCAACCGTCGGCATCTTCAGGCTCATCGATCCCGTCTGGCCCAGCTTGCCCGTCCGGCCTCCGGTCCCGTAGCGCGTATCCAGCCCCCGCGCCGGCGTCACCGCCCGGAAGAACTGCCCCGTCGGCCCGTACCACCCCGCTACGTCCAGGATCACGTGCGCCGATCCCGCGTTGTTGTATATCTTGATGGCGTTGTCGCTGGGACGGACCTTCACAGTTACCAGGTTGGGCACGGTCTGTCCTGCGCCGTAGTTAAGATTCGACACGACGGGCACCGATGACGCATCCGCCGGATATAGCGTGAGGTAGCTGACCGTGGTCGCCTGAGTCACCGTCGCGTTCAGCACGACGGCCGTCGCGGCCGCCGGTACCGCGCTGGTGGGGAAGGCGAACGTCCGCGTCTGACCAGCGCCAAAAGCGCCCGATAGCCCCTGGTTGATGCGCGTGTCCATCACTCGTGTCGGCGATGTCGCGTTGAACAGGCTGCCCTCGCTTCCAACCGGGCCGCTGGAGTTCGCGTCATACCAGCCGGCCACGTCCACGATCACGTGGGTCGAACCGGCGCTGTTGTATATCTTCGCCTTCCCGTCGGGGCTCAGCCGGACTGTCACCGCATTCGGGCGCGTCACTCCTGCCGTGAAGTTCAGGTTCGAAGCCAGAGGCCGTGCCACGCCCGCTGGATACACGGTTAAGTAGCCGCCCGCAGTCGGGCCGGTCACCGTCACGTTGAGGAAGACCGCGTTGACTCCGCCGGGCGGAATGCCGCTCTCGCCCGCCGGTTTGATCGTCAGCTCCTGCCCGGGACCTAACGTCGCCGGCGTTCCACCCGGCATCCCGAGACCAATGCGCGAGTCCACCAGCCGGAACGGTGCCAGCGGATGGAAATACGATGGCGCACTCGGCGCGCTCAGGCACCCGGCGCTTCCCACGCCCGGCGTCGGATACGCCTGGTTCACACCGCAAACGTCCCAGTCCTGTACCCAGGATTCCCCCTGCCCGCAGTACGCGCATGGCGAGGGCACCGGTGGCGTCGGCGATGGATCAATGCAGTCGTAGGCCATCACCGAATGGGGCACCTCGCCGGTGGCGTCCAGCCCACAATCATAGCCGACGCTCTCGTGCGCAAGGTCGAAGAGGTGCCCCAGTTCGTGCGCCACCGTGGCGCGGCGCTGGTCGTTGGTCGCGTACCCGCTGGTGTGGTTCAGGTCCGACACGTACACATCACCGTATCTCACCACGCAACTGGCCATGCAAGGGTTCCAGGTCGAATCGTATGTGAACGCGACGCCGAGAACGGAAGGATAGAGCGGATGCTTGTCAACGGCCAGGATCGCGATATCCGGAGTAACTGCCGGATCCTCTTCCGCCACCACGCTCATGCGCAGCCCCGTCGGGCGGCTGTTCCAGTCCGTCACTGCCTGCTGGTACGGCGTGATCCATGTCGGCCTGCAATCGACTGACTCGGGCGGATTCCCGCACTGGAACCAGTACTGCGTCGTCAGTCCCTGCGGGTAGCGGTACCACGTCCGGTCGAACCGCTGCTTCGCATCCGCGGCCCACGGCGTCGGCGTCGGGCTGCCACATGCCACCGAGCCCACGGTCACCTGGCCCGCTGACATCGTGGTTATGGAGTAATTCGCGTACGCAGGTGGCCCTTCAAGGAAGTCGGGACCGTCCGCGTACACCAGATCGTCCAGCCTCAGGGCGGTCGACCCCACGCCTACGGCCTCCAGCGTGAACCGCGCCACTGCACCGTCGCCAGACGGATAGCCGCCGAAGATCACCGTCTCCACCCTGAACGCCCCATCAATGTCCGGCGGCGTATCGCTGAACGAGGTGAAGGCGCCGGGCAGCATGATCGCCCCGTTGAAGGCCGTCACTTTCACCACGTACGGGTCGTAGACCAGATCAAAAGACGCGCCTGAAAGGCCCGCCGCCGGCACACCCTGCACCACCACGTCCACCTCGATCGACCCGCCGACCGAAACCACGTGACCGCACCCATCCACAGCGCCTATCGCGCTCGCCCCGTTGCCGGTAGTGTCCGTGTCCACGGCCACCAGCGGTATCGTCCCCGCCGCCTCGGCCGTCGGCCGGCTCGCGACCACCAGGGCCACGGCCAGCACCAGCGCACCGATGCCCGTGACTAGCAGCGCGGCCCTGCTACTCACCCGCAGCCTCTATCTCCGCGACCGCTGCCGCCATCTGTAACCCTGCCAGCTCTTGCGCTGCCGGCAGGCGCTGCCATACGCCCGGCGCATCCACCTTCCCGTCCTGCCCTATCGCGAACCGGCCGAAAGGCGGCGCCGTCAACGTGCCGTTCTCCTTCCACGTCGCGAAGAAGATGTACGTCCACCCCGGCCTGATCAGCTCGTCCTGTTCCAGCACCACCGTGTACGCGCCGTCCGGGCCATGCTCAGTCCCGCCCGCCTGTTCCACAACCACCGTCGTGCCCGCGGTCAACGAACCGCTCATCACCGACTCCACCGCCACCTCGAACGCCGAGATCGGAAACTCCGTCCCCGCGCCACCGTTCGCGCGGCCCGGCAGGTGCTCCAACCGCTGCGGCAGAGGCCGCGCCACCCGCCCCATGAACACCACGTCGCTCGCATCCGTCAACGCCGGGACACTCGACGCAATGGCAGTCGCCCATCGCGCCGGCACCTCCACCACCGGCAGGCCCTTCTCACGCGTCCCGTCATCCGCATCCCCGCCCCCACACGCACCCAGCGCCGCCGGCGCCAGCACCACCGCCGCGGCTATCGCAAACAACCGCCTCATGCTAATCCTGACTCCATCCTCTTCTGAAACGCTGCACCCCCACAACTCGTAAACCGCCACCCGCACCCACCTTTAACCAACTCCTCACCCGCGACCTCCGACCCGCAACCCTCAACCCCCAACCCTTGACCCCCGGCCCTTGACCCCCGGCCCGCAACCCTCGACCCTATCCCCCATGCGCGCCGAGATCATCTCCGTTGGCACCGAAATCCTCCTCGGCGAGATCGTCGACACCAACTCCGCCTTCATCGCCTCAAAACTGCCCGCCCTCGGCATCGACCTCTACTTCAAGTCCGTCGTCGGCGACAACCAGGCCCGCATCGTCGACACCCTCGAGCGCGCCCTCTCCCGCTCCGACCTCATCATCATGACCGGCGGCCTCGGCCCCACCGAGGACGACCTCACCCGCGAGTCCATCGCCGAAGCCCTCGGCGAGACCCCCTTCGTCGACCCGGATCTTGAGCGCCCCCTCCGCGCCTTCTTCGCCGGTCGCGGCGTCGCCTTCCCGGAGCGCAACGTCAAGCAGGCCTGGCTCATCCCCTCCGCCATCGCCATCCCGAACCCGCGCGGCACCGCCCCCGGCTGGTGGGTCGAGAAGAACCGCTCTGAGGGCGATCGCTACATCGTGGCGATGCCCGGCGTCCCCTCAGAGATGACCCGCATGTGGGAGAAAGAGGTCGCGCCCCGCCTGAAGGACCTTGCCGGCGGCAACCCCATCATCACCCGCATCCTCAAAACCGCCGGCATCGGCGAGAGCACCATCGACGAGCAGCTCTCTCCCATCCTCAATACCGCGAACCCCAGTATCGGCATCTACGCCAAGGCCGACGGCGTCCACGTCCGCATCGCCGCCAAAGCCGCGACCGAAAACGAGGCCCGCGCCCTCATCGCCCCCGTCGAGGCCGAGGCCCGCCGCATCCTCGGGCCCATCGTCTGGGGCGCCGACGACGAGACCCTCGAAGCCGCCGTCGGGGCGATGCTCCGCGAGCGCAGTCTCACGCTCGCCACGATGGAGTCCTGCACCGGCGGCCTCCTCGCCTCCACCCTCACCGACGTCGACGGCTCCTCCGACTACTTCCTCGGCGGCTTCGTCACCTACGCAACGGAGGCCAAGATCGCGAGGGGCCTCGACCCGGCGCTCATCGAGGCCCACGGCGTGATCAGCGCCGAGGTCGCCGCCGACATGGCCCGCGCCGCCCGCGAGGCCCTCGGCGCTTCCTACGGCATCGGCATCACCGGCATCGCCGGCGGCTCAGAAGTCGAGGGCAAGCCACCCGGCACCATGCACATCGCCGTCGTCGGCCCCACTCATCCCCCATCCGCTCATCCTGAGGGAACTCGAAGGACGAGCGGAGCACGAACGGCCGCGCCCCCATCAGTCATTCCCGCGCAGGCGGGAATCCAGGGACCGGGGGGACTGGACCACATGTCCTACACCTTCAACCAGGGCCGCCCCGCCAACAAGCGGCGCGCCGTCACCTTCGCACTGTTCCTCCTCCGCCGGGCCCTGCTGGCGGCCTCTTCCCGCTCGCCCTGAGGCTCTCGAAGAGTCATTCCGGCGAAAGCCGGAATCCATACCCGCCCCGCTTGAAACGATCGGCGTAAGACGTTATCTTACCAACCGTGAAGACAACCATCTCGTCCAAAGGCCAAATCGTCTTGCCGGCCGAAATCCGGCAGATGGACCGCGTCGAACCTGGCCAGGAGTTCGATGTTGAGCGGTTGGACCGCGGGGAGTACCTGCTGAAGCGCCGGTCGGCGGCGCCGAACGAGGGCGTGGTGGACTGGCTGCTCGGCTGCCCAGAGAAGGGGTTCTTCGTCCCCATCGAGTCCGAGTCGACCGACACCCTGTGAAGTACCTTGTCGACGCGAACGTGCTGAGCGAGCCGACGCGGCCGTCGCCGGACCCGGGCGCGGTGGAGTGGTTGCGGCGCAACGAGCGGGAGATCGCCGTCGACCCGGTCATTCTCGGCGAGGTGCGCTTCGGCATCCTGTTGCTGCGCCGAGGCCGCAAACGCGCGTCGCTGGAGCGCTGGTTCGATGCGGGCGTGCGGCGGCTGCGGTGCCTGCCGTGGGAAGCCGGGACCGGCCTCCGCTGGGCCGAACTCCTCGCCACCCTGCGCGCCACCGGCCGCGCAATGCCAATCAAGGACAGCCTGATCGCGGCGACAGCGCTGATGCATGGCTTGACGGTGGCGACGCGGAACACCGGTGATTTCGAGAAAGCGGGAGTGGCCGTGGTGGACCCGTTCGTCGAGTAAACCAGCCGGCCATATGCCCTACACCTTCAACCGGGGCCGCCCCGCCAATCCGCCTCCGGCGGACCGGGCGGTCACCTTCGCGCTGTTCCTGCTCCGCTGGACGCCGCTGGCAACCTCTTCCCGCTCATCCTGGAGCCTATTCCCCGCTCATCCTGAGGAGGCCGGAGGCCGTCTCGAAGGACGAGCGGAGCACGGGCGTCCGTATCCCTTCATCCGTCATGCCCGCGAAAGCCGGAATCCACGCCACGGCCCGACGCTGCGCCTTCAGCCAGGCTCGCCCCGCGAACAACCGAGTAGCGGAATCGGTGCTCTCGCTATCGGACTTCAACAGTCATGCTCGGATTCCTGGGTAACGCGTTGACAACCCCCCGTCAGCCTTTGGCGCCACGCATGCCCAGTAGCTCGGGGCCCGCTGTCTACTGTGGCTCCCCCGCGCCCTATTCCCCCCTCACCCCCGCGCCCCCCACCCCTCCTCCGCCAGCTCATCGTACCCGTGCCGCACCTCGATCCACGTCTTCCCCGGCTCGCCGTCCTCCCGGTGCCGCTGCAACAGCCGCAGCTCCCACAGCGCCCGGTGGATCTGCCGCGTCAGGTACCCCTCGTACTTCGTGATCCGCGCCAGGTCCTTCTCGTCCGGCATCACCGACTTCCTCAGCCACCGCTCCGCCATCGCCTTGTACTTCTTCTCGTGCTCCGGCGTCACGTCCGCTTCCGTGTAGGTGTGGTCCATCATCCGCACCACCGTCAGGTGCCCCGGAAACGCCGCCAGGCTCCCGTCCACACACGCCTTCTCGAATATCCGCACCCGGCGCCGCACCCACATCCACTCCGCGATCGTCCGCGCGATCTCCTCCTGCACCGCGCCCGCCGGCGCCAGGTCCTCCACGATCGCCGCCTCGAACGCCAGCCACTCCTCCTCGCTCTCGATGTCCAGCACCAGCGGCTTCTGGTCGATCTCCTCCTGGTACTTTCCCGGCCGGAACTTCCCCGGCTGGGCCCGGGCCGTCAAACCATGCTTCACCGCATTCCGGCTCGACCGCGCCTTGCCCTCCGGTGTCTTCGGACCGCCGCCCTTGCCTCTCGCCATCACCAACCTCCCCTCTTCCACGACATCCCCCTCATCTCCCCTCGCCCGCGCACGGGAAGGCCTGTCCTTGAGCCCGGCCCAA
>JBBISJ010000052.1:0-8529 GCA_037441345.1 Chloroflexota bacterium
CGGCGCACGGACTTCGGCGGTGGGTTGTACCGCGTGTTCCGGTTGATGGCGCAGACAGAGCACTCGGCGTTGTGGTTGAGCGCGCCGGACTTACCGCAGGTGCGACACCGTCCGGTCTTGCCGCGCGTGGCGGTCGGCTTCGGAGCGGTCGGCCTGCTCCCAGGTGCGGCCTTGAGCACGCTCCGTGCCCATCGCTCCAGACCGAGCTTCATCAGCGTCGGCTCCGGCACCTGCTGGAGGTACTTCTGGAGGCGCACGTCGATCTCGCGGCGCAAGATCTCAAGCTCCGACTTCCAGAAGCCGTAGCGGTCGTCCTTCCGAACCGTCGGGTCTTCGAGGCCCTTGCGCGCTGCCGCCAGATCGAGAATGGCCTCAGCCAACCAGCGCCGGTCGTGCTTGTACACCTCCGCGCGCCGGTCGATCAGGTCAAGCCTGCGTACGACGGCGCTCAAGTCCGATGCGACACCACGCCGGTGCCCAAGCTCGGCGGCCTGCTCCCGCAGGCGTGCGTTGTATGTGCTCATGTTGTTCTCCTTCGCCTCGCACCCTTACGTGCGAGGCTGTTGATCTCGTTCGTTGTTCTCCACCATTCGGAGGGCCATCTCCAGCAGTGCTGGGCCGTCCTTGAAGCCGCGCAGGTGGGTCGCTTCCCACATGCCGTCTATCTCGGCGGCTAGGGGAAGGTGCGTCAGGCACCGCGCACCGGACTTGCCGGTCGGCGATGCGGGCGAACTTCGCCATCGCGCGCATCTGGAGCACGGCCTCGATCAGATCGCGCAGCGCATCCTCCCGCCGGACGAGTAGCCGGTAGCAGTGGTTGCTGTCCATGGCGTTCCTCCGTGTCAGTACTGACACGGGCACCGGCCTACGCAGTCGCCGTCGCCTCCGCCGGTTCCTCGGCCAGCGCGCTGGTCACGCGCGGGTCTCGCCACACGTAGTGCGGGCCACCTGCGAACGTGGTGAAGGCCTGGGCGTCGATGCCCTCGAAGGTCAGCCTGGACGCGATGTCCTCGACGTTGACCTGTCCCAGCGCCGTCTGCGAGCCGTCCGGCAGCAGGTGGGCCAGGACTTCCTCGGCACGGACGGACGGTCGGCGGGCCAACCGCGCGGTCTGATGGATCGAGACGCGGGCGAGTCCCTGCGGCTTCTGCTTCCGCACCTCGGCGAGCGTCCGCTCCAGGCGCGCAAGGTTCCGCAGGAGCGGCCCGTGCTTGGCGACGGCCAGCCTGGTCTCGCCCGCGCGCACCAGGTCGGCGGCCTCGGTCAGGTCGGTCAGGTGCGTGAGCACCTCGTCCTTGAGCGCGCCGTGCGCGGCGAAGGCTGCGGTCTTCCAGGGCTGGACGGTGTCGGCGATGTAGACCTGCGCCAGCGTGCGGTCGTCCGCGATGAGTTGGTCGCTCTCGCGGATCAGACCTTCGATCTTGTCGGTCAGCGCCTGGAGCCGGTCGCGGCGGCCCGCCATGTGATCGTCCACGCGCCGGTCGGCCTCGGACTTCGGCGTGGTCTCGCGGTTGTTGTTGCCGAACAGTGGCATCGCTTCTACCTCACTTCTTCTGCTTCCCGACCCTCGATGATCTGGGGCCGGTCTCCTTTCCATCGGCGATCTGGGCGACCGTGTCGAGGCCCACGCAGCGTCCCTGGCGGGCCGCTGTGAGGTCTCCGCGCCGTTCCCAGTTGGTCTCCCACGGCCAGCCCTCCAGCACGTCCTCCAGGTCGGGGCACTCGTCCGGCTCGAAGAACGCGAGCTTGGTCAGCAGGAGGCGCACCTCACCGGCGACCGTCTCCGGCGAGTGTTCGCGCTCAAGCGTCTCGCCGTACGCGGTCAGCAGCGCGTCGGCGTCATCCCGCAGGCGCTCCGGCAGGTCTCGGACGGAGCGCGCTCTCGCGGCTCGCTCGGCGTCGGCCATGGTCTTCTTCATCAGTCGTCCTCTCCGTACTTGAGGTAGTCGTCGCTTGTCCGGCGTCGGCCCGTCGGTCGCGGTTCCTCACCGGCCTTGGGCATCGGCGAGAATATTCCCAGCCTTGCGCCGCAGCTCTCGATCTGTCTGTTCGTCTCGGTCAGCGCGCGGAGTCGCTGCGGTTCCAGCGCTCCCTCGGCGACGGCGCGCATCAGGTCGTCCTGGAGCAGGAGGAGCTTCGCCAGGTGGCGCACCTCCTGCGTGATCTGGAGGCCAGGATGCTCGCGGCGTAGGGCCGCGATCTTCGCTCCGATCCGGTGTCTCAGCGCCATGAGTTCACGCTCCCTCGTGGATGGGAGTGCGCGCACGACGTGAACGACAGACCGACTTCGCCATATGCTGGCCGATGCGGGGCGCAAATGATGTGCGCGTGCAGATCGGTACTCCGTGGCGCTGGCCCCACGACCTTTAGCCGAAGCCGGATCAAGGGCCGGTCGAGCGGCGTTCTCATCGGCTCCGGCTCCGTCGTTCCGCTTCGCATGCGTGCGCCCGCGACCCCTCCGGCCCGTGCAACATCGGCTCCGACCCCGCCGTGTGGGGCGGATTCACTCGTACGGGACTTCGTCTTACCGTCCAAGCACGCGGTCGTTACGAGGGGTACTGCCACCGGCGTCGGCGATCCCGCACCGGCTCCGGCGGCGTGGCCCCGCGCGCCAGGCTGACCCGCCAGGGTCACTGGGGAGGGTTCGCTGCGCGCGCCCGCGAGGAGGGGACGATGGGAGGGGCCTTCGCGGTCGGCGCGCCGGTCGCGGGGTGAGGCGGAGCCGGTGCGCGCGGAGGCGAGATCGCCCCTCTCCGATCCTGTTCTGCTATCTCCCCTATCCGGTGCGACCGTCCTGGCAACGTCGCGGGTGGTGCTGATCCGCAAGGGCGACTGGGCCGGTGCGAACGGGGCGGGCTTCTGCGTGGGGAGGATCATCAGCGCGGCTCCTCCCAGGCGATGTCGTCACCGGCGTTCCAGAACGGTTGGCCGCGCAGGTATCCGTCCGGTCGGCGACGTCCGCCTGCGCGGTCAACGTGCTCAGCTCTGGGTGCCGAGATGCTGTTGGCGATGATCTCCTCCATATCTCCGTGGTTCGCACCGTTGCCGTTGCTGTACGCGGGCCGGTGCTGTGCCTCCTCCAGCTTGCTGATCCTCTCGCGCACTTCGTTGATGCTGCGGCGAAGACCTTGGAACCGCTTGCGGCGGGCGCGGGTGGCGGCGAGTCTCTGGGCCATTCTTCCAAGCGCATCCATGGCTACGCTGCTGCCTTGCTTCTGTGGTGCCTGGCGTGCTCCGATGGCGTCATTGGCTCCAGGTGCTTCGGGTTGACGCACACCTTGTTCTCACACGCGTGGTGCAGGACGATGCCAGCATCGATCTTGCCTTCGGTCAGCGCCCGTGCAACGCGGTGAGCAGCCACACTGTCGAACAGTCCGTACCCTCCAGGGCCGACGCAGCCTTGCCACTCCCAGCAGGAGTCCGGCCCGCCGGAGCGGTCTACCTGCGGCCAGAACTTGGCTTGGTTGATGCCGGTCGGATCTATTCTGAGGTCGCGGCCTCGCCTCAGCCGCCGCTCCTTGCCCTGGCTATGGTACTGGCGGGATCGGTCGAGATTGTCCTGGTACCACCTGCGGTAGTACGCCTTCCACTCTGGCGTCTGGTTACGCAGGCGGGCACGCTCGTTGCGGCACAGGCGGCACCCTCTCTTCGCCGTGACGTTCTCCGGCGTGCGAGGATGCCCGTTCAGGCAGTGGCTCTTGCGCGTGCTCATTCAGTCCTCTCGTCCTAGGCCTTCCCTCAGTCCGTGCTGCCGATCCCGTCCAGGGCCGCCCGCCGAGTCATGCCATGACAGATGGCGGACGCCCTGGTCGGTTCGGCGGGTGGGGAGCCGGAGGTACTTGGCTCCCTCGCCTGCCTGTGCGGAACGAGGTGTGATTCCGCAGGCAACCTTCATTGGTCGCCCTCCTCTCGTGCCAGGGTCTCGAAGTACCGCGTGATCTGCACCCACCGTGCGTCCGAGATCGGGCGCGCGCCACGACGCCAGTCCTGCACCATGGCGGTTGACACACCGAGGGCGACGGCCAGGCGCGCGAAGCTGATCCCGCGCGCGGTCATCAGGTGCTTCAGCAGGTCGCTGCGTTCAGGCATCGTAAGCTCATGGTGGCTTGGGTGTCGGGGCGTATCCACCCTTGCTCCATTCGGCGGTCGGGAGGGGCTGCGGGCCGTGTCAGTATTGGGGTGGTTCAGTCGTCGGCGGTTCGGCTGGCGCGGGCGAGCCGCGCGTCCCTGTCCTGCCGCTCCAGGCGCTGGCGCTCCTCCCAGGGCAGGCTGGCGAGGTGCTTCATGCGCTCCTCCGCGCGGCGGCGCTCCTCGGCGGCATGGAACGCCGGAACGATCTGGTTCCGGCGGGCGTAGAAGGTGGTCAGGCTCAGGTCGCTGCGGCGGATCAGGTCGTCATCGAACTCGTGGTTCCGTGGGTTGAGCACCCACCACATCGTGCGCTTGAGACCTTCCAGCCCGAAGGTGCCCAGCATCGCTTTGACCAGCGCGCGCTCGTGCCGGTTGACGTCGTAGCGCACCTCCCTGGTCTGCTCCCACTTCGCGCACCAGTAGTTGACGGCGCGGCGGACGTCGGCCTCGGTGGTCTGCGGGGCGTTGTACACCAGGCCCCGCAGGACGTCGGGCAGGTTCTCCGGCACCGGCGGCGGGTCGTTGACCTCGATGCCGATGATCGTGCCCTTGTGGTTCCGGCGGACGCGGATCAGGTCGAGTGCGTCCAGGTCGTCGAGGATGATGTCGATGGTGCGGTTCCAGACGCCTACCTCCTGGGCGAGAGCCTGCTTCGAGTTGAACCGGCGGCGTCCCTGCGCCGAGCGGCGCAGGATGAGGTATACGTCGGCGGTCGGAGGCTGGAGCGTCCACGCTCTCCAGTTGGCATCAGGCCGCCAGGCGGGGTCGGCATCGGGCGCGAGCGTGACGCGGTCGCAGAGCGGGATCTGGTGGGAAGGGAGTCGCTGCTGGGGACGGCGGGTCATGACGTCGCCCCAAGTAGTGGAAGTAGTGGAATGCGCGGAATGCGCTTAGAGAGGTTCTTGTGTCTTAGTTGAACGGTTCCAACTGATCTAACTCTTAACACTCTTAGCGCATTCCGCGCATTCGCGCATTCCACTACATCTACCGCGCCAGCGATCAAGCGGAGGGCTGCGGCCCCAGCGACAGGTTGATGGTGGGTGGTTCGCACTGTAGCCTCCTGGTGATCTGATCGGGCTGCAGCGCGGGTGGGGCCGGAGGCTACCACAGCCCACGATCCCGCGCAGCACCCCGACGAGAAGTACCCCTGGCTCAGGTGGCCAGTTGGCCCCGCCGCGTTCCGCACCTGCTGGGCCGTCTCGCAGGTACCGCTGCGGGCGCAAGCTCCGACGGCCCGTGGGCCGTCCGCCGCGCTGGTTCTGCCCTCGGTGGGGCACGGCAACCTACTATACGGATCAGGAGGCGCGCGGGAGCCGGTATCTCGGCCCGCGCTTGACGAGCAGCCGCCGGTCGGCCAGGGAGACCATGGCGCGTTGGACGGAGCGTAGGCGGGAGGGGCCGCACCCAGATCGCCAGGATCGGGCGGTGACGCTGTTCCCATGCGGGCGCGGGATCGGAGTCGCCCCACTGCAGGTCGATCAGCCCGTGCTCTGCCAGGCGCTCCAGCACATCCTTGACGGTGCGGTTCCTTACGCAGACGATGCTGGCGAGGTGGTTGACGCTACGAAGCGTGAGCGCCCCATCCAGCGAGCGCAGGAGCGCGAAGTAAGTTCTGGCGGCGGGGTCGCCGAGCACGTCGCGCCAGAAGGAGAGTCGCTCGCGGTCGGGCACCCAGGTCGCGAGGTCTGGGGCCGGATGGACGCGATCCTGGAGCGGTGGTCGGCTCATGGAGCCACCACTCCCGTAGAAGTGCCCGACAAGTTAGGGGCTTGATTGTTCTTGGAATCTATCAACCTAGAACATATCAACCTAACTTGTCGGGCACTTCTACGGGCTAAAGGAGTCCGCCCCAGAAATGGGCTGGTGAGCGTCGCTCCAGACCACGGCTGGCGCAGGCGGGATGCGGATGGTTGGGAAGCGGTTCGCACGTAGCTCTCCAGTGGTTGGGATCGCCTGCGGGCGGGGCGGAGAGCTACTCAGACCCCGACGCCGCAGGCACCCCGATTCTCGACCTGTGCGCTGCCGCGAGCGGCAGCCCGCCGGACATCACCACGGCGGCGGAAGGTACCGGCGTCACGAGCGCGTCGCCTCCAGTCAGGTCACCCAGGCGGCGGCGCGTCGCTGGCGGGCAGGTCTGGCATGCCCCTGCCCTACACACAAGTATCGCTCATGGCAACGACCCGAACGGACTTGCTGTGCTGATCTCACTATACGGACGAGCGGGCCGGATCGGTCGCGGCGGTGGTCAGGCAAGAACAGCAGCGCGCGTTGGTCGCGCTGCCTCATCGGGGCGGAGGTCTTCGTCGACCGCACGCAGGGCTGCCACTGCCCACGTCTCGTAACCTGGCTCGTCGCGGAGGGCGATGAGGAACTGACGGTACCTCGGCAGCGCATCATAGTTGGTGAACTGCCGCTCCCTCCGGCGGAACCACCAGCCACTGGGAGTCCACCACGTCCTACGCAGGAACCTCCTGTAGCGCTGCCGATCTCGTCTCACCGCCCGCGCGATGAACAGTTCGAACAGCGCCCACGCGTGGAACACGTCGGCGTTCGACGTGCCCTCCCAGTGGTCGATCTGTCGCCGCAGACGCCACTCCACGCCGATGAGGAAGCGGACGTCGTCGACCACACCGCCGCTCAAGTCCAGGATGAAGTCCTGTCAAAGAACCCCATCTCGGTGAGACGCGCCGCGTTGCCAATGAGGTGCGATATCTGCCGACGGTGGTTGTGCAGGTCGTCGAAGTCAGACGTTCCGCGCTGGTGCATGATGCAGTACACGAACGGCGCTTCGTCACCCTGCGACCTCGCCCAGCCGACGAACGCCGTGACGTGCTGCATCATCGCTTGGCTCCGGTACTCCGCCACCCAGGACTCGACCGTGCCCAGTTGCTGGGCACGCCGGAACAGACGGATCTGGCTCCCAGACATGGTGGGCGAGGCGGGCTGCTTCGTCGGCCTCCTGCCACTGGGCGAACAGTTCGCGGCGCTTCCGCCAGAGGTTGCGGAGGTCGTCGTCGGTCAGGTGGTCGCTCATGGCTTCTCCTCCCACTGAGCCTTGCCCTTCTCGTCGAAGGCCACGCCGATCTCGGCGGCGACCTTGCGCACCGCCTGGTCGTGATCGTGGCCGGAGGCGCGGCGGCGACGCAGGGCGGGCGCGTGCTCCAGGATGCCCTTGACGGTCAGCGGCCTGGATGGGTCGCCGTAGTCGTGGCTGCCGCTGTTCCTGATCTCGCCGTACTCCCGCAGGTCGCCGCACCGCTGTAGGTCGGTGCCTGGGAGCAGCCCGCGCCGGAGCGTCTCCAGGTCGTGGGCCGTTGGCGTTGTCCTGAGCCAGCGCAGCCACAGGTCGCGGAGCACCGCAGTGAGCGGCGACCGGAGCACGGCGGGATCGAGGTCGTGGGACTGCCAGGAGTCGGGGTCGCGGAGCGCCGCGCGCAAGAAGCCGACCGGCGAGTGGGGCTGCACTTCCACGAGCCGGAGGGCGATGCCGGTCGCCTGCTCCTCGGTTAGGCTGGCGGCGGTCTTGGTCATGCTCGCTGGGAGCGGGGCCGTGTGACCGATCTGCTGCAGCGCCTGGGTGATGGTGGTGACCTGCGGCCCAGACAACGAACCAACCAAACCACGAGCAGCGGCAGCTTGCTGCTGCTTGCTTCTTGACGGTTGCTTCTTGCTATTGCTGCTGTTGGTCACGGTCTGTCCGTGAGTCTGGGTCACGGAAGCTGCCGTGAGTCTGGGTCGCGGAAGCTGCCGTGAGTCTGGGTCACGGACAGACCGTGACTCTGCCCCGATCTCACGCGCGATCTGGCGCACAACGCTGCGCCAGCCGTCTCCATGCTTGATCTGCATCCAGGCAATGACCTCCTCCGCGCAGTACCGGACGATGCCCTCGCCGGAAAGCCTGACGCCCAGACACGTCCGCATGCGCGTGAAGCTCATCAGACCAAGCTCCTCGGCCCGCTGACGCGCCAGCCGGTTCTGCGTGTCGTACGCGCCGGTGCCAGGCTGGATCAGCGAGCCGTCCTTCGCCCAGACCCCGCCGATCATCTGCCTGCGCGTGAACGTCTCGGTCAGGTCAAGGTGCCGGTCACCGAAGTTGCATATGCGCGCGGCGAGCCATAGGACGACAGGCGCGACCGAGGGCGACTCCTCTCGCCGAAGGCGGGCCGCGCCGTACTCGCGTAGCAGGTAGCCAAGGTCGGGCGGCGACAGCCGGTCGGCCAGCGTGCCGAACCGCTTGAACTCATACGCCCAGACGAGCCATCGCCGGAGGTCGCCAGGTGGGATGCGCTTGGACGGTGTGGTGGTGGGGTCGGTCTGGTTCATGTCACGCTCCTGAATCTGTCGGATCGTCGCCGGAGGGCCGGAAGCGATCGGCAGCGTCATCACGGTGGACGGCCG
>JBBISJ010000053.1:0-7597 GCA_037441345.1 Chloroflexota bacterium
GCGGCCGCTTCATGTCCCTGGTCAGCCCACAGCCACACTCGGATGTCAGGCAGCGCTCGCCGGAGCGCATAAGCGCGCGCAGTCCCACCGCCACCGCCGCAGTCACCGTGACGACCGGGTGAGCGTGCATCGCGCGTATCGGAGAACCAAGGTAGATCAGCTGCGACACCAGGTCCGG
This sequence comes from Chloroflexota bacterium, assembly GCA_037441345.1. Lineage (GTDB taxonomy): Bacteria > Chloroflexota > Dehalococcoidia > SM23-28-2 > RBG-16-64-32 > DATKKM01. The sequence continues at coordinate 179 of JBBISJ010000053.1, forward strand.
CCGCTGGAGCGCGACCCGGCGTCCGAGCAAACCACCCAGCGAGTGCCCGACGATCTTCACCTTCATTCCCGTTTCACCGTTGATGTTCTCCACGAGCTCAACCAGTTTCCTGGAAGTGACTCCGGGGCAACTGGCGTTGAGAGCGATTCCCGAGAGGTGTGGCTGGTATCCGACCCTCCATAGCCAGGCATACATCTCGTACATCACCGCGTCGCCGGACATGAAGCCCGGGACGACCAGCACAGGGCTCCCATCGCCCCTGGGCACGCCGACGCCGTAATAGGTCGGCGATGCGTGCAGCGAAAGCCATTCGGCGGGCCACGCCGCTTCCTTCCAGATCGGCGGCAACTGAGGCGCCGTCGCCGGTGTGCCTTTCGTGCTCTGCCGGGCTCCAACTGCCATAACCATGATCTATTCCTCACATAGTTAGACGCCCCGGAAGTGGACACGTTATCCAAACCTCAGTGAACGGAGGGTTAATGATGCAACAAGATACCCGCATCCAGCTTCCTGAATTGACCGCTGCTTGCGGCCGCCGGCGGTGCTATCCTGTCCCCCGAAGGAGGAGTTCCACGCCATGCCCACGCTCTCCGGCCGCTATGCCATGCTCGAACAACTCATCGCCGAAGGCGTCAAGTACGTCTTCGGCAACCCCGGCACCACCGAGCAGGGATTCATGGATGCGCTGCAGGACTACCCGCAGTTGGAGTACATCCTGTCCCTGCACGAAGGCGTGGCAACGGGCATCGCCGACGGCTACGCCAGGGCGGCCGGCCGGCCGGCCTTCCTGCAGCTGCACATCACGCCTGGCCTCGGGAACGCCATGGGGATGCTCTACAACGCTTACCGGACCGGCGCCCCGCTCATCGTCTACGCCGGCCAGCACCCTCAGCGCGGCGCCTCCCAGGAGCCGATCCTGGCCGGGGACCTCGTGCGCATGGCCGAGCCGATCACGAAGTGGGCGGCCCAGGTAGAGGACGCGGCCGAGATCCCCGTCCTCCTGCGCCGGGCGTTCCAGTCCGCCGCCCAGCCGCCGAGGGGGCCAGTCTTCCTCTCAGTTCCCGCCAACATCATGGACGAAGCAGCCGAAGTCCAGATCACCCCGTCCAACCGCGTGGAGTCGGCCGCGCGCCCCGGCCCGGAAGCCATCCGGCGGCTCGCACAAATGCTCGGCGAGGCAAAGTCGCCGGTCATCATCGCCGGAGACGGCGTGTCGCTCAGCGGCGGCCAATCCGAACTGGTGCAGCTTGCCGAGGCCACCGGATCACGCGTCTTCACGACCTTTGCGGCGGAACTGCCGTTCCCGTCAGCACACCCCCTGTACGGCGGCCTCCTGGCGGTCGTGTCGGGGCCAATGCTCCGAGGCCAGCTGGCGGCGGCAGACCTTGTGCTGGCCATCGGTACCCCGGTACTGACGTTGCTGTTCCCCCTGGAGGACGCCCCGTTCCCGGAAGGCGCGCCTATCGTCCACATCGATGACGACATCCGCGAACTCGGCAAGAACTGGCGGCTCGACCTGGGCATCCTCGCCAACCCGCGAAACGCCATGGCCGACCTGCTGGACGCGCTGGCGCGCACCCAGTCCGACGAGCAACGCGCCACTGCCGCCAGGCGGGCCGAGAAGGTCGCGGCCGCGGGCGACCAGATGATGCAGGCCCTGGACTCCTCCGCCCGCGCCCGGTGGGACAACACTCCGATGCCGGCTGGCCGCATGATGAGCGAGATCGCCGGGGCGATGGCGCCGGACACGCTCCTCTACGACGAGTCGATCACCGCCGGTGGCTTTCTCATGCGCTATCTCCGCTTTGAGGACACAGGACGGCACTACCGCGCCACCGGCGGGGGCCTTGGGCCGGGGATGCCGGCGCCTATCGGCATTAAGCTGGCGCGGCCCGACCGTCCTGTTATGTCGATCGTCGGTGACGGCGCTGCACTGTACACGATCCAGTCGCTCTGGACTGCCGCCCACCACAGGATCCCGGTGACCTGGATCGTCGCCAACAACAGCAGCTACCGCATCCTCAAGCTCAATATGCTCGAGTACCTTGGGGAAGGCGCGGCGGGGCGTCGTTTCGTCGAAATGGACATCAACGACCCGCCGCTCGATTTCTCGAAGATCGCCGCTTCCTTCGGTGTCAGCGGAGCGCGGATTCAGCACGCGGACGAGATCGGCGACGCCCTCCGCGAGGCACAGGCCAGCGGTGAACCGCGCCTGCTGGACATCGTGATCGAAGGTGATGTGAAATCGCGGTGGCTCTAATCCGACCGGTGGGGCGAGTTCCAACTTCATTGCGCCCCTGCTAACATCAACGCCAACCGAGGGTTCATGATGGAGGACATCAACCAGGAGTACCGCCGCGCGTACGAGGCGTGGACGGCGCAGGTGGAGGAGTTGCACGCTGTCCTCCTGCAAGGGAAGCGCCTGGAACCGCCGAAGCTGAAGGCCCTTCTCAACCGCGAAGCACGCGCCAAGGACACGTACGACGCCGCCCGCCGGCGTCTCCTTGGCCTGGGGGAATGACGCCCGTCCGATGATCAGGACCCGTATCCACAGCCGCCCAGCCCGCGTTTCCCAATCGAAGACATGGGTGCAATGGCGGCGGCTATACCAATGACCAGGTCCTTGGAAGAACCAAGGACGCGCGACGCGTCATCCGCCGAACCACCGGAGCTCACAGCAGAGTGGGAGATCGTCCGGCGGGCGCAGGCATATGAAGAAGAAGCCATCCGAGCGCTTTACGAGACCTACTACCCCAGGATCTACAATTACGCATTCCTGCAACTCGGCGACATCCAGGCGGCGGAAGACCTGGCATCGGACGTGATGCTGAAGATGATCGAGTCAATCCAGAGCTATAAGTTCCGCGGCCTCCCCTTCGGCGCCTGGGTCTTCCGGATAGCGCGCAACCGCCTGATAGACCTCCACCGGCGCCGCAAACGCCGCGGCGAAGTTGACCTGAACGAGACTTTGACGAGTACCCTGGCCAGCCCTCACGTGCTGGCGGAACGAGCCCTCGAACGCGGTCAGATCCAGATCGCTTTGCGCCACCTGACGGCGGAGCAGCGGCAGGTCATCGTTTTGAAGTTCATCCAGGGGTTTGACAACCGATCCGTCGGCCGGATCATGGGACGGAGTGAAGGCGCCATCAAGTCGCTCCAGCACCGGGCGCTCGCTGCACTGCGGCGGATCCTTCACCCGGAGGACCGGCTCTGATGATCTTCCGCAGTTTTCGCTCGGTCCTGGCGGAGTGCCTGGACGCGATGCGGCTCGGCGCGACGGTGCAGCAGTGCCTGGCCCGCTACCCGCGCCACGCAGACCGACTGCTCCCGCTGCTGACCCTCGCGGAATCGGTGAAGAAATCCCCTCCCGCAACGCCGCGCGCCGGCGCCCGTGAACAGGCCTGGCTGGCCGTTCAGACACGCGCAACGGACCTGCGTACAGGTCGCCGGCGGTTGAAAGTCCAGGTGGTCCACGCCCCCCCGGCTTCGCTCACGTGGCTGAAGCCCCTTGCCGTTGCGGCCGCGGTGCTCTTCCTGTTCACCGCCGCCTCGGGCGGCCTGGCATATGCGTCGCAAGATGCCCTTCCGGACAGCCCCCTGTACCGGGTAAAGCTCGCCTCCGAGGACGTCCGCCTGTGGTTCGTCTTCGATGACACGCGCCGGGCGGAGATCCTGCTTGACCAATCAGACCAGCGGATGCAGGAGATCTTCACGCTCGTCCGCCGCGGCGATCAGGTCCCCGAGGCCGCGCTCAGCGACATGGCCGACAGGAACAGCAGAGCCGTCGGCATCATGGCGGACAACCCGGAGGAGACAACCCTGCGGGCGCGTGTCCTCACCCAGGCGCAAGAGCAGGAAGAACTGCTCATCGCTCTCTGGCCGGAGGTTCCCGACAGCGCAACCCCGGAGTACGCGGAGGCCGTCGCGCAACTCCACAACACCCGGCTGAGCAGCGGCACCGGCACCACGGCGGCGGTCCTTAACCCGGAAGACCTTGCCGGGGGCATCCTCGATATCTCGGGGCAGGCCGAGCAGATCGAGGACGGCGTCTGGATTATTGGAGGCGTCGAAGTTCGCGTTGACGACCGCACAATCGGCCGGGACGGTCTTGAAGAAGGACTGGCCGCAAGGTTCGTCGTCGCGCGCGCGTCCACAGGCCGCCTGCACGTCCTGTCCCTAACCGGCCTGACCGCCGGGACGGCGCCGACCGGCGCGGTGGTCTCGGGTGCCATCGAGGAGATTACCAGCGCCGGGATCACCGTGGCAGGCAACTTCATCCCGTTCTCTTCCAACACACTGAGGACGGTCAGCCTGAAGGTCGGCGACCGGGTCGAGGTCAGCCTGAGCTCCACTTCCGATGGCATCGTCGCTGGCGCCATCAGCCCCGCGGTGGTCGCCACCTCTTCCTCGGCCAGCGGCTTCACCTTCATCGGCACGATCGAGGGCGACGTCAGTAACTCCAGCACGTGGACGATCTCGGGGCTGCCGTTCGACGTCACGCCCAGCACGACGTTCGACGCGCGCGCCGGGAGCGCCGCGGACGGCAGCCGCGTCCAGGTCCAGGCGCTCAATAGCGGCGGCCGTCTCAAAGCCCTGAGGGTGACGGTCCTCGCCAGCGATGATCCACCTGACGTCGTGGCAATGGTCGGCAACTTCGACGGCTACGACCAGCAGGCCGGAATCTGGCGCATCTCCGGCCTCTCCATCGTCCCCCCCGAGACCGGCAAGGACCCGCCCGACAACGCGCTCGTGGCGATCGAGGCCCGGCGCGAAGGCGGCGATCTGGTTGTCGAGGAGTACGTGACTGTTGAATCCCCCGACGACCCCGCGCTCGTCCAGGTCCAGGGAACGATCATCGAGATAGATGGCTCCCGGTGGACCCTGGAATTCGCCCAGGTGCGCGTCGATTCGACGGTAGCCGTGACCGGCGACGCGGACGAGGGAGAGCGCGCGCTGCTGTGGGGAGAGCGCGGCCGTGACGGCGGCATCCAGGCGCGCTACGTGATCGTCCTCGATGAAGAGCCCGTCCTCCTGCCAACTGTCTCACCGGCGACACCGGCCCCGAGCCCCACGCCCGCGCCCTAACAACCGGCCGCCGTTGTTTGCCGCCCTGCGAGCGCTCGCCTAAACTCTCAGTAGTGGCCCCCGTCGTCTAGAGGCCCAGGACGCCACCCTTTCAAGGTGGAGATCGCGGGTTCGAATCCCGCCGGGGGCACCATTTCTCTTCCATCTTCCCCGGCTGCCCCGCTTGACCCATTTACTATCGCCATTCACCATTCACTCTTGCGATGTCCCCGTTCACCGACATCCTCTACCAGAAGCACCACCGCGTACGCGGAGCCGCGTGGCTGACGATCAACCGGCCGGACTTGATGAACTCTTTCACCGGCCACACCCTGGACGAGATGCGCGAAGCCGTGGAAGACGCATCGAAGGACTCCGGGGTCGGCGTCCTCGTCATCACGGGCGCCGGCGACCGCGCCTTCTGTGCCGGCGGCGACGTCCGCTGGCTCCAGGAAGTGCAGCAGGGTGGCAAGCAGGTCCCGATGGACCCCCACGCAGGCATCGAGGATTTCCTCAAGCCCGTCATCGCCCGCGTCAACGGCTACTCGATCGGCGGCGGCAACCACCTCGCCTACTTCTGCGACTTCACCATCGCCTCCGAGCGCGCCACTTTCGCCCAGGTGGGCCCGCGCGTCGGCAGCCCGGCCGCCGGGCACTGGGTCTCCTACCTGACGCACGTTGTCGGCGCCAAGAAAGCGAAGGAGATCTGGATGCTCTGCCGGCGCTACTCCGCCCAGGAGGCGCTGGACATGGGGCTGGTGAACGCCGTCGTCCCGCACGATCAGCTGGACGACGAGGTCGACCGCTGGTGCGCCGAACTGATGCAGAAGAGCCCGGCCTGCCTCAAGATCCTCAAGGCGTCCTTCCGCGAAGTGTTCCAGCCGCTCCGCCAACCCTCACGCAACTGGGTCGCCGAAATCGCGCCGGAGTTCTTCGCCAGCGGCGAGGCGGACGAAGGCAAGAACGCCTTCCTCGAACGGCGGGAGCCGGACTTCAGCCGCTACCCGCGGTAGTCTCTGTTCCCTGCACGTCGTCACCAGCGACAGCGGCCCCTCATCCAGATCGGTTCAGAGCACTTTGCGCCTTCGGGATTGCGCCCTGACCCTGTTGCTCACCGTTGGCTCGATAGGCGATGTGAATTCCACCGAGGCCGCTACCCGTGGGAACGTGCGGGCCACCGACACGGACGCCTTCTTCCAGGCCAAGAACGTCCGCCAAACGTCGTACGAGTTGGCCGTCGATGAGGCTGCGTTCCCTGCTCGACATCTACGGCGAACGGCTCGCCCCCGCTGCGAAGCGAACTCGAAGGCCGGGTCGCGGCGTACGAAGGGACCATCGAACGCTCTGAATCACACCGCGGACATCATCGGACCGCTGAAAGGAACCGCCGCCTGACCCGCTCACTGGCCCTGCATCGGGCGAAAGCCCCACGCTTATGTCGCGTCCTCAATTGTCCCTAACCTGAGCGGCTGCTAGACTCGCCATCCGGAGGTTTAGTGAATTATGGAACTAGTTCCGCTGATACCGATCGCGGGCATAGCCGCTGTGCTATACGCGGTCTACCTCGCCTGGGACGTCCTGCGCCGGGACACCGGCACCCCTGAGATGCAGGACGTTTCCTCGATGATTTTCGAGGGGGCGATGGCTTTCCTGAGGCGCCAGTACGGGACGATCGCGATGCTTGCCGTGGTAACCGCCGTGATCATCGGCGTCATAGTCGGAGCCGTCTCCGAGGGCGTCAAGGAGATCCTGTACAAGGGCGATGCCATCACCTATGGCAGCGTGGAAGTGGGCCAGTGGCAGGAGGGCCTCCTGACCGCGGTTGCGTTCCTGGTAGGCGCCGCCTGCTCAGGTCTGGCCGGCTACATCGGGATGTACATCTCTGTCCGGTCCAACTCGCGCACCGCTTCTGCCGCGACGCGCAGCCTCAAGGAGGCGATCACCGTCTCCCTCCGGGGCGGCGCCGTCTCCGGCTTCCTGGTGGTCGCTCTCAGCCTGATCGGCGTGTCCAGCATCTTCCTGGTGTACAGCGAGGCGCTCGGCAACCCGAAGGCGATCGCTCCGTTCCTTATCGTGGGCTTCGGCTTCGGGGCCAGCTTCGTCGCCCTGTTCGCTCAGCTCGGCGGCGGCATCTACACCAAGGCCGCCGACGTTGGCGCAGACCTCGTCGGCAAGGTCGAGGCCGGAATCCCGGAGGACGACCCGCGCAACGCGGCCGTCGTGGCGGACCTCGTCGGCGACAACGTCGGGGACTGCGCCGGCCGTGGCGCGGACCTCTTCGAATCGATGTCCGCTGAGAACATCGGCGCGATGATCCTGGGCGTCGCGATCTACACCGTCACCGGCGACCTGGAA
>JBBISJ010000054.1:0-6508 GCA_037441345.1 Chloroflexota bacterium
GCCCTCCATCGTCGCCAGCGCGTGCAGCACCAGGTCGACGGCCTGCGGCAACGTGATCCAGAAGCGCGTCATGCGCTCGTCGGTGATCGTGATGCGACCCGAGCTCTGCATCTGTTCCTTGAACACCGGCACCACCGAGCCCCGCGAGCCCACGACGTTGCCGTACCGCACGCACGCGAACCGGGTGCGGTGCTGGGCGGCGTACGCGTTGCCCTGCACGAAGATCTTCTCCGAGCAGAGCTTCGTCGGTTACCGGGTGACGGTCCTCATGGGCCGGACACCGCGCGATCGTCTCTGACTGCTCCGAGCAGAGCCTCGTCGGTTACATGCCCGAACGGCTCGCGGTGGCGCGAATGACAATTGCCGTCTCTGACTGCTCCGAGCAGAGCCTCGTCGGTTACCCCCTCGATCGGGTGTGAGGCCAATCCGCGACCACGTCTCTGACTTCTCCGAGCAGAGCCTCGTCGGTGACAGAGCCTGGCGATCCCCGCGTGGTTCTTTGGTTTTTTTCCAGCTTTTTCGAGCGGTCTTGCTTGTCGCGTGACATCCTGCGTCCAACTCCGCGTGCGGACGTCGTGTCTCCCGCGGCTGCATTCCCCCGCTCGCGGGTGACCGCGGCCAGCAGGTTCCGCGCCGCATTGATGTCTTGGTCCCACTCGGCCCCGCAGCCGTGACACACCCAACGCACAGCCAGCCGATCCACCTGGTTCGCCGCGTGCTGATGCCCGCAGGCATGACACCGCAGGGTCGTATACGCCGGATCCTCCCAGAGCAGCCGCGTCCCGGTTTTCGCCGCCTGCTGTTCGATCGCCAGCCGCCACTGGGAGAGTGCCGCACGATGCCGCTGGGCCCGAATCGGCGCCTCGGCCTGCGCCTCCGCCTCGGCCTCGCTGCGCCGCACACGGGCCACGGTCCCCAAGTCCCACTCCTCCAGCACCAGCGCCGCATAGTCCCGGCACAAATCTCGCGCCCACAGCCGGTACCATTCGCGTCGCCGGCGCAGGAGGCGCGCCCGCAGATTGAAGCCTTCCTGCCGACGACGATCATCGCTCGAGCCGAGCAGCGATTCGGCATAGTCGAGCGCCGCCAGCCAGGACGCCGGCAGGACATACCGCCGGACCGACCTGTCCGACCCGACCAGCGTGCCAACCAGGAGTCCGCCGTCCGCCTGACGCCGGTAGCCCAGGTCGAGGCCGGCCGCGTCCGTTGACGGATGCGCTGGAGCGGGCGGGGCCGGGCACGTCACCGTGAACGCCACCTGGTAGCGCCAGTGCGCCTCGCCCCGCTGCCAGGTCCACTGCACGGACTTGATCCGGCCATTCGGCGGGAGCGGCCGATGCAGCCACACCGGACAGACCAACCGGTGCCCCGCCGCATCAATCCGCAGGATCAACCGATGCGTCCCTGGCCCCTGCGGCGTCGGAACCAGTGCGACCGCGCCGCCGGCCTTGCCGGCCAGCACCTCGTCGGGCGCGGCGCCCAACCCCGTGCGGGTCCGCTGAATCTGCACGGTCAGCACCCCGTCCCGTCGACGCGGATCGATCGGTCGCGGCGGACGACCGGTGCGAAACCCCTGCGTCCGCGCCCGCTCGTAGGCGTCCAGGACACGATTATAGTACCCCCAATAGCAGCCGCTCTGCCGGCGCAGCGTACTGACCGCCGCCGCCCGCTCTTGCCGCAGCGCCTGGACCTCGGCGGCATGGGCTCGCCGCCAGGCCGCCACCGCCGTCCAGAGCGTCCGGCTCGCCTCGCGGCGGGCCGTCAGGAGCGCACGAATCCGGGCGTCCAGCGCCGGGGTCTCGATCCGACCACGGGCCGCCTGTCGGGCCGCCCGCCGCTCCGCCAGCGCCTGCTCGAGTGCCGTCTGGGCCGCATCCAGCGCCTTCCGCGCCTCCCGCACGACCGGATCCGCCTCGGCCTGCACCAGTTCCCGCTCCCGCAGCTGCGCGTCCATCCGCACCAGCGCATCCCAGAGGTCCCATTGCCGGGCTTGCTCGGCCACCGCCGCCGCCCACCCCTCCGTGGGGACAGCGCAGGCGTAGGCGTACACTCGCGTCTGGACCCCCTCCCGCTGCCGTGGTCTCGCCATCTCTCCTGTCCTCCAACACCCCCCGTCGGCGAGATCCCTTCGCGCCATGCTCCATCACGGCACGCCGCGCGTCCGTCTCCGGGACCGCCTGCTACAGGAGCCCGCCAATCGCCTCCACGAGCTGCGCCTTTGCCGCCGCCACCCCCCGTTCCGCGCTCAACCACATCCGCTGCGCCTGCGCCGCCACCCGCGTCTGTTGCACCTTCCGCTCCCCGCCCGGCCGCCGCTCGCTCAGCCGCACATCCGCCACGCAGAGATAGATGTCATCTTCCGTGAGCTTGCTGCCAAGCACGCCGAGCACCAACCCCGCCGCCGCGCCCGCCAAGCCCGCCAGCGACGCATCCCGCACCGACGCCCGGGACGAGGCCAGCGCCATCCCGCCTAACGTCCCCAGCGTCAGCCCCGTCCCGCCGGCCAACACCGTCTCCACCGTCATCCCGGGCTTGGCCTTCTCGCAGTACACCGTATTGGCTTGCACCTGCACCTGCGCCTCGTCCGGATTCTCCAGCAGACGATACCCTTTGGCGGCCACGACGCCGGCCAACTCGGTCAGCGTCATCTCCGGCTTCCCCGTCACGGTCTTGACCTCGACGTACGCCGTCTTCGCCCGCCCCGGCTCGACGAACACCGACGCCCCCAGCTTCGTCCGCGTCTCCAGCGTCCACGTAAAATGATTCGCACAGCCCGTCAGCAGCCCTGCCATCACGACGATGGCGATCGCCACGCCCCGCTCGCCTGCCCGCCTCGTTCCGCTCACCGTGCCCTCCCTTCTTACTTCGCTCGTCCTCAAGCCCTTCCCTCGCCGGCCCCCGGATCGGGGTGGCCCCTCTCTCCTGGCTCCGCGTTCATCCCGGCCGCCCGCGGCGCGGCATGCCCTGGCTTATCAGGGAGTTCCGTGGCCCACCCCCAGCAGCCCGGCCCAGGCCAGGCCCACGCCAATGAGCAGCCAGTACAGCCGCCACCGGATCCGCCGCTGCCACGCGTGATAGTGAACCCGGGTCAACCCCGGATGGGTCGGCTGCCGGACGCGGTCGCGTGCCTGGGCGCTCGCCTCCCCAGCGGGTCCCGCTCGCCTGTCCCGTTGCCGCACCGTCCCTCGCCTCCTGTTCCGGTCGCCTGTTCAGCGACCCCCTTGCGCGTTCACTGGCTATAGTCCGGGAACCGGGATGAGACGCGGGGCGCCGATCCCTGGTCTCCCCCCAACCGCGACCCGGTTCGCCGGCGATCGGTGGACGTGTCCACGGAGTGGACGCCCGTTCATGCCCGGCCACGGCCTGTCCATCGGCGGGAACGGGCCGGCCCGGCGGAAGCCCCCGCCAACCGGATGGGGGCGGGCATGGTCCATGGAGGCGCCCCTCCCCCTTTCAATCAGGTCGGCGATCGTTCAAGTCCTTTCCTCCCGGCCCAGGCACCTCGCCGGTGCCGCCTGAACGCGTGGTCTTCATCGACGCGGCTGGAGACGTCCAGGGAGGCGAGACGGCAAGATCGACTCCTTTCGGCGGCAGGAAGTGAGCGCCGGATGCCGCCTGCATGGAATGCTCTGCAAAGCCCATTTGGACAGGAACGTTCGCCGACGCGATCAACGCCGGCCATTCAACAGAAAGGAGAACTGCTATGGGATGGTTCTTCATGCCCGGCTTCAGCCGCCAGGATCTGATCCGCGAGCGGACCACGAGCTGGTTCAACGATCAGCTCGATGCGGTCTGTCTCGAGCATGCCGTCCGGGGCCACGTCCTCTGGACGGTGTGGGAACACCGCTTCAAGGACGGGCGGATCGGCGGGCGGTTCATCGGCTGCGACCTGATGCAGCGCAGCCAGGGCGGGTGGGGATACAAGGCCATGGAGGAATCCATGGGGCCCTGCTACTACACCTGTCCGCTCTCGTTTCTGGAGATGGTTCATCCGGTCAACGAGGCCTGGCGGGCCAAGGTGCGGGCCTATCATGCCGAACAGGCCGCCCGGTGCCGGCTGGCGCGGACCCTGACGATCGGCCAGACGGTCACGCTCAGGAGCCGCGCGGTCCCCGAGGTCACCATCGTCCAAGTCCGTCCGTGCCTGGTCGGCTGCGCCGGCGGCATCCGCTATCGCCTTCGCGCCGGTGATCTCGACGTCCCGGCCGCTTCGTCAACGGCGGCGTGAACGCCTCGTCTCCTGCCACGTCCAACGATCACGAGGACGCTCAGCTGGCTGACTGCCGGCGGGGCGACCGCCGCCGCCAACGGATCGTGGCGGCCGTCATCCTGACCGCCGGCAGCCTGGTCGTGCCGGCCCATCTGGGGCTGTACCCGCGTCCATCGCTTCGCAACGCAGGGTGAGGCCGGCCCGCCGGCAGGACGAGGAGAGTTGCGCCGCCGTGGTCCAGCGATTCTGCCGGCCGCGCCCCCGCCGGGCGACGAGCCGGCCCCGGCGCCGCGCCGGCACCGCTGTTCGAGGCGATGCTTTCGCAGTTGGGGAAGTGTGTAGGGGCCGAGTAACCTAACGGAGGAATTGATGGAAGCTGCTCATGTTCGCCGCCTAACGCTCGCGTTGAGCGGCGGCCGACGAGCGTAGCGAGGAGGGCACCGCAAGCAAGCGAAGCGCGCTTGCGGACGTCCGCTCGAACGCGTGGTTAGACGCCGCACAAGTCGCGACCTCACGCATTTTGCTGCCCGATAAAGCGATGAGCGCCGTAGTCACGAATATGAGCGAGCCCGTCGGGATCGTCTACTTCAATCATGCCGTCAACAAGATACTCCCACGTCGGGGTCTCGGGGTCGAAGGGACGTGATAACCAGTAGTTCTCGATGTACTCGGGCTTCGGGTCGTGGCAGTAGAGGTCGAACCACTTGGTGTCAACGCGGCTCACGCGAAGGGCCAAGGGGATCGTCACGCGCAGAATCAGGATGTCGGAGCCCAACATGACCCGAATGTGCGCGCGGCCGACGTCGGAGTCATCGGCGAGGTACAAGCTCGCCAGCCGAGAAGCTCCGTCGGGGAGAAGACTTCGTCGAGCCTCCTCGAACGCGAGTTCGATGTCCCCAAGGCGGAGGATTTGGTCCAATTCCGCGCGCGGCAACCACTTTGGGTCTTCAGTACCGATGCCACCGTGCCCACCGCGCCTGACCCACGCGGCCGCCCACACGTACCAAGTCGCACGAGGTGTCGGAACGCCTAGTGGTACGCCAGTAGTGCGCAACACATGAATGGGAACGTCACGGAGTGGTTGGTGGGCGGCGGCGAGGCCCGGGTCGGTCAGCGCCGCGAAGTCAGGGGACCAGAGGCGACCGGCGAGAGCGAGGTTCCAACAGCAGTACCAGTCGCCGACATTAACGCCATGAGCGAAGCGCCCGGGATATGGCCTCAGTGCGTTTTCCATAACCGACGCCTCGTCGTCGGCAAGTGTGGCATCTAACGCTAAGCTCAGCCGACGCTTCACGTGGTCGGCTGGAGCGCCCGGTTAGACACAGCGTTAAATTCTATGCTTCGCGAATCCTCGACGCGAGATAGTTACAGGCTGAAGCCGCGACCCCGACAATGAGTTCTGCTTCAGCGCGGCTCGGCGTTCGCCCCTCCCGCAGATGGCGCGCCATTTCTGATGCGTATCCCCACATCTTTGACAGAGCATCGTCGAGTGGTTTTGGGAAGACATCGGGGTATTGCTTTAGTACCTCGCCCAGCGTAGCACGTTCGTCGCCGACGGCTTCGCGCGCGACGCACTCCAGCGCAGCCATCGCGTGCTGAACCGCTCCCGTAAGGTCCGGTTCTGGTCGTCGGGATAGATCTCGGAGCGACTCATGGATCTCTTGACGAGAAGTGCAAAGGCCGGATTGCTCAAGAGAAACCCGGGCGGTATCGACGGCCGCCTCAAATGCCTCGGGGCCACGACTTTCGAGCAACCCATCCACCAGACGCCAGCCAACTCCAACCTCAAGAAAATACTCGTTGATCAGGCTCTCCCATCGATGGGCACGCTCAGGGTCGTGCTTTTCTGCGAGTTGGCGGCACAGAGCCTCCACGAAGTCGTAGACTTTATACCAGGGGCAGTCTTCGATGAGTCGCTGACACTCTTCCCAGACGTTGGGGTATTCAGTCCAGTTGGAACGGTCTGGGAGCTTTCTGAGAACGGTACAGAGAACGTCTCGGAGAAAGGATGGGCCAAGGTCGAGCTCACCCTCCGCAATCTTGAGAATCGCCGCTCGGACCTCTTCCGGGGCATCGTCGCGGATTGAGATATCGCGCTCCTTAGGACCGTGACCGTAGCGACGCGAGAATGGTTCCGTGCTCATTACATTTGCGCTCCATCGCGCTGTCTAACTATTGAGTGAACCGCTTAGCCTCTGGGGTCGTTGCGCGGGGTATCTGGGTCCCGCTCGCATCTGTTTCTACCGCAAACGTCATGAAGATCAACCGGTTCAGGACCTTGCGCAAGGCCGGATTGCC
>JBBISJ010000055.1:0-6214 GCA_037441345.1 Chloroflexota bacterium
CCTCGCGAGACGGCTGCGACTCGGCATGGGCTCCCCGATGGTCCCCGCCGCCGTGTTTCAATCCTCAGCCGCCTCGCGAGACGGCTGCGACGTGAGGTGTGTCGAAGGACAATGAGACACTTCGCGTTTCAATCCTCAGCCGCCTCGCGAGACGGCTGCGACCAGACGGCACTGCTTGCCTTCGATGGTATTCCGGGTTTCAATCCTCAGCCGCCTCGCGAGACGGCTGCGACGCCGCCCTTGTCTGGCACGCCTGGAAGATGCTGGGGCCGGTTTCAATCCTCAGCCGCCTCGCGCGGAAATGGGCACCGCCTCCGCGTCGTCACCCAGGTCGGCGTCGTCGTCCAATGCTCACCCCACCAGCCGGGTGAGCGTGATCCCTTCGGGCAGGTTGCCATCATCAACTTCCACCGTGTAGTCGCTGAACACGCGCGCCGCCACGACGCCGGGTTTCGAAGCCACTCGTACGCGTTCAAAGAGGCGGCTGGCCGGAGCGTTGCCGAGGCTGCTGTCATGGCTGAAGACATAGAGTCCCTGGCACCCCATCATCCCGCGAGACGCCGAGCGATCCAGGTCCCACATCTCTTGGAGGGCCTGCCAGAACAGGTCAAGGTCTTCGTCTGTGACGCCGGTCTGGGCCGCGAAGTGGGGGTTGAAGAAACCGTGGGCGAGATAGAGGCCGTACGGTACGAGGGCCTTACGGCCCATCTCCGTCTGCTTGCCGGAGACCCCGCCGCCGCCGTCCTCTGACACCACAACGGCGGCGTCCTCTTCGCGTGTGACCGCAACGCGAGTGATGGATAGGTCTAGCGGGACGATGGGGTCGATGGAGCGGGCGAACGTCAATTGGACGGGCCCGCGCACCTGGCCACAGTTCACGCCGGTGGTCATGACGGCCCCGAACACGCGGATGTCGTAGAAATTGGAGCACATCCAGGCGCGTGCTTTGTCAACGTCGTCCCGTGTCTGCTTCGTTCCAGTCGACTTCATGTCCAACGCCTTGTAAGCGCGGTCGTGCAGTACGTTGAGCGCGGGCCCGCCGCTCTGGATGTATATTTTGAACCGGCCCTCGTCGCCGCGGGCAACATCGACCCAATCACGAACTTTCCTCTTGAGTGAGACGTCCGTCACGAGACCTTGCATCGTCTCGGGGTCGACGCGCGGCAGGTTTCCAGCGTCGGGGTCGCCGTTGGGGTTCCCGTCCGAAACGTCGAAGAGAAGTACGAAGTCGTGGCGGCGGTTGACGTCTGTATGCGTGGTCATGTCAGTGATTCCTCCTTGCGTTTCTGTTCGATGATCTAATCGGTGTCTGCGAGTTCTTCGCCGGGTAGGTTGTCGTCCGTCGCTGCCGCTTCGTTGTTTCGGCGCTCAACGGCTTCCCGTGCCTGCGCACGGTCGAAGGCACGCTGGTGGTAGTAGCCAAGCGCGAAGATTCCCTGGTCCTCTAAGCTGAGGACACGAGGGAACCCCGCGGCTGCCAGTCCGGCCTGCACATCCTCAAGTCTTCTTTGCAGGGCGACATACGCGCCGCGCTGGTCACGCTCCAGCTTGCTGAGATGTGGCTGCGCGCCACGGATCAGACGGCCAAACACGGACGCCGGAGCGGACGAGGCCGTTCCGAAGAAACGGTCGACGATAGTCGCCTTAACGCCGGGCAGAGCGCGCCGCTGGATCTCTTCCAGGACAGCTAGCAGCCGTCCGCAACGGTAGGCCGGGCTTGGGTTGTCCGAGTCTAGCTGGATCATGTAATCCTCCTTGTCTGTAGTCCGATGGCTTAGCAGTACGAGCTTGATGAGGGCGGCCCGAGGCCTGGTGATACCCTGTTCCGCCCGGTTTCGGCGGACGGCCTGGTAGAGCAGCCCGGGCGGGACTGGTGCGCCGGTGAGGGCGGAGCGCAGGAGGGCGCGCGGCGTGGGAGGCGCAAGCTCCTTCCGCGCGTCGCGGACGGTGGCAGCGGCCAGCGCGTAGAGACCGAGGGGCTGGGGGTCTTCCCCATATGGTCCCACGACCCGCTGGCGCGAGAACCAGCGGGCCAGGTTCTCTTTGACTTCGCCCACTGTTGTATCAAGCCAGTCACGGACGACGGCGCGGCCGCCGCTTCCGGAGAGCGCCGTGGCGTAGAACTTCGTGCTGTCCACGCCCGACACACGTCCGCCCTTGCGGACCGATTCGATCAAGCCTCGCACCTCCTCCGGCTGCGGGTCATGAATGAACGTGCGCAGGTCGAAGCCCGCGTCCTCGCGCGTCCAGAAGATGAAGGCCACGCCACCCACCACGATCCGGGTTCTCTCATTCGCTAGCAGATCGTTCGCGGCCTTCGTGAACCGCTCACCACAGTCCGCACACGTAGGCGCGATGAGGGACGCTTCAAGTCCGTACGACTCAAATGCCTCAGCGTTGGCAGAGATGATGGATGTACCAGAGGTTTGGCCGCCCGGAACACCCTTAATCTTCCCCTGCAAGCGGTCTAGCACCGGTCGTTCTTGGCCGCATACAAGGCACTGCATGACCGGCGCGTCTTTTGAGGCCGGGTCGTTTTCATTCGCCCAGAAGGCCTGGACAGAAGGCAGGTCGACGGGGAAGACGCCGTCCACCCGAAAGGTGATCATTGCAGCGGGATCGAATGTGTCGTCCAGGTCGAGCTGGCCGATCGCTCCTCCCTTGAGGAATGTTTGGGTGGCGGCGACAGATGGCTCGCCGGTTTGCGTGGCGCACCGCCCAAGTAGTTCGAGGAAGGCCTCATGGCAGGCTGCGGCGCGTTCGGGCTTACCGTGCTCGCCTGCATAGCCAAGGACGTAGTCAGCTTTGTCCACCAGCAGGAGTGGCTTGATGCCAGAGGAACGCTGCACGCTTGGGACCAAGCGCCTCTGGCCACGCTTGGTTCGCGGGCTGGAGGGATCGGCTGTGTCCGTCGGCCGCGGGTTCAGGATTCGGCCGCCAGCGTCTAATTCGATGATGTAGCGGACGGGGCTTTCGCTGTAGAGGATGGGGGGTAAATCGAGCCGTTCAGAGTAATCGCGCAGGCGTTGCAACAGCATCGCCCGGCCCCCTACACCCTCTCCAGCGTCGGAACGCGCAGGATGCCGCCCTCAAGCCGGGCGTTGAAGAAATGAGGGGTGCCACGGCCCGAGCCGTCGGTTGCATACGCCAGTTCACGCAACATTGGGCCGAGGTCCTCCGTGATATCCAGCGGTTCTTCGCTTCCATCTGGCTCCCTGAACGATGCAGCAAATTCGCGGCAGCCGAGGTAGGGCGTCGCAAAGCAACGGCCGCCGCGCACCCGGCGGCGGAACTGGTCGCGGAACTTGGCCGGGTCCTCGTTGACGCCCGCCTTCACCTCGATGTGCGCCCGGATGACGTAGTCCACGTCACGGAGCGCCAGCGTGTGACGCTGAGCACGATCGGCGGCGGCATCGTACCCGCCGCCACCTCTCTCCCATCCCGCGGCCGCCCGCTCACTGGCGCGGCTGTTCACTTCGTTGCGGAGGATCGAGAAGTAGCGGATCGGTTTCAGTACCCATATCTCCTCGATATGCCAGGCGAACTCAGGTTTCCAGAAGACCGACTCCAGGACACCGCGTGCTGCTGATGGTGTCATCGCCGGGTAGCTAACCCGCTCCACCTTCATCTCCGGTCTGGTGAAGCACGCGAAATCTCCCCAGACTCGTATCTCCAGGGGTGGGCTGACCCCATTCATAGCCCCTCCTTTCCCCAGGCCCATGGGCCTGAATCTACTTGTTGGCCGTCACGGTCGATTGCCGCTCTTACACCACCAGGTCATCCGGGTTGAGGTCACCTGCCACGAGGCCGCGGATCGCATCATAGTTGCCCAACCATTCGCCTATCCCCGGCATAACCTCGCTGATCAGTCCTCGGCGCCGGTATCCGTCCGACTGCCGCTTACGCAGTGAGACCATATAAGGCTGGAGCCGCCTCAGCAGGAAGCGTGCTTCAGATGCGCCCTGGCGCAGTCGATCGAGCATGCGGCGCACCTCAGCCTGCTCGCGATCGGTTCCATAACGGCTGATTACAACGCTCTCTGTGTCGTCATCGATCATCCGGAATCTGTGTGCGACCTCCGGGTAGTCCAGTGCTTCGCGCAGGTCCTGGATGCGTTCCCGGTCCGTAGAGACGGTCTCGAATAGGCGTTGGAAATATACACGTGAAGTCGCTGGATCGTCAGGGTCAAGACCGCCCGCGCCGAGGAGAGATCCCGTCACACCCACCCCGGCCCGGTAAGCGCCCCTGGGCATGCCTCCGTCAATCGGCCGAAAGACCAGCATCAGGCCTTCGGGCAGGCGTCCTTCTCGGTTGCAGCGCCCGGCTGACTGTATGATCGAGTCGAGCGGCCCCATCGCTCGCAGCACTACAGGGAAGTCGATGTCCACACCGGCCTCAACCACCTGCGTCGAGGCCAGTCGGCAATGGTCATCCGCTGCCAGCCGCCGCTTGACTTCTGCGATCACACGTCGCCGGTGCGCACCGCAGAGCAGCGTGGAGAGATGCAACGCCTGCGGATCGTCAAGGGCGTCGAGCAGGGACATGGCGTCCTTCTTCGTGTTGACGACGGCGAGAGCCTGGCGCTCGCCGCGCATGATGTCCGCGACCTCGGGCCACCTGAGGGCTGGGTCAGTGCGCCACTCGTAGCGAACACGCCTAAGCGCAGTGAACAACCGGGCAGGGTCGGGAACGATCTCCGTCGCGGGGACTGAGGCGAACTCCGGGATCGCCTCGAAGGCGGGCTGGGTGGCGGTCGATATGACGACGGTCGCGCCATAGTGGGCGCAGAGTTCACGGAGGGCGTCCAGGATTGGCCTGAGGAGGTGCGCCGGCAGCGCCTGGGCCTCGTCGAGGATGATCACGCTGCGCGCGAGGCGGTGAAGCTTACGGCACTGGCTGGTGCTCTTGGCGAAGAGGCTTTCAAAAAGCTGTACTGTCGTTGTCACGATCACCGGCGCGTCCCAGTTCTCAGAGGCTAGTCGCGACCAAACTTGACTGCGATGGAAGTCGTCGCCCGCTTCCTCCGGTCGGTGGGCGGTGCTATGGTGCTCCAGGACGGCATTGGTACCTAAAATGCCGCGGTACACGTCGGCGGTTTGCTCCGTGATGGTGATAAAGGGGACCGCGACGATCACTCGCCGTTGCCCGTGGCGTAGCGCGTGCCGCAACGCGAACGCCATGGCCGAGCGCGTCTTGCCGCCGCCGGTAGGTACCGTGAGGCAGAATAGGCCTGGCGGACGGTTCGCCGCCTCCACGCACGCTTCATAGATATCGCGCCGGGCCAGCGCCACCGGGTCATCGGCTGGGTCACCAAACTCTCGCTGGGCGCGCTCCAGACGGTTCCACAGCTCGGACACGCTGACTTCGGTACCGCGCTCTGCAGCTTGGTCTGCACGAAAATGCCGTTCGGTATCGAGATAGTCAGCATCGACGAGCGCCGAGAAAATTAGGCGGAAGAGCATCTCTGCCGCCCTTCGGTCATTTACGGTGTGATTGGGCAGTGGAATCTCGTGCGACGGTTCTAGGTCAGGTATCCGCTCCTGTGCCAGTTCTAGCGCATGAAGCACAGCCGGGTCATTCTCCTTCTCGGCCAGCCACGCCTTCAGATCCTTGGGCGCGCGCAGGCCCCCGTGGTGCCCCTGGACAAGCAGAGCCATGAGGCCTGGGTGACGCGAGGCGAGGAGCGCTCCTGCGCCCTTGTGGTCTGGGCCGTGCCCCCGCGCTCTCGGATTCACTTCACACCGGAGCAGGTAATTTTGGAAGGCAGGATGGAATTTGCCAACGTCATGCCAGAGGCCAGCCAGACGCCCCATATCCTCTGCCCCGAGGTCGCGTGCGAACTCGGCAGTGGCGGAGGCGACCGAAGTCAGATGGTCCACCAGGTCGTGCCGCTTTCCGGCGCTGTTCGCGGAATGGGCGTAAGGGGGCATTGGCGCTGTGCCCGTAATTCTAGACCACCGCTAGTATCTGCCCGTCAACATTCGTCTGTCACTGGAGGATAGGTAGTGGCATTCTAGAAGCCCTCTTCTATCGCCAAAACATGAAACCACCAAACGAACTTCCAGGCTAATGTCCCGTACGCGTTTCCCATATACCCCGTATTAGCATCGGCTTACCTCCTGCCCGTCCTGCGGCTACCTCTAATCTCGCTTCCTCCAAGGAACCAAAACCGCCGCTCATCCGTTATTCTGGAAGCAGCCCAGACAGGCTGGCC
>JBBISJ010000056.1:0-5714 GCA_037441345.1 Chloroflexota bacterium
GACTTGATCTTCACAGGCACCCCAGGCGAACCGCCGCAACTGGAGGACGGGGATGTGGTGGAGGTGGAGATCGAGGGGATCGGCGTCCTGGCTAATCCCGTGGTCCGGGAGCAGCCGGACGGATGAAGCTGACAGGCATGCCCCAGCGCGGTAACGTGCGGGCGGCTGCCGTCCGGCTACCGCCCGGCGATATTACTCGGCGCTGACGCTCGTCGAAGGGACAGCGGAGCGCTGGACAAGGCGCTGCGCCTCGGACGCCACACCCAGGTCGACCGCGTCGCAGTACGTCGAGTAGATCGCGCGGTCGATCAGGCGAAGTCCGTCTTCGTTGAGCTGTCCGGACTGGTCCGCGCGCAGGCGGAGCAGCCGGTTCAGGCGCCGGAGATAGTGAAGCTGGAGAGGCGAGTAACCCCCGTCCCTCTCCCTGATCGGAGACAGCATCTCCTCAATCCCTCCCCTGGACTCTGGAACGCGATTCACTTGATCCGGCATTCGTATCACGTCCTACCGCTAGGATAAGCAGGGTCATTTCAGACCCGCAACCCCGGCGGGTGGCAACTAGGTTAACAGTCGTTATGGGAGTCCTGTTACCGCCGGGCTTCGTGAATTCTTCCTGGTGAAAAAGATCACAGGGCAAAGGTAAAGGGCGCTTCGGTTGAAGCGCCCTTGGTGGGGGGTGCGGGATTGGGGAAGCGGCTTAGAGACGGAGCTTGCCGTGGGACGGCTGCCGGCGCCGCTGGCGCCCGTCGCCGTTCATCTCGGCCTCGAGCTCGACCGCGGCGGTCGCGCCGAACTCGTACACGTAGCCGCAGGAAAGGCAGGTGCTGTACGCCCCGTACCAGTCCTCCTCGAAAAGCATCGATCCTTGACAGCGTGGGCAGGCTCGCGGTGGTGCTGTCTGCATTCTCTTACTCCACCTCCGGTGGGGAACAAAAAAGAGCCGGTATTCCGCAACAGCGGGTTTGGCCCTCTCAGACGCCGCCGAGGTTAGTTGCCGGGTTCGGGCTGAAAGGGTTGCCCTACTCGCCCGCGGCGAGATTCACCCCTGGGATATCCCCCGGTCCGCACAGGGCGGATTAGGCGCGCCACAATACTTTGTGACTTCTGTAACTAATCGTAGGTTTATCCCATGAAGGCTGTCAAGTAGTTATCGTAAAGTACACGTTGCGCGGGAGCACCCGTCCGGGCATCCTTGAGCCGCCACGGCCGGCTCCGATCCCCGCAACAGATATGGCACTACCTTGACATTGCTATGGGCCGGTGCTAATTTCAACCACACTTCCCGCAGGGGTGTGGGAGGGTGCTTTCCAATATGCAATACGCGGCAACGCCTCTGCCCTGTCCCTTCGCCCGTTAGGTCGTCCGGATGCAGCAATACATCATCCGGCGCCTGATCCTGAACGTCTTTGTCCTCTTTCTCGTCGCAACCATGGTCTTCATGGCCCTGCGAGTGGACTCGGACAACGTCGTCGCACAGCGGGCGTCCGGCTGCACCGAGGCGGAGACCTACGACGAGTGCGTCGCCATTGCGCGGGCGGAACTCGGGCTCAACAGGTCGATCCTCGAGCAATACACCGACTTCATGACCGACCTGGCGCGCGGCGACCTCGGCCTCTCCTGGCAGCAGAAGACACCGGTACTCGACGAGATCAAGATCCGCGTGCTCCCGTCCATCGAGCTCGGCCTCCTGCAGATCACGGTGGCATTAATCATCGCCGTTCCCGTCGGCGTCATCTCGGCGATCCGGCAGGACAGCCTGGTCGACTATATCCTGCGCTTCTTCTCCATCGCGCTCCTGGGCATCCCCGTCTTCGTCCTTGCCATCCTGGTCATCATGTTCTCCGGCCGGTATAACTTCCTTGCCGACTGGTTAGGTCCGCAGGGCACGTATTACGACCTGTGGGACCCGTTCGGCTGGACCAGCGCGGAGACGGACGTCTTCGAGAACATCAAGATCATGGCCGCTCCCGCCATCATCGGCGGCCTCGGCACCGGCGCGGTCATCATGCGTTTCCTGCGCTCCCAGATGCTGGAGGTGCTCCGCCAGGACTACGTGCGCACGGCCTGGTCCAAGGGCCTGCGCGAGCGTGTCGTCATCATGCGCCACGCCCTCAAGAACGCCCTCATTCCGGTGCTCACCCTCATCGGCATTCTGCTTGCCGGAATCGTCAGCGGTAACGTGGTACTGGAGAACATCTACCGCATACCGGGGATCGGCTTCTTTGTCACCGCCGCCATCACCCAGGCGCCGGACTTCCCCATCGTCCAGGGTGTCGTGCTCGTGGTAGCGCTCTCTCTCGTATTCGTGAACATCGCAGTAGACATCGCCTACGGGTGGCTTGATCCCCGGATCAGGTACAGCTAGGTCGTCATGGCGGTGGAAGAGCAGGTTATCGGGCCCCTGGGGGCGGCAGCCCCCGAGTTCGCGCTCCCAGCGCAGAAGAAGTGGTGGCAGGGCGTTCTCAAGTTCATCCGCCGCAAGCCGCTCGGCACTATCGGCTTCGCCATCATCATCACGATGTTCGTGCTCACGCTCGGCGCTCCGACAGGCAAGGTCGGCGTGCCGAGCCTGCCCGACCAGCCACTGGGCTTCGAGATGGGCGAGCCCTGGCTCCAGCGTTACGGCGCAGAAGAGACTTTCTACAACGACTCGGGTCGGCTGCGCATCTTCGAGAACCCCACCGCCAACCACTGGCTGGGCACTGACCCGAACGGGCGCGACGTCTGGTCCCGCATCGTGAACGGCGCCCGACGCTCCATGTTCGTCGGCATCTGGGCGCTGGCCATCGCTACCTTCTTGGGCACCCTTATCGGCGTCATGTCCGGCTACTTCGGAAGGTGGGTTGACACAACCGCGCAGCGCTTCATGGACGCCCTCCAATCGTTCCCGCCTCTCATCGCCCTCATCCTCATCATCACCATCAACCCCCTCACCACCGGCCCTAACCTCACGGTCGCGGCGTTCGCATTGGGATTAGTGGGGATCGCCAACGTCCAGCGCATCGTGCGCGGCGTCGTGCTGGCCACCAGGGAGCAGCAGTACGTCGAGGCAGCGCGGGTGATCGGCGCCTCGGACGCGAGGACGATGGTGTTCTACATCCTGCCGAACATCATGGCCTCCATCATCATCGTCTTCTCCACTGGTCTCGGCCTCGTCATCCTGGCGGAAGCCGCCCTCAGCTTCATCGTGCCCGACAAGCTGCCGCAGGGACCGTCCTGGGGCCTGATGCTCGCCGACACTTACGGCGACATGGCCGACCACCCCTGGCCCGGCCTCGCCTCTTCAATGTCCATCACCTTCGCCGTGCTCGGCTTCAACCTCGCCGGCGACGCCCTCCGCGACGTCCTGGACCCAAGACTGCGCCTGGGATAGAGCGGATAGATCGTGAAACGCACCGTCACCCGTATACCTGGAAGGAGAATGTCCGGCCATGCCTGACGAATCAAACTACTGGGACAAGTTCTGGCGGCGAAGGATGGGCCGGCGGCGGCTCCTTTCCGGCGCGGCGCTCGCGGGCGGTGGCCTGGCCGCGGCTGCCGTCGTGGGTTGCGGCGGCGAATCGTCAGGCCCGGGCGACAGCAACAGACCGAGCGGCAGCGACATCGGCGCCAGGTGGTTCGGCCTCGAGTATGAGAAGCCCGTTGACGGCCGCAAGGAGATCCAGAAGAAGTTCATACCGGCGCCCAAGGACTCTCGCGGCGGTTTCCTGACCTACATCGGCTTCGACGCTGTCGTCCTCGACCGCTACGACCCGCACCAGACCCAGTTCGGGCCGATGTACTCCAACCAGTCGGCGGTGTTCAGCAAGCTCTACCGGTACGCCAGCCACGAGGAGCCGAGCTGGGAGAACATCCTCCCGGACCTGGCGGAGAGCGCCCCCGAGATGATCGGCGACCCGCCCATGGAGTACGTTGTCAAACTGCGCCGGGGCGTGAAGTTCCACAACACGGAGAAGATCCGGTCCAACTTCCCGAAACTGGCCGGACGCGAGCTGACGGCGGACGACGTGATCTACAGCTTTGACCGCCAGCGCAACCAGGAAAGCCCGCAGCGCACCTACTACTACCGCTCCAGCCAGTACGCCACCATCGACTCGATGGAGAAGGTGGACGACTATACCATCCGGTTCAAGACCAAGGAACCCACGGCGCCCTTCTACCACTTCCTGGCCGACACCAACGCCATGATCATCCCCAAGGAGATCGTCGACATGGGTCCCGGCCCGGACGAACGCCCGTGGGACTCCGTGGACGCCTTCCAGGGCCGCGGCGCCAAGCCCGCCGACCGCATGATCGGCACCGGCCCCTTCATGTGGGACAACCTGGTCTTCGGCATTGAGTACCGCGCCGTGCGCAACCCCGAGTGGTTCGGCTGGGGCGACCCCAGCCTCGGCAGGCCCTACCTCGAAGGGTACAAGGCGACCGGCCAGGGCCTGAACGATGCGACGGTGGAATCCTTGTTCCGCCGGAAGGAGATCGACTCCGCCGGCTTCATCGACAACCCCCAGTGGATCCTCGACATCCTGGACGAAAAGCCGGAACTCATGTTCCAGCGCCAGCAGACCTCAGGCTGGCTCAATACCCGATTCAAGACCTACTGCGAACCGTTCAACGACTGGCGCGTGCGCCGGGCGTTCCACCTCGCCGTGGATCGCCAGGAGGTCGTCGACGTCATCGGCTCCGGCTGCTGGAAGAAGGTAGGCCCCGTTAACAGCGCCATCCAGTACTGGGCCATGCCGGAGGAGGAGCTTCTCACGCTGCCCGGGTACCGCATGGGGGCTGAGCGGGAGGCGGATATCCAGGAAGCACGCCAGCTCTACGAGGCGGCCGGAAAGCCCCCAATCCCCCAGATCTGGTTCGCGGACGTGCCGGCCTACATCCCCCGTTTCGCCCCGACCTACCTCGAGACGATCAAACGCAACCTGGGCATCACCCAGGACATCAGGTACCAGACGGTCCCCTACTCAAGGATCGCCGAAGGCCTCGTCAACCAGGAATGCGACCAGGCGGCCATGACCTGGGGGTTCGACAACGGCTGGATCGACCTGGACGATTGGTTCTACCCGTACTACATCACGGACGGTCCGAAAAACTCGTTCGAGCTGAGCGACCCGGACCTGGACAAGCTGCTGAAAGACCAGCGCAAGGAGTTCGACATCGAGGCGCGCCGGCAGATCGGCTTCCAGATCCAGAAGTACGTGCTGGGCGAGACGAAGAAGGACGCGCTGGGCGCGAACGTCCGCCTGGACTACGCCTGCCCCGGCGGCGGCGCCATCTCCTGGCCGTACTTCAAGAACCGCACCAGCTGGCCGTGGTTCGGTAACCAGTACTGGGTCTCCGAGGTCTGGTTCGACAAGAACGACCCCAGCTTCTCCGGCCGCCCCAGCTAGACTGGTCTGCCCTGCAAGAATGCAGGGGCGCAGCGCGCTGCGCCCCTGCGCCGTATCTGCCGCCATGGATGACCGTCGTCACCGGCCGCCAGCCGCCAGCAGACGGCCTCCCCACTGCTCTTAGCCAGCCGGGGAGCCCAGGGGGGGCGGAGGCCCCCAGGCGGGGGCCTGGGGGTTTCCCCCAGATTCAATTCTCACGAGGGAGTGGCGGGCCCGGCACCCGCCTCGAGCGGAACCGAAGAGACCGGGGCATGGCAAGTCACCAGTGTCGCCAGCCGCCAGCAGACGGCCTCCCCACTGCTCTTAGCCAGCCGGGGAGCCCAG
>JBBISJ010000057.1:0-5198 GCA_037441345.1 Chloroflexota bacterium
TAGAACGCGGAGGAATCCAACTTTAGAATGGACTAGTTTTCGGGGGGCAGGTCAGCGGGATTGTCAAGGCGACTCAGGTGGAGGTACGTTTCTGGCGCTCGGCTCACCTGAAATTGGGGTCGATCTGGAAACGGGTTTGATTGACGGGGCGCCAAGGTTGAGCGTCCCACGGATGGGTAGGGGGATGTGCGCAGACCTGCTCGCCGGCCGCGTGAACGGTGAGTCACGGTGTGCAACTCACTATAGGCAGTCTTCGATTCCGCGTCCGGTGCCTTGCCACGTGGATCGGGAGATCCCCGCGAAATTTTCCGCCACGCCCGTGACAAAGACTGTGGTTCCGTCCGTTATAGAGCCCAAGACTTCGGCCTGGCGGCCCGCGCTCCTACCGACCTCGTTTATGTGGCAGGCCCCGCCAAACAGCTTGTTGTGGAAGCGTCCGAAGCTGAGGGGCTCCGTACCCCGCCAGGTCAGGTTGACGTGGAGGGTTGAATCGCTGCAGGCATAGGGTGCGATACGCGAGCAATCCTGGGCGGGAACGTCGGCACGCAAGAAGGCGGTCTTCAGATTGCCGCTTACCTGAAACTGATCGGCGGATAGGACTGCGTTTCCGCAAATCGTACGCGTGGGGAGTTCCACGCAAACGGACACAAACGACGAGCGTTGGAGCGGTGGGGCTTCGTCCTTCGCCAGGTCGCTGAAGGTTACGTCATGGGCGTCAAGGTGTGTGGTGCCCGTGGATAACTGGGCCTGAAGGCTGTTCCCGTGGCGATTGAATACGGGAGCTTCATCGCCCGACGCAGGGCGAGAGAAAGCAATTCCGGTAACGAAAACCATGGCTGCAGTAACTCCGAGTCGAAGCATCGGACCACCTCTTTACTTAAGGATCGTCGCAAGGATGCCGTTGCACGTAGTGCGGCCAAACTACCACCGCGTTTCCTCGCTCGGCTAGGGCCAAAGGGCCCGTTGTCGCACGGTGGCGCGGGTGGCCACTTCCGCTCTCTATGCGCCTCCCCTGTTTCAAGTCTGTGGATTGAGATCCTGGCACGTTCCCAAGCGATCCACCGCGGTCCCCAGCGGTGTGGCGATGTCGGTGATCTCGTAGTCCTGACCCCCGTGAAGGACGTTCACATCGGCTCCATCCTTCAAGAGGTAGACGGGTAGTGCTTGCCGTTCCCGTCCGGATATGCGGACAAAGGCCAGGTACGAGGCGCCGCGGTCAAGGGACACTCGCACGTCCTGCGAGTTCAGCGTGTCATGTGGGTCGTAGTCGGTCTGGAAGTCACGGATGACGAACCCGCGGGGCCAGAGGTTGATGCTGCGAAGGACGGCGTCATCATCATCGCGCACCTCGAGGTAGATGTCAGTTTGACCATCGTAATCACCCTCGAAATGGCGAGTGCTGACGTAGAACGATGGCTGTGAGTACATCACCACATGCCGATGCGCGTCATCGATCGCAAAGTTAACGTGCACCACGATCTTTCCCCGCGGGCAATCGAACTGCGAGAGCGGCGTCACGGTGGCGGTTGGACCCGTCTGAGTGTCTGATGGCGGTGCTGGACGGGCGCCATCGACAGCACATCCCATCGCAAAGGTGGCGGCGACAGCTAACACGCCGATACATAGGGCCGTGGAGGGTATGAAGCACCGTATGGGAGACACGACCTGCTCTCATCCACCCCGAAGTATGCTGACAGCAACCACACGGGTTCCGGGGTCGAGTATTGTCGTGGTCGCTCCGGTAGATACGTCAAGGATGAGGGGGCTCGCGTAATCCTGAGCATCCTGGTCGAAGATATTCAGGACCACGTGCGTGTCATCGATACCGAACACGCGGCCGATGCTCAGAGGACTCTCCAATCGCAATAACTCCTCGGTGCCGCCCCCATCTGCCGAGACGACGAGAACCGTGTCGACACCGTCGAGGCTCGTCACGACGGCAATTCGACCCCCACCGAGCCAGGTACAGTCGAGAATCCGTTGCTGACGTGCCGGGTTCGCCTCGAATTCCAGCACCACCTGGCTCCCGTCGGTGGGCACGGGGGCTGCATACAGGATCCGCGGATCGTATCCTCCCTCGCTTCCACATACGCGGTCCGATGAAGGCGCCCAACCCGCGTTCTCCACGCCCAGTGAGGTGAATTGACTCTCATCCACCGAAGGGTCTATCAGAACGTCCTCCCCGCCCTCAAAGAACATCCTTCGCGCCGTCAGATATCGTCCATCAGGGGACCACTCCGGACCGTAGAAACCGTAGCACCGATCGAAGTCCACCGGCACTGCGTCGCACCCCGAACCGTCGCTTGTCACGAGCCGCCGGCCCTGTCCGGTCGACGCGTCTACGATGTCGATGCCCTCCGCGTGGTGAAGCGCGATCTGGGTGCCGTTGGGCGATATATCGCCTGAGGGCGGAGCATCCGACTTCTCAGGTGCTGTAACGGAAGTGATGTCCTTCACTTCGCCGCTGGCAAGGTCGCGCTGGCGGAGCAAGGATTCCGTCTCTGAGACTTTCGCCATGTAGTAGACGACTACCGCACTACGTTGTCGGCCAAACCCGACGAACGATGCCTCCTCTCCGGGAGCCAGTTCAACCGGCGAGGAACCGTCCGCGTTAGCCATGAAGAGCGTCCCGTAGCTCCGGCCCACGTAGGCGCTCTGCGAGACCGGATTCACAAAGACGATCTTCGTACCGGCGCTGTAGGGCGTCGGCGTGGAGAGCGTCGTGAACGTCGAGGTCGGTGAGCCGGTGACGCTGGACGATGTGCCCGTCTCCGTCGTGGTTTCCGAGCACGCTCCGAGGAGAATCGAACCGAGGGCCATGGCTGACCAGCTCACCCCCAGGATGCGGAATGCCTTCATTCTCGACCCTTCGTTCCGTGTAGATGCGCCGACCGATGCGCCTACCGGACCTTCGGGCTCTCCGTCTTCACCCGGATCCTCACCTGCCGCGCCACACAGTTCCCGGCTGAACACGCCGTCAGAGTGACCGCCTTCTTGCCGGGCGCTCCGTACGACACTGTGAAGCTGCCGGAGATGGAGTAGACGCACGCGTCTGCCGGGGTGCAACTGGCCGAACTTGCGAGCGTTCCCCATTGGATAGTGGCCCCTGGCGCCGCGACGGCAGCGGTCGGTTCAGTTGGAGAAGGGCCGACGTCGTAGCGGCAGGCGATCGTCTCTCCAATCCGGGCAGTCGTCGCGCTGCAGCGGAGTTCGGCCGGGAAGGGAGCCTTGACCTGACCGTCGCTCCCTTTCTGAGGCGCCGCGTATGACGAGATCGCCGCCGAGAGCGACAGCACGGCGACGATGATCAGTGCGATCGCTACGCTCTTCATATCCATTACCCCCTTCTATCGTCTGCCGCAGTATTCGCCCCGCTATGCAGGCATCCCATACCGCGAGACTCACGCAATACTCACGAGTTCCGTGATTACACACCGATCGCATCGGCCGCTGGGGGCCGGGCGAGCACCGGCCCCCAGCGCGCTGAGTGCGTGATTGTGCCCGATCATCACGGGGTGCAACTCTTGTTGTAGAAGGGCCCCATGAGTATCACATCGCTCAGATTCACGGATCCGTTCGCATTGAGGTCAAACCGCGGATTGTAGCCCGCCTGGCCCTGTGACCGGTTGTAGGACGGCCCCATCAGGATCACGTCGGACAGGTTCACGGACTGGCTATCGTTGAAATCGGGAGGCCAGGCGTCGATCGCCTCATCGTTGGGAGTCGTCGTCAGGCTGCAGTGCACCCTTCCAGCAGTTCCGATAGCTGTCTCGCGGGCTTCGCCGAAACCGTCGCAATCAGTGTCAATGTCACCCGACATCTGGGTGGACCAGGGCGGTAGCGTCTGCGAAGGGTTGGGCCAGTCGCTGCAGTTGTCAACGTCGTCCAGCACGCCGTCACCGTCGCTGTCGCCGGGACAGGGCGTTCCATCGGCTCGAATCTCGCCGACGTACTGATGGTTGATGGGGTAGTTTGTCCCGATGAAGTCGAGGATGTTGGGCACGCCGTCTCCCTCGTACGGGTCAGCGAAGCTGATCTCGCTCGTACCGACGCCAACAACCTCAATCGTGACGCGTGCCAGGACGCCGGGGCCGTACTCCGGCGTCCCACCCAATTCAGTCCCGGAAACCAGATACATCCCATCTGAATCCGGCAGCGGATCGCTGAATCCGGCGAAGTAAGACCCAACAGGGGCGCCCTGGAAGAACATCACGTCGGTTCCACCCGCCCGACCTGTGACGCTGAGCACGCTTGCGTCATACAACAGGCCGAATTCCGCCCCTGATATCCCGTTGAATCCCGCACCGGCTGGAGGGATCTCCTTCACGATCACGTCGATCTGGAATGAGCTACCCACCGTTGCCGCGCGGCATGAGTTGACAGTGCTGACGACCTGAGGCGCATTGCAGGCAATGTCGGTGTCGACCGCGATGATGTCGACCACGCCTGGCGCAGCAGGCCCTGACGTCGGTGATGGCGGGCATGTTGGTGGTGGCGTAGGCGTGGGTGTGGGCGTGGGAGTGGGCGTGGGACTGGCGGTTGGCGTCAGTGTGGACGTCGGGATCCCAGTCGGGCTCGCCGTGGGGGTTGCTGTCGGTGTGGGGGTCGAGGTTGCCAGTCGTGGAACTCGGATATTCCCACTTGAAGACCGGCAGTTGTTGCTCTCGTCGCTCTCTGCAACAACGCTCCCGATGTCCGCACAAACCGACAGAGCGTACGTGCCAAGTGGTACGGAATGAGGAATCTGCAACACACCGGATCCGCTTGTTCGGCACGACCCCGCAGGGACTGACCACCACGTGTACGTCAATGGGACAGTCGACAGGTCATTCCTGAGATACCACCCTACCTCTGAATATTGCGCGTCCGCGCTCCCCTGGTTGCAGATCGTGAACGCAGTGACCCATATGTAGTCACCCGGGTCCGCTTCGAGGGGTGGTTCGGTGACGCTTGTGACAACTAGATCGGGACGCACCGGGGTAGCGGTCATCGCTGGCGTAGGCGGAGGCTTCGGAGGCCGGCGGGGCGCGATTCGTATTCGAGCTCCCCGAGACGCAGAAAACCGTACGGGACAAGTTCGAGCTGGCCGTGACCGCGACCGGCGATGGAGGCACCGCATGAACAGGAAGCCCCGGGTCCTTCTGGTCGACGACCAGCCGCGCAACCTCGCGATCCTGGAGCGGATCCTGCGATCGAAC
>JBBISJ010000058.1:0-2914 GCA_037441345.1 Chloroflexota bacterium
GAACGTCACGATCTCGTAGCGCACCTACGGGCCGTGGCAGAACTGGCGCGCTCGTTCGCGGAACCCTGGGGTGGCGGGGACGCTGCCTACTACGTTGGCCTCTGGCACGACCTGGGGAAGTTCCATCCAGATTTCCAGGAATACCTGCTGCGCTGCGAACGGGGCGCCGCGACCCGGGGACACGGGCCCGACCATAAAGCGGCTGGCACGCTGCTGTCACGAGAGCACCTTGGACTACCAGCCCTCCTTGTGCAGGGTCACCACGGAGGGCTGACGACCCCTCAAGACCTGCAAAGCTGGCTCGGTGAGAAGTCGGCCTTAGGCGAGAAGGCCTTGGG
The DNA here is from genome assembly GCA_037441345.1 of Chloroflexota bacterium. Taxonomy (GTDB): domain Bacteria; phylum Chloroflexota; class Dehalococcoidia; order SM23-28-2; family RBG-16-64-32; genus DATKKM01. The sequence goes on from JBBISJ010000058.1 coordinate 339, forward strand.
GCTTGCCAGGCAGACGATAGCTGACCTCGAACCACCGTCCGAAGTCGCGCTCCCAGATCATGTTGTGCGCGACCGCGGCGCCGCGGAGATGTTGTTCCGCCTGCTCTTCTCCGCCGTCGTCGATGCAGACTACTTGGATACCGAGCGGCACTTCAATGCCGGGCTGGGCGGCTATCGCGGAAGCGACATCACCTTGGATGAACTCTGGAGACGCTTCGAGGGCGATCAGCGGGGGATATCGGGCCACAGGCGGGACGCGGTCGGTCGGGCGCGCCACGAGATTTGCGAAGCCTGCCTGGCAGTCGCTGGCCACCCGCCCGGCTTCTTCCGGTTGAGCGTGCCGACGGGGGGAGGAAAGACCCGTTCGGCTATGGCGTTCGCACTGCGGCACGCCCTCGCGCATGGCATGGAGCGGGTCATCGTCGCCGTGCCCTTTATCAGCATCACAGAGCAGACGGCCGGTGTCTATCGCAGCATCTTCGAGACGCCCGAAGACGGAGGGCGCATCGTACTGGAGCACCACAGCGGAGCCGAGCGCGGTGACAGCAACGCCGAGGACTTCGAACCTGCGCGAGTCTGGGCGCGACTCGCTGCCGAGAACTGGGACGCGCCGATCGTAGTTACGACTACCGTCCAGCTCTTCGAGAGCCTGTTTGCGCGCTCGACCAGTCGATGCCGCAAGCTGCACCGTCTGGCCCGCAGCGTCATCATCTTAGATGAAGCTCAGGCGCTACCGCCGCACTTGCTCCGGCCCATCCTGGATGGTCTCGGTCAGCTCTGCAGGCACTACGGCGCGACGGTGGTTATCTCGACGGCGACCCAGCCAGCGTTCGAGGCCATCCGCGAGTTCGCGGCTGTCGATGCCAGAGAGATGATTCCTGACCCCGGCCGCTACTTCCGGGCGCTCAAGCGGGCTCGTTACGAATGGCGGGTGGAGCGGCCGATGGAATGGAGCGAAGTCGCTGCGATCCTTCGCAGCAAGGATCAGGCGCTGGCCGTAGTCAACACCAAGAAGGACGCAATGGCGCTGCTAGACGCGCTGGAAGATCCTGGCGCGTTTCACCTGTCGACGCTGCTGTGTGGCGCCCACCGCCGCGATGTCATCGTCGAGGTCCGCCGGAGACTGACGGCTGCAGAGACTTGCCGCCTCGTGTCGACGCAGGTGATTGAAGCGGGCGTTGATCTCGACTTCCCGTTGGTCATGCGCGCCCTCGGACCGCTGGACAGCGTGATCCAGGCGGCAGGGCGGTGCAACCGCGAAGGTAATCTGGACACCGGGCGCGTCATCGTGTTCCGGCCTTCGACCGGTGGCATGCCGCGAGGAGCGTACCTTGCGGGAGCCGGAGTCACCACGGCGCTTCTCGGCACGGGCAGTCTGGACCCTGATGATCCGGAGGTGTCGCGGAGGTATTTCCGGCAGCTCTTCGAGAGCGTGGACACCGATCGTGAGCGCATCCAGGAAGCGCGCCGCAGCTTAAATTTCCCGGAGGTGGCCCGCAGGTTCCGAATGATCGATGACGCGACTGAAACTGTCGCCATCACGTCGTATGGTTCGTCTGGCCAGCGCGAGTGGGTGCGGAATGCCCTGGAACAGCTTCGCGCCGGGACGCCGGAAGCCCGTCTGCTGCTCCGGCGGTTGCAGCCCTATCTGGTGTCCGTTCGCCGCGATGAGGCCGAGCGGTTCCGGCGCGCCGGTCTGATTGCCGGGGTCGCGTCTGGCCTCGGGGAATGGCTCGGGGGCTACGACGCCGTGCGGGGGTTGACCAGCGGTGATCCTGATCCGGATGCCCTGGTGATCTAGCGAGAGAGAGAGAAAGGAGGTTCCTTATGACGATGGACCTAGCGCCCCTGTCCGTCCGGGTGTGGGGCGACTTCGCGTGCTTCACGCGGCCAGAAATGAAGGTGGAACGCGTGACGTACCCGGTCATGACGCCGTCAGCGGCCCGCGGCGTCCTGGAGGCGATCTTCTGGAAACCTGAGTTCCGCTGGGTCGTCGAAGAAATCTGGGTCCTCAAGCCCATCCGGTACTTCTCCATCCTGCGGAACGAGGTCAACTCCCGCCAGAGCGAGAGAGCAGCGGCCGGCTGGCGTACCAGTGGCGGCAGATACGACGCCACCGCCGACCGCGCTCAACGCCATACGCTCGCCCTGCGAGAGGTGGACTACCTGATCCGGGCGCAGCCGGAGGTGAAGCCCGGCGTCGGCGAAGACCCCGCGAAGTTCCGCGACCAGTTCCGGCGCCGCGTCCGCGATGGCCGCTGCTTCGCCACTCCCTACCTCGGCTGCCGTGAATTCACTGCGGCGTTCTCGGAGCCGACTGGCGGGGAGAGACCTGTGGACTTCACGGACGACGTGGGCCGCATGCTGCTCGACATCGAGTATGAGCCGGACGGCTCAGGACGCGGAACGCCGCGCTTCTTCGACGCACGCCTGGAGGGCGGGGTCATGCGCGTACCGGCGATGGCACCGGGAAAGGGGGCGTGAATGCTGCTACAACGATGGCGTGAGTATTCGCAGCGGCTCGACATGCCGCCAACGCTATACAGCGAGGGGCCAGTACGCTACATCATCGAACT
>JBBISJ010000058.1:3011-4646 GCA_037441345.1 Chloroflexota bacterium
CCGCAGGTGCAGCGTGGTTACGGGATAAGGCCGCTGCTACTGGCGGACAAGGCTGACTACGCCTTGGGATACGTGAGCGCGGATGGGAAGCCCGATCGTGTGAAGGCCTGCCACGACGCATTTGTCGATCTGGTGCGGCAGTGCGCTGCGGCAACCGAGGAGCCAGCAGTCATTGCGGTCAAGGTGTTCCTGGAAGGCAGGCCGCTAGACCAACTTCGCTTGGGCGAGGCCTTCGACCCGGGAGGGATTATCACTTTCCGTGTCGAGGGCATCTTCCCGATCGATCTGCCGTCCGTGCAGGCGTTCTGGGCGCAGTTGAATGATCCTGCGCTCGGAGCGGCGCCGGTCATGCAATGCATCGTCTGTGGCGAGAAACGGCCCGTGCTGGACCGCCTGCAGGCCAAGATCAAAGGCGTTCCGGGCGGGCAGACGTCGGGTACCTCCATCATCTCGGCAAACGCCGATGCCTTCGAGTCGTACGGGCTCCAGGCATCGCTTATCGCGCCGACTTGTGCTGACTGCGGCGAACGCTTCACAAAGGCAGCGAATGATCTGCTGTCCAAGGAAGGCAGCCGCATAGTGGTCGGCGGCGCAGCGTTCATCTTCTGGACGCGCGAGGAATCGAGCTTCGACCTGAGAACGTATCTGACCGACCCTCAGCCGGAAGACGTCCGGGCCCTGCTCAATTCCGTCCGAACAGGCAAGACGCAGCCAGAGGTTGACGCGACGCAGTTCTACGCCACGGCGCTTTCTGGCAGCGGCGGCAGGGCAGTCGTCCGTGACTGGCTCGACACGACCGTTGGCGAAGTCCAGCGCAGCCTCGGGACGTGGTTTCAACGCCAGGCGATGGTCGACGCGTATGGGGCAGAACCGCGTCCCCTGGGTCTGTACGCGCTGGCCGTCTCTACGGTGCGAGACGCGCGAGACCTGTCGCCAGTAGTCCCGCGCGCTCTGGTTCGCTCCGCGCTTACGGGAGACCCGCTTCCGTGGGACCTGGTGTATCAAGCGGTGCGCCGCAACCGCGCCGAACAGGGTGTCACGCGGCCGCGGGCCGCGCTCATCAAACTAGTGCTGCTCAGTCAACAGCCAACCGAAGAGGAGGGTTTCATGGTTCAACTCGACCCCGGCAACCCGAGTCCGGCGTACCGCTGCGGACGCCTGCTTGCCGTGCTGGAAGAGGTGCAACGGTTAGCGATCCCAGGAGCCAACACCACCATCGTCGATCGGTTCTTCGGCACCGCGTCGTCGGCTCCTGCGTCGGTGTTCGGACGGCTCCTGCGAGGGGCGCAGCCGCATCTCGCGAAGCTCGGCCGCGATCGCCCCGGCGCTCACGTTGCGCTCCAGCGGCGGCTGGAGGACATCCAGGCAGGACTGTCCGGCTTCCCGCGCATCCTGACACTGGAGGACCAGGGCGTGTTCGCTCTGGGCTACTACCACCAGCGTGCGTTCGACCGCGCTCAGGCCCGCGAGGCGTCCGAGCGCCGCAGGGCGGGCGCTGCTCCCGCGCCCGACGAGATCGCAGAGGAAGAGCTTCTGGGGCATGAATCTCAGGATGACAAGGAGGAGGACTAACATGGCCAGCGCGCCGCACACCGACGCAACCCGCCGCCACGACTTCGTTCTGTTGTTCGACGT
>JBBISJ010000059.1:0-4467 GCA_037441345.1 Chloroflexota bacterium
ATGCAGCCGTGACAGCCGCCGTGGATGCGACCGTCGAGCGCTTCGGGCGTATTGACATCCTGTTCAACAACGCGGGCATCTGCGCCTACGGCCTATCCCACGAACTGACGGAGCACGAATGGGACGCGATGCTCGACATAAACCTGAAAGGTGCGTGGCTCGTCGGCCGCCGCGTCATCCCCGTGATGATCCGCCAGGAATCCGGCGTCATCATCAACAACTCCTCCATCGCCGGCCTTCGCGGTCTCGGCCGGCTCAGCCACTACACGGCTTCGAAGTGGGGGCTCACCGGCCTGACCAAGGCCTGGGCAATCGAGCTGGCGCCGCACAACATCCGGGTCATCTCCATCCACCCCACGGGCGTCAACACGCCGATGAACGATGGGCTTGCCGCGCTCGAAGGCGCGACGCCGGAGGAGATCGCCGAGCGCTCCGCCGGCAACCTGCTGCCAGTGCCCTGGATCGAGCCGGAGGATGTGGCCGAGGCCGTCCTCTACCTGGCGTCCGAACGGGCGCGCTTCATCACCGGCTCGCAGTTTGTGCTGGACGCCGGCCTCCTCTCCCGCTGACATGCCGGGCGCCCCCCGCCTTTTCGAGGGAACGGCAAGCTACTACCGCCGCTTCCGCGTGCCTTACCCGGATGCCCTCATTGCGGACATCGTCGCCCATTTTGGCCTGGACGGGGCGAGACGCCCTGGACGTCGGCTGCGGGCCGGGCACGCTGACCATGCCCCTCGCCCCGCACTCCGCGAGCGCAATCGCCATCGACGCCGGCGGGGGCCTGTGGTCCACGTCGTTCACCGCCCGTCCGCTCTTCAGCGGACGCGTCCGTGAGTTCGATACCGACCTCCGGCAAAGACTGTTGGCGGTGCGCCCGGAAGGCTCCTTCCGGGAAGCCGGGCGCTTTTCGCTACTTTGCGCGCGGCCCCGGATCGGTCAGGGGACCGGAGTGGGGCTGGGGCAACTCGCTCTCCGGTAGAACTCCTTCAGTTCCGCCTTCGTGCCATCGTCGCCTTCGACGTTGTTCTCGATAGCGTCAATCAGGTCTTCGCAATATCTCTGCAAGGTGGGGAACTCGAACGGGGTTGGCGCGGCGCACAGGTGGTTCAGCGTCTCACGCGCGTCCTTCCGCAGCTCGTCCTCGTCGGACACGGACAGTCCGCGGTCCTCGGCCATCAGTTTGACGGAATTGAAGAGGTCCTCAACCGCGGTTGCCAGCACAGTTTCGGAGCAGTAGGTTGAGGTGTCCGGCGCGATCGTTGGCGTGCCGCTGCCCGTGCCGCCGCTGGGCACGATCGCAGGCGTCGTTCCTGCCGGAGCGCCGCCCCCGTCTCCGTCATCGTCACCGCCACACGCCGCCGCCATGACGCCCACAACGACGATGGTCGCTACCGCCAGGAATTGCCAGAACGACTTGAGCATCGTGATCGCTTCTCCTTTGAGCTTCCTGCATATGCTACGGGCCGACGACCGGCCGGGATTGCCGCCCCCCGTATCCAAACATTAACGGCCACTGACCTGTTACCGCTACTACTTGCGGAGTACGCGGCTCCAGGTGTGCTTTGACACCTCGCCGCACCGGCGTTACGCTGGGCTGCAGATACCCCGCCCCCGTATGCCGATGAAGACCGCTATCTACCTCGATCACGCCGCAACCACCCGCCTGAGCGAACGGGCGCTGGAAGCGATGCTGCCGTTCCTCGGTCCACGGTTCGGGAATCCGTCGGGCCAGTACGCGCTGGGGCGGCGCGCGGCCCGGGCGCTTGACGACGCTCGCCGCCGCGTTGCCGCCGTGCTGGGCGCCCGTCCCCAGGAGGTCGTGTTCACAGGACCCGGGTCGGAATCCATAAACGCGGCGGTCAAAGGAGTGGCCCTGGCACAGCAACGGGCGGGCCTGGGGAACCACGTTATCACCACCACCGTCGAGCACCACGCCGTCCTGCACTCCTGCGAATGGCTGGAGCAGTTCGGCTTCGAAGTCACGCACGTCCCCGTTGATGGCTACGGCGTTGTCAGCCCGGACGGCGTAGCGCGGGCGATCACCGACCGCACCGTACTGGTCAGCGTCATGCTCGCGAACAACGAGATCGGCACGATCGAGCCTGTCGCCCTGATCGGCACCGCCGTCAGAGAGCGCGCGAAGTCACTTGGTCGCCGCATCCCGTTCCACTCGGACGCCGTCCAGGGTGCGAACGCCCTTCACCTGGACGTCGATTCGCTCAACGTCGACCTGCTCAGCCTGTCTGCCCACAAGTTCAGCGGCCCGAAGGGCGCTGGTGTGCTCTATATGCGCCGGGGCACTCCATTCCTTGAGCTGATCAGCGGTGGCGGACAGGAGCGCCAGCGCCGCGCCGGTACCGAAAACGTGGCCTCCGTGGTCGGGACCACCGTAGCCCTCGAAGACGCCCAGGCCGGCCGTGAAGACTACACCCGCCGGTGCCGCCGGCTGACGACTCGCCTCGTCGAGGGAATACGGCGCACTATCCCGGACGCTACCTTCACCGGACATCCCGAGATGCGTCTTCCCAATAACGTCCACTTCGCTTTCGAGGGCGCAGAGTCAGACGTAATGCTGGCCGCGCTCGACAAAGCGGGAATCGAAGCGAGCGCCGGCAGCGCCTGCAACTCCGCGACCTGGGAACCATCGCACGTCCTTACCGCGCTTGGCATGCCACTCCGCAAGGCTTTCGGTGTCTTGCGCCTCACTGTCGGCCCCGAGAACACCGACGCGGAAGTCGATCGCGTCATCGAGGTGCTCCCCGCCATCGTTGCCGCATCACGGGCCAACCCCCGCCGCCTCTAGCTCCTGTCCCCTGGCTCCTAGCCCAGCCCGGGCATGTCGATGAAGTGGCCCAGCTTATCCCGCTTCGTCTCCAGGTATCGCCAGTTGTGCGGGTTTGGCGTTGCCATAATCGGCACCCGCTCCACCACCTCCAGGCCGTAGCCCTCCAGCCCCGCCCGCTTCTGCGGATTGTTCGTCAGCAGCTTGATCTTTGACAGGCCGAGGTCTACCAGGATCTGCATGCCGATGCCGTAATCGCGCCGGTCGGCGGCGAAACCCAGCGCCTCGTTTGCCTCCACCGTGTCCAGCCCCTGCGTCTCCTGCAGGTAATACGCCTTCACCTTGTTGTGGAAGCCGATCCCGCGCCCTTCCTGGCGCATGTAGAGCAACACCCCCCGGCCCTCTTCCGCGATCGTCCGCAGCGCCAGGTCCATCTGGTCGCCGCAGTCGCAGCGCTGTGAACCAAAAACATCTCCGGTCACGCACTGCGAGTGGACGCGCACCAGCACGGGCCCCGGCGTCGTTATATCGCCCATCACCAGGGCCGCATGTTCGTCAACGTCGATCGACGAGCGGTATCCGTACAGAGTGAAATCGCCGTACTTCGTCGGGAGCGTCGTGGACGCCACCCGCTCAACCAACCGCTCGCGCTGGATCCTGTGCGCGATCAGCTGGTTGATCGATATGAGTGGAAAGCCGTGCTTCTTCGCGAACTTCCCAAGCTGCGGTCCGCGCATCATCGAGCCATCAGGGTTCATCATCTCGCACAGCACAGCCACCGGCTGCAGGCCGGCAAGCGCGCACAGATCCACCGTCGCCTCCGTGTGGCCGGCTCTCACCAGCACCCCGCCCTCGCGGGCCCGGAGGGGGTAGATGTGTCCCGGCATCACCAGGTCGCCCGGGTTCGACGCATCGCTGGCAATCACCCTGATCGTCTGCGCCCTGTCCTCTGCCGAGACCCCCGTCGCAATCCCCTTCTTAGCGTCAACGGAGATGGTGAACGCAGTCCCGTACTGCGCCTCGTTGTTCCCCACCATCAGCGGTATCCGCAGGTGATCAAGTCGTTCGCCGGTCGTCGGCACGCAGATGATCCCGCTCGTGTGCCGCAGCATGAACGCGATGTGCTCGCGCGTCACGAACTGGGCGGGTATCGCCAGGTCGCCCTCGTTTTCGCGCTCGTCGTCGTCCGCGATCACCACAAACCGCCCGGCCCGGTACTGCTCAATCGCTTCCTGGACCGTCGAGAACCCCTGCTCAGCCGTGTACTGGCCGGCCCGCGCGCGGGGGTGGTTGGTGATTGGACGCACCTTCTCGGGATCAGGCATCTCGGCCTCCTGCACTCACGTCGCGTTCGCCGCCATGGGATACGCGCACAACCATTATATGACGTGCACGTTAGAGTTGCGACGCGGATTTCGGCTTCTAGGTTCCAGCTTCTGCCTTCCCCCGCCCATCCCCGCCCCCCAGCCGCTCTTCCAGCAACTGGTCCACATACCGCGCGAGGATATCGCTCTCCAGGTTCACGCTGTCCCCCGCTTTCCTCTGCACCAGGTTCGTGTTCCCCTGCGTGTACTGCACCAGCGACACAGTCAACGAGGTCTCGTCTTTCGCGATCACCGTCAGCGAAGCGCCGTCGATCGTGATCGGACCCTTGACCACCGTGTGCCGCAGGATGTCCGGCGGCG
>JBBISJ010000060.1:0-4391 GCA_037441345.1 Chloroflexota bacterium
GTCGCCCCCTCCTTGATTCCCAAGAAACCTGGCGATCGGGTCAAGACCGACCGCCGCGACGCCGTCGAGCTCGCCCGTCTCCTGCGCGCCGGAGACCTCACCGCGGTGTACGTCCCTGCCGTCGAGGACGAAGCGATCCGCGACCTCTCCCGTGCCCGCGAAGACGCCGTCATCGACCTCAAGAGCGCCCGACAGCGCCTCAAGGCCTTTCTGCTCCGCCTGGGTCTCCGCTATGTCGGCCGCGCCGACTGGCACGACGCCCACCGTCGCTACCTGGCCAAAGTGGTCTGTCCAACCCCCGCACAGCAGATCGTCTTCCAGGAGTATATCCGTGCCGTCGACGCGCACGCCGAGCGGTTGCAGCGGATCGAGGATCAGCTCGCCGAGTTCCTGCCTGCTTGGCGTCTCACGCCCCTCGCGGAGGCCTTCCAAGGACTGCGCGGTGTCCAACAGACCACCGCCATCACTGTCACAGCTGAGCTGGGCGACCTCACCCGCTTCGCTTCGCCCCGCCAGCGCGCCGCCTTCCTGGGACTCACCCCCAGCGAGTACTCCAGCGGCGCCAATCGTCGTCAAGGCGGCATCACCAAGACGGGTAACGCCCACGCCCGTCGCGCCCTCGTCGAGAGTGCCTGGGCCTACCGCCACCCCGCCAAGGTCTCTGAGATCATCGCCAAGCGACTTGACCGTCTCCCCACATCCGTTCAGGCCATCGCCTGGAAGGCCCAGGTGCGCCTTTGCAAGCGATTCCGACAGCTCATCGCTCGCGGCAAGTACCCGAATGTCGCGGTCACCGCCGTCGCCCGCGAACTGGCCGCCTTCATGTGGGCCATCGCCCGCGAGGTACCCGTGCAGGTGTAGGGCCACGATCTGACGGAGGGCGAGACCCGTGACTCGGTTCCTGGGAAGCGGCGCGGCCCCGGTGTGGCGCAACCCTCGTGCGCGTTAAGAGGTGGCCTGTGCTGACCCTCGTGCCTGGAGCGAGGCAGGCGCCAGACGGCCTCAAGCAAGGTGGTACCCAACCCACGGATATCAGCAAGATCAACCGTCGTGAGCGCTGGCCCCGCCTCTTCCCAGGTCCTTCTCTCACTGGAGGTGCTACCCATGTAGCTCGACCAAGCCTCAGAATCCCTTGACGCCGGAAGTCATATCAACGATGGGCATCAGCGGCGGCGCGCAGCGCCGTCCGCTGCATGCTGTTGTTAGCTGGCGCTGGTATCGGTGTGCGTCTAATGTTTCACGATCACGTCCACCTCACCTTCCCGCCGCATGACGTTTATGCCTACGTCACCCCGCTCGTGGCGTGTGGCCACCAGATCGATCGACGCATCGTCAATCCGCAGATTCCGGATCGTGACCTGTGCCAGGGATGACGGCAGGAACGGGTTCGACAGCAGCACCCGGCGCTCGGAAACCTGCACCCTGAGCCCGAGGCAGCTTTCGAGGAGCAGGAACACCGCCGCCGAGGCCCAAGTCTGCGGCGCGCAGGCGACAGGATACAAGGTCGGGGCTTCCCCGGGACGCCTCGGAAAGCCGCAGAACAGCTCGGGGAGGCGGTGCAGGTCGAAGAAGATGCTCGCGTCGAACAGGCCGGTGAGAACCCGGGCAACTTCCTCCATGAACCCATAGCGCGCGAGGCCGGCGGCGATCAGCGCATTGTCGTGCGGCCAGACTGAACCATTGTGATACGACATAGGGTTGTATCGCGCCTCGCCGGCGGCGACGGTGCGGACGCCCCAGCCGGAAAACGACGCCTCGGACATGAGCGTCGCCGCGACGCGCCGCGCGTGGTTTGGCGTGGCGATACCGGTGAGCAAGCAATGTCCGGCATTGGACGCACGGACGCGGCAGGGTCGTTTGTCGCCGTCCAGGGCCAGGGCGTAGGTCGAGAGTTCTTCGCACCAGAAGGCCGTCTCGAACCGATCCTGCAAGGCATCCGCCGCCTCGGTCAGGGCGCGCGCCCGATCCCCGTCGCCGAGCGCGGCGGCGAGACCGGCGGCCGCGCGCTTGGCGGCGTACACGTACCCCTGCACCTCGCACAGGGCGATCGGCCCTTGGGCGAGGGATCCATCGGCATGGAACACGGAGTCTTCGGAGTCTTTCCATCCCTGGTTGATCAAGCCGTGGTGCGACTGCCGGGCATACTCGACAAACCCGTCGCCGTCCCGGTCCCCGTATCGGTCGATCCATTCCAAAGCACGTACGACGTGAGGCCATAGCGACCGCAAGAACGCCAGATCGCCGGTGCGCTCGTAGTAGGCGCCGGCCAGCACGACGAAGAGCGGCGTCGAATCGACGCTTCCGTAGTAGCGGTGGAACGGCACTTCCCCGATGACGGCCATCTCGCCGTCGCGTGTTTCGTGCAACACCTTTCCCGGCTCGGCGTCCTGATCGGCGTTGGCCGCCTCCGCTTGGGTGGCGGCGAGGTATGCCAGAACCCCTCGAGCGAGCACAGTATTGAAGCTCAGGCACGCGAGCGCTGTGATGATGCCGTCCCGCCCGAAGGCCGTGCAGAACCACGGGACGCCGGCATAGGGATAGGCGCCATGGGCCGTGTCCGTCCGCATCATGCTTAGGTCCGCGAGCGAACGGTTCAGCCAGTCGTTGAACTGCTCGTTCGACGTGAAGATGTCGGCCGTGTCCGCGCGCGCGGCGCGTAGCGCGGCGGCGGCCTGCCGCGCAGCCTCCTCGTACCCCAGGGAGGCCCGGGGCGACGGGGCCACCCTCCCGCCGGGACGCTCCGTTTCGCAGGCGATCTCGTATTGGTACTCTTCCTCGGCGCCGGCGGCAAGGGTCACCTCGTAGCGTGCTTCCCTGTCGGTGAGCGCGTCGGGCGCGCGATCGAATGCGATCCGTGTCCTGCGCAGGCGCCGGTCCAGTCCCTCGTAGGCATAGATGATCGCGCCTGCCTGAACCTGCGCCGGCAACTGCCGGCCGCGCCGCGCTCGCCTGACCCCGCGTACCTCGAAGATGTCCGCGAAGTCGGCGCCAATCTCGATCGACAAGCGCAGGCGCACCGCCTCCAGGCCGTAGTTGCGGATTCGAACACGCTCGTAGCTGGTCTGATTCCACAGGCGTATGGAACGGAAGATGTGCACGGTGCCGCGCGGAATCTCCAGGGCGCCATCTCTTTTGATGTCGGGATTGGTTGCATCGACGGCAAGGAGGGCGTTGTCGTCCTTGATGGACGAGCTCAGCAGGAGCGGACGCTCGCCTGCCAGCTTCATGCCGAGCCGCGACACGAACCGGAGATCCCGGTGGTAGATGCCAAGCTCGCCGGTACCGTAGCCCTCGATGTCGCCGAACCGGTCGAACACCGCGAAGGTGTCGCCGTGCTTGAGCACCCGTGTGCGGTCGTCGATGCGGGCCGACGTGGAGAGGATGTAGAAATGCTCGCGAACCGGAATGACTTCTTCGACCACGTGGTCATGCCTCCCGAAGCGGATTCTTGTTGCCGCCCAGGCGCTCGTAGACGCGCACGTAGTCGGCAGCCATGCGCCGCGAGGTGAAGCGCTGCTCGAACATCTCGCGACAGCGGCTTCGGTTGAGCTCCGGGATGCGGCGCGCCGCCTCCACGGCGTCTTCGAGCGTCGTCACGATGAAGCCCGTGCGCCCTTCCTCCATCACCTCGGCCACCGAGCCTTGGCGATACGCGATGATTGGGGTGCCGCAGGCCATCGCCTCGATCATGACCAGGCCGAAGGGCTCGGGCCAGTCGATCGGAAAGAGAAGAGCGTAAGCATTGCCCAGGAACTCGTCCTTTTCACCGTCGCCGATTTCTCCGACGTACTCCACCAGCGGATCGCGAAGCAGCGGCGCGACGACGGCTTGGAAATAATCGTTGTCCACGCGGTCCACCTTGGCCGCGATCTTCAGCGGCATACCGATCCGCTTGGCTATCTCGATGGCGCGGTCCACGCGCTTCTCCGGGGAGATCCGCCCAAGGAAGGCGAAATACGCTCCCGGCTCGGGACGGAACCGGTACAGATCGTCCGGCAGGCCGTGGTACACCGTGGCCTGCCAGTTGACCCACGGCAGCGGTTCGCGCTGGGCATCGGAGATCGACACCACCGGAATCTCGCGAAACTCCCGATAGAGCGGCTCGAGGTCAGGGATGTCGAGCCGGCCGTGCAGCGTGGTCACGTGAGCAAATCCATGCCTGCGGGAGAGCGGGAAGTGCAGGTAGTCGACGTGGAAGTGGACCACGTCGAACTCGTCTGCGTGCTGGAACACCTGTTCCAGCATGAGGACATGGTGCGCCATCTGGTCCACGCAGTGTTTGTCCAAGCGGAGCGAGCGCCGGCACGGGGCCACCAGTCGGGCCGAGGTCACCGAGTCACCGGCGGCGAAAAGCGTAACCTGGTGGCCCAGTCGGCACAGCTCTTCCGTCA
>JBBISJ010000061.1:0-4192 GCA_037441345.1 Chloroflexota bacterium
TGGTGGCGCAGGCGCTGGTGGAGGGGCTGCCGATCGTGACGGGGGACGAGAACTTCGCGCGGTACGGGGTGGAGGTGGTTTGGTGAGGGCTCACTCTCCTCGCAAGAGTGTTAATAAGCGCCAATTCCGCCTTGCCCGCGGTGGTATGTACAGGCTACCTTCGGTCTAGCCATGACCGAGGTCAAGATCTACTACGGCGACAACCTGACCACCGAGCAACGGTCGGCTACTATGCGGGCCGTGAAGCGGAGGGACACGGCACCCGAACGAGCGCTTCGCGCAGCCCTCCGGCGACAGGGGATAACCGGATACCGTATCGACGTGAGCGACGTGCCGGGTCGCCCTGACGTTGCCTTCAAAGGACGCTGTCTGGCCGTCTTTGTTGACGGTGCGTACTGGCACGGTCGATCAGACCGTTTGAGACCCGGACGCTCTTCTTACTGGGATGCGAAGATTCAGCGCAACGTTGAGCGGGACCAGAAGTACAACGTGGCTCTGCGGGAACACGGATGGCGTGTTCTCCGGCTCTGGGACGACGAAGTGATGCGCGACCCCGATGCCGCGGCGAGGCGGGTAGCGAAGTGTCTATTCGCGCGACCGATGGCGGAGTTCTTTGCAGGAATGGGACTCGTCGGGCTGGCGCTAGAACGATCCGGGTTCGAGGTTGTCTATGCCAACGATATCGATCCGATGAAGCGCGCTCTATATGCGGCGAACCGCGATGTATCGAAGTTCGTTCACGGTGATGTCCGGCTTGTGCACGGCGACGACGTGCCGGATGTGGAACTGGCCACTGCATCGTTCCCGTGCATCGACCTGTCGCTTGCGGGGTACCGCAATGGGCTCAACGGGGTTCACTCGGGGACATTCTGGGAGTTCATTCGCATTCTGGGCGAAATGGAGCAGCGTCGGCCACGGGTTGTACTGATCGAGAACGTAGCAGGTTTCGTCAGTTCGGCTGGCGGCGATGACCTGGTGACGGCGATTGCCGCCCTGAATAGTCTCGGTTACACCTGCGACGTTCTGCAGATTGATGCCCGCCGGTGGGTTCCGCAGAGTAGACTCCGAACATTGATAGTTGCGTTCAAAGGCAAGTTGAAAGAGTCCGCATCGTGGGTGCCAAATGAAGTGCGGACCGAGGCGGTCTGTCGGTTCGCGATCCAACACTCCGAACTGAACCTTCAGGCGGGGTCCCTTCCGGCTTTGCCCCAAGCTTCGTGTGGCCTCTCCAGCGTTGTCGAACAGTTCTCCGCAGACGACCCACATTGGTGGAGTGAGGACCGGGTGAAGCGGTTTCGCCAATCACTGTCTCCGCATCAAGCCGAAAGGCTAAGCAGACTGAGCGCTGGTGACCGGATTACGTGGCGCACCGCGTACCGGAGAACTCGTGGAGGGAGAGCGGTCTGGGAGATACGCGAAGACGACGTTGCGGGGTGCCTCCGGACTGCAAGGGGCGGTTCCAGCAAACAGGCGTTGGTGGAGGCAGGATGCGGAGAGGTTCGAGCGAGGTGGCTGACGCCTCGCGAGTATGCGGCACTGATGGGCGCCCCAGACCTGAATTTGTCTGTCGTGAGCGAGAACCAGGCCCTGTCTGCCCTCGGCGACGCCGTCTGCGTCCCGCAGATCGAATGGCTGGGCGCGAACTACTTGACTCCGTTGCTAGATGGGGAGTTGACGGAACCGGCGCGGGAATATGTCACCGCGGCGTACTAAGTCGTCTCGTCAGAGGCGCATGCCTCGAGACGACAGGGTGGCACCCGACATTCGGGCCGTAATAGCCAAGCTGGACGCATTTCTCAAATCGAAGGATGACCGAGGCCGGGTTATCTGTAGTTCGAACTGTGGCGTCTATGCTTTCTATGACTACGATGGGGAGCCCATCTACGTAGGACAGACCTACGAAGCGCTTAGAACCCGGATTCGACGCCATCTAACCAACCAGCGAACCGATGCCGTCGCAATGCATGTCCTTGACCCCGTGGAGGTGGCCCGGGTGGAGGTGTGGCCTTTCTGGGAGGCGCAGGATGCACCGGTGGCGGAAAAGCGCCAGGTACTTGCCAGAGCCGAATACACCGTGTTCCACAAGCTCAGTAATGAGGCACGAGTGAGTCGCCTTTTGAATGAGAAGATTCCCGCCCCTACGGACAGGATTGAGATGCCAGACTCATGGTCCGCCGTAATTGTTCCCGATGATGTTTTGGCGAGATTGGGCCATCCCGACGAGAGAATCGCGAGGCGAGCGGGAACTATCGCTAACCTCGCCCAAGTCATCCGAGAACGGGACGTTTCGATCGGGCTGCGACAGACCTTGCTAACACAAGCTGAGCGGTTGGAACACCTGGCACGAAGGCGCTACGACGATGTGGCTGGAGCTGCCACTGAGGAGGAATTGGAGGCCGAAACTCGCCGTGGCGGCCCAGAGGAATGAGGGTGCGGCGAGGCAATCACCCCAAAAAGACGTATTCGCGATGATATGTCAGGAATGAAGCTTCGGGTGCGAACTTCTCAGGCCGCGCGATTGACCTTCCCTCGTAACCCGCAAGCGCGACCCTGAAGAACTGGTCGTTTCGCGCTGTAGCGACGCGCGAGACTCGGACCGTTAGGTCATTCTCAATAGTGATAATTCCGGCGTCGAAGGCGCGATCATGGAGCGCTGACAGAGAGAGGCCATTCCGCGGATTGAGTCGGTTGGCTGGGTCGACTCGCCACGGCACGATGTGGCTGGCTACCAACAGCGAAGGTACAGCCAGACCGGTGATGCAGCAGCGGTAGTCGTAGGCGCTGAGGACGGCGTTGCGGAAGAAGTTCTGGCCAATCCGCACCTTGGCTTCAACCGCTCTTTCCGCGCCGGCGTAATCCTTGAGCTCTTCTGCGACCGGAGCCGGTTCCGGAGTCTGCTCCCCCAACGTGATCGCCACCTCTTCCGCCTCGATCGCGAAACGTTCCCAGTCGGACTGCATCTCTTCCCAGAGGGCTCGGTCGGCTGCCGATGCGTTGCCGAGTCCGTGACGGCCGGTCGAGGTGATTGCTGGGTCAAGGCTGGCAAAGTTGACAAGCTTCATCGCGAGAGCTGAGGGTGTTCTACCGATCGAGTTTGCGAGTTCAATGACCCGGGGATTGCGTGCGTCCATCTTTCCAAATGGGATCTGACAGTAAAGGTTCAGGACGATCAGGAGCTGGTTGCGGGTCCAGCCGGTAGACGATGGCATTTCGGCCTCAATCTAGCCTGTTGCACTGATGCTGTCGATCCTAGCTGCCGGTGCCTTCGACCAGCGTTGGGAGTGAATAGCCGCACAGGTGGATCATGATGTTGTTGATCAGGGTTCGCTCTTCGGGCCTTGCGGTAGCGTAGCGATCGAGGACGCGTCCGAATTCGTTGGTGTCGTCGGTCATCCGGAGGTAGTCGAATCGCGTGGAATAGACGCCGTCTTCGTCTGTCATGTCGGTGTCTGCGGGCAGGTCGCGGCTCATGAAGTCGTCCATTTGGTAGCTCCTCGAAGGTAGTGCCGGGCCACGGTAGCAGAAACTGCGCGTTACTCCAGGGGGCAAATGGCACTTTCCCCTTCCCCACCAGATCCTTCGACTTCGCTCGGGGCAGGCTATAGAATAGCGGCCCAGAAGCCCTTCGAGGGTGGTCCTTCGACGGGCTCAGGATGAGCGGGATAGGAGATCGAGATGCGATTCACTGACACCACAGAGGAAGCTACCTTCAGGCAGGAGGTGCGGGCGTTTATCGAGGCGGAGTACGAGAAGGGGGCGGGAGTGGACCCGGATGCGCGCGGGGCGGCGAATGTGGCCTCGGGCGGGGGAGCGGCGGCGCTGGCGAGCTATAACGCCTGGATGAAGAAGCTGGCGACGAAGGGCTGGGTGGCGCCGGCCTGGCCGAAGGAGTACGGCGGCGCCGGGATGTCGGTGATGGAGCAGTTCATCTTCAACGAGGAGCTGGCGCTGGCCCGGGTGCCACGCCCGGGCGGCATCGGGATCACGATGGCCGGCCCGACGATCATCGCCTACGGGACGGAGGAGCAGCGGCGCGAGCACCTGCCGCCGATGCTCAGCGGCGACGCGATCTGGTGCCAGGGGTTCAGCGAGCCGGAGTCGGGGAGCGACCTGGCGAGCCTGCGGACGCGGGCGGTGCGTGACGGCGACGACTACGTGGTGAACGGTCAGAAGATCTGGACGACGGGGGCGC
>JBBISJ010000062.1:0-4071 GCA_037441345.1 Chloroflexota bacterium
GGCGAGTTGTCGTTGATGACGGCGTTCACGTCGGTGCGCGTGGCGCCGAGGAGGCTCGTGAGGCGGCTGAAAGGCATGTTGCCGAGAAGACCGCCCTCGGCGGGCGTGCCCTCGTGGATGATGGACTCCGGCCCCACCTCTTCGATGGCGTCCAGCAGATGGTCGGCGATCTCCGTCAGCGCCTGGTCCCAGCTAACCTGCTGCCACTTGCCATCGCCGCGCTCGCCCGCGCGCTTCAGCGGGTGCAGCACACGCTCCTGCCCGCTGAGCAGTAGGTGCCACGCCGCCCCCTTCTGGCAGCCGAGGGGGTTAAGATCGGGCACACCGGGCTCGACGGCGGCGACGCCGCCGGTCTGCTCGGTGCCGGCGACGGCTCCGTCCTTGACGAAGACGTAGTACGGGCAGCTCCCCGGGTAGCAGTCCACGCAGTGGGTGGAGCGCGCGACGCGGTCCCAGGACCACAGGTTGCGGTAGACGTCCTCGGTCTGGCGGCCCTTCATCGCTGGCCTTTCGTGGCTGGGGGCGGCGCACTGGCCTGACCCGCCGCTGGCGGGCGGCCGGAGTGGTGGATGAGTGTAGCCGTGACGGCCCTCCGCCACTAGGTCCGTCGGACCCGCCCGGCGATGGGCAATACGGCCCTGTGAAGGAGAAGGTCTGGTGATCTAGCGCCGCGCGGCGGGGGTCGCTCTCACAAGGCCTTGCGGTCGGCGGATTTTAGATCGGCCTACCGATTTTGAATCTGAAACTGGCGACTTCGAATCTGCGATGCGGGCCACCGCGGGGCACTGTTCTCGAAGTCTGCTGCCCGGGTTTCGCCACCTCGGGGAGGTCTACCGCCGTTGGTAGGCATTGGCTAGCGTGTGGAACATCCTCTCTTGGGACGCGCTGTTCCGCCGGCAGCCGCACCGCCTATCATCATCTGTGAGCGTGTGGCCCGGCAATGGGCAGGTGTAGAGATCGAATCCAGCCGCGTACGCGCTCGACCGGAGTTCTTTCGGTGGTCTTCTGTCTCGAACTTTGATTCAGCAAGGGGCCTGGCACGTCTTGGCCTGCCGGTGACACCCGTGGGTCTGACGACCGCGCCTGGAAGTCTTCAGATAGAGCCGAGATGGAGATGCCGAGAGCAACGAGCCCAAACAAGAGCATCCCAATTACGATCACAACCAGAGCGGCGTCCATATGGTTATCCTTTCTCAGCGCTACTACCCTTGGCCGGCGTGGAACTGCGCTCTGTCGCCCGTGACACGGTGGCGGGCTTCGGCGGCCCTAGCCAAGTCGCGAGCACGCACAGAGCGACGAGGCCAAACAAAACCACGCCGATAGCAAATGCAGTAACTAGCGCAATCTCCGGAAAACCCACCGTGTTGTCCTTCCCCGGCGACGCTCAGCCAGGGATCAACTGCGCCACGTCAGTGCCCCCCGACTATGCGGCATCAACACAGCGCGTAATCCACGAAACGCCCTTCTCGGAGAGAAAGCCATACGTCGAGCAGATGATTCTATTCAAGAAGACGATCCTCAATGGTCACGGCTCCGGGATAGAGTCGCCTACCATCTTTGAGGTAGTCCCGCTGGCGACGCCGTGCTTGTAGTCAAGGGAAAGCGCGCCAGACCTAGGCGTCTTTCGCTAAGAACGGTGGTTTCCCCTCACAGGATCCCTGCCATTTGGCACTTAGGTAGTAAGCGGCAGAGAGTAGTATCATAGAGTCGCGATGGGTAGATAGCGCAGAGTAGAGACTCTGGTCCGAACTGGGGAAGGAGGAAAGCCATGGCCGTCTACAGCGCGACGCGAGCGGAGAGGATCGCCCCAACGACGCCCAGTCGAAGCTCAGGTGTGACTGTCGCCCGTAACGCCGCCCTGACGCTTGCCCTCCTCGGTTTCGTGACTCAAGCCGTCCTCGTTAATGTCGGCTTCTGGGCCGCGGCCCTGAGACAGGGGGCTATTGCTGGCGCCATCTCTCCTCCGGTGATTGCGCTCTGGTTCTTCATCGGGGGGAGCTTCGCGTTGGCCGTGGCGCTTCACGGGCTGAGGTTCCTGCCCCACAAGGCGTAGCCGACTTAGCGGGAGGCTGCAAGGAGCGCGTGGAGTAAATGCCTTAGCGTATCGCTACTCCTGAAGTCCACCGCCGTGCTCGGCGTTGGCGTGCCACTTTCTAGGTCGTTTCGCGTATTCACAGCGTGGCTGAACGTAGCTACGCTTGTCTTGGTTGCGGTCGGCCGCACGTTCGACTCGGCCCGCGAGGGTGTGTCCCATGTTCGGTCTTAGGCGGCGCGGCGAATGCACCGAGGCGCGCAGAGTCGCCCTCATCGTCCTCCTGATGGGGATGATGGCGTTGGCCGGGTGCTCCAGCGACGGCGAAAGCCACTCCATCGATCTCGACGCTCTGCCCGAGCAGTCGTCCATCTCCGCCACGCCCGAAGGGGAAGCAGACAGCCTAGTCTTCGCCGTCGCTGCAGTTAACTCTCCACGCTCGACGCTGGATGCCTATCAAGACCTCGCCCGCTACCTGGGCGAGCGGGTCGGGATGGCGTCCAAGCTTGTCGGCAGTAAGACCTACGCCGAGATCAACTCTCTTGTCCGTTCCGGGGACGCGACCCTCGCCATAGTGTGCACTGGCGCCTACGTGTTTGCTCAGGCCGAATTTGGCATGGAACTTCTGGCTGCACCTGTGATAGGCGGTGAACAGGTCTATCGTTCCTATCTCATAGTAAACGAGGACAGCGCGTTGAACGGATGGGAGGATCTGCGGGGAAAGACCTTTGCCTTCACAGATCCCCTTTCAAACTCCGGGCGACTTGTCCCCTTATATCAAATCTGGCTCATGGGAAGGACGCCAGAGTCGCTCTTCTCCAGGTACATCTTCACCTACAGTCACGACAACTCGATCAAGGCCGTCGCGCGGGGGCTCGTCGATGCGGCTTCCGTTGACAGTTTGGTATACGACTACGCGATGGCTACGGGCGAGGACGACGCTTCTGACACGAGGATCGTTTGGCGGTCGCCGCCTTACGCTATCAACCCCGTCGTCGTCAACCCGCGCCTCGACGCGGACCTAAAGGCGAGGCTGCGGGAGCTGCTGCTGGAGATGGACCAGGACCCCGAGGGACAGAAGATCCTCAGACGCCTGCGGTTCGACCGTTTCGCGCCGGCTGAGGATAGCTCCTACGACTCGACTCGTGAGATCGTGCGGGCGACGGGAATCGGCAGCCTGCCATGAGGGTGCTGTCGCGGCTGTTTCCGTGGCGAAGCTTGCGGGGCAGGATAGCCCTGGTTCTGGTCGGGTTGACCGTCGTGCTCGGTGCGATTGCCTTGCTTCGGGCCACCGTTGACTTGACGGGGATCCTGCAAAAGCGACTCGAGAACCGTGGGCTTGCAATCGCCAAGGACCTCGGGCGAAACAGCTCCAACCCAGTCCTTGCCGACGATGTCTTTGCCCTCTTCGAGCTTGTGAACAGCAGCCTCGTCAATAATGAGGATGTTCGCTACGTATTCATCGTCGAGCCGTCAGGTCAAATACGCGTGCACACCTTCACCGGAGGCCTTCCCCCGGGCCTAAAGGAGGCTAACACGCCGCCGCCAGGTACTCGCCAACAGGTGCGAAAGCTGAAGACCAGCGAAGGGACGATCGTTGATGTAGCCGTGGCTGAGCCCGAAGGCCAGATTGTGCGGGTAGGGATGTCGCTTCGCGGCGTCCGTCAGGAGGTCTTCACCTACATCACGCACCTGACGATCCTCATGGCCGCGCCTCTCGCGCTCGCAGTGGCAGTCTCAGTCTTCTTCTCCTCCTGGCTAACGCGCCCCCTGAGCCGTCTCGCCCAGGCGGCGGCTGCCGTTGGCCGGGGTGAACTGAGCACAAAGGTGCCCGTGGAAGGCGGGGAAGAGGTCAGCGGGGTAGCTCGGGCTTTCAACTCAATGACCGAGGAACTCGACAAGACTCAGAGGGAGTTGCTGGCGCGCAACTCCGAGCTCGAGGTGCTCAACGTTATGGCCAGAGATCTTGGCCAGTTACAGACCACTGAACAGGTTGTGCAAACGTCTCTTGAGCGGATTCTTGCTCTCACCGGCGCCCG
>JBBISJ010000063.1:0-4022 GCA_037441345.1 Chloroflexota bacterium
CGCGCCTGGCGGCCGTGGCGGCGGGCGCGGCGGCGGCCGCGCCGTGCTGTCGCCCTACGCGCAGGCCGCTCTGGCCGAGCTGCGCGCGCCGCTGGACCGGCTGACGCCGGTGACCGAAGCAATGCTCCGGAATCCTCCTCCCGGGGACTGGCTCCACTGGCGGCGCACCTACGACGGCTGGGCGCACAGCCCGCTCGCGCAGATCAACCGCGACACCGTGAAGAACCTGAAGGTCGCGTGGACCTGGAGCCTGAATTCATCTCCGGGCGCCGTCAACGAGTTCACGCCGCTCGTGCACGACGGGGTCATGTTCATGTGGAACTTCGGCGAGACGATCCAGGCGCTCGACGCGAAGACCGGCACGCTGCTCTGGCAGTACACGCACCAGCTGCCGGCCGACTACCCGCAGCTGCCGGGCTTCTTCAGGACGAAGCGCAGCCTCGCGATCGGCGGCAACAAGGTCATCGTGCCGACGATTGACATGCGCGTGATCGCGCTGGACATGAAGACCGGCGCGAAGGTGTGGGATGTCTCCACGGACGATTACCATCAGCTGCGCACCTACAACAGCGGCCCGCTGGTGATCAAGGACAAGGTGCTCGTCGGCGCCGGCAACTGCTCGCCGGGGCACGCCAATTCGACGAACGGGCAGCACGCCGGCAAGTTCCCCCCGGGCGGCTGCTTCATCACCGGCCACGACCTCGAGACGGGAAGGCAGCTGTGGCGCTTCAACACGATCGCGCAGCCCGGCGAGCCCGGCGGCGACACCTGGAACAATCTTCCGGCGGAGAAACGCGGCGGCGGCGCCATCTGGGTGGCCGGGCAGTACGACCCGGAGCTGAATCTGACCTACTGGGGCACGGGATCCCCTTCGCCCTGGTCGACGATCACGCGCGGCACCTTCGACGCGAAGGGCCTGTACATGAACTCCACGCTCGCGCTCAATCCCGACACCGGCAAGCTCGTCTGGTACTACCAGCACATCGGCGCCGATCCGTACGACCAGGACTATGCCTTCGAGCGGATCATCGCGACGGTGAACGTCCAGGGGCGGCCGCGCAAGGCGGTGATCACGGTCGGGAAGCCGGGCATTTTCGAAGCGCTGGATGCCGCGACCGGGCAGTTCCTCTTCGCCGTCGATCCGGGGACGCAGAATGTCGCCACGTCGATCGATCGGGTGACCGGGGTCAAGACGCTGCTCCCCGAACCGCCCCCGCCCGGGGTGACGCGCTGCCCGGGCAACATGGGCGCCAGGAATTTCCCCGCCGGCTCGTACAGTCCGCGGACGAATCGCTATTACCTGCCGATGATCGACACCTGCATGGGAAAGATGGGCGACACGCCGGCGCGCTTCCTCGCGCTGGACTTGCAGACGCAGGAACTCGCGTGGGACATCCGCACGCGCGTGCCCCAGTCGTCCGCCACGCTCACGACCGCGGGCGGCCTGGTGTTTTCGGCGACGCCGGATCGCTACTTCCGCGCGTTCGACGACCGCGACGGCAAGATCCTGTGGGAGAGCCCGCGCCTCAACGACATTCCCAACGCGTTTCCGATCACCTATATGGTGGACGGCAAGCAGTACATCGCGATGCCGGTCGGCAACACCGGGCTCCAGGGCAACACCGCGCTGAACACCGCCCCTGAGCTCGCCGCGGGGCGCGGCCCGGCGTCGTCGATCCTCTGGGTGTGGCAATTGCCGTGAGCCTTGTGCAGGAGAGACCGATGCCCGTGCGACAGGTCCACCTACCGCGTCGCCGCCAGTCTGGACGGTGACGCGGCCAGGCCCCGACGCGGCGTGAACTGACGGTCGATATACACGAAAGCTCTTCGTCGTCCTGACAGCCGTGGACAGCCCGGGCATCCGGCGGCTGCCCGAGCTCACGAGCCCTCGAACCGGCCGTACTCGTTGTACACGTCTGGATCGGCCACCTGCCCGGGATACGGGTGAGGCAAGCCATCGGCCAGCAGGAACTGGTGGATGGTAATCCCCTTGATTGAGGCGGTGCGGAATTCCGACCGGCCGACCACCAGGAGCCGCCGCTTCGGGAGGACCCGTGAAAACCACTCGAAATCCAGCGGGCCGGTCTGACCCACCTTCACCTCGTAGAGATGTCGCTGCGCATCGACGAAGTCGATCTCGTGATCCTTGGAGGCCCAGAACCAGACCGTCTCGGGCGCTTCGATGCCGGCGATGGCCTGCCGCCTCACGAGTTCCTGCGCGACGAGCCACTCCATCCACTTCGACTGGTCCTCCGCGGACAGGCGCCGGAAGTCCTCCACGCGCGTCATGCGATCCGGGCTGAACGACAGCGCCACCGACAGGTTGATGAAATGGAACTTCGCCGGCTTTCGCTGGATAGGCGCGTCGCGGTCGGCGTCCCACTGGTTCGAGGGCACCACCGCGAGGAGATCGGACAACTGCTCCACGTACTCGGCGGCGATGGTGTTGTTGGCGAGCCCCGAGTCCCTGGCCAGCTTGAGGTATCCGGTGCGCGAGCCGGCCTGCTGGAAGAGCGTGCGCATGAGCGCAATCAGAAACTGGCGCGAGCGGCCGCTCTTGACGATCTCCCCGATGACCCAGTCCCGAATCATCTCGAAGAAGTACTCGGGGATGCGGCCGGTCTGCCAGATCTCCTTCGCCGCCACGGGCGATCCGCCGCTGAGCAGGTACGCGATCCAGGCGTCGTCTCCGTAGTCCCCGTGGAAGTGCGTGTAGAAGTCCTTGTAGGAGATTCCCGTGAACAGGTACTCCGTTCGCGCCAGCCGGCCCTTGCGGCCGGGGAGCCGCTCGGATCCTCTCCGGAGGTCCGTGGCCTTGGAGCCGGTCGTCACGATCAGCACGTCACGAATCTCGCCGCGATCCGCCACCCGCTTCAGCGCTCGCTCCCAGTGCGGCACGGCCGAGATCTCGTCGATGAAGAGACGCTTGACCCCGGCGCTAGGCTTGAACAGGGGCAGAAGCGCGAGGAGCCGGGCTTCCAGTTCTTCGTGGTCCTCGAGGTCGTCGCCGTTGAGGAAATAGCCGGACCCAGGGCCGTAGTCCTGCAGCGTCCGGCGGAGCTGCAGCTCGAGCCACGTGCTCTTGCCGTACTGTCGGGGGCCTCGAATCAGGATGATCCCCGGGTGGACCGGCAGGTCGTCCAGCCCGAAGCTGAACCGGAAGGTGCGCGGCTGCTCCTCGAATTCGGTCGCCTTCGGCCAGAGATCCTTGCGGTCGACATCTCCGATTGAAAAGAGGCGATTCCGCTGATTAACGTCCACAACGTTAACAGTATTAACGTTCTGAACGTTATCGTCAACCGGGTGCCGGCCGCGACGCGCGGACCACGCCTCGCTTCCTGTGCTGGCGAAAATGCCCCGGAACCCGGGGCTGACGCCCTGCGTCCAAGACGTGCGGACCCCAGAACCGCTCCAGAATTGAGGCATGCCGATGACACCCCCTCCCAGTCGGTCGCTTCGCCTCCGGCCAGGCGTGATTCTGGCGGTGCTCGTCGTCCTGGTCTGGTTCGTCATCCCGGCCGCGGCCCCGCGCGCGATGGTGTTCGGCGCATCCCTCGGCATGCTGTCCATGCTGGCCGGCCTGGCCGGCGCGCTGGCGACCCTCGTGTGGTGGCTGGCCTTCAGCCGCGCGCCGTGGCTGGACCGCATCGCGGCGCCAGTGCTGATGGCCCTTGCGGTGCTGGCAACACGACAGATCGTGCACCCCTCGATCTCGAACGCCGGAATGGGGATGATGCTCTACCTCTTCGCCGCGCCGGTGCTGAGCGTCGCGCTGGTCGCCTGGGCTCTGGCAACCCGCCGTCTCTCCGCGACACCCCGGCGCGCGTGGATGGCTGTCGTGAGCCTCGTGGCCGTCGCGCCGTTCGCGCTGCTGCGGACCGGCGGCATCGACGGCGACGGCAACTCCGATCTGCACTGGCGATGGACGATGACGCCGGAGGAGCGCCTGCTGGCGTCCGGGAACGACCTGCCGGGCGCGCCTGCGGCGCCCGCTGCTCGACCCGAACCGTCCGCAGCGGCTC
>JBBISJ010000064.1:0-3946 GCA_037441345.1 Chloroflexota bacterium
AGGGAGTTATGCGAACTCGAAGCAGCAGATGGGTCTGGAGCGCGAGTGTGGGTGCGTTGGTGCTTGGGGCGGTGCTCTTCGTGGGCACGGGAGGCGGCATCACGCCGGCTGTGGCGGGGGCAACCATACCCTGCGGTGGGATCAGGTCCTGCCGGCGGCGCAGCGGTTCGTCGTGCTGGCCGCCTTCAACAACCAGGCGGTCTTGGATAAGGAAACCGGCCTGGTTTGGGAGCAATCGCCGGCCACGACCACGCACAACTGGATCAATGCTCGAGCCGAGTGTACGAGTCGCACGACCGGCGGCCGCAAAGGCTGGCGGCTGCCGTCGGTCCATGAGCAGGCGAGCCTGATCGATCCCTCAGTGGTGCCTCCCGGCCCGACCCTGCCGCCGGGCCATCCGTTTCTCAACGTCCAGTCGGCCAAGTATTGGTCGGCGTCGACGCTCGCCGATGGTCCGACGTCCGCCTGGGACGTGTCCTTCTTCTTTGGCAACGTGACCACCAACGATAAGTCCTTCACCTTCCCCGTCTGGTGTGTGCGCGGTGGGATGCAAGAGTCGGAGTATTAAAGACGGGCAAGGGGCGCGAGGCGTGAAGTGGAGACTGCCTGAGCAATTCGGCGCTGCTCATCAGCAACCATCCAGGAGGGATGTCATGGCAACAGAGCGTGGCGGGAAGCGAAGACAGGTCCTGAGGCCCATTCTTGTGTGCTTGGGGTGGATGGTGATGAGCGCCGGGCTTATGGCCGGCTGCGGCGGCGGGGGTGATGGGGCCTCGTCGTCTTCCAGTGGTGGCGGAAGTGGCGGCGGCGGCGGTGGTGGTGGAGGAGGCGGTGGGACCGTTTCTCTGACCGTCAACAAAGCCGGGACCGGCACCGGCACGGTGACCTCGTCTCCAGCCGGCATCACGTGCGGCACGACTTGCACCGCGAATTTCTCCACCGGCACGGCGATCACACTGACGGCGACTGTCGATGCCGGGTCGACCTTTGGCGGCTGGAGCGGTGGGGGCTGCACTGGCACAAGCTCCTGCTCCGTGACACCAACTGTGGCGACCACGGTGCAAGCCGCCTTTAACGCCTCGGTCGGATTGTCTCCCAATACCCTGGGACTTCTCGTCGCGACGAGCGGTGGGACCAGGAGTGATTGGCTCCCGGACCCAGGAATCACCTTGAAGTCCGAGGACCTCTATATGGCTTTGATTCTGCCCGATGCCGCTAATGGAACGATCATCAACGAAACGACCTCGTCGAGTTGGGCATCCAAGACGGTGGAATCGCATGTGAACGACAACCGGTACTTCATGGTTACCCGCTATTACGACACAAAGGACTTGAATTTCCAAGAATACGATTTGGCAACCAGGATGCAGGTTGGGTCATCTTTAGGTGCATATGATCGCGTGGACCCATTCAACATGGGCTTTATCGGCAAGAAGCTGTACTACGCGAAGCAACGAACCTGCGATCTGTTCGGTTGTCGCGGCGGCGAATTCAGGGTGTTGGATTTCACGAGTTCGTCCTTGCCGTCTCCTACCACCCTCTTGCCCTTCGGCGACGTGAACAATGTCGGGGAAACGAGGTCGGATCAAGGGGTTCTCTACGCGATATCGTGGGTTCCCAGTCGCCTCTTTATTTACAAGCGCAACTTGACGACCGGGGCGCTCGGCACCCCGTGGAGAACCGTGTTGTTCGGGGACGCGAATCTGTATGAAACATTTTGGAGATTCCTCGTCAATGAGGGCGTCCTCTACGTCGTGCGACAACGGATTGCGGACAAGGCTCTCGTCATCCATACCATCGATGTAGCCAGCGCCACGCAATCGTCGGGTGATCCGCGGTTACTCTTCACCTTCGTGCCGACAGGAACAGTCTATTATTCGACTGCGAATGTCGATCATGGCTATATCGCCATGCTGTATCAGGCGGCTGGAAATCAACGGACTACGCAGGTGCTCCTGTTGGACACGCGAGGAACGCCCATCGTGCCGCGATTCCTGGAAATCGGGATGGATGTCTACGACGTGGCGGTGTTCTTTAGGGACTAGCCCACATTATCCATGAGCGCTTCTGCTGGGGACTTGGGGTCAGGTCTTGCAATCACACAACCACCCTCTTCGATTGAAGCCGCGCGCGAACTTGCTGGCGGATTCTACAGGGTTTGTTCGGGGAATCAACCAGTCCACGGCATTGCGAATCAGGCCGGACCGGCCGCAGGCCGACCATGATGAACTGCATCACCTGGCTGATCTGGCTGGATGTAGGATTGCAAGACCTGTTACAGGGGCAGAAATACGATTTTCCCCTGCCATTCTTCAGGCGTGGTAGTCTCCGCGATGAGGACCAACTCCTCAATGACGTTCCCCACCCGAATATCCTGTGGAACCAGGATCAAGCCCGCCCTCGGACGTTCCGCGCGCAGTCTGTCCTCCGCACGAGCCCGCATCGTTCTGCAATCGTGTGAGATGACCACACGGTTCTCGGCCGCTGCGCGTTCCAGCACGGCGTCGTCCGCCGCTTCACCCAGCCCCGCTTCCAGAGCCGTCGAAGTGCTGAGCGCCGGCGCCCGCCTCCGCACGCCGCGGACAATCCTTCCGTTACAATCTTCGTCGAAGAGAAACCGAAGGCCGCTCACGCGCGTGCCGGGGGGAGCGCGCGCCTGGCGGCGATGCGCTGTCTCAGCTCGGTGAGGAAGGCGTTGTGACGCGTCTGGAGATCGTGGCGCATCGCCTGGGCGGATTGGTCGTGCTCCAGCAGATAGGCGTCGATGATGTGACGGTGCGCGAGATAATAGGCCAGAACGCTGTAGACCCGGGCGAGATCCAAGGAGGGAAAATCGAGGCAGATTTCTTCAGGCGTAGCGCCATCCTGAAAGGCCCACACCACACTGTCGAGAGATACACGCGTTCCTGCTACCCGAATGACGCCTTCGGGCAGACGAACCAGAAATTCCGGCAGCGGTGTCGTGTCATCCATGAGGGGCATGGTAATTCTACCGAGTGGAATTCGCAACCCTCAGCGGGAAACAGCGCGTAAGAGTCTGTCCCCTCCGCCCCTCCCCCTCCGCTGAAACATCCGCCTCCCGTGCCGTTTCGCGCGAATTTGTCCCCCTATTGTCCCCCTGGCATCGCGTAGAACGCCCGCGCCATGAACCCCATCATGATGCAGCCGGCTCTTCAGCAGTGGGACATCCTGCTGTCGGTCGCCTGCTTCCTCATCATGACCGGCGCGGGCATGGCATTCTGGCTGTGAAGGAATCGGTGACGGCGTCCCGGCCGCTGTTCCTGAGCCTCCTGTTGCTCATCGGGCTGTCCGGCTGCGGGCCGGCGCCTTCCGACGAGGCGTCGCATCTCAGTGCATCCGCACGCGTGGGAGCAACCATCGCTTCCTAGTCCTTGGGGACGGGCACCGGGCGGACAGCGGGGACAGGCACGCCGCTGCGGCGAGCCAGTCCCCTTGCGCTGGAGCCAGTCCCCAGGGACCGGTATCAACCCCCTCGCCTCTCGCCTCGCGCCCCGCACCCGCCGAGCCACGCGAGGCACAGCCCCTCGTCATTCCTGACTGGATGGCCCAGGCTCTCGCCTCGCCGGATGTCCAGGTGCGTCTCCAGGCGCTGGACCGTTGGGCGCGATAGGGGCCGAGTGCCCCGCTCGATCCCTTGGTCGTGGCGCTGGACGACGAGGAGGAGGAAGTCCGCGCCAAGGCGATGGAGTTGTTCGAGCGGGCCTGGGCGGCGGAACAGAAGGGGAGCGAAGAGCGAGTAGCGGGTAGCGAATAGCAAACAGCCAAGAGCGAATAGCTCAGAACGCACTGCTCAGAGCTACCAGCTACTCGCTATTCGCTGAAAGAGTCAGTCACACCATCAACATCACCAAGGAGATTCTATGAATAGGGCCCCTTTCAATTGGTTGACAGTCGAGGTCCGATGGGCCGACTGTCAGCGGTGAGC
>JBBISJ010000065.1:0-232 GCA_037441345.1 Chloroflexota bacterium
CTCAGCGTTCAGGACCAGTGCCATCCAATCGCCGACTGATCCGCCGAATGGATTGGCCTCAGAATAGTCCCACACCATCGGCAGCGCCTGACGGCCGAACGTGTGCTGCAACTTCTCACCGACGGGGTTCCAAGCACAGAGTGTGGACCAATGATCCGCACCTCGATCGACATAGAGTCCTAAGAAGGACAATACAGCAACCGTGCGATCTTCGTCACACGACTGCGCCTCC
>JBBISJ010000065.1:250-3850 GCA_037441345.1 Chloroflexota bacterium
CGCCTCCATCGCCTTCTGTGTCTCCCGCACCGCTGCGGCGAACGACAGCAAACAGAGCGTCTGCCGTGGGCTGAAAAGTTGACCCCACTCTCGGATCCCATACGGCTGAATCCGGAAGCCCAGCGTCCCCTGAGGCGGCATGGGCTCGAAAGGAACCGAAAGGCCAGTACGTCGGCATAGCTCGTCGATGCGCGATCGGATGGCTGCCTCCTTCGGCACGACACCTGAGAGATCATCGGCAGACAGGTACACCTTCCCCATTGAGCCCGGGCGCGTAGCCGCGAGAGCCATCATCTGGTGGCCTATCCGGCCCGCGCAGCCCTCGGCCTTGACGTAGCCGCTGTCCGCGACTGTTGCGCAAAACGGACACGTTGCGTTGCCCCCCTCAGAGCCGAGCGAAGGATCGAAGCCGAGCCCGCTCTCGGACGCAGCTTCGACGACGTCGAAGCGGACCTGCTTCCTGCCCTTGGGTGCGACCACCTTCAATGCCACGTATCGTCCCTTCTTCTTGCAGAGCCAGGTCTGCTTGACGAGGGGCACCGTGGCCCCGCAGGTTGGGTTCTTGCAGCGAACGGTTCGCGTCCAGAGATAGGCGACCGGTACGAGATAGCCGGGTGGAACTTCATCCTTGGCCAATTGCCATATGTCCGCTTGGCGGAGCGGCTTCGTTCCCCTGAACTTCGGATCGGGAACGAGCGGGTACAGATCGCCGATCTCGCTCTTGACCTTCTTCAGAACCCATTCGCCCCAGTAGCGGACCTCATCGGCCAGGCCGCCCCATGTCGTCTCGCCCTCCGCGTTCTTCGGTCCGGTCATACCTCGCGCGCTCGGGTCTGGCTTCCCGTACTTCTGCGGGTAGACGAGCGTGCAGAGCTCAATGATGTGGGCGACGGGGTTGAGATCGAGGGCGTAGGCCTCGCAGCCCAGCCGCAGGGCCTCAAGGGGGATCGCCCCGCCGCCCGCGAACATGTCCAGCACCTTGGGGCGCGGGGCGCGGCCCTCGACGATGTCTTCGACCGTCACCGGCTTCCCAGTCTCCGCCGAGAGCCGTTTCGCGTGGGCTTCAAGGATGTGCTGCTGCGCCTCAGCGATCACTTGCGGTGAGCCCGGGTACTGGCAGAGCCGCTCGACGAACTTCGCCGCGTTGGCGCGGGTCAGGCTGTCCCGCTTCTCCTCCAGCCCGTTCGCCGGACGGAATCGGCTCGCGGGAACCAGCGCCCCGTACACCGCCGCCCGGCAGGCCACGAGCGGCCGCCGCGCCCACCAGAGGTGCAGCGTCGAGATGTGCCCCTTGCGGACGGACTTCTCCCGCGAGGCCTCGGCGCTGATGGCCTCGATGGGCAGGTAGTCCTCGATGAGCCTGCGGTCGTCGTTCATAGATTTACAACCTCGGCCATTATCGACGCGG
This sequence comes from Chloroflexota bacterium, assembly GCA_037441345.1. Lineage (GTDB taxonomy): Bacteria > Chloroflexota > Dehalococcoidia > SM23-28-2 > RBG-16-64-32 > DATKKM01. Next base: position 1,659 of record JBBISJ010000065.1, read on the forward strand.
CTTCCGCGGCGGTCAGGCCGGCTGTGCGCGTCGTGCTGGGAGTTCCCATCTCGTTCAGAAACTGCGACCGTGTGAGACGGGCGACGGGGTTTTGCGTCAACGCCATCGCTTGCGCCCCAGTGTGCTGGGCGACGTGCGAGATGATGCAGCACGCCATCGCTCGGGTCACGGACACGTAGAAGAGGCGCCGTTGCTCGATGAGGAGCCCTGTCGCCTGCAGCGCCTTGAAGTTCGGCATGATGCCCTGTTCGGCGGAAGGGATGAAGACAACCTTTCCGCTAAGGCCTTTGGCCCCATGCATGGTTAGGACTCGGATTCTCTTCTGTACCACGCCTGGTGCAGGAGGCACCGCGCCGCCAATCCGTTGATTGACGAGGTCAAGGATCGCCTGTTGATCGGACTCGCTGTCGGCAGCCAGAAACTGAAGTAATTCCTCTAGCGTCATCTGGGTTGGCAATGCCCCAGCGAGGGTGTTCCACATGTTCACGTAGTTCGCAGCATTTCCACCTGAGGCGAAGACGTGGCCCGAAAGTACGCCCGCGATGTCTGCCGTCCTGGCCGCGAGGGTATCCGCCATGGTCCAATTGGCGGCGGCCTGAACGATGGCCATGACTCGCTGGACCGCGGACGCTGGTCTCCCTGTGAGCCATGCGGGGCACGCGGGCAAATGGAAAAGCTGACGGAAGTTCTGATTGTTGGTGATGCACGCGTCCGCCACGGCCTTTGCCGTGACGTGCCCCACACTGGACAGGATACCCAGGATGTCACGGTGCGCGGGATAGTCCTCCTCGCCCGTCGCTTGGTCCCTCGCGATCCTCAACATTGCGTAGACGGCCCGGATGGGCTCGAGCTCGTTGACCAGACTCGCCCCGCGAGGCGGGTCGTACGGCAATCCGAGGTTCCCAAGCTCTTGCGCGATGAGGTCCAACTGGACGCGGCGGTTTGAGATCAGGATGAGGATCTCGTCTTCGCGTCCGGTCATTCCGGCATTGATCAGCTCCTGGCAGGAACGCGCGATGGCTCGCGCCTCTTCTTGCGCCGTCTGGAACGACCAGATCCAGAGCCTCCCCTGAACCGGAGGGCTTGCCGCTCCATAGAGCGAAACGAGCTTCTTCGCAACACGGTTCGGGTTGTACGTGATCAGGCGGCTGGCCGGCGTGAGAATTGCCGGAGCGCAACGGAAACAGTCCGTCAGAATGTGAGTTGATGACGACGGATAGACTACCTGGAACCGCACAATTCCATCGGGATTTGCGTGCCGAAGTGACATGTAGATGCTCTGGTCGTCATCGCCGGCTACGAATAAGATCGCGCCATGGGAAGTGAGCAATCTTACGAATTCTTGGTCGCAGGCGTTGAGGTCCTGGAATTCGTCCACGATCAGATGGTCGATGGTGGGAAGCTGGCCTGGCTGCACGGCGCCCTGCTGCATGGCGTCGACAAGCTTGTAGATGACTTCCCCGGGCAGAACGCAACTGTAGAGGTTCGTGCGAGCAGCATGAAAAGCGTTGAAACCCTGAACCTCGGTGGGCGTGATCTGCGCTTGGTTGACGTACTGCGGGTTCAGTGTTTGCCACTGCGCGTCGTGTGCTCGGCGTATCTCTCCTGCCCGGCCTGGAGTGCATCCCAGGCTGCTCGCGAGCTCGCTGTCATAGACGTTTGTCTGCTCCCAGTCGTCCAGGATGATTGGCGTACTCGGATATGAAGTGAGCAGGTTCGCGCGACGAAGAAGCCGTAGCGCGAGGGAGTGCATTGTCGATACCCGGACCTGGGACGCTGCTCCCGCACAGGGGAGGGTCGAGCAGAACTTCTGGATGCGCGCGGTGAGCTCCGCGCATGTCGCCCGAGTAAACGAAATAACGTAGACGTTGCCCGGCGTTGCGCCATTCGACAGGAGGTCGGCAACCCGCTTCTCTATCGTGTGAGACTTCCCTGTGCCTGGGCCCGATACGAGCCTGACCTGGGGCGCGCCGTCTCGGGCCGCGGTCCACTGCATCTGTTCCGCGTGGGCCTTTTGAGCGGGAGTGATGGGCATGACTACGATCCCCCTCCCGCTGCCATGACCGCGTCGGCCGGGATCTCGAAGAACCGAGCCGCCACGATCTCGCGCTTCGCGTAGTCCAGCCGGGCCGCGGGGTTCTGGATGCGGACGAGCTGGGGGTTCGGCCCGAGCGGGTCCCACACGACGTAGA
>JBBISJ010000066.1:0-505 GCA_037441345.1 Chloroflexota bacterium
GGCGATGCACTTGAACGTGTATTTTCGCGACACACCGGTTTCGGTCGACGGGCCCGTGTAATCCGGATCGCTGGTGTCCTGAGCGCAGCCGTCGTAGACGTTGCTCGCGCCAACGAGGAAACCACAGACCATCGGGAAGGTGCCGCCGTCGCTGCCCAGCCGCGGGCTTGTTCGCGCGGGACCGCTGACGTATTCGATGATCGTCGGATCGAACGCCATGTTGCTCTGCTCGGCCGTCCAGGGGTCAGGCGCGGCAGTGACGACATGGGCGATAGTAAACGTGTCACCCACGTTCTTATTCAAGCTGGCCTGAATACCTCCCGCCACGGCGTCAGCGTCCACGGCGTAGGTGTTGGCGGTCGCGACGGCCCGGGCGCTCTGCACGAGCCACAGCAGGCCTGGCGACGCGGCCGCCAGCAAGACCGCGGCGGCGCCCAAGAGTTGGATGTGGCGTGACCGAAGACCGGGCCGCATGGCGCCTCCTCACCTTCCCCAGCGTCCCTTC
>JBBISJ010000066.1:549-3549 GCA_037441345.1 Chloroflexota bacterium
GCAACCGGGACCTTCGGGTGCCGCAGCCCCACGTTACGGGCAGTTGCTGGCCGCGAATGTCACAGGTTCGCCACTACTCAAGACGGTCCCGTCGTAGAGAATTCCGTCCTTGTGAGTGATATGCACCCACCCGATGCCTATCAGATTGGAATTGGCTCCCACCTGGGGGCATGGATTGCAGTGGTAAAAGCCACCGTTGGGGGTTGGCACGCAGCCTATAGACTTGCCTCCTTTCGTGCCCGCAGACATCCCCACGAGAAGCGCCAACGCGAGTGCCAAGACTAAGCGCACCAAGCGGTTGCCGGTCATGGTGGAACTCCTTTCCCTCCTTGACCATCTCTGACCACCAAGGCCAAAGCGATAAGACCTACCACTAAGAGTGGAACATGCGTCGCCAGCAACACGAACTGGTCTGGGGTTGGGGCGCTACCCGAGAACAGGGCAGTTAGTCGCGCATGTTCGCCGCTGTCCCTCGACCACCGGTCCCAGAAGATGCCGATGCCGCCTGAACCAGCGGAAATGAACAGTACGGCAGCCGCAGCCCGACGCCCCATCATCAACATCAGCGTGGCGACAAAGCCGAGAATCCCGGAGACGGTGGTCAGCGATGCCAGCGTGGGCATAGTGTGAACTACTACCGACCTCCCGATGAGTGCACTTCGATGTTAGGCGCTACGGCGGCGCCGCGCATGAGTGGCCGGCCTGCGCCAGCATCGCGGCTACGTCGCTGGTCATACCGATGCCACCGTCCGGCGAGCGCGAGCGCCAGAGCTTCGACGGGTCTGAACTGGGCCGACGATCGTACTCCAGCCCGTCCCTGACGCCGTTGCCGTTTCTGTCCGCCTCGTAGTCCGTCATGCCGCTCGTGATACCTACGTACGTCAGCAGAGCCGTGACATCCGTCGTCAGGCCCACCACACCGTCCTTCTGGCCATACGGGCTCTGCCGCAGCGAGGGAACGGGCACGTCGTAGAAGTCCCACGGACTCAACGGGTCGCGGTCGCCACCGAGAGAGGGTTGTCCACCCACCTCCTCGCCGTCGGCGCACCCATCGTCATCCGTGTCGGGATCGCGCGGCTCTGTGCCATACTCCCAGAATTCCCAGTCATTCAGACCATCATCGTCAGTGTCGGGATCACAGGGGTCCGTGCTTTCGAAGAACTCGCCGAACTCCTGGTTATTCAGGAGCGGGTCTCCGTCCAAGTTAGCCGGCGTGCCGTCTTGCGTAACTGGATAGCCATACACGACGCGCGCCCCGCACACCTCGTCCTCTCTCGGAACCTGGCGGCACGGGTACATGTCGGCCAGCGCCATAACGAGGTCGAGTTGGCACGTACCATCGTTATCGTGGTCCTCCAGACCGGCCGCGTGACCAAACTCGTGGCTGGATATCTGTCGCTTTGACGCGAAAGTGCGCGACACGTATTGCTCGAAGTCGAATACCGCGTAGGCCTTTTCGTCGTGACGGTGATACCAAGGAACAGAATGATAGTACTTGTCCTGGGGCAAGACGATGTAGCACGCAAGAGCAGCCGTGCTGCAGGTTAGCGGTTCGACGTACTCCCACATCATCTGAACGTGCGCCCACGGCGTGCAGTCCACAGGGGCTTCCGTGTAGATGAACTGACCTCCGGTGGCGAACTCCCAGGTATCAGGCCCCCAGCGCCATACCTCGCGCGTTGTCGCGTCATCCTCGCACATAGTGAAGTACGCCTCGCCGCCGGGAAACGGGTGGAACGGCACCAGGCGCGGGGGCGGGGGCGGCTCTATGCCATGAACCGCCGACGCCGGCCTATCGCCAGGGAGAGCCATTAGCAGCCCCACAGCACTCAGCCCGGCGGCCGCACCAAGGAGGAACCTGGAGTCAACAATGGCTCTCACTCGGCAGAATCCACCACAACTTCGCTAAGCAGTCGTTCGAAAGCAGCCTCGTCCTCGGCCGCGGCATACTGGCGGACGACCTCACCTGTATCCAAGACAGCGACGCTACTGACACCATTCCAGAACGCAACCACCTTCGTGGCGAACCCCGCGCCATCTTCCTGTTTCTCTGCGACGAGTATCCCCGAGGCTGGGTCGGGCGGGATGTAGCTGATGTTGCCCCACTGCTCCCGGCCCTGGCTGGGCGCCACGTCGGCCACCGGCCACACCGCCGCCGGCCCCGACACGATCCGGATGCTCTCGATGATCGCCTGCCCGGCCTCAGCCTTCTCCGGGGACAGCGTGTTCGCCACCACCTCACCCGTCCTCGCGTCGATGACGATCCCGCTCGGCGGCGAAGTGCCGTAGTCCGTCACCACTATCGCCGGACCACCGCCCGGCAGCGCCGCGCTCTGCGGCGGAAGCATCGTGGCAGACATGCGCAGCCCGGACTCCTCCGACGGCCTCTTCACCGCTACGTTGAGATACCGAAGCTCGTCGCTCGGCCCCGTCTGATTGCCCGTCACGCCCAGCGGCCCCGGGCCGAACAGCGCGTAGCCCGCGACGCCGCCTGCGACGATGCCCGCTATGAGGATCAGCGCCTTCGTGGCAGCCCCCCGATCGCTTCTACTTTGAAGGTGTCCTTCAGTGGCTCGTTCTCGTAGGCGGACGCGATGATACACCAGCCCTCTGTTGACCAGTCAAGGGGCGCGTGGCGGACCTCGCCGCCTACGCAGAGTGACGTTGCGCGCCCGCAGGAGGTTCCGGGCTGGTTGTTTGAGGCGAAGACGTGGTCCTCGGTGCAGGCCGCTACGGCGGCGCCAGGCATGAGTGGCCAGACTGGGCGAGAATCTTCACGAGGTCACTCGTTACGCCGATGCCTCCGTCGGGGGGACCAGCGCGCCACTGCACCGGATGCAAGCTACGGTCGTATTGGAGGCCGTCCCGCTCTCCGTTTCCATCGCGATCTTGCTCGTAGACCGTGGAACCAGCAGAATAGCCCGTGTAGCGCAGAAGGGCCGCCACGGGTCGCGTCTCTAGACTGCTGTAAATTCCGGCGGGCAGTCCCTGCGGTTTCCA
>JBBISJ010000067.1:0-2860 GCA_037441345.1 Chloroflexota bacterium
TGTCTCCGTACACCTGTAACCTATGTCTCCGGTTCGCACAGCGACGCGGAGAGGGAGACCGAGAGGGTGAGGTGGAACCCGAGATCAACCCTTGCAGTCACCCACCAGCCCGCCGCACCGTCGACCTCGCCATCATCGGCGAGTAGGCGGCGCCGCCAGCGGGAGTGACAGGCCGGGCAGGACGCCCGCTGATGTCACGGCTCTGGCGCTGCGAGGCGCGGCCCGTCGTCGGCACAGCGGGCGGACCTCAGCGTGACGAGGACAGCGGCGTCACGACCGTCCGGAAGACGAACAGAACCCCCGCCGGAGCGAGGGCTCTGCCGAATCCATCCTTGGGTGCGCGATCAGGCCGCCTTGCCGATCTTGAACATCTTGGTGCCGCACACCGGGCACGTGCCCTGCGTCGCCGGCTTCCCGTTCTTCATCGTGACGGACCTCGCATCCTTCATCTCGCGCTGCGTCCGGCACTTGAGGCAGTACGCCTCCATATGGGTTACCTCCTTCCCGATCCCCGCGGGTGAGGTCCCACCGAGGATCGCCTCCCTGCCCCTCACGGGGCGTCTTGTACGCTGGCCGTGAAATTTACAAGTGAGTGTACTCCCTCGATCAATTTCGCGCCAGCAGCCCGGATTCGCGTAGCATCATAGTCCCTTTTCCGAACCTGTCAAGGCGTCCCGGGCCTCTTCCGCCCCTATTCGGCACGAATCTGGCCCGAATCTGCACGAATTCACCCTCCGGAGACCGATCAAGCGCCTTCCCCGCCCCCCGAGGGGTTTACGCGCGCGCCGCTGACAGGGCAACCTCAGCAGGAGCGGCCCGGTGACTTGCCGGGAAAATCGGTGCATCCGCCCGAACGGCCGTGCTATCATAAGCGAACGGTCATCCCCTTGGAGCGAAAATGGCTCAGAAGACCAGCATAGAGTGGACCCAGGCGACCTGGAACCCGATCTCGGGGTGCACCGAGGTCAGTCCGGGCTGCGCCCACTGCTACGCCAGGGCCTTCGCCGAGCGCTTTCGCGGCGTCCCCGGCCATCCGTATGAGCGCGGTTTCGACATCCAACTGCGACCGGAGCGCATGTGCCAACCGTTGGAATGGCCCCGCCCACGGCTTATTTTCGTGAACTCCATGAGCGATCTCTTCCACGAAGCCGTTCCGGACGATTTCATCCAGTCCGTCTTCCAGGTTATGGCCGACGCCAACTGGCACACGTTCCAGATTCTCACAAAGCGCTCCCAGCGCCTGGCTGAACTTGCCCGGAGGCTGCCATGGCCACCCAACGTCTGGATGGGTGTCTCCATAGAGAATCAGCGGTGGGCGTGCCGGGCCGATGACCTCCGTCGCGTCCCTGCCGCTGTGCGATTCCTCTCCTGCGAGCCCCTGCTAGGCCCCCTGTGTTTGAATCTGGATGGCATTCACTGGGTGATAGTTGGCGGAGAAAGCGGACCTCGGGCGCGGCCCATGCGCCTGGATTGGGCCACCTCGGTTCGTGACCAGTGCCTTGCAGCCGGCGTGCCCTTCTTCTTCAAGCAGTGGGGCGCCTACGACGAGCGCGGCATCCGAAAGGGCAAGGCAGCCAGCGGCCGCTCACTCGAAGGCCAAACCTGGGACCAGATGCCGGAGCATGCGGTTGTCTCCTCGTGATCTGGTGACGGCGAGCGATGGCTTCCCGGCCCGGCGTATTCAGGCATGGACGCACGAGAAGCTCTACTACATCGACCGCTACCTGGACATCTTCTCCACGGCCATGAAAGGGAAGTGGGACCTCGTCTACGCTGACATGCTGGCAGGTCCGGGTGTCTGCGTCGACGAAGAAACCGGGGAGGAGGTTCCCGGATCGCCCCTGCTCGCCGTAAACCGAGCGCCGTTTTGCCGATTGTTCCTCAATGACCTCGACAGCAGATGCGCGGAGGCTCTCCGCGCCCGGACCGCAAGTCAGCCGGCAGGGCGCGTTGTAGTCTCCAACAAGGACTGCAACGAAGCTGTTGAAGTCGGCAGGCACTTCCTGTTTCCTACCGGCTCGGAGGCGCATACCTTGGGCGTCGCGCTGATCGATCCCACGGCGTACCAGTTCACGTTCGAGTCGTTGCGTCGCCTGACGGACGGGCTGCGTCTTGACCTCATCATCGTCTTTATGACCGACTTCGCGCGGCGGTTCATTGGAACCGAGGCCTTCGAGCGTCCCCTCGATGGGTTTTTCGGCACACCCCGGTGGCGCGACTTGGTTACCAGGCCAATCCGGCGCGGACGGACTACCTACAGAGATCTACTCGATCTATACGAACGGCAGCTTCGGGCCATCGGCTACCGGCACGTCAACGACGACGGTCGCATTAGGGGAAAGGTTGGCGGTACTCTCTACCACATCGTCTTCGCTAGCAAGCACGAGCGAGGAAAGGAGTTCTTCGAAAAGATAAGCCGCAAGCTCTATAGCGGCCAGCGCCGCCTACTGTGAGAATCCACGAACCGCAGGCCCGGTCATCAGGCTGTCTGCATTCGCTCCCGCTCTTCGAGCCAGCGCCGGAACTCCTCGTCCGGGTCGGCCACGCCCAGCTCGCCCGCCGCCCGGCGGCGGCTGTGAATGCCCGCCTCCACCAGCGCCCGCTCGTCGGCCACCAGACGGCTCCGGTCCTCCGGCAGCGCCGGACCCCACACCACGCGCGAGCGGTATGGCGCGAAGCGCTCGCCCGTCTGCAGCTCCAGGATGCGCAGGATCATCGCGTTCCGCCGCTGATACGCCACCGACCGCACCAGCCGCTTGCGCTGGACCTTCTTCAGCAGCGGGTCCAGCTCCACATGCAGCGCCACGCCCGACAGCGCCTGCCGGTTCTCGCCGAACGCCGTCCGCGGCGCTTCGCCGAG
>JBBISJ010000067.1:2871-3472 GCA_037441345.1 Chloroflexota bacterium
TGTAGCGTGCGGTAGATCAGGTCCACGTAGTCGGCGTGCAGACGCACGCCCCCGCCCTGCAGCAGGTCGAGCAGGTACGCCTTCGCCCGCTCGGGCAGCTCCCACACCGCGCCCGGCTGCACGGCGATGTCCTGCGACTCGGTGACGTTCTCCAGCACGGCGATGGGGTTGCCCGAAAGCTCAAGGATCATCGAAAGCTGCGACAGCGCGCGGTTCAGCTCGCGGATCGACTCCTTGATGGGCGTCAGGTCGCTCTGGCCCCAGAAGCGCTTGGGCTCGCGCAGGTTCGGGTAGATGACGAAGGGGATGAACCCGTACGGGTTGGGCCTGCGCTCGGACTGCGCGCCATCGACCCACAGCTCGAACTCCGAGGCCGTCCACACCTCGACGATCTCGACGCCGGCCGAGCGCCGTCCCCGGAACGACGTAGCCCGCGCAGGTTGCGCAGCCTTGCCGTAAAGCGCCTCTGCCTCCTCTGGGTCGAGGACGTAGCGGCTGGCGACCCGCCACACGCGCGAAACGTCGTCACCGGCGTGCCACGCGAACAGCCCCTGCACGTCGGGCGCCGACACGCGGACGCGGCGTTCGGCGGCGTCCCACG
>JBBISJ010000068.1:0-3391 GCA_037441345.1 Chloroflexota bacterium
ACAAAGATGCTGCCGTCCACGATGAACAGGTTCTTCACGTCGTGTGCCTGCCCCCACTCGTTCACCACCGAAGCCTTCGGGTCGCGCCCCATCCGCGCGGTGCCCATCAGGTGCCAGCCCGCCTCGCGGACCAGTGGCATCGCCACCGTCTTCACCGCCCCCGCCGCCGTCAGCACCTCGGACGCCCTCTCCACGGCGTGCGACAGCATCTTCCGGCTGTTGTCGCTCAGGCGGTACGTGATCCTCGGCGCCGGGATCCCGTGATCGTCGACGAGCTCCGGGTCGAGGGTGACACTGTTTGTCTCCTCCGCCAGGTCCTCGGTGATGCCGACAACCGTCGCCGTGTGGTCGTAGATCCGGCCGAACGCCTCGTGGTGCGCCTCGCCCCACGGCACCAGCCCCTGTACCATCCCCCACAGCGCCGTCTGGGCTGGCCCGAACCCCCGGATCGCCTCGAACGAATATCCCCGCACGAATCCCCGCGACCGGTCTGTCCGGTAAAACTCGTGGCTCCAGAGGGTACAGCCGACGGGTCCGCGCCGGCCGTCAAGCGGCTCCTCGAAGATGCCCGTCACCGCAGTGTACGGATGGAACATCAGGTTCTTGCCCACCAGCCCGCTGCTGTTCGCCAGGCCGTCCGGGTGCCGCGCGCTCTTCGAGTTGAGCAGCAGCCGCGGCGTGCCGATGCCGTTGCAGGCCAGCACCACGATCTCCCCTTTCTGCTCCTGCAGCACACCCTCCGCGTCGTAGTAGAGCACGCCGTCCGCCATCCCGTCCGCCCGCACTGTGATCTCGCGCACCCGGCAGCCCGTGCGTAACTGGACGCCCTTGCGCTGCGCCGCCGGCCAGTATGTGATGTCCGTGCTCGCTTTCGCCCCCTGCGCGCAGCCCGTCAGGCACGGCCCCAGGTTTATGCAGCCCGCGCGCCCCTCGTACTCCTGCGAGAGGATGGCGCTGTCCGATGGCCACCAGTGCCATCCGAGTTTCTCGAAGCCCCGGGCCAGCGTGTTGCCTATCTTGCCCAGCGGCAGCGGCGGCAACGGCGGCTCGTGGTACGGGTACGCCGGGTCACCCGCCATGCCGGAGACGCCCATCATCCGGTCGTTCAGCGCGAAGTAGGGTTCGAGCGTTTCGTAGCCGATCGGCCAGTCCTCGCCCACCCCATCCTCGCTCTTCGTCCGGAAGTCCCCCGGCGTTAGCCGCGGGAAATGCGCCGCCCAAAGGATGGTGCTCCCGCCGACCGCGTTGAACATCAGCGGCGAAATCTCGGTGTGCTGCTCGTTTACCGGGTAGTCCTGTGGCAGCTTGCGCACGTTCGGGCTCGGCGAAAACGCCCCCAGCGCCCGAGACTCCCAGTCCAGCCCGTTGCTCGGGTAGTCCTGCTGCCTCATCCACGGGCCCTGCTCCAGGCACAGGACGCTCGTGCCGATGTCGGCGATCCGCCAGGCGAAGGCCGCGCCGGAAGCCCCCGCTCCAATCACCAGCACGCCCACCGGCTCGTTCGCCATGTCAGAATCTTATTGGAAATCCCTGCGCCGAACCAACGAAGCCCGGCGCGAAGCCGCCGCCCGCGTGCCGTCGCCATCCGTTGCATGTCCGCCCCGTTGTGTGCGACAAGGGACGCAGAAAGCGAGGCGACGCATGCTGAGACCGGTCTCCCCCAACATCACGTTCATCACCCACGAGAGCGAAGTCCTCAAGGGTAACCCCCTCGGCGATCCGCACATCCGGCGTTTTCCCGTCTATCTCCCGCCCGGATACGAAGACGAGCGCGACACCCGTTATCCGGTTATCTTCGGGCTCCTCGGCTTCACCGGCAGCGGAGTGATGGTCCTCAACCGCCGTTTCCTCACTCACCCCGGCACGGATGCCGACCTTGACGACCTCATCCTCGAGAAGGGCATGCCCGGCGTCATCTACGTCTTCGTCGACTGCCTCACCTCGCTCGGCGGCAGCCAGTACGTCAACTCCAGCGCCGTCGGACGCTACCAGGACTACATCGTCCAGGAGATCGTCCCCCTCATCGACTCTCGCTTCCGCACCAACGGCCTGCGCGGCTGCATCGGCGGCTCCAGCGGCGGTATCGGCTCCTTCACTCTCGCCGCCCTCTACCCGGAAGTCTTCCACGCCTTCGCCGACCACTCAGGCGATAGCGCCTTCGAGATCTGCTATCTCAACGACATCCCCAGGGTCGTCCAGGCAATGGCAAAGTACGACTACGACGTCGCCGCGTTCGTAAGACAGATCCCCGGCATCGAGCCCAAAGACGAGGACTTCAACGTCCTGCTGAACATGGTGGCGATGTCGGCATGCTATTCGCCGAACCCCGACGCGCCGCTCGGCTTCGAGCTTCCCTTCGATGTCCGCACCGGCAGGCTGTTCCCCGACATCTGGGCGAAGTGGCTCCCGCACGACCCGGTCCGCATGGTCGCGCCTTGCGCCGACAATCTCCGCAGGCTCCGCTACCGCTTCGTCGACTGCGGCATCAAGGACCAGTTCCATCTCTACACCGGCGCGCGTCAGCTCCACGAAGAGCTAAACAAGCACAACATCGACCACATCTACGAGGAGTACGACTCGGATCACTTCCTCCTCCGCCGGCGGCAGGAGCTCAAGACGATCCCCCAGATGGTAGCCGCGCTCCAGGACACGTAACGAAAGACGTGTAGCGGAACGTTTCAGCCGTCCACCGCTCATGCCGCGCCCTTCGGGGCGCGGCACCCCATCTTCCTCCCCTCTCCCGCGCACGGGAAAGCGGCCTGGGTGAGGGCCATGCCGCACTCTCCAGTGCGCTTCCCCATCTCCCCCTCTCCCCGTGGGAAAGGCGCCGGGGGTGAGGGCCCTAAATCAGCCCGCGCCGCGTCGCCGACGCCGCTGCCTGGACCCGGTTGCTCGCCCCCAGCTTCCGCATGACCGATTGCAGGCCGTCCTTCACCGTGTGCGGACTGACGCCGATCTCTTCGGCGATCTGCTTGTTAGTCATCCCCTGTGCCGCCAGGCGCAAGATCTTCAGCTCGCGCAGATACGAATCGGCGCTGATTGAGCCGTCTCACCACCAGATCACCTCGTCCAGCTCCTCGTCGCCGTGCACCTCCGCCGGGCTCGTCCACATCTCCGTCGCCAGGTACTTCCAGCCGCTGTCCGCGAACAGCAGCACCACGTTCCCGCGCTCCAGCCGCTCGATCGCCTTCATCGCCCCGTGCAGCACCGCCCCGGAGGAGACCCCCGCGAAGATCGCCTCCCTCTGCATCAGCATCGCCGCGCCCCGGAACGCGTGGCCGCTGCGCACAAGTATCTTGCCGTCCAGCAGCCCGTAATCCAGGAGCGGCGGGATAAAGCCGTCCGCCAGGCTCTTCAACCCCTGCACCTGGTTCCCGGGGTGCGGCTCGAT
>JBBISJ010000069.1:0-3368 GCA_037441345.1 Chloroflexota bacterium
CTCCGGACCTTTGCTTGGTTTCAGTGTTGAGACGGGTCAGGGGCGGGAAAAGTTCCCCGGAGGGTGAAGAGTAAAGAGTAAAGAGTAAAGAGTGAAATATGGAGGGTGGAGGGTCGAGGGCGCCGCGATTTGGCGGGCGCCTCTAGTCGCAGCGGAGGATGCTGCCGGGACCGAAGGCGCAGTAGCGCTGGTCACCGGGCCATGAGTAGGGGACGGTTCCGTCGAGCTTTCTCGCCGCAACGTAGGTGATGTCGTCGTTGAACATCAGGAATTCCGCCGTCAACGCGGCCGGCAACGCCAGGGTATATGCGAGGATCAGCAGCAATGGCAAATGGCCGACGTGCACGCGGCGCAGGGAAGGGCCGACGCGATCGGCCGGGCGGTGGGGTTCTTCCGTTCCCGGCGAGCGGTGAAAGGCCCTCGCCAGGTAACCCCAGGGGAATGCGATCGCGGCACTCAGCAGGACGAGGGCCAAGGCAACGACCAGGGGCAAACTGGGATCCCAGTGATAGTCGACGTGGCCGAGCGCGATCTCCCGCGCCATCTCCTTGAGGTCCTGGTCCAGGACGACGAAGAGGATGGGCGGCACCGAAAGCAGTCCCGCGGAAAGCATGACGGCAATCGCCGCGGCACGGAGCAGGGGTGTGTGCCCCCCGGCTCTGTCTTCGCGGACGTCTGAGTACTCCACAGCTCAACGCCGTGTGATTGGCACGACTCGCCGGACCAGAGAAAAGAATCTGCGGTATGGGAAGAGGGGCAGCATCGCAGCGAAGACGATGAGCCCCACTATACTGGTAGCAGCGAGGCGCCCCGACCGCCCTGGTTGAGCGAATATCTGTATCGATGTTCTGGCGCGGCCAGCGTTTTCACTGTAGGCCTCCAGGCGTACGGTCACTGGCGAAAACGGGCCAAGGGTTCGGAACGACAGGACGCCGTCGGCCCCGGTGTGCGGGGGAATCGTCACCGCGCGGCTGTCGGACGTATCGAGCAGTTGCAAGGTGTCGACTGGGTAATGAACGATCACCTTGGCTCGCTTGACTGGGAAGCCACCGTCGTTCCGAATGGTGTAGCGTATTCGAAGTACTTCGTCTGACCTGTTCGCATCGGACACCTCTGCAACTAGGCCAAGCTTTGGTGGAGCGGTTGTGGCGATCTCGATACTCGAGTCGTCCAGAATACGAACGTAACCGAGTTCTGCGTCACCGCGCTCCCCCACAGCGAAGTACACGTGGTTGATGCCCGGCCTGACGCTGGCGGTGACCATGAAGTTGGAGAACCTGGTTTCAACGGCACCGGTGGAAGTGCCGCCCTGTGCGCCGTCGATCAGTCCAAACGCACGCCATCGGACGGATGGAGCATCACCGTCTGCTATCGTCCGTCTCTGCATTTCTATCATCGCTGCAGCGGTTTGGTTCGGTTCCGCGAGTATCAGCGCACGTCCGTCACCCGAGTCCTGTCTGAAAGCCATCTGGAGGTGAAGGTTCAGGATGTACCACAGGCTGGGATCCCGGCCAACGTCGCTCGGGAGCGAGTACGTCACCACGGTGGGAGCATAGGCCTTTCCAAGGGGGTGGCCGCTGTCCTTCGCGTGGGCAGCGGGATCACTGAAGACGATGTCCTCATACCCTAGCGCCCGGGAAGGTCCACTTCCCCGTGCCGCGCAGTAGCTGCGGCTGTCCCTCGCTCTGTGCATCGGTATCGCCAGGGAGCGTAGCCGCGCACACCAGCAAGAACGACGCGACCACGAACGCGGTCAACGGTGAGCGGTTCACGTCCTTAGCGATCAGTAGAACCGAATCTTCGTGGCGTACCCATCGCTCTGATGGTAGTGGTTCAACCCAGGCTTGACACCGGGGTCATAGACGCCATAGCCGGCGTTGTTCAAGTAATAACTGTCGCGGGAGACGACGAAGTTATCGTCAGCAAGGTCTGCGATGTAGTTCTCCAAGTCCTCGCTGTACCCGAACCACGGGTTTCCGGCGTCGCACCCTGAAGTCTCATTGATGTCGTAGTGGGTTGTGGCGACTATATAGTACCCGTATGTATACACATCGAAGAATGCATCGTAGTAGGGGCTGTCGGTAGGCGCGTAGAGCCGTGTATGCCGGAATCGCTTGTTGCCGACAGAATCGGTGTAACAGCCACTCTTCTTGCCACCGTCGGTGTCCCACTCAGGGGCGTTGACGTTCGATGTCTCGTAGACATATGCGTACTTGGCGCTGCCTGAGCCACTGAAGCCCCTGGACGACAAGTACGACTTGACATCGTTGATGTTGGCCTCGTCATACCAGATCATGTTGAACGGCCAGTCTACGTTGTTGTCGTTGACGCTCTGTGAATCGAAGTCATACGAGTAGAAGCCGTCGTTGGAAATGGTCCGCCATGACACGTGGGGCCAGAAGTAAGAATGAGCAACGATCGGCGTGCTCAACGCCACCAGCAAGCCGGCAAGGGGCAGAAGCAGTGATGGCTTCAGGCTCATCTGATTTCCCTCCGGGCTACTCGATCTGTCCCGCGATGACCGCGTCTATCATCTCATCCAGGGTGTCATCCCGGAGTTCAATGGGCGTTACACTGGCAACCTCGTTGCCGTTGGCGACTTCTATGATGAAATACCTGGCGCCGGTAACGTTCATCTCCCTCGATCCACGGACTTTCGTCTCTGCAAGACATTCAGTATCCGCCGCGGCCTGCCCAGTGGCAGGCGTCGGGAAGTCGCCGTCCTCCCCCCTGACTCCCTCACACGGATCCGAGGTCTGCGGAACCTCGCCGCGGAAGCTGATGGGTTTCCGAAAGATCAACTCAGCGATAGCCCAGGTCTCGCCATAGAGGGGGGCGGCTGGACCCGAGACTGGCATCCAGTAGTCCTCGTTGAGTTTCAAGCCCGCGGTCATGGCGCTGATGGCATCATTTGCCATTACCGCCGATCGCATCGCCTCACGATCAGCCGGACTGAGCGCTTGCGATCCGCCCGGCGATCTGGCGAGATCGGCATTCAATCGCTCAACGCAGGACCGATCGCTCAGGCACTCCCCGTCCGTGTAGTAATCCTGCTTGCTGGAGTTCAGTAGTGGGTTACCGAAAGTTCCGCCCACGCCCAGCCAAAACAGGCCCAAGAGTAGGATCGTCGCCGATATCCATAGCCGGAGCATAATGCTTCCTCGTTGGTCTAGTGGCGCACAACCAATTGTGGGGCGTCGAAGAGCAGTCGTCAGTCGGGCTGTGCCCCACACGGGGGTGAAGAGCGAAGGGTTGCGGCAATGGGGCACGCGGTCGGGGCTGGGGCCCCGGCGCCACGAGGTGGTAGGTGAAGGGCCGACCTGACGCTGGACAAGGCGATGCTGCAGAACGTGGTCCGCCGAAAGTGG
>JBBISJ010000070.1:0-280 GCA_037441345.1 Chloroflexota bacterium
CGGGGTCCCGCACCCTCAGCCCCCCGTTTTCACCCACTCACTTCCACGAAGACCCGAAATACATATACCAATTCACTTCCCAACTAGTTCCATTATCAGCCGAGAATGATTGTTGCCATGTTGGTGTTTCGGGATTTGTCTTATCCCAGCGAAATTCTACCAGGACAGGAGTACCGTTATGCTGATCGTTTCCGCGAAACAGTCCGATGGTGTCGGAGAAAGCTCCTTCAACGGGAGGATAGAGCGTTGCACCATTGGTATCCATCCAATAAATGCGCCA
>JBBISJ010000070.1:306-3169 GCA_037441345.1 Chloroflexota bacterium
TTGTCATACAAGCGCAGAGAAGCCCCCTCATAAAACTCGCCTGACTCCGTTCTCAAGTGGTCAATGTTTCCAAGTCCGCCAAGGATGAGTTGGTTAGCCGCAGGGGTTTTAAACTCGTGCCACGTCTGGCAACCCACTAGACGCTCAGCCAGTTTTCTGTGATGGATGAGCCACCGTCCCTGAAGGAAGTCAAAATCCTTCGCTCCCTGCGGACGGGCGTTGAGGACTTCCTGTGGTATGTCGAATAAGCTCATCATTCAACTCCAACGATAGTTAGTTGATGGCAACCTGCCGCCTAACGGCTTGCCGCTCAGCCGCGAGCGGCGTTCACGACTGCCTCGAACTGAACCGTCCAGTCCGGCGGCGCCGCTCGTCGGCTGCAGCGGCATGTTAGCCCGCTTCAGCGACGAGCTGCCCCTGGCGAACCACCACGGTCAACTCTTCGGTCAGCTGCTCGACCATTTGGGGGCGTCCGTGAAAAGCAGCCGGCGTGTTGTGCAGCAACGCGATGCTAGGCCGGCCAGCCTCCGTCACCACGACCAGGCTCTGGATCGCATTGGCGGCCGGATTGAGCTCAGTCTTACCGGGAGGGATCATGCCAACCACCGCCCGAAGCAGCGTCACACCAGGCCCGAGGGGTCTGATCTCCCGGACCTTGGCTACATACGCCGCCGTCTGATGGTCCGCGAAGATAGCTCGCAGTGTCGCAGCGATCTCCGTATGGCCGTTCATCGGCGAACCGTCAAATCCCACGGAGCTGCCGGTCTCCCCGAACAATGATGCGAACGAATCCGGCTCGCGGCGATTCCACGCCTCAAGCAGCCGCTTGTAGATCGACAGAGCCTGCTGCCGCTCTTCTTCCATTGGCTCCCACCCGCACCCGCTCGACCCTTGTCGGGCTAACGCTGGCGTTCACCTGCGGCGGACCGAGCGACCGAAGAGAGCGAGGCTCGACGGCAGGTGAAACGGCTCGTTATCCGGCCGCTGAGTCTCAACGCCGATTCCTCTCCGGCGACTTCTTCTCGCCGCGTCCGAGTAGTTGCTGCAGGGTGTCGTCCGCACCTGAAACGGCCTTTCGCACGCGACCGGTGGCCAGATACAACCTGCCGGAGGAAGCCTTGCTGTACTCGAAGAAATCCTCTCCTAGCAGAATGACCTCGGTGGCCAGCGATCCAGATTTACCGACCAGTGTCAGCACCCTCTGGTCTCTCCGATCGTCCTCTGGTCTCTCCGATCTTCGCTGACGAGGAAGCGACTCGTTGCCGTTCCATCTTCGGATGCCGTGATCACGTACTGGACGCCGACATCAATGACTGTTCGGTTCGACAGCCGGACGATCTCGGTCAGTCTTGCGGTCCCGGCTTTCTCGTCGACCTCGAAGCGGTAGGAGAACTCAGGTCTCCCGGGGGTAAATCTGCCCTTCTCGTATTCGCCCCGGCCGGTCTCCTCGGCGATCAGAACCTCCGGTTGTGCCGCACCGATGACGCCGAGGACGAGAGCAGGAACCAGCACCAGAACCGTGACGGTCCGTGCCATAAGGGCCTCCAGCGACCGCGATCGGCAACCGCCTGCGGCCATGTCGTCTGTCCGGATAACTCGAATTCGCCCACCGGATAGGCCGACCTGCGTACGCCCGGGACCCCTGCGAGATCCGGCAGCCAATCCCGACCGGGGGCGGCCTTCCCGATTCGACATCCAGCCGTTTCGATTCAGCGACCTGCGGCCGATCGTCAGGGGCGTCTCCGGCCGGGATGGGCCGCGGGGCCCTGCAGCCTATCTCGCTGCGTCTGGGCGTCTGGGCCGCCAGCCCGGTCACGGCGTGAACATCCGGCCTGCCGGACTCCGCACGGCCGCTGGCCCACGATGCAGCACGTGCGTGGAGATCATCGTCGTGCTCACGTCGCCGATGCCCCAGCAAGTCCTGAGCAGTCCGGATGTCGTGGCCGTCCTCGAGCAGGTGCGTCGCGAACGAGTGCCGGAGCGTGTGAGGACTGGCCCGCTCGGCGAGCCCCGCCCGGCGCCCGGCGGCGTTCGCCGCCCGCTGGAGGACCGTCTCGTGCAGGGGGTGGCGCCGACGCGGGCCCGTCACCCGGTTCCGCGAGAGCCGCGTGGCGGGGAAGACCCACTGCCAGGCCCACTCCCGGCCGGCGTTCGGGTACTTCCGGAGCAGCGCCGTGGGCAGCTCGACCCAGCCCGCCCCTGCCGCTAAGTCTTGCTGGTGCTGGACCCGCACCGCGTCGAGGTGCCCGGCGAGATCGGCCTTGACGATGGCCGGGAGCATCGTGACCCGGTCCTTGTCGCCCTTGCCGCCTCGCACGACGAGCTGGTTGCTGGCGAAGTCGACGTCCTGGACGCGCAGCCGGCAGCACTCGAGTACCCGGAGCCCGGCGCCGTAGAGCAGGCAGGCCATGAGACGGGGCACCCCGTCGAGCCGCTGGAGCACGGCGCGGACCTCGTCGCGGGTGAGGACGACCGGGAGGCGCTCGGGGCGCTTCGCACGCACGATGCCGTCGAGCCAGGGCAGGTCGGCCTCCAGCACGTCCCGGTACAGGAACAGGAGGGCGCTCAGGGCCTGGTTCTGGGTCGAGGCGGCCACCCGGCCGTCGACCGCCAACGAGGACAGGAACCGGGTGACCTCCTCGGCGCCCATCTCCGCCGGGTGGCGCCTGGCGTGGAAAAAGAAGAGGTAGCGCTTGATCCACGCGAGGTAGGCCTCCTCCGTGCGCGGACTGTAGTGACGCGCGCGCAGGGCGGCGCGGACGCGGTCGAGAAGCTTCGGCTTCGGTGGGCTGACGAGCGTGGTCTCCCGGACGAGGAACGCCCCGGCCGGGAGGCGCGCACCGGCCACGGCCGGTGACGCCCG
>JBBISJ010000071.1:0-3132 GCA_037441345.1 Chloroflexota bacterium
AAACCCGGCGGCCTTCAGATCCTTTGCCTTCGTCTCGAGGTACTCCTGAGCAAGTTCCTCCTCGCGCTCGAGGACCTGCAGAGTGAGCGTGGCATCCCAGATGCCGACCTGCTGGACAGCGGTGACAAGGACTATCTCTGCCGCGGCCTTGCTCGCGATTTCACGAGCGTGAGGCAGGATCGCCTCGGCGGTGTCTGAGCCATCGAGCGGGATGAGCAGCTTCTTGAACACCTTGACCTCCAGTCGTGGTCGTAACGCGTCTGGCGGCGGTTGAATGCCGTTCCAGGGTCATATGTACCAGAGAACGGCTCCGGCGGCCAGCGTCCAGAAGTCACCCCGCGCAGGGGCACGGTGTCACCGGGCGGCAGGGACTCGCTGTCAGGTCAAGAGAGCGGGCCCGGCGTTGCGGGCCGGTGGTGGCGGCATCCGGACCCCCGTTATCCGGCCGTGCCGCCGATGCAGATCGGCGCGTTCGTTGCACTGGAGGCAGCTGTAATAGTCGCCCGTAAAGTCCGACCGGAAGACGAGGTCGCCGAGGCAGTTGGGACAGACCTTGAGCGAGATGGACAAGTCCATCTTGCGAGGCGCCCGCCGAGGAAAGTAACCCACGTACTCCTCCTGACTTAGCGGACATCCCGCCTCAACAGCCGGTTGCGGGGCGCCGGCGGCTGCGGGGCGTATGCCGTCTCATTGGCCTGCGGGGTTAGCTGTCGGGTTAGGGCTGAGACTGCCCTTCCACCTCGCGGGCGGATTCACCCCGTTGCGGCGGTGGTTCCCCCGCTCCCCGCCGTCCGGGCGGGGATTCGGCCACACCCAACTCTACTCCTTCCACCGAGATTTGCAAGCGGCTAATCGTTAGAGCCTCGTTAAGGGTTTGCGCGCGGTCAACGCCCGTGGCTATGCTTGCTCCGTTCCCAGGAGGACTCATATGAAACTTGGCGTTTTCTTCGGCGGCGCTGGAGACCTCGACAATCTCGTTCAAACGGCCGTCAAAGCCGAGAATGAAGGCTTTGACGCGATGTGGTACGGCCAGGTCTTCGGCCCGGACGTCCTGACGGCGGTAGCCCTGGCGGGCCAGAAGACCTCGCGCATCGCATTTGGCACGTCCGTCGTCCCGACGTATCCGCGCCACCCCCACGTGATGGCGCAGCAGGCCCTGACCGTCCAGGCTGCGACGAACGGCCGCTTCAGCCTGGGCCTCGGTCTCTCCCATCACATGGTCGTGGAGAACATGTGGGGGATGTCCTACGACCGGCCCGCCGTGCACATGCGCGAGTACCTGACGATCATCAAGTCGCTGTACGAGACCGGCAGCGCATCGTTCAGCGGCGAGTTCTACAAGGTCAACGTCAACCTGTCGGTCCCCGGCGCAGAGCCACCGCCCGTGCTCGTTGCGGCCCTGGCGCCGGTCATGCTGAGGACCGCGGGCGAGCTGGCGGACGGGACGATCA
This sequence comes from Chloroflexota bacterium, assembly GCA_037441345.1. GTDB lineage: Bacteria > Chloroflexota > Dehalococcoidia > SM23-28-2 > RBG-16-64-32 > DATKKM01. Next base: position 1,452 of record JBBISJ010000071.1, read on the forward strand.
CCTGGATGACCGGGCCGAAGACACTGGAGTCCTACCTCACGCCGCGCATCACGAAGGCCGCGCGGGAAGCGGGACGCCCGGACCCGCGCATCGTCGCGGCGCTGCCGGTGGCCGTCTGGGACAACGAGGCGGAGGCCCGCGAGAAGGCGGCCCGCTCTTTCGCCGTCTATGCGACGCTGCCCAACTATCGGCGGATGCTGGACCGGGAAGGCGTGTCAGGGCCCGCCGATATCGCCATCGTCGGCAACGAAGAGATGGTTGCAGAGCAGATCAAGGCGATTGCGTCCACCGGCGCGACCGACTTCGTGGCTGCCGAATTCCCCGTCGGCGATGACCCGAAGGCGTCGCTGGCGCGCACGCGGGAACTCGTCAAGAGCCTCGTGGGCAAGGTTTAGCTACCCCTTAGCGCCCGGTGAACTGCGGCTCCCGCTTCTGCACGAACGCCTGCACGCCTTCCATGAAGTCCTTCGTACCGAACAGCGGCAGGAGCTGCAGGAAGACGTGGTGCACGTTCGCCTCGAACGTCTCGTCCAGGCCCAGGCGCATCATTCGCTTCGTCGCCTGCACGGCGAGCGGCGCGTTCGACGCGATCTCCTCGGCCATCTCGATGGCGGCCGGCATCAAGCGCTCCGGCTCGACGACGTGGTTGACGAGCCCCAGCTCCAGCGCCTCCCCCGCGCCGATGGTCTGAGCGCGGAAGGCCAGCTCCGCGGCCTTCGGCCAGCCAATGAGGCGCGGCAGGAGCCAGGAACCGCCGCTCTCGGGCAGGATGCCGCGCCTGGTGAAGACGGCGGCGAGCTTCGCGGACGTGGAGGCGATGCGGATGTCCGCGCCGAGCGCCAGGTCCATGCCGTAGCCTGCGGCTGGGCCGTTGAGCGCGCAGATGACGGGCTTGTCAGTCCGATGCAGGACTACCGGTGGCGCGTTGTTCAGGTCGAAGCGCGCAGCGCCGAGGCCGCCCCCGCCGTTCCCGCCGATCCCCGTGCCGGACATCAGGTCTTTCAGGTCCAGCCCGGCGCAGAACCCGCGCCCCGCTCCCGTCAGGATGATGACACGCACGTTCGTGTCGGCGTCGGCGGCCTGGAAGGCTTTCGAGAACGATTCCAGCATCGCGAACGAGATCGCGTTCAGCCGGTCGGGCCGGCTGAGGGTGATGGTGGCGATGTTGCCGCTCGTCTCGTACGTCAGGTCAGTGTATTCGGTCATGGGGCGCCTCCCGTGTTATGTGTGGGGGATAGGTTAGCACGCGGCAGTCCACACCGCGCACGTCACCGCGCATCATGACGCGCCCAGGGTGAGGGACCAGGGAAGGGGCCGAACGCCGTCATCCCCGCACCCATTCCGTCAATCCTCAGCCGCCGCACGCGGCGGCTGCGACCCGCGTGGCGCGCCGCGTCGTGGAGATCGACCCGGGTTTCAATCCTCAGCCGCCTCGCGAGACGGCTGCGACTCACCAGGCAGGACCCCAATCAACCCAGCTCTAGCAAAGTTTCAATCCTCAGCCGCCTCGCGAGACGGCTGCGACGCGACGTGGACTCGCTACTCGATACGTTCGACTGGTTTCAATCCTCAGCCGCCTCGCGAGACGGCTGCGACGCACGGTCGGGGACCGGCACGCCCGCGCCGAAGCTGTTTCAATCCTCAGCCGCCTCGCGAGACGGCTGCGACCGCCGTCGCCGCC
>JBBISJ010000072.1:0-3126 GCA_037441345.1 Chloroflexota bacterium
TCGCTGACCACATCGACGGCGAGGAGGTCAACCTCGGTTGCGCCAGCCTGGGTCTGGGTTGGACGGAGCGTGACGACTCCAACGAACGCAAGTATGCCAGTAATCGCAAATAGAGTTATTCGCCGCACCATGGGACCTCCCGATTCGCCTCAGGTTCTTGCGGGGCTTTGGTGAGAGTAGGGCGCTGGATAACGGGATGTCAAGTAGAAAGCGTTCGTGAACCGTTATCCCTGAAAGGTTTGCGTAGTTGTCATTGTTGGCGCAATCAGCGATGGCACTGTTAACATTTGGCGGCAGCGGCCCAGAGGGGCCGGTTCCAGATCCTAAAGGGAGATGCGTTTGCGCATGTCGGTATCGAAGACACGAATCCTAGCATTGCTTTCGGCGACGATTGTTCTTGGCGTCGCCGTCCTCATCGCGGCCTGCGGCGGAGGTGATGCGGGAGAAGACACGTCGTCCTCGGCGACACTGGCGGCGTCCGGTGGCGCCGAAAGCCCCGTGGAAACGCCGGCGGGCATTCCCGGAGGACCTGAAGAGTGCTCCGTGTCCGACCAGGAGATCGGTCTTGTGAGCAAGCTTGACTTTGAAAAGGACGGCGAATTCAGCGCCGGCGGTCAGTTTCCGCAAGGCGACACCATCAGGGCGCGCATGCGCCTGATCAACTGTGCCACCAACGACACGACGTTGTACTTCGATACGACCCAGCGGTATGAGATGACCATCCAGCCTGAGGATGGCGGCCCGACCGTCTGGAGTTCCTCCGACGGCAAGAAGTTCGAAGATCAGGCGGCGACCGAAGTGATACCGCCCGGCGAGACCGTCGTCTACTTTGAGGAATGGGACCAGACCGATGGCGCGGGTGAGCAGGTGCCTGCGGGGGTGTACAAGGTGTCTTTCCTGAGCGTGGGCTGCGGCCGCGAGGAAGACGAGAAATGCACATTCGGCCCGGGTGGCCGGATCGAGATACAACTTCAGGAGAGTTAGGCCTCCGGTCGGCGGCCGGTCGCGTACCAGACGGCGATAAGCGCTGCTGCGAGGGCGCCGGCGGCGATGGCGACGAGGACCCAGCCCGGCAGTCCCCCGCCGCCGTTTCCCGTAACGACCGGCGCGAACGCGGGATCGAGCGTTGGTGTCACCGGAGGGTCGTTGCGTCGGCTCGCGATCTCGGGAAACGAGCCGCCCCGTATGAAAACGTCGGGCTGCCGGTTGCGGTCAGATGTGACGACATTCGTGGCGAGCGATGTGAAGGCCACGATGCTCCCGTCGTTGCTGACGTCTGGAGAGTAGCTTGGGCCGTTGGGCGCGAGGTCACCCACGTCCGCACTCGCGAGCGTCAGATCCCTTGATTCCAGGTTGAGGCGGAAGACATCGCTTGCCCGGTTGACGTCGCCGTCCAGGAGATTCGACGCTGCTGAACTGAATGCGAGCCAGCGGCCATCGCCGCTCAGCGCCAGGCCAAGGGTGCCGCTATCGCCGTTGCCTTCCTCGCCTGCCTCGTTGGCACTGACTCGCGAAAGGCCTTCCGTGGCCGAGGTCCAGACGATGACGTCAGCTAGACCGTTGCGGTCGTCACCAACCAGGTTTGTGGCCGTGGAGTCGAATGCAACAACATCACCATCGGCGCTTATCGCGAGCCCATTGAGCCCGCTTGAACCATCCCCGGGGGCGCCGCCCGAGGCGCTGATGAGTTTGACGCTGCCCGTTGACCGGTCGTGCAGATAAACCTGGCTAACGGAACCCCCTTCCTTGTTCGTTACTGAATAGCTGAACACCACGGACTGCCCGCCGCTGCTGACGGCCACGCGCCTGCAACCGCCCTCCGGGGCGGGTTCGTCGCTGTCCGGAGCAATACGTGTGATTGAATGCTGGATGATGTCGAATAGAAAGACATCAGATTCACCGTTGTCGTCTCCGCTCACAAGGTTCGAGGCCGACGAGCAGAAGGCGACCGTTGATCCGTCAGGGCTGATTGCAGGGGCCGTGCTTGCTCCGTTGGCATCGCCGCCATCCGGCGCCGTGCTGACCCTGAGCATCGTTGCATCCGCGCGGTCCTTAACGTAGATGTCGGGCAGGTTGTTCCCGTCCGAGGCAACCAGGTCAGTCGCCAGCGACTGGAATGCAACGAACCGGCCGTCGTCGGTGATCGACGGATGGGTGCTTGCGTTGTTGCCGGAGGTGGCGCGAGGGGTCGAACTGATCAATTCGGTCCTGTCGTCCGCGACCAAGCGCACGTATATATCCGATGTGCCATTGGCATCGCCGTCGGCGGCGGTGCCGACGGATTCAAAAGCCACGACCTCACCGCTGGCGTCCAGTGATGAAGATGAGGAGGCTGATCCGCTGGAGCCAGCCAGCTGGCTGCCTGAATTGCCGACGCTGACGCGGACGTTACCGTCTACGGCAGCCGACGCCCGATCAAACAGAAGGGCGGCGGCGAGGAGGGCGGTCAGGAGAAGGAGGCGCATTGGTCAGCTATGCTGACCGCCAGATTGATCGACCGCAGGCCCCCTGTCAAGGAACGCTGGGTCTGCGGGCCAACCACCACGCTGCCCCGACCATTACCAGGAATCCAATACCGGCTGCCAGCGGAAGCGCCGAACGGGCATGGCCCTCATCGGCCCCACCTGTCCGTGGCAGAGACGTTGCATCGGCAACTGCACTGCAGCCGCGCGTAGTGCTCCCGGCGCAGGAAGTTGGCGATGGGTCACCAGGGCAGCCGCGCTCGTTCTCTCTAGCCAGGATGTTCTTCAGTGCCTCGTACTGCGCATTCGTACCCGGGTAGGCGTCCTGGAACATCTGGATCACCTGCGTTGTGGTGAACGCGTAGTCCACCCGCGGGCTCGTCGAATTCAGTAACGCCGCCACTGCGTGTCGGCCAAGCGCGTTGAGTCCACCGCCGTTGGCGCCAAGCACGTTCAGAAGCGTCTTTCCCGGGAAGGCGTTCTCCCCGAACGCGCTCACGAAGCTCTGGTTGGGCGTGAACCCAACCCAGTACACGAAGTGCTGACTCTGCTTCCAGTAGCCCGGCGTGCAGCCATCACCCCCCGGCGCAGAGGTCGGAACAATCGTCGGCGTTGGTGTCGGCGTCGGCGTGGGTGTCGGAGTCGGCGTTGGCGTTGGTGTTGG
>JBBISJ010000073.1:0-3059 GCA_037441345.1 Chloroflexota bacterium
TCCGGAAGCCGTAGGCCATCTTCTTGATGGTCTGGATCTTGGAGTTGAGGCCTTCGGTGACGGCGTTCGTGATGCGGTGGGCGAAGAAGGTCAGAACGTTGGGCAGGTGCCGCTGGATCATCCGCGCGGTCTCGATCACGGGGGTCAGGCGCGAGTGGGTCGCCCAGAAGTACCACCGCTTCCAGTGCCGCTCCGCCCAGCCCGCCCGGGTGTAGTGCCAGAGCTCGCGGAGGCTCTCCTTGAGCGCCCAGGCGCGGCCGGTCTTGAGGGTCAGGGCCTTGAGCTGGGCGAACCGCTCCCGATGCCGCTCGGGCAGATTCTCCTCGGCGTAGAGCCAGAGGTACTTCGACCCCGTCAGCGTCGTGTCCCCGGTGGCCGCCAAAGCCCGGTGCTCGCGTTTCCGGACGTCGTCGACGGCCTGCCCCATGTGCGTCATGATGTGATAGCGATCGAAGACCATCTTGGCCGCGGCGTCGGGCACGTGCGCGCGGATGGCCTGGACATAGGGCTCCCACATGTCCAGGGCGATCGCCTCGATCCCGGCGAGCTGGTCCACCGACAGGCCCCTGAAGTAGCCCTCGAGGCTGGCTTGCTTGCGATCCTCCGCGAGATATTCGACCGTCGCCCGATCCAGGTCACAGACCAGGGTGAGGTACTGGTGCCCCTTGGCGATGGCCTTCTCGTCCACCCCAAGGTGGGGCGTCACGTGCGGCCGCTTGGCGCGCTGGCCGCGCTCGACGGCCCGCTCCAGGATGTGCCAGGCCTCGTCCCAGCTGATGCGCAGGATCCGGGTGGCGCCTTGGATGTCGGTCTCCTGGAGGACGTCGATCGCGAGGCGTTCAAAGAGGGCGGTGAACCGGGCCCGCACCTCGGCCCAGGGCAGGCGGACTTGCCGGACCCCATGGGTCGGGCACTCCACCCGGGGCGGCTGCGCGTGCAGGTACGTCATGAACTGGCAGCTGTCCAGATGTCGCCACACGCGTTCCTCGGAATGGTCATACAGCCCGAGCGGGACTCCGCACTCCGGACACGGCCACCGGACGTCCTCGGCGTGGCCCGCCCACACGTCGACTCGTTGCCCCGGCACGTTCAACTCCACCGCCCGGACGGTCCATGGCGTCTCGAGGCCCAGGAGATGACGGTAGAGTTCGACATCGCGCATGGCCCCAGCCCTCCTGGAGAGATCGAGCTGGAGCCATCCTTACACCACCCGGCTACCCACGGAAAAGCCGGATGAACCGGGAATAGATGTGCCGCCGAACCAGCCGCTGCAGCCGACCGGCTTCGCCGGCCGGCGGCTGAGCGCAGTGCGTTCGCCCGACAAAGGTGGCTTGCAAAGCGAGCCGGTCGTAGCTACAGTGTAGTCACATGACGACCAGGACCCGCATCGTTCGCATCGGTAACTCCCGTGGGATTCGCGTCCCGAAGATTCTGCTGGATCAGGCGCAGTTGCCCGACGAAGTTGAGCTGCACGCCGAGCCGGGGCGGCTCGTCGTCCAAGGCGCCCGTCGCCCCCGAGCCGGCTGGGCGGAGGCGGCACGCGCCATGGCCGAGGCGCACCACGATGGCCTGCTTGACGCGCCATCGCCGACGCGCTTCGACCGAGAGGAATGGAAGTGGTAACGCGGGCTGCTCGGGCCCGTGGCGACGTCCACCTGGTTCGTCTCGATCCCACGCTCGGCAGCGAAATCCAGAAGACCCGCCCTTGTCTCGTGGTATCACCGGACGAACTGAACGAACACCTGCGCACGGTCATCGTTGCGCCCATGACGACAGCCGGGCGCGCGTATCCGTGGCGCGTGCCGTGTCGCTTCCAGCGCCGATCCGGGTTCGTGGCTTTGGATCAGCTGCGGACGGTCGATGCGGAACGCCTGGTGCGTCGCCTCGGTCGCCTGGAGCCGCAAAGCATCACAACCGTCCTTCAGAGACTCCAGGAGATGTTCGCAGAATGAGGCGGTCGAACTTCAGGATTCACCCGACGGCCTTCGGCCGCGGGTGATCCTGGACGTTAGGCGCCGCGCAATGTAGGCAAGGCAACCCGAGGGCAGTGTTCGATGGCGGAACCTCAATCAATAGGCCGAGATCCGGAGATTCGCCGCATCGTCGATGCCGCGCGCGGTGTATGGACCCGCCGGCTCATCGACCACTCGCGAGCGAACTCCCTCCTCTTCTACCGCGACCTCAAGGTCGGCACTCTCGACCTGACTGCGGAGACGGAGGCCGTGGGCCGTCTACTGGCAGGCGACAAACTGACGGTTGAGTCTCTGGTCTCGGCAGCCCGGTATGCGGAGATTCCTGACCCCGTCGTACGTGCCCGGGCCGAAGCCGAGGCGCGCCAGAAGGTACGAAGCGCGCTCGTAGCGCTCCAGCGCAAGGCGTTGAGCAACCTCGAGGAGAAGGGTATCGAGACGCTCCACCTGGCAATGGGGATGGCTACATGGCCCGCCTCCGATGGTGGGCGGCCGTACGATGCGCCCGTGCTGTTGCTGCCCGCCCGCATCGAGGCGCGCGGCCGGGCGGGCGACGACCTGCGACTCGCAGTCGGGGGCGAGCCGCAAGTGAACCCGGTGCTGCTGTATGTGCTTGAGGAAAATTACGCGATCCGTATCGATGCGTCCGCGGTGCTGAGCGAGTGCGCCGGCGAGGACGAATCGGGACAGTGGCGGATCGACCCAGGGGGCGTGTTCGCGCGCATCGAGCGCGCGGCCACGACGGTACCGGACTTCAAGGCGACGCGGCGCGTGATCCTGGCCAACTTTCAGTTCGCGAAGATGGCCATGGTCGAGGATCTGAAGAGGAACGGCGATACCATAGCTTCGAGCGCCATCGTTGCGGCCGTTGCCGGCCATTCGGTCTCACGACAGAAGCTGGCCCAAGCGCTGATCGACATGGAGCCCGCCCAGCTCGATGAGCGCCCCGCGTCCGACGACTACCTGGTGCTCGATGCGGATTCCACGCAGCACCGCGCTATCGTGCTTGTCGGCAAAGGGCAGAACGGCGTCGTGCAGGGCCCGCCGGGAACTGGCAAGAGCCAGACGATCTCGAACCTCATCGCGCAG